>JASMLK010000144.1 GCA_030748735.1 Myxococcota bacterium | reverse complement strand
ATTCGTACACGTCGTAGAAGTGGGCGCCGGTGTCGAGCAGGTTGGTGCCCCGCTCGTCATTCCAGGCCCCCATCGCGCGGAAGGAATGGAACATGGTCATCAGCACCGAGGCGCCGTCCACCATGGCGGCGTCGATCACCTGTCCCTTGCCGGACGTTGCGCGCTCGACGAGGCCGCAGACCAAGCCGTAGGCGAGGAGCATGCCACCACCGCCGAAGTCTCCGACGAGATTGAGAGGCGGTAGCGGCGGGCCCCCCTTGCGCCCAATCGGCTCGAGCGCCCCTGCCAAGCTGATGTAGTTGATGTCGTGGCCCGCCACTTCGGCGAGCGGACCGTCCTGGCCGAAGCCCGTCATACGGCCGTAGATCAGCCCGGGATTCCGCTCGAGGCAGACGTCGGGGCCGAGACCGAGGCGTTCCATCACGCCCGGCCGGAAGCCTTCGATCAACGCGTCGGCCTGCTCGACCAGGCGGAGCACGGTTTCAACGCCTTCGGCGCTCTTGAGGTTGACGCCCACGTTGCGGCGGCCGCGATTCAGCAGATCACCGTGCGGCGTGTCGGGAAAGGCTTCGGGGACGCGATCGGCGCGATCGATGCGCACCACCTCGGCGCCCATGTCCGAGAGCATCATGGCGCCGAAAGGGCCGGGGCCAATGCCCGCGATTTCGAGGATCTTGATTCCGCTGAGCGGTCCGGGCATGGAGGTCTCCTGTTGATTTCCTGGATGGGCGTTCGCGAAGAGTCGCGGGGTGCCGCGCGGTGCGCGATCAGCCGAGCAGGCGCGCCGTGGCGCCCTGCTTGCGCGACGCAATCTCTTCGGCGCTCTCTTCGACGATGCGCTCGTCGGGCTCGATCTTGAAGATCGTTTCGCCCTTCGCGATGATCGTGCCGTCCGAATCCTTCATGCGGTTCTCGGTCACGGTGCCCGAACACGGTGCCACGACCGTGTTGAACATCTTCATGACTTCGATGATGAAGAGCGGCTGCCCTGCTTCGAAGTGCTGCCCTTCGTCGATCAGCAGCGGCAGGTGCGGTGCTTCGCGGGCGTAGAACGCACCGCCCATCGGCGCCACGATCTCGTCGGGGCTCGCCTGCGGCGGCGGCGCGAGGTAACGCGCGAGCGACGACGCGTTTTCGGCGTCTTCGAACTGCTCGGGGAACTTCACCGTGTAGTCGTCCTCGACGGTGATGTCGCTGAACCCACTCTCGATTCCGATCGACGGGATCAACAACAGCAGCTCCATGCCGCACTGGAAACCGCGGTGGGCGGCCTGACAGGCTTCCCAGAGCTCGGCGTTTCCGTCAGCGATCTTCCCGCCGTCGCCGCCTTCGAGGAGCTTCTGCGTCTCGGCCCAGTCCGTCGTACCCGTGAGCTCGGCGATCCGGCTGTAGAACGCGAAGGCGTTCTCCATGATCACTTCGTCGTGATCCCAGATGATTTCCGACGGCGGCTTGTCGGGAGCATTTTCGATGTTGAGGAAGTGATAGAGCTCCTGCAGGAAGCGCATCGGGTTCTGGGTGAAGCGCGGCACGCCATCCCGGGTTTCCCACAGGTCGCCATCGAACAGCCCGAGGAAACCCGCGAGGGTGTGCGGTGACTCGAGCAGCCGCCCCATCGGGCGCAGCAGCAGGGTTTCCTTCGCCTGGAAGGTCTTCCGTGCGGCCGGGTCTTCCATCTGCCGCAGCAGGACGCCCGCCGCGTAGGGAAGGTCGATGTCGTTCGCGATCTTCTGCAACGCACCCACGCCTGCGAGGTACGGGACCATGAAGCGCGTGTCGGGCTTGGCCATGGCGCCCTTGCCAACGAACCAGTGACAGAGACCGTAGTGGAGTTCCATGTTGGTCTTGAGGTCTTCGCCGCGCAGCTCGGTGCGCCGGATGATCTCGGCCATGCGCTTCAGGTTGTGTTCGCGGTCGTCGCCGTGGGTGAGCACGAGCGCGACGTTCGAATCGTAGGCACCTGCGAGGTTGTAGAAGACGAAGGCCCCCGTATCGGGGTTGCGCGTACCAATGCCCTGGTCGAAGCGGATCTCGTCTTCGATCGGGTCCGACCAGCTCTTGATCAAGCCGCCAGCGTGGGGCTGCAGGGCGTCGTTGGTCGCGTTGACGCGGGCTTCGATCCCCGACGGGTGTCGCATCACGCGCTCGGGCTTCGGCAGCCGACTGCCATGCTCGGCGAGCAACACCATCGCTTCGATCAGCTCGTCGACATAGAAGCTCTGGGTCGAGTTGGCGGGGTTGGTGAACTTCAACCGGTAGGCGAGTTCCGTGACCCCGTGCTCGACCTGGATGCGGGTGTTCATCTCCATGAAGAAGTGGTTCGTACCGTCGACGATGCACTCGAAGGTCGACACGCTGTTGAGCCCCGTGGCGGCACCGAAGCGCTCGGATTCGTCTTCCATGCGCTGGAGTGTCGCGATGTCGCCCTTCAGCGTTTCGGCCGCGGTGCCACTCGCGCCCGCGAGCGCCGATTCGAGCAACTCCTTGGTGAGCGAGACTTCGAGCAGCTTCTGTTCGTGCATCTGCAGCGAGCAGTCGCGACCACCGAGCGAAAGGCTCCAGTCGCCGTTGCCGATCAACTGGATCTCGTTGTGACGCGAGGTCTCGATGTTGAGCTCGATCAGGAAGTTCCGGTTCGAACCCGGTGCCGTCATCTTGACTTCGGCGAGCAGGTTCACGACCGCCGCTTCGACTTCTTCGGGCTTCGAAACGACGCGCTGCCCCTTCCCGCCGCCACCCGCGATGTGCTTGAAGCGGATGCGGTGGCTCGGGTAGTCGGCCCACATGGCCTGCGCGACTTCGCCGGCGGTTTCCTGCAACTCTTCGATCGTGACGAGTTCGGTCGAAGCGCGGTAGCCGGCGAGCAGCAACTGCTCGGCGTTCTCCGTGTGCTCGATGCTCTCGTCGTACTGGAAGTCGAGGCCCTTCTCCGTGGCGAGCTTCTCGAGCGCCGCGCGGTCGCCGGCGCGCTTGGCGAGCGCGCGCGACGAAACATCGTCGGTGCCGGGGATGACCGCGTTGCCGAGGCCACGTGCGAGCTTCTTCGCTTCGTCCTTCGCACCGGCCAGGCGGCACACGCGCGACGAGGGACCAATGAAGGTGATGCCCGCGTTCTCGATCGCCTCGATGAACTCGGCGTCTTCGGCCATGAAGCCATAGCCCGCGAAGATGTGCGTGTAGCCGTGGAACTTCGCGATCTCGAGGATCTCACCGATGCGCTCGAGCTTCTCTTCCTGCCCCGCCCCCATGTAGTCCTGGATGCGATGCACGGAATTGACGTCTTCGATGCTGCGAAGCTCGGGCGCCAGACTGCGCGGATAGACGATCGAATCCTTTTCCGAAAGCAGGATGCCGATGCGCTCGACCCCCATGTCTTCGAGGATGTCGTACGCCTCCTTGCGCACGGGCCCGCGACAGACGATCAGGCACTTGACCGATTCGACCGCGAACGAGCGCACCCACTCGCATTCGGATTCGTGGAACTTGCCGGGACGCATGTTTTCGTCGCGCACTACTCGAACTCCCTCTGCACGCCGCCCATCGGGCTCGGTGTATAGGTGCGCATCAGGAAGTCGAGATTCTGTGCAAGAACTCGGCGACTATTGCCTGGCATCACCACCTTCGAAACGGAGCCCAGCGCGAGGGCTTCCTTCGGGTTCATCAGTTCTTCTTCGTAGCGGTCGGCAAGCTGCGCCAGCACGGCGTCGCGCACCTTGGCGGCTTCCGCTTCGGAACCGCCGTCGGCTACCGCCTTCTCGTAGGCGGCGTCGGCGGCACGAATCTCCTTCTTGTAGACGAAGTCCTTGCCCGCTGCGCCCATCACGGCGATGCGTGACATCGGGAACGCGAACACCATGTCGGCGCCGACGAAGTGCGAGTTGTAACTCGCATAGGCGCCGCCGAAGGCGTTGCGGATGATCAGCGTGATGCGCGGCGTGCGCAGGTCGATGATCGAATCGAGCAGCCGCCGCCCCTCGAGCACGATGCCGCCCGATTCCTGCTCGGTGCCCGGCTTGAAACCCGTCGTGTCCTCGAGGAAGACCATCGGAATGTTATACAGGTTGCAGAAGCGAATGAAGCGCACGGCCTTCCGCGCCGCCGCGATGTCGATCTGCCCCGAATTCACCGCCGAATTGTTCGCCACGTAGCCCACGACGTGCCCGCCGATCCGACCGAAGGCCGTGATCATGTTGCGCGCGCGCTGGGGCTGCAGCTCGAAGTACTCACCGTGGTCGCTGATCAGCTGAATCATCAGCGTCACGTCCATCGGCGCGTTCATGCCGGCGGGCGAACTGAATGTCTTGCGGAACAAGCGATCTTCTTCGTGGGTGAAGCGATCGCTCGGGTCGCTGGTCTCCCAGAAGGGCGCGTTGCTGTAATTGTTGTCGGGCAGGTAGCCCAGCAACCGCACCGCCGTGCGAAGCGACCCGAGCTCATCGTTGGTCACGAGATCGCAGACACCGTTCAAGCCATGAACACCGGGGCCACCGAGCTCGTCGGGGGTTACGTCTTCGCCGAGCACGCTCTTCACGACACCAGGGCCGGTCAGACCGATGAAGGTCTCGTCGTGCTGGATCATGAACGAGCCCTGGCGCGGCAGGTACGAACCACCGCCGGCGTTGAAGCCGAACATCAGTGAGATACTCGGCACGACGCCGCTGATCTTGCGCAGCGCGTTGAAGGCTTCGCTGTAACCGTCGAGACCACCGACGCCGGCCGGCACGAAGGCACCCGCCGAGTCGTTCATCCCGATCAGCGGAATGCCGCGTTCGCCCGCCATGTAGATCAAGCGCGCGAGCTTGGCGCCGTTGGTGGCGTCCATCGAACCCGCACGAAGGGTGAAGTCGTGGCCATAGACCGCGACGTCGCGGCCGTTCATGTTGAGGATGCCGGTCACGATGGACGCGCCGTCGAGGTTCGGCCCCCAGTTTTCCCACATGAAGTTCGGCTCGAGGTCGCTCAACACCTTGATGCGCTCGAAGACCGTCATGCGCGACTTCGCGTGCTGGACGCGGATGCGGTCCGGCCCCCCACCACCGACGGGGCGTGACTTCAGATCACGGCCGAGGGCGAGGGCATTGTCGTAGAGGCTCTGGCCGGCGGTGGTGGCAGGTTCGGCCGGCGGAGGCGCTGCTTCGAAGGGGTTGTCCAGGGTATGGGTCGCTTGTGTCATGGGTCCCAGTTGGTTGGTCGCGGTTGTTGAACCGAGGTCGCGGCGATCCCCATTCGGGCGGGGGCCCGGCGCACGCGGTTCGCTTGGGCTGACTGAGATCGCCGGCGTGCGCACTCGCGGAGTCGCGAGGGGAGCCCCATCCATGATGCTGGGGGGGGTTGGGGGTCACGCGGCGGCCGGCAGTCTAGCCCGGATCAGCGCCTCCGCGCGCGAAACCGGTGCGGTTCTACGCAGGTGGGACGGGGTGCCCCGTGGGGCATGGGTGCTCGACATGGCGGATCGGCAGTAAGCTTGGCCGCGAGCCGAAGCGTGCGTGGCGCTTCCGTTTCGTTCGGGGAGTCGAGGGGAGGAATGTCGGCGTGAAGGTCGCGGTCATCGGTGCCGGCGCGGTGGGACTCGCACTCGGAGCGAGTCTCGCGGCCTCGGGGGAAGCTCGCGTTCGCTTCTTCGTTCGCCGCGACGACCAGGCTGGAAGCCTTCGCAGCCGCGGCGCGCGGCGAACGGGCATCTTCGGCGAAGCGACGGCGGCGGCCGGCAGCTTCGACGCGAGCGCGCAGCTCGCCGACCTCGCTCGCGACCCCGACGACGCCTGGCTCGTGTGCGCGAAGTCGGTCGACGGTGCGGCCCTGGCCGAAGCGCTCGGGCCCGTCTGGCACGGGACGGCGAGCCGACCGGCCGTCGTGTTGTACCAGAACGGCTGGGGCAACGCGGAGATCTTCCGTCCCTTCATTCCCACCGAGCACGTCTTCAATGCGCGCGTGATCACCGGCTTCGAGCGCGAAGACGACACAAGCGTGCGTGTCACTGTGCACGCCGACGCGATCCACGTCGGGCATCTCGACACAGTCGATGCGCGGTCACTTGCCCCCTTGTGCGAGGCAATCGACCGAGCGGGGATCCCATGCCGACTCTCGGACGACATCGCAAAGGACCTCTGGGCGAAGGTGCTCTACAACGCGTTGTTGAACCCGCTCGGCGCCCTCGTCGGTGTGCCGTATGGCGAACTCGGCAAGCGCAAGGAAACGCGCGCGCTACTCGACGCGATCGCACACGAAACATTCGCCATCATGCACGCGGCCGGCTTCGAAACCCACTGGGCTTCGGCGGACGAATACCTCGAAACCTTCTACGAGCGGCTGCTGCCCCCGACCGTGGAGCATGAATCGTCGATGCTGCTCGATCTGCGCGCAGGAAGACGAACGGAGATCGACGCACTCTGCGGCGCGGTCGTGAAACTCGCGAGCGAACACGAGGTGGCGGCGCCGCTTCACATGGCGCTGCTCACTCTCGTTCGCGCCGCCGAGGCCGGGGACGAACGGGGCTAGCCCGGATGATTCATGAAGCCCTACTGCGAAGCCCGAAAGCACTGCCATTTCACGGCCTTCTCCCTTCGGCCTCCTCGACGTACTGAAAGTACGTCTCCGGGGGCCTACGGTCCGAGGTCCGCGAACTGTCAGCACTTTCGAACTTCTCGCTACGGGCTTCAGGAATAATCCGGGCTAGGTCGATGTCGTGTGTCGTTCGCGGATCGCCGTGGTAGGTACTCGCGAAAGAACCAGCCAGCATGTGCGGAATTCCCGCTCTCTCGAGTTCTTCGAGAATCTGTTCGAGCGGGTCGACCCACGTCATTTCGGCGCGTTGGCCACTGTACCGCCCAGATCCTCGATGCCGGTCAGGCGTGCCAGTAGCAGCGCCCTGGCAGCTGAGTAACTGAGGGAGGGGTCGCGGTGGCGCATCCCACTGATCGAAATCTCTCGAGCCTGGTGAGACATGGCAAAGGCCAGGGCAACCCGTCCCGCCGGACCAAGTCGCCTGTGCGCTTCACGCTGTGCATCGCTGGCATCCCTGCTGGTGTCGTGAGATCGCATACCGTCAACAATCGCGATGCCGAGCCAGAACAAGCTCTTCTAATTCCGGGAACGCACGGATCGAGCAACCGCGGGAACCGGACCGACGACTCGCGCTTCAAGGCGTCGGGAAACGCTCGACGACGTCGCCCCAACCGTGGCAGCGAACGATGCGCTCGCGGGCGTGCTCGGGCACGCGTTCGACGGCGCGATTCCACGGGTGATCGATCAACGCGACCGACACCTCGAGTTCGGTCGCGAGGAAGACCGCGACTTCGAGAGAATCTTCGACGGCGAGGCAGAACTCCAACTGCTTCACGTCGCCCAGATCGAGCACTTCGACGTCTTCGCCCCATGCGTGCGCGCGGCCGTACTTGTCGACGAAGTCGAGCTGCACGTGGGGGATGGCGTGGGTCTCGAGCCAGTCGCGGGTTGCGTTTTCGGTCGTTGGTGGTCGGCCCGTGAGGAGATGGATTTCGTAACCGGCACTCGACCATCGCTCGAGCGCAGGGCGCGCATCCTCGACCAGCGCAATCGAACGAATCGCGTCGGGTTCGTGGGCGAGGTGCAGGAAGTGTTCGACTTCCTCTTCGTCGAGACCGAAAGAACTGGCGAGATTGAATTCGGTGATGTCTTCGTAGGGCACGCGCTTGCCGAAGTGCTGATGCAACAGGTCGCCCAGCTTCGAGATCGTCTGCGAGAGCACGTCGTCGATGTCGATGTAGATGCGGTTGTTCGCGGCGTTCATTTGCAGCACGCCACCGCGCCGAGGAGCGCGCGCATCTTGTCGAGGGCTTCGCGGTATTCGGCTTCGGGTTCGGAATCACTCACCACAGCGCCACCGCCGTGCATGTGCACCTGCCCGTCGCGAACGAGTAGCGTGCGAATCACCACCGAAAGGTCGAGACCACCGCGTGCGTCGAAGTAACCGATGGCGCCCGAGTAGATGCCGCGACGCACGGGCTCGATGCGATCGATCAGTTCCATTGCGGCGATCTTCGGCGCACCCGTCATCGAGCCGGGCGGAAACGTTGCGCGAAGCAGATCGGCACGCGTGCATTCCGCCCGCAATCGCCCGCGCACCGTCGAAACCATCTGGAAGACCGTCGCATAGGTTTCGATCGCCATCAGATCGGGCACCTCGACCGAACCCGTTTCGCAGACCCGACCGAGATCGTTGCGCACGAGGTCGACGATCATGAGGTTCTCGGCGCGATCCTTCTGCGACGCTTCGAGTTCCTTCGCGAGCAGAACGTCTTCTTCGGGTGAAGCACCGCGCCGCCGCGTGCCCTTGATCGGGCGGCTCTCGACTGTGCCGTCGCCTTCGAGCCGCAGAAAACGCTCGGGGGAACTGCTGACGATTTCGACTTCGGGAAGCGAGAGATACGCCGCGAACGGAGCGGGGCTGATCTGGCGAAGGGCTTTGTGGAGCTGCCATCCGCGATTGGCCTGCGTCGCAGGGGGGTGCGCGGTTGGCAGATCGACGCGCTGGGTGAGATTCGCCTGGTAGACGTTGCCGGCCGCGATCTCGTCTCGCACTTCGCCAACCGCCCCGGCGTAGCGCTCGCAGCCGAGGCTTTCGCTTGCGTGTGCCGGGAGTTCTCGACCCAGCACCCAGCGTGCCGGCGGGACGCCGCTACTGCCCTTCGGTTCGCCCGCGACATCCGGCGCCAGCAAGCTGCGCTCGAGTTCACCCGCGGCTGCTTCCGCACGAACACGCGCAGTCGACAGGTCTGCCGCCTCTGCGAAACCGAGCCCGATCGCATATACGCGCGAGGTCTCGTGGTCGAAGACCGCGATGCGATCGTTATATAGAAGAAGCAGGTCCGGGAGTTCGAAGTCGTCGCGCGTCGTCGTGTGGACCGGCTCGCAGTACTCGCCGAGTTCGTAACCGAGGTAGCCCACCGCACCGGCGAGCAACGGCGGAGGCACATCGAAGCTCGCGTCCGCGACGGCGGTGTCGTCGAGCGCGGGGATCGCGGCGAGCGCGAGTTCGAGGGGATCGCCTTCGGCCGTGCGTGTGCCGAGGGTGGCACCCGGCACCACCAGACGTCGGGTCTCGAACGCACAACGCTTGCCCCACGCGCGCACGACGAGGTAGGGGTCGGCGCCCATGAAGCTGAAGCGCGCGGCCGGGCCTTCGGCCGACTCACTGTCGAGCAGCCACGGTATGGGCAACGAGCGAAGGCGTTCGAAGCGCGCGGCGAGCGGGCTGGTGTCGTGCTCGACCCGGTCTTCGCAAGCGGCAAGCGCTTCGGTCGATTCGCGAATCGCTAGCGCGCTGACCATCGACATCGAGACTCCCGGCAGGCGCCAACCTTACCGCAGTGCCGCCAGTCGATCACTTGCGGGTGCATTGCGTGCCTGGGTGAGGAGACTGCGGGCGCGGTGCGCGTGTCGGCCCGAATCGCGCCCCTCCCACGGCCCCGCGTGCCGCCGCCGCGCAGGCAACGCGTTATGCTCGCGCGGTGAACAGGGTTTGTTTCTATCACGCGGGCTGTCCCGACGGCTTCGGTGCGGTCTGGTCGGTGCGGAGCGCCTGGGGCGAAGACGCGCGCTACATCGGGCGGTCCCACGACGACCCCCTGCCCTACGACCAACTCGAAGACGCGCTCGTCGTCTTCGTCGACATCACGGTCGACAACAAGACCCTGCTCGAACTCTCGCACGTGGCCGAGCACATCATCGTGCTCGACCACCACGTGTCGGCGCAGCTTCGCTACCAGGGTGACTCTTCGGTCGTGAACCGCATCGAAGACGAAGGTCACGAGATCCACTTCGACCTCGACCACTCCGGCGCGGTACTCGCCTGGCAGTACTTCCACCCCGACGCACCCACGCCGGAGTTGCTGCGCTACGTCGAAGACCAGGATCTCTGGAACTGGAAACTCGACGGTTCGGAAGAAGTGAACGCCGCCATCGCGAGCTATCCACGCGACTTCGAAACCTGGGATCAACTCGCGCTTCGGGCTCCAGCGGAACTGATCCGCGAAGGGGAATCGATCGTCCGCGCCAACAAGGCCGAGGTGCAGCGCGCGATCCAACACCCCGACACGATCCACGTCGACGATCATCCCATCGAGGCGGTGAACGCCAGCGTGAACCGCAGCGCGATCGGCCACGAACTCGCGGGGCGCAAGAAGTACGACCGGCCCTGGGGCTGCGTCTATCGCATCCAGAACGGCATCGTCCACGCCACCCTGTATTCGATCGGCGACCTCGACGTCTCGAAGATCGCAAGCTCGCTTGGCGGCGGCGGCCACCGCAACGCGGCGGGCTTCTCGGTACCGCTCGCGCGCTGGGCCAGCGATTTCAGTCTATAGACAGCGATGGCGAACCCACGCGAGATCAGGTGCTTGCATCGCGAGCTTCCGGGATGGGTCGAGCGCAGGCTCGTCTCGGCGGATGGTGCGGATCGACTGCGCGAGCACTACGCCGTACCCGATTCGAGCAAGCTGGTGTTCCTGCTACTCGGTGTGCTCGGCGCCGCGGTGATCGGGGGCGGGATCATCCTGTTGGTCGCGCACAACCGGGAAGACCTCTCGCGATTCGACCGCGCGTTGCTCACGCTGCCGCTCGTCTAGCCCACGTCGAGCAGCGGGACGCCGATTTCTCTTGCCAGAGTGCGGAGATGTGCCGTCGCAGTAGGATGTTCATGAATAATGCGGGCTAGGTCTTCGATTCGCGGGCCGGAGCCGGGCGCTACCGCGTCAACGCCACCACCGCGATGTCGGCGTGGAGGTTCGGATCTTCCCTCACCTCCTCGCCGGTGCTCGAGTCGACGTAGATCGCCTCGATGATGCGGATGCCGAGCTTGTTGCAAAGCTCCTGGAAGTCGAGGATCGAGGGGAAGCGGCGGTTCGGCGTGTCGTGCCACTCGTGGGCGTAGAGGCCTTCTTCCTTGGGCAGGCGGCCTTCGTTCATGAACATCTCACGCAACGGCGCGTAGGCGAAGTTGGGGAAGCTCACGATGCCGCGGTGGGCGATGCGGACGATTTCGTCGAGCACGCCGGTCACGTTGATCATCGACTGAAGCGTCTGCGAAAGCAGCGCGACTTCGAAGCTCTTGTCGGGGATCGCGGCGACGCCCTGGTCGAGGTTGGCGTGGATCACGTCGAGCCCGCGCGACACGCATTCGACGACCGCGTGCTGGTCCCTTTCGAAGCCGAGCACCGGTTCGTGGCCGCGATCGCGCAGGATGGCCATGAGGTCTCCGTTGCCACAACCAAGGTCCACGATGCTCGCCTGGTCGGGCAACAGGCGCAGGATCATCTCGTAGTCGAGTCGTCGCGCGAAGAAGATGCCCGTCGGCTGGTCGATCTGGGGTTCGTCGGGCACGCGGATCGCGGCGTCGGCACCGGGCACGGCGGTCAGCGCCGCCGAGATCATGCGAGCCCCGTCGCGCATGCTGTCTTCGAGCAGAAACGAATCGTGGCCCGCCGGACTCTTGACCACGCAGCTGCTCACCGTCCTCCCCTGTGAAAGCAGAGCATCCACGATTCGCTGCGAAGCACTCGGTGGATACAACCAATCGCTCGAGAAGCTGAGGAACAGCCAGCGACAGGTAGAAGGTGCGAGGGCGTCGCGCAGAGCGGCATCGGTCTCGCCCATGTCGAAGAAATCCATCGCGGTCGAAAGCGTGATGTAGCTGTTCGCGTCGAAGCGCTCGACGAAGCGATCCCCCTGGTGTGCGAGGTAGGTGCCCACCGAAAACGTGCTCTCGAAACCGGTCTCGATCTCGCGCGGCTGCAGGCGGGCCGGATCGAACTTCGAGCGCATCGATTCGTCGGAGAGATAGGTGATATGAGCCAGCATGCGCGCGAGCGCGAGCCCGGCTTCCGGCCCCGGTCCACCGTAGTACTGCCCTTCCGCAAAGCGGGGGTCGTGACGGATGGCGTTGCGGCCCACGACGTCGAAAGCGATGCCCTGACTGCTGAGTCGAGGGGCCGCCGCGACCACGATCGCGGCCCCCACGGTCGCGGGGTAGCGCGTGGCCCAATCGAGCACCTGCAAGCCTCCGAGCGAACCGCCCACTACCGCGCGCAGGGTTTCGATGCCGAGGTGGTCGACCAGCCGCTTCTGGACTTCCACCATGTCGGCGACCGTGACCACCGGGAAGTCCGCACCATAGGGCCGCCCGGTGGCCGGATCGATGAAGTTCGGCCCGGTCGTGCCGCGACAACCACCCAGCACATTGCTGCAGATGACGAAGTAGCGGTCGGTGTCGATCGCCTTGCCGGGCCCGACGAGCAGGTCCCACCAGCCCGGGTCGTCGTCGTCTTCGTGACGCGCCACATGAGAATCGCCACTCAGCGCGTGACAGATCAACACCGCATTGCTGCGCTCGGCGTCGAGTTCGCCCCAGGTCTCGTAACAGACCGTCAGCTCGGGCAGCTCGGCCCCGCTCGCAAGCGCGAGCGGGGCACTCGAGACGTACGTCTGCGCGTGATGCAGTGGCGCCGCACTGCGCAGATCATCGGTGCTGTTCGGTTCGCTCACGAAACCGCGCCGCCCTGAAGAGCGCGCCGCCTATTGGCTTGCGCGCAGTGCCTGATCGAGGTCCGCGATGATGTCCGCCGCGTCTTCGATGCCTACCGAAACCCGCACGTATTCGGGCGACACACCCGTCGACGCCTGTTCTTCGGGCGTAAGCTGCGAATGGGTCGTCGAGGCGGGGTGGATCACCAGGGTCTTGGCGTCGCCGATGTTCGCGAGGTGACTCGCGAGCTTCACATTTTCGATGAACTTCTTGCCCGCCGCTTCGCCGCCGCGAATGCCGAAGCCCAGGATCGCCCCCGAGCCGTCGGGCAGGTAGCGATTCGCCGAAGCGTGATGCGCATGATTCGGCAGCCCGGGATAGTTCACCCACTCGACCGCGTCGTGGCCTTCGAGGAACTCCGCCACCTTCTGTGCGTTGCTGCAGTGTTGCGGCATGCGCAGGTGCAGGGTCTCGAGGCCCATCAAGGTCAAGAACGCCGCGAACGGACTCATCGCCGCGCCGGTGTCGCGCAACCAGTGGGTCCGGATGTGCATGATGTAGGCGATGTTGCCAATGGGTCGCAGCGCTTCTTCGAACACCGCGCCGTGGTACGACGGCGAAGGGCCACAGAATTCGGGCCAACGATCGGGATCGTCCGCCCACATGAACTTCCCGCTGTCGATCACCACGCCACCGATGTGCACGCCGTGGCCGCCGATGAACTTGGTGGTCGAGTAGATCACGATGTCGATGCCGTGTTCGATCGGGCGCAAGAGCGACGGCGTCATCACCGTGTTGTCGCAGAGCACCGGGAGCTTGTGGCCGTGCGCAATGCCGGAGATCGCCTCGAAGTCCGGCACGTCGTTCTTCGGGTTGCCGATGCTCTCGATATAGACGCAGCGCGTGTTCTCGTCGACGAGTTCGTTGATCGACTCAGGCTTGTTCGGGTCGAAGAAGCGCACCTCGATGCCGAGGTTCTTGAACGTCTGCGTGAACAGCGTCCACGTCCCGCCGTAGAGGCTGGTGGACGAAACGAAATTCTGACCCGAATGACAGATGGTCAGGATCGCCGCCGTGATGGCCGCCTGCCCGGAAGCGAACGACAACGCCGCTGCCCCACCGTCCATCGCCGCGAGTCGCTTCTCGAGGACGTCGTTCGTCGGGTTCATCAAGCGGCTGTAGATATTGCCGAACTCGGCGAGTCCGAAGAGGTTGGCGGCGTGTTCGGTGTCGTTGAACACGTAGGAGGTCGTGGCGTAGATCGGAACCGCCCGCGAATTGGTGGTGGGGTCGGGTTCCTGGCCGGCGTGGACCGCCATGGTGCCGAGGCCTTGGGACGTGGTTTCGTCGCTCATCTCTTGGGGACTCCTTCGAGGGGGTTCGGGGCGCAGCACCGCGCTCGCGCGGGCATGCGAACGTAGTCGAAGCAAGCCTTTCGCTCTAGCTGCGAAATCGCGGCCGAAATGCGCGTGCTGAGGCAGCAGCCCGGAGTGAGGACGGCCGCGAGGAGAGCGAGAAATATCGAAGCCGCGGACAAAGTGCGGTCCTACTGGATGCGAATCCAGTAGGAACCTCCAGCTCAATACCGCAATACCAGGAGCACCTCGGGTCGACGAAACCAGACCCCGACGCGCGATGATCAACACACTCGTGAGACGAAATCCGGGCTAGAGCCGCACCACCGCCAGAATCGCCAGCACCGAGCCAATGGTCGCGATCAGGTAGACCACCGAGCCCACGAGCGAGTCGCGGTCGCCGCCACCGAGGTCGACCGAAATCGAGCGCACGTGGTGGGCGCCCTTCCACAGCGGCAGGACGAGCAGTGCCGCGAGGACGAGCTTGCCGATGATGTTCGAGCCCAGCATGTGGGCGCGCTCGTAGCTCAGCGCTTCGGGGTCGATCACGCCGAGGGGCAGCAGCAGGCCGACCACCAGGATCCAGCCCGTCATCAGCATGGTGCCGATCATGATGCCCTGGCCGAAGAGCAGCCAGATCACCGGTTCGATCTTGAGCAGGAACGTCTTCATCAGAAAATCCCTCCGGCGAGCACGGCAACCATCAAAACAGTAAGCCCGATCCAGATGACGTAGAGCATCGCCTTGATCACGGGGGCCGGCGGCATCGGGAGCCCCGTGTCGCGCGGCTGCGCCTTCGGGAAGAGGCTGAAGAAGCGCACGGCCACGAAGATGACGCTCGCGAGCGCGATCACGTGAAACCCGAGGTAGAGCGGGTTCGAAAGCGTGGCGAGCCTGTCGGCCCAGCGCTCCGGCCCGTCACCCAGCGCCCAGATCAGCTCGATCGAAAAGAAGGCGACCAGGAAGTAGACGATGCCCGTGGCGTCGAAGAGCAGGTAGTTGCGAATGCGCGGGGCACTCCACCAGCTACTCGGCATTTCGGGGGGCGCCGTGCGGGTGCGACCCGGCTTCGGCGGCTGCATGGCGTTGGGATGTGCTGCGCCCATGTCTATTTCCCTCCTCGCGGAACGACGAAGCCCTTGGCCCAATCGATCACGGCCCCGAACTTCGCCTGGTTGACGGCCCCGGCCGGGTCGACCTTCTTCGGGCAGACCTCACTGCATTCGTTGGCGAAGGAACACGAGAACACGGTGCCTTCGTCGCGGAAGATGTCGTTGCGCTCGTCGTTGCCTTCGTCGCGGCTGTCGAGGTTGTAACGGTGCCCGAGCGCGATCGCGGCTGGCCCGAGAAATTCGGGTTCGTTCGCGACGACCGGGCACGCCGAGTAACAGAGCATGCAGTTGATGCACATGCTGAACTGCTTGAAGGTCGCGAGCTGCTCGGGAGACTGCGAGTAGGTGCCCTTCTCGTTGAAGTCTTCCTTCGCGGCTTCTTCCTTCGCGCGCACGATCCAGGGCTTCACCTTCTTGAACTTGTCCATGAAGCCGTCGAGGTCGACGACCAGGTCACGGACCACCGGGAAGTTCGCGAGGGGCTCGATCTCGACACGATCGGGATAGTCCTTGAGCGCCGTCTTGCAGGTGAGCGTCGGCTCGCCATTCACCATCATCCCGCAGCTACCGCACACGGCCATGCGACACGACCAACGGTGCGAAACCGAGGGGTCGAGTTCGTCTTTGATGTAGTTGATGGCGTCGAGCACCTTCCAGTCCTCATCGACCGGGACCTGGTACTCCTCCGTTCGCCGACCATCGTCTTTGTCGGGATCGAAGCGGGTGATGACGATCGTCTTGATCTTCTGTTTCTGTTCGGCTGCTGCACTCATCAGTACTTGCGCTCCTCGGGTTCCCAATGGCCCAGGGCGACCTCCTTCTTGTCGATCCGGGGGCGGGCGCCGGGTTGGTAGTAGGCGACTGAATGGTGGAGATAGTTCTGGTCGTCACGGGTGGGGAAGTCACGGCAGGTGTGCGCGCCGCGTGATTCCTTGCGAAGTACGGCAGAATTGACGAGCGCTTCGGCGACGTCGACCATGGCGACGAGTTCGAGGGCCGCGATCACTTCGGTGTTGAACACCTTGCTCGAGTCTTCGAGCTCGAGCTGCGAAACCCGGGCCTTGATCTGGTCCACCGCTTCGACGCAGGCCTGCATCGTGTCCTGCTTGCGATAGACGCCGCAGCCTTCTTCCATGGCCGTGTTGAGGTCGCGTCGCACGTGGCTGATGCGCTCTTCGCCGTTCTTGCTGCCGCGAAGCGCTTCGATGCGGGCCTCTTCTTCCTGGGCCTGAGCCGTGAGCTGCGCTTCGTTGCCATCGCCGGTGTCCTTGGAGAACTTCAGCGCGTTGAGCCCCGCGGAAGCGCCGAACACCAGGCACTCGGTCAGCGAGTTCGAACCGAGGCGGTTGGCGCCGTTGAGCGAGGCGCATGCGACTTCGCCGGCGGCGTAGAGGCCCGGGATGCTGGTCCCTGCCGTGATGTCGGTGTCGATGCCGCCCATCATGTAGTGCACCACCGGGCGAATCGGGATCGGTTCGTAGACCGGGTCGACGCCCACGTACGTCTTGGCCAGCTCCCTTACGAAGGGCAACCGCGCCATGATCTTCTCTTCACCGAGGTGGGTGAGGTCGAGGTTCGCGTGCTCGCCGAAGCGGTCCGGAACGCCGCGTCCGGCTTCGAACTCCTGGATGATCGCGCGCGAAATCATGTCGCGCGGACCGAGCTCGGCCTTGGTGCCCACTCCGTAGTCGTATTCGACCAGGAAGCGCGCGCCTTCGCTGTTGCGCAGGTAGCCGCCCTCACCCCGCGTGGCTTCGGTAATGAGGATGCCCGTGCCGGGAAGACCCGTCGGGTGGTACTGCACGAATTCCATGTCCTTCAGCGCAACGCCCGCGCGATAAGCCAGCGACATGCCGTCGCCTGTCTTGATCATGCCGTTCGTGGTGAAGGGGAAGACCTTGCCCGCGCCGCCGCTCGCGATCACGACCGCGCGACCGAGGATGGCCTTCATTTCGCCGGTGCGGATGTCGAGGCTCGCCACGCCGCACGCGCGTCCGTCTTCGATCAAGAGCTTCGTGACGAAGAACTCGTCGTAACGCACGATGTTGTCGAAGCGCATCGAGTGCTGGAAGAGACTGTGGAGCATGTGGAAGCCGACCTTGTCGGCCGCGTACCACGTGCGCTTCACCGTCATACCGCCGAAGGCGCGGGTCGCCACCGTGCCGTCTTCGTTGCGGCTCCAGGGGCAGCCCCAGTTTTCGAGCAAGGCCAGTTCCTTCGGCGCTTCTTCGACGAAGTACTCGATCACGTTCTGGTCGCCGAGGAAGTCGGAACCCTTGACCGTGTCGTAGCCGTGCATTTCGAGGTTGTCGTCGTCGCGGGCCACCGCGGCAGCACCACCTTCGGCCGAAACCGTGTGGCTGCGCATCGGGTAGACCTTCGAGACGAGCCCGATGGACGCGCTGGGGTCGGCTTCGGCTGCAGCAATGGCGGCCCGCAACCCCGCGGCCCCGCCGCCAACGATGACGATGTCGTGTAGGGAGACTTCGATCACGCGATCTCCAATTGTTTTCGAGTGTGGTTTTCGCGTCGGTTCGCGCGGGGGCGCCTGCTGGCAACCCGCCGCGTCGAGTGGGGACGAAGCCTCATGCTCCAACCGTCGCTCCGAATGGAGTCAGGTTGAAATGGGAGTCCCGCAGACGCATGGTCGTGCTGGGTGGCTCGATGGATCTCGATCTGGACTGTGCTTGGATATCGGTACGGTGTGCGGAACGGCGCGGGGCCGGTGGTGGCCCGAAGAGAATGGGCCGGGGGCTTGCGACGCCCGACGGGCGGCGATCTTACACGATCCACGCGGTGCTGGGGACCGCCCCATATGGTTGCGGAATGAAGTGTTTCCACCCGCATCCGCCCGAAGCGCGCATTGCTCGAGCGAATGTACTGCGCGTTACGCCGGAACCTGCTGCGTGAGACAGTGCACGGCGCCCAGCCCCAGCACGAGGCTACGCGCTTCGATCGCGACGATTTCGCGTCCCGGCAGGCAGTCCGCGAGGACCGCGAGAGCGCGGGCATCGGTGGGTACGTCGAACACGGGCACGAGCGCCACGTCGTTCGCGAGATAGAAGTTCGCGTAGCTCGCGGGCAGGCGATCGCCTGCGTGTTCGATCGGTGGCGGCATCGGTAGCGATACCAGGTCGTAGGGTTGGCCGCGTGGGGTTCGAGCGGCACGCAGTCGCGACCAGTTTTCGGCGAGCACTGCGGCGTTGGGGTCGTGGGCATCGTCTTCTCGAACGCAAACGATGCGATCTTCGGCGACGAAGCGCGCAACGTCGTCGATATGGCCGTCGGTGTCGTCTCCCTCGACGCCTCCCGCGAGCCAGATCACCTGATCGACTGCGAGCGCATCGCGCAATTCGGCTTCGACTTCGTCGCGGGTGGGCGGCGAACCGTCTGCACGCGGGTTGCGGTTGGGGTTGAGGAGGCAGCTCTCGGTCGTGATCACGCTGCCTGCCCCGTTGCCCTCGATCGACCCGCCTTCGAGGACGAAGTCGATGCGGCGGTGCTCGGCACCGATGTGCTTTGCCATCGCGGCGGCGACCGCGTCATCCCGCGACCAGGGAGGGTACTTGCCCCCCCAGGCGTTGAACCGAAAGTCCAACGCGACGCGTGACGTTTCGCGACGCCCGGTGGCGGTGGCGTGATGTTGCTGAACGAAGATCGCACCGTGGTCGCGCACCCAGGCGTCGTCGGTTTCGACCTCGTGGAGTTCGACGTCGTGTTCCGGGTCGATCCCCGCGATCGCGAGGCGATCGCGAACCCGCGCGGTCAGCGCCTCGCCGCCCGCGTTGATGTGGACACGTTCGTGGGGAACCAACGCCCGAACCATTTCGACGAAAGCCGCTTCGACCGCTTCGAGCTGACCCGGCCAGGTCTCGACATTGTGGGGCCACGAAAGCCAGGTCGCGTCGTGGCGTTCCCATTCGGCCGGCCAGCGCACGCCACTCGCGGTCTGGCTCACGCCTTCAGCCGTCACGCAGCCGGCGGGCGAGTTCACCGTAGGCGTCGATGCGGCGATCGCGCAAAAAGGGCCATTCGCGACGCGTCTTTTCGATCTGCCGCAGATCGCATTCGACCAGCAGTGTCTCTTCTTCGTCGGCGGAGGCGCGCGCGAGCACGCGACCGAAGGGGTCCGCCACGAACGATTGACCCCAGAAACGAATTTCGCCTTCCTGCCCCACGCGGTTTACCGCGGCGACGAATACGCCATTCGCGATGGCGTGGGCGCGCTGCACGGTTTCCCAGGCGTCGTGTTGGGCGGCGTCTTCTTCGGGGCCCTCGTCGAACTGCCAGCCGATCGCGGTCGGGTAGACGAGCAGCTGCGCACCGGCGAGCGCGCACAGGCGCGCGGCTTCGGGAAACCACTGATCCCAACACACCAGGGGGCCGAGCTTGCCGAAGCGCGTGGGAATGGCGGTGAAGTCCGTGTCGCCGGGGGTGAAGTAGTACTTCTCCTGGTAGAGCGGGTCGTCGGGGACGTGGGCTTTGCGATAGAGGCCGGCCTGTGATCCGTCGGCGTCGAAGACGACGGCGGTGTTGTGGTAGACGCCCGCAGTACGCGCCTCGAACAGCGAGGCCACGATCACGACCCCGCGTGCGGCCGCGAGCTTCGAGAGGGTTTCGCTGGTGGGGCCGGGGATCGCTTCGGCCTGGTCGAAGCGCGACGCGACCTCGCCTTGCCCCGGGTAGCGGGAGCGAAAGAGCTCCTGCAGGGCCACCATCTCGGCGCCATCGCGGGCCGCCGCTTCGATGCGGTCACAAGCCCGCGCGAGGTTTTCGTCGAGATCGTCGCCGCAGCGCATCTGGATCAATGCCAGGGCGACGGCGTCGCGCGGTTCGCGAAGCGGGGAGGAGGCAGGGGCCATCAGGGGGCTCGAGATCTTTTTTCGTGCTGTTTTCGCGTGTGTGACCGGTTGTGTCACAAGGGCGGGGGAAGCTCCAGTTCATACACGAAAACAAAGAGGAATCCAGATGCGCGGAAGCCCACAGGGCCCACGGGACCAACAGGACCAACAGGACCTCCCGCTCCACCCCAGCCCTCGCCCCCAACGAGCGCCAAGGCAAGAGCAAGAGCGGTTCGGGTCGGGCTTCGGCACCAACGCAGCTGCGGCTGCGGGAACAGCGTCACCCCTCTGGCGCAGCCTCACTCCCCAGCGATCGGCGGATCGGCGGCCCTTGCTCCGCCCCCCGGCCCACTGGATTCCAGGGGCCACTCCTCGGGCCGCCGTCCCCGGTCGAGCACCCATTCGAGCGTCCGTTCGAGGGGAGTGGGACGCGGTGGGTGCAGTACGAAGTGCGACGGTCGGGGCCCTCCAGGCACTGGCCGTGATGGCGGCGTTCGTGATGTTCGGGCTCGGTTGGGCGCTGGTCGCCGAAGCGCTGCCGACCGCCCAGCCCGCGTGGCAAAGCACAGCCCAGGTGAGTGACGCAGCCATCGCGCCAGCCGGGCACCTCGACCTCTCGGGCCCCGCTGGATACCGTGGCGGCGCTCATGACCACCGGCTTCCCGCGAAACCCCGATGATCCAGGCACTTCGACCGGCCGCGACGACTCGGCTCGAGCCAACCCGGAGCTTCCCGCTGCACGCCTCTGGCTCGCCGACGGATACAACCTGCTCCACTGCGCCCCCTTTCGCTCAGCCGAGGGCGCAGAGGGAACCGATGTCGCCGGGGAAGGCGAGTCCAGGCCTCCATTCTGGTCCACCGAAATGCGTGAGCGCCTGGTCGCTGTCGCCCGGCGCTTCACCCATCCCCACGACGCGCTCTGGGTCGTGTTCGATGGCCCTCGCCCGAACGAGACCAGCCTTGTATCGGGGGGGCAACCGGCAGTCCATACAGGAGAGCCCGCTAATGGCGCGGGAACCGCGCTCCCTGAACTCCACGTCTGCTTCGCGCCCTCGGCCGACGACTGGATCGTAGGCCGGGTAAAAGAAGCACGACGAAAGGGGGAAGCGGTCGCGGTGGTCACGGGCGATCGCAAACTCGGCAACCGCGCGCGTCACCACCAGGCGGCGGTCGTTTCACCACGACTGTTCCTCGCGCACTGTGACCCCGACCGGGCTTTCGACTAGACGGCGCGAGCTTCCCAACGCCCCACCCAGGGCAACGATGCTTGGCGACGCGGGAGGTGACTTCACGTCACCCCTCGCGGGGAAAAAAATCAGGCGGCTCCGCTTGACCCGAGACCCGCCTAACAAATACCGTTGGCCGCTCGAGCATTTGTCCTCGTTACGGCTGCGCCCCCGTCCAACCCCCCTTCTCCAGTCGAACCCGCACGCGGGTTCCCGTCTGAAGACCGGGACTTCGACTGCGGTGTTTCCGACCGCGGGCAAGGGTCCCTCGTCGTTGTCCGTCGACGTGCGTTGGCGGTGAAGGGTCGTTCGGTCAGTGGTGACCCGCGGCTTCGATGTGGCCAGCTCGGCAACCCGAGCCAACCAGGCCACGCGCGCGCGACCCCAGCGCGCTGACGTCGCCGAGAGGAAAACATGCCCGCCGGATCTGCCCAGGAATCGATGACGCTGCGCTTTGCACGACTCGTCGTGCGGCGGCGTCTGCTCATTTCCATTCTCCTCATTCTGGCCACGGGCTTCTTCTTCTACCCGATCCTCAACTCGGCGATGATCTCGATGGGCATGCCGCTTCCGGGGCCAGCGGTGCAGATCGACACCATCGCGCGTTCCCAATGGCCGGATCACCCCTACATCCGCGCGCAAGACAAGTTCAGCGGGATCTTCGGCGGCTCTTCGACGGTTGCGATCGCCCTCGAAGTCGAAGAGGGCACGATCTTCAACCCCGAGACGATCGAGAAGATCCACTACATCACGCAGGCCCTCGACGGGAAGGGTTACGACAGCCAGACCGACGCGCGCGACGAAATGCGCGAAGTGCTCGACGAGCAGGGGCTCGAGTACGAAGACATCAACAAGAAGCTCGACGAGCTCTATCCCCCCTACCCGGTCAACCACTATCAGCTCGCATCGGTCACCGCGAACAACACGCGCGTGATCCAGGTCGAAGCTTCGGGCGACATCGAGACCACCGTCTTGATGGAAAAGCTGCCCAAGACCCAGGAAGAAGCCGACAAACTCGGCGCACTCGTTCGCCAGAACCCGCCCTACATCTACGGTCGACTCGTTTCCCACGACCAGAAGGGCGCGCTCATGACGGCGGGCTTCGTGACCGAACGCCTGAGTGGCCGCTCGACCGTGCTCTCCGTGTTCAATTGGGTGCAGCAGATCAAAGCCGAGGTCGAAGACGAAAACCACAAGGTCTACGTCTCGGGCGTACCGATCCTCGTGGGTTGGATCCTCAAGCACGCCTTCGAGATCGTGCTCTTCCTCGTGCTCACGATCCTCGCGATCTTCGCGCTGCTCTGGGCCTACTTCCGCCGCTGGCACGGCGTGTTCATCCCCTTCGTCGCCGCAATCGCGACGGCGATCTGGGGGCTCGGCTTCACGGGGTGGGTGGGGATCGTCTTCGACCCGTTGATCCTCGTGATCCCCTCGATCATCACCGCGCGCGCCATCTCCCACACGGTGCAGATGGCGGAACGCTTCTTCGAGGATTACGAGATCCTGCTGCCCGCCTACGACGGCGACAAAGAGAAGGCGAAGTTCGAAGCCGCCACGGTCGCGATGAGCGAACTCATCGTGCCGGGCACGCTCGGCATCATCACCGACGTCTGCGGCCTGCTCGTGATCCTGATGACCTCGATCCCGCAGATGCAGGACCTCGGGAAGTTCGGCGCCTTCTGGGTGCTGTGCATCATCATCACGGTCGAGATCCTGCACCCGATCCTGATCTGCTACCTGCCCGCCCCGGAAGATCACGAGCACTTCCTGCCGGCGCCGATGGTCCGCTTCACGCGCTTCCTCGGCTACATCACGACGCACCCGAGGTACAAGTGGGGGATCGCGATCTGGACGGTCTTCCTGCTGACCGTCTCGACCTACATCACGCTGATGCACTCGCTGATCGGCGAAGCGTCACCCGGCACACCACTGTTGTTCCCGGACCACGAGTGGAACGTCGCCACAGCGCAGATCGCCGAGCGCTTCGGTGGCGTCGACACCATCCAGGTCTATCTCGAAGGCGATACGCCCAAGGCCGCCGAAGACGCGAAGCCCGTACTGCGTGTCGAAGAGTTCGAGCGTTGGATGGGCAAGTACACCAATCTCGGTGCGAGCTTATCGATCGTGCCGATCTTGCGCGGAAGCTGGCGCATCAATCACTACGGCGACCCGAAGTGGGAGTTCGTAGCGGACGACCAGGCGACCATTCGACAGCAGATCTTCCAGCTGCGCACCAACGGTGCACCCGGTGCCCTCAAGCCCTTCATCACGGATGACGGCAAGGACGCGGTCATCAACTTCTTCTACCGCGACCACAAGGGCGAAACGATCATCCGCGCGATCAACGCCGCCGACGAATTCATCAAACGCAACCCGCTCGGTGAGGTCATCATTCGCCTCGACAAGGACAAGGCACCCGATGGGGCTGGCCTGTTCCATACCGAGAAGCTCACCGACACCTGGTTCTACATGCTCGGGCCACTGCTGCCTTCGCGGCATCACACGATGACGGTGCAGATTCGTCAAGATGACGGTAGCTACGAACACGTCCCGGTGAACGAGTTCAGCACCGTCGAGGCCCTGCCCGAGTGGATGGATGCATTCCGCGAATCTGCCATCGAGGACTACGACAACGCGCTCTTCGACGCCGACGAAGACGAGCACTTCGCGTGGCCCGATGATCTCGCCGATTGGGAACTCGAAGACGTCGACTATTGGTGGCAAGACGAAGGACTCGGCATCCGCGCCGTCTCCATGCGCACCACGAACCTGATCGTCGAAGACCTCAAGGCGGTGGATTCGGTGCCGGCCTACCAGGCCACCAATTCGTGGACGCGCGGGGTGCAGTTCGTGATGGCCGGTGGGATCATGGGCATCCTCGCCGCGGTGAACGACGAAGTCGAGCGCAGCCACGTCGCGAACATCATCCTGATCTTCGTCGTCATCTTCGTGCTCCACTCCGTGACCTATCAATCGGTTCCGAGTGGCGCGATCATCCTGTTGCAGATCGTCACCGCAACGATGCTCTCGCTGGCCTACATGGCGGTGCGCGGAATGGGGCTCAACATCAACACCCTGCCCGTGCAGTCCGTGGGGGTAGGCATCGGCGTCGATTACGCGATCTACATCGTCGACCGCATCCGCCACGAGGTGGTGGACACCGCCGACATCGACGAAGCGGTGAGGCGCGCGGTGCGCACGACCGGGATGGCGGTTTCGTTCACGGCGACCACGATCGTGGGCGGCATCGTCCTGTGGTCCTTCTCGAACCTGCGCTTCCAGGCCGACATGGCGCAGCTGCTTTCGATCCTGATGGTGATCAACATGTTCGGCGCGCTGACGGTGGTGCCGGCCTTCTACTCGATCGCACGCCCGAAGGTCGCGACGGCCCTGCTCACCGACGAGCAGCGTGAAGCGATCCAGCGCCAGAAGGAAATCGAGCGCAAGAAGGGGCTGCGCGACGACTAGCTGTTCTGGGCGTGGTAGAGGTCGAGGATGCGGGCCGCCGTTTCCTCGACCGCGCGACCGGTGATGTCGATCGTGCGCCAGCGCTGCTCGCGGAAGAGCTTGCGCGCGCGGCGCAGCTCGAGTTCCACCGCGTCCGAGTCGGTGTAGGAGCTGTGGGGTGACGCGCGCAACACCTTGAGGCGATTGATCCGCACGCCCAGCAGCGTCGCGTGGTCGACCATCAGGCCGAAGACCTTGCGGGAATCGAGTTCTTTCAGCGCCATCGAGGGTTCGACGCCCTGCACGAGAGGCACGTTGCCCGTCTTGTAACCGCGCTGGGCGAGGTACATCGAAAGGGGCGTCTTCGAGGTTCGCGACACGCCGACCAGCACGATGTCGGCTTCGAAGAGCGTTTCCAGGTTGGCGCCGTCGTCGTGGCGCACCGCGAATTCGACGGCGTCGATGCGCTCGAAGTACTCGTCCGAAAACGCGTGCAGCAGGCCGGGTTGGTGGATGGGTTCGGCGTGCAGATGCTGCGCAACCTTGGCGATCAACGAGCCGAGCAGATCGACGGTCGGCACGCCGCGCGAAGCGGCCTCGCGAAGCAGTGCACCCGCCACCGGCTTGTCCACCAGGCTGAAGACCACGAGTGCGTTCGAGCCCGCGGCCTGGTCGATGGCGCGGCGGACTTCGGACTCGTGCCGAATGCCGCCAAAGACGCGCAGCTTCCAGTCGGCCTGGAACTGGAGCATCACGGCTTTCACCGCAGCCATCGCTGTATCGCCGGTGCCATCCGAAATGACGATGACTTCGGAGCGACCGCGCGTGCCTTCGGCAGTGGGTTTCATGGTTGCGGAGAATAGCAATCGACGCGCAAGCGGGTGTATCGAGGCTTTCGGAGTGATCCTTACCCGTTTCCCCATTGAGTGGGGGAACAAGGTTCGGCACCCTCCCCGGCCCATGGCGTATGACCACAGCACGATCGAAGCCCGATGGCAGGCGTATTGGCTCGAAAACGAGACCTTTCGCGCCGAAATCGATCACTCGAAGCCCAAGTACTACGCGCTCGACATGTTTCCCTATCCATCGGGCGACGGTCTGCACGTTGGTCACCCCGAAGGCTACACGGCCACCGACATCGTCTCGCGTTACAAGCGCATGCGGGGCTTCAACGTGCTCCATCCGATGGGCTGGGACGCCTTCGGTCTGCCAGCCGAGCAGTATGCGATCAAGACCGGCACTCACCCGCGCGTCACGACCAAGAACAACGTCGACAACTTCCGGCGCCAGATCCGATCGCTGGGCTTCAGCTACGACTGGTCGCGCGAAATCGACACGACGGCCCCCGACTACGTGCGCTGGACCCAGTGGATCTTTTGCAAGCTCTACGAAAAGGACCTCGCCTACCTCGCAGAGGTTCCGGTCAACTGGTGCCCGGCCCTCGGCACGGTGCTTTCGAACGAAGAGGTCATCGACGGCAAGAGCGAAATCGGCAGTCATCCGGTCGTGCGCGTGCCGATGCGCCAATGGATGCTGCGCATCACGCGCTACGCCGACCGCCTGATCGAAGACCTCGAAGAACTCGACTGGCCCGAACCGATCAAGAAGATGCAGCGCGACTGGATCGGGCGATCGGAAGGCGCCCAGGTTCGTTTTTCGTTGGCGAGCGATCCATCGCAAGAGGTCGAGGTCTTCACGACGCGCCCCGACACGCTGTTCGGCGCGACCTACATGGTGCTTGCCCCAGAGCACGAACTCGTCGCCCAGATCACGACCGCCGAACAGCGCGCCGCCGTCGATGCCTACGTCGAAGCGAGCCAGCGCAAGAGTGAACGCGCACGCATTGCCGACACTCATGAAAAGACGGGCGTGTCTACCGGCGCCTTCGCGACCAACCCGGTGAATGGCCAGGAGATCCCGATCTGGATCGCCGACTACGTGCTCGCCGGCTACGGCACGGGCGCCATCATGGCCGTGCCCGGGCACGACGAACGCGACTACGCGTTCGCGAAAACCTTCGAGCTGCCGATCGTGGAAGTCGTCACAGGCGGCAACCTCGATGAAGCGGCCTTCGTCGGCACGGGCAAGGCGGTCAACTCCGACTTCCTGGACGGACTCGACACTTCGGCCGCCAAGTCACGCATGAACGAGTGGCTCGAAGAAAAGGGCATCGGCGAAGCCACCATCACCTACAAGCTGCGCGACTGGCTCTTCAGCCGACAACGCTACTGGGGTGAGCCCTTCCCTGTCGTGCACCATGAAAACGGCGAAATCGCCCTGGTGCCCGAGGACTCGCTCCCCGTCACCCTCCCCGAGCTCGACGACTACAAGCCGTCGGGCAGCGATTTCCAATCGCCGCTGGCGCGCGTACCCGACTGGATCGAGACCACCGACCCCGCAACCGGTGAAACCGTAAGCCGCGACCCCAACACGATGCCCCAGTGGGCGGGGAGCTGTTGGTACTTCCTGCGCTTCCTCGATCCGAAGAACGAGAACGAAGCCTGGTCGGAAGAAGCGGCGAAGTACTGGATGCCCGTCGATCTCTACATCGGCGGCGCCGAGCACGCGGTGCTCCACCTCTTGTACGCACGCTTCTGGCACAAGGTCTTCTACGACCTCGGGCTCGTGCACACGAAGGAACCGTTCCACAAGCTGGTCAACCAGGGCATGATCCTGGGCAACAGTTATCGCTACTACGACGACAACCCGAGCGACGACGCCAACGCCGACGCACAGGTGTTCGCCGCGTCGGACGCCATCGTCGACGGCGAGAGCGTCACCGCGGCCTCCGACGGACGCGAACTCAAGACGCGCTGGGTTCCCCTCAAGGACGTCGTCTTCCCGGGCGATGGCAGCGCACGCCATCCAGAGCACGAAGACCTCGAACTCGAACTCGTGGTCGAGAAGATGTCGAAGAGCCGCGGCAATGTGATCAGCCCGGACGAAGTGATCGAACAATTCGGCGCAGACTCGATGCGGCTCTACGAGATGTTCCTCGGACCGCTCGAGAAGGCCGCTCCCTGGTCGACCGACGGCATCATGGGGATCTTCCGCTTCCTCCAGCGCACCTGGCGCCTGGTGATGGAAGACAACCGCGACGCCGAAGACACCCTTCGTGAATTCGCGCCCGGGAGCGGCGGCGACGAAGAAGCGCGCCTGGTCGCGAAGACGATCGCGGGCGTGACCGAAGACATCGACGAAATGCGCTTCAACACAGCCATTTCGAAACTGATGGTGATGGTGCGCGAACTGGGCAACGTCGACCAACCCGCGCGCGAATCGATCGAGGCCCTCGTCCTCCTGCTGTCGCCGATGGCGCCTCACATCAGCGAAGAGCTCTGGCGCCTGCTCGGACACGAGCAGACCCTGGCCTACGAACCCTGGCCCGTCGCCGACGAATCACTCCTCACCGAAGACACCGTCACCCTCGTTCTCCAGGTCAACGGCAAGAAGCGCGACGAAATCGAAGTGCCCGCCGATGCCTCGAAGGAGAGCATCGAGGCACTCGCCCTCGCTTCCGAAAAGGTGCAGAAGCACCTCGATGGTCGGGAGCCGAAGAAGGTCGTCGTGGTCCCCGGTCGCCTGGTGAACGTCGTCGGCTGAACCATGGCGCGCCGGCGCTCGCTCAAGAACTGGCTCGGCACGAAGACGGGTGCCGCGATCGCGAGTCGCCTGACCGTCATCCTGCTTCGCGTGGTCGGTCGCACCTGGCGTGTCACGATCGAAGGACCGAACCCCTTCGAGACCGGCGCGGGTCCACACCTCGGTGCGTTCTGGCACCGCAATGCGTTGATCGCCGCGTACCTGTTTCGCGATCAGGGTTTCAGTGTGCCAGTGAGCCAGAGCCGCGACGGCGATCTCATCACGGGACTCTTGCTCGGCCTGGGTTACCAGATGCCTCCGCGCGGTTCGAGTTCTCGTGGCGGCGCAGCAGCGCTTCGCGCGCTGGTGCGCATGGTCGAAGACGGCACGACGATCTCGATCCAGACCGATGGCCCCCGCGGCCCCGCGCGCGAATCGAAGCGCGGCATGGTGAGCCTCGCGCGCCGCTCGGGGAAGCCCATCACCCCGGTCGCGATGAGTGCGCGCCCTTGCACCCAGTTCAAGAGCTGGGACGGCACGCTGCTGCCGCTGCCGTTTGCGCGCGTCGTATGTCGCTTCGCACCGCCGCTCGACGTGCCCCGTGAAGCGACGCCCGACGAAGAAGACGCGATTCGGTTGGAGCTCGACCGCGTGCTGAACCGCGTCACCGATCAGGTCGATGCGGCATGCGGGCTGGTGGATCCACACCGACCCGTGTCGGGTTCGAGCTGAAGGCTGATCCCTCGGCGATTGGCAGGTTCAGTCCTGCGGCAGGAAGCGCTCGCGGTAGGCGGCAAAGTCGCGTCGAATCCCCGCTTCGTCGAGCCCGAATTCCTCGAGGGTGTACTGATGCGCCTCGCGCTTGTCGCGCGAGTTGTCGACCGCCCATTGCTTCATTGCTTCGACGGCCCCATCGCTGAGATCCCAGCCCGCAAACGCATAGATGCGGCGAATGACCTCGTGGGGGTCCTTCAGAACGTCGGCAAAGAACACGTCGATGAAGCGGTCTTCGTACTTCTCGCGCACTTCCATGCAGCGCTTCATCGCCCGACTCATGCGGCCACTCCACTGCTGGCCCGTCTCGCGGGGGTCGGCGCTGTCGCTCCCCATGCCGCGGATCGCCTGGATGAGACTTGCGAGTGAGGGAATCGTCTGGATCGGGTCGCGGTGGGTTTGCACGACGCGCGCGTCTGGGAACACGTCGAACAGAAGGTCCATGAAGCCCAGGTGATGCGGCGCCTTCAGAACCCAACGGGTCGCGAGCTCGCCGCGCCGCTTCTTCTGCCATTGCAGGAACTTCAGCACGCGTTCGAGATAGAAGTAGCCGCTGTGTTGATCCTGTTCGTCCGCCCACGCACCGAACTCGGGCACGTTGACGAAGGCCTCGGGGTTGGTGGAAAAGAAGGAATGCTCGAGCAGCATGATCTCTTCGTCGGGGCCCTCGGCTTCGAGGGGATGCATGGCCATCAGGTCCGGCGCGCTTTCGAGCATCATGTCCACTTCGGCTTCGGCGTCCGCAATGCGTGGGTCGCGTGCGTTCGGGTCGGGAGCCTCGTCGGGGGGCGTCAGCGGCGCCGGCAGGCGCGACTCCCACCAATAGAGGCAGTAGTTCGCCGGGTCTGCTGCGATCATGCGCTGCAGCATCGTGGTTCCCGTGCGCGGCAGTCCGACGATCACGATCGGTTCGGCGATGCGTTCTTCGAGGATCTCGGGAAAGCGCGCGATGTACGCCTCGGTGCGAAGCCGGTTGACGAGCAGGCCGACGACACGAGCGTGCTGCATGCCGCGACCCACGGAATTGAGACTCGCTTCGCTCTCGAGAGCGGCCACCAGTCGTTCGAAGGGTTCACGAAAGGCTTCGTCCCCGAAGTCGCCGCTTCCCGCGATCGACCGCGCTTCGGCGAGGATCGCTTCGGGATCGAGACTCAGGGGATCGAAAGAAGTCGCGTCACTCATGGCAAGAGGCTCCTGATTGCTCAGCGTTTCGTTTGAGGGTTCGCCTCGAAGGCATCGAGCAGTGCGGCGGCAGCCGCATAGGGGTCGCGTCGGCGCGCGCGAACATCTTCGAGCAGCGCAGCACCCGCAGCATCACCGCGAGCGAAGGCGAGTATTCGCGCGCTCACTTCGTCGCGCAGGATTTCGAGAAAGAAGTGTTCTGCGCGCCGTGCGGCGACACGCTCGTCTTCGCCGGTGGCCTGCAAGTGTTCCCGATGAGCGAAGCAGCCGTCCACCAATTCTTCGACGCCTTCGCCCTTCTCGGCCACCGTACGGAGGAGTCGTGGCTTCCAGGCGCCCTCACGATGGGCCTCTGTTTCGAGCATCACATGGAGTTGGCGTTCGAGTTCGTCGGCTCCGGGCAGGTCGCTCTTGTTGATGACATGGACATCGCCCACTTCGAGGATGCCCGCCTTCATGGCCTGGATTCCGTCGCCAAGACCCGGAACGCTGACCACCACGGTGGTGTGAGCGAGTTCGACGACGTCGAGTTCGTCCTGCCCGACGCCCACGGTTTCGACCAGTACGACATCGAACCCCATCGCGTCGAGCACCGCGCTGGCTTCGAAGGTGCTTCGGCTCAGGCCACCGAGCTGCCCGCGCGTCGCCATCGACCGAATGAAGGCACCTTCGTCGGTCGCGTGTTCCTGCATGCGCACGCGATCCCCGAGAATCGCGCCGCCCGAAAACGGGCTCGTCGGATCGATCGCGAGCACGCCCACCGTGAGATCGCGTTTTCGCAGTGCACCGATCAGCTTCGACACGAGCGTCGACTTGCCCGCACCCGGCGGCCCGGTCACGCCGAGCACGTAAGCGCGCCCACTGCTCGGGTAGAGGTGCGCGAGCGCTTCGATGCCGTGCTCGTCGCGATCGTCGAGCAACCGGATGATCCGGGCGCCCGCGAGGATGTCGCGAGCGAGCGCCGCGTCGGCGAGCGCTCGTGCGGACTTCACGGGGCGCCGTCCCCGTCGGCCCACCAGGTATCGAGATACTTCACGACGTCGCGCGTGTCGGTGCCCATCGTGAAGATCTCGGCCATACCCTTCTCTTTCAGTGCGCTCACGTCCTCGTCGGGAATGACGCCGCCACCGATCACGAGCTTCTCACCCGCACCCTTTGCCGCCAGCAGCTCCACCACCTGGGGAAAGTGTTTCATGTGCGCGCCCGAAAGACTGCTGAGACCCACGACGTCGACATCTTCCTGGATCGCGGTGTTGGCGACCATTTCGGGGGTCTGGCGAAGGCCGCTATAGATCACCTCCATCCCGGCATCGCGCAGGGCACGAGCAAGCACGGTGACGCCGATCGTATGGGCGTCGAGCCCGAGCTTGGCGACCAACACGCGCAGGGTTCGCGGCATGGAAGGAAGACCTCCGATTCAAACGCCCGTCGTGAGCGAGTCCGGGTGATAGGTGCCGTAGACATCGCGCAGCACATTGCAGAGTTCGCCGTGCGTGGCGTGAGCCTTCACCGCATCGAGAATCGGCGGCACCAGGTTGTCCGTGCCGCGGGCCGCCGCTTCGACGCGAGCGAGGCATTCGTTCACCTTCGCTTCGTCGCGTTCTGCGCGCACGTTGCGGAGCCTTTCGATCTGACGCGACTCCGCGTCTTCGTCGAGCTTGAACATCTCGATGCCGCGCTCTTCTTCGGGCTTCACGAGGTGGTTGACGCCGACCAGTTTACGATCTCCGGTTTCGAGTTCTCGTTGGCGGGAAAACTGCTGCTTGGCGAGTTCCTTCTGGAAATAGCCGGTCTTGATCGCCTCGAGGGCACCACCGAGCGCATCGATACGTTCGATTTCGGCGAACACCTCATCTTCCATGCGGCGGGTCATGGTTTCGACGTAGTAGCTCCCCGCGAGTGGATCGACCGTGTCGGCCGCACCGGTTTCGTGCGCCACGATGTTCTGCACCGCGATCCCCACCGAGGTGGCTTCATCGCTCGGCAAGGCGTGCGCTTCGTCGTGCAGTGGTGTGGTCATCTGCTGTCCGCCGCCGCCCAGCACGCACGCGAGCATCTGGATGCCGAGACGCGCGATGTTGTTCAACGGCTGCTGCAGGGTAAGGGACATCGTCCCCGGCGAACCCATCAGCTTCAGCCGCAGTGCTTCGGGAGTCTTTGCCCCGTAGCGATCCTTCATGAGACGCGCCCAGATCTTGCGGTAGGCGCGCAACTTCGCGATCGCCTCGAAGAAGTCCATATCGATGCCGGTGATGAAACTGAAGTACGGCGCGACCTGATCGACGGTGAGGCCCCGTTCGAGGACCGCGTCGAGGTACGTCATCGCGATCGAAAACGAAAACGCCAGCTCCTGCACCGGCGTCGCCCGAGCGGCGTAGAGTTGCGCGCTCACGATCGCGATTGGCACCCAGTTCGAGTGGTTCGCAATCGTGTACTCAATGACGTCCGTCGAAATGCGAAGCCCCGCCTCGGGCGGAAAGATGTATCGCCCGACGCAGGTGTATTCGATCAAGATCGCGTTCGGCATCAGCAGGGTGAAGCTGCGCGGATCGACGCCCTTGTTCTCGAGCGCCGCGATGATCATCGCAAGATTGATCGGCTGCGGCGCGTTGCAGACCGACGTCAGGTGCTTGAGCTTGTCGAAAGGGATGTCGAGGGCCGCTTCCATGTCGGGCAGCGAGTCGATCGCCGTGCCGGCGCGGCAGACCTCGCCTTCGGCGAGCGGATCGTCGGAATCGAGACCGTTGGTGGTGGGCAGGTCGTATTCGATGATGATCCCGTTCAGACCACGTTCGAGCATGGCCCGCCAGCGCCTCGCGGAATCCTCCCCGGTGCCAAAGCCCGAGACCTGCGACATGGCCCAGAGCTGGCTGCGATAGCCGTCGGCTTCGGTTCCGCGGGTGTACGGGTACTCGCCGGGGAAGCCGGAATCGACGAGATAGTCGAAGCCGATCTCGTCGAGGTCAGCGGGGGTATAGACGGGCTTGATCGGCCACTTCATCGCCTGGGTGGTGAAGGCTTGCTCGCGTTCGCCGTGGGCCTCGACTTCGGGGGCGAGTGTCTCGCGGTCCCAGCGAGCGGCCTCCTCGGCAATGTCCCGATCGGGTTCACCCGGCGGAGCTGCTGCTCCCGGCCTTCCCGCTGTGCTCGAGTCCTGACTCATGCTGTTGGCCCTCGGTGGGAGAATGCGACCCGGCGATTATAGAGACGCCGGGTGGCCCCGCGATCCGCGGCGGCGAACGCGAGCGCCGGCGACCGAATGCACGCTCGATTAGACTCGCGCGCCATGAAAACCCGCTCGTCCGACCCATCGACACGTGTGCGACTCGTCTCCCTTGCCGCTGCGCTGGCCCTCCTGGCCCTGTCCTGCGCGACCGAACCGCGCAAGCCCGCGGCACCCACCGCAGACTGCTTCCGCGAAATCTCGACCCGGCTGTCGTCGGACGACATGGAAGGCCGCGGCATCGGCACCGCGGGCCTCACGCGCGCCACCCAGTATCTCGCCGATCGCTTCATCGACATGGGCCTCGACGCGATGCGCATCGATTCACCGGCCCCGACCTATCGCCAGTCGTTTTCCGCGACCATCGGCGTGCGGGCGGGCGAAGGCAATCGGCTGAGCTGGCACAACGGGGCGAACCCCGGCGAAGAGAACGACAGAGCAGGCGACGAAGGCGAAGCCAAAGCGGTCGTGTTCCGCGACGAGTTCATGCCGTTCGGTTTTTCGTCGTCCGCGAGCTTCAGCGGCGAAGTCGTGTTCGTGGGCTACGGGATCGTTGCGGAGTTTGCCGGCAAGCCGGATTCGGGTGAAGACGCGACCCCGTTTCGATACGACGACTACGACGGCGTAGACCTCGAAGGACGCATCGCATTGGCGATGCGCTACGAGCCGCGCGAGAACGACCCCGATAGCCCCTTCGACGGCAAACGTCCGAGTCGTTTTTCCGACCTTCGCTACAAGGCGCTGAAGGCGCGCGAAGCCGGCGCAACCGCACTCGTATTCGTCTCACCACCGGGCGACGACGAAGACCGCCTGCCTCGCACCGGACGAAAAGGCGCCGTGAGCAACGCCGGTATTCCGGTCATCCAGGTTTCGCGCGAGGTCGCCGACCAGTGGTTCGAAGCGGCGGGAGAGAACCTCGAAGCATTGCACGGCGAGATCGAAGCCAGCCTCGCGCCGCGTTCGCGCGTGCTCGAAGGCGTTTCTCTCGAAGGGGCCTCCGACATCGACGCCACGCGAACCACCCTCGAGAACATCGTCGCCGCCTTCCCCGGCCGGGGCGCCCTGGCCGATGAAACCGTGGTCGTCGGCGCGCACTTCGACCACCTCGGCTTTGGCGGACAGGGCTCCCTCGACCCCGACTCGAACGAAGTCCACAACGGAGCCGACGACAATGCCTCCGGAGTCGCGGCCATGCTGTGCGCAGTAGAGGAACTGCAACACAGGCTGCACGATGACGAGCGCTCGAGGCGCACCCTGGTCGTGGCGGCCTTCGATGGTGAAGAAACCCGACTCCTCGGCTCCAACTACTTCGTTCGGCATCCACCCCGGCCTCTCGAAGACACCGTCGCGATGGTGAACCTCGACATGGTGGGCCGGCTGCGAAACCACCGTCTGCATGCGTTCGGCACCGATTCGTCTCCCGACTGGAGCGACATGCTCGACTCGATTGCACAGGCCCGCGGTTTCAACCTCGTCGCCGGGGGTGACGGCTACGGCCCGTCGGACCAGATGTCCTTCTATGGTGCAGGCGTTCCCGTGGTGCACTTCTTCACGGGCTCTCACAGCGAGTACCACACACCGCTCGACGACAGCGACCAACTGAACTTTCTCGGTGGCACACGGGTCGCTCGCGTGGTCGCCGACACGCTGACCCGGCTTCTGCTTCGCGACGAGCGGCTCGCGTATCAAAGCTCGGGGCACGACTCCACGATGGCGGGAGACAGCCGCGGCTTCGGCGCCTACCTGGGCACGGTGCCCGACTACGCCGACATGATGAGCCGCGAAGGCGGGGTGCTGCTTTCGGCAGTTCGGCCGGGTGCGCCTGCAGACGTTGCCGGCGTTCGCGGTGGCGACCGCATCATCGAGATCGACGGGACGACGATCCACAATCTCCACGACATGACCTTCGTCCTGCGAGATCACCGGCCAGGCGAGATCGTCGAAGTCGTGGTCAGTCGTGGCGACGAAATCGTTCGGCTGAGGGCGACCCTCGGCCGCCGAGGCAAACAGCCGAAAGTGAATCCCAACGATCCCCACGGCGTAGCGCAAGACGAAGCCGACCCTCACACGGCACCGGCCGGCGAGCCTGCCCCCGACCCCGCGCCCGAGGAAGCGCACGACCCTCACGCGGAATAGCCGCCCGGGTCAGCTGCCCTCGAGAGCGCTCAGGTGACGCTCGGCGCGCTCGACATAGTGCGTGAGCCCACGCGCACGCCCGAGTTCGCCCAGGTAACGCCACGCTTCGATCGCCTCTTCGCGATGCCGTCCGCTCAACTCGAGCGATAGCGCGAGGTTGTTGTGGGCGGATATGTAGCTGCTGTTGATCTCGAGCGAGCGACGGTACTGCTCGATCGCCCGTTCGTGGTCGTGCGCCAGTCTGTAGCGATTCCCCAGGTTGTAGTAGGCGACCGAAAGGTCCTGAACGTGGAGATCGAGGCTCGACACACCAATGAACACCACGAGTGAAGCGAGGGCGAAATAGAACTCACGCCTCCGCGCACGCAGCGCATCGTAGAGCCACACGAGTGCAGCCGCCGCGAAGATGATCAAGGCCGGCACCGCAGGCACGCGATAACGCGACAGCACGAAGAAGATGAGGCCCGTCGCCAGCGCGACCGCGACCACGCCATAGAGAGGCCAGAGCTCGCGATATCGGGAAGCGGCCAAGACCATCCCCAGGACGGCCAGCGGCGCAATGAAACCAAAGCTCACCAGCGGCAGGCGCAGCACCCAGGAAAACTGACTCGACACCTCGTACGAGCGGTTGTTCCAGATCTCGTAGTGGTTCACGAAGAGCAGGAACTTGCGCGCCATCAGGGCCAACCAGTCACCGGGGTGTGCCTTCACCCAGTCGAGCCCGCGATCGAACCAGTAGTCCGACACTTCGGACGGGCGCAGCGAACGAGAGAGTCGTTCTTCGGCGTACGCGCGGTAGATCGCGTTCTGCTCGGCGGGATGGTCCGCCTGCGCACGATCGAAGATCGACGGCACATTGTGGCTGCCGTTGGCGTCTGCGTTGTTGCCGTTGAAGAAGTTCATGCCGGCCGACGCCGAAACCAGAACCCAGTCGTCCGCCACGGCGCGGTTCCGCATCAGGCCAGGCGCAAGCACGAGCGCCACTCCTGCAACGAGGCAGGCCAGGAGCGCAACGCGCCGCATCGCCTCCGCGCGATGCCACACGAGCGCAATCGCGATGAGGGGCGCGAACAACAACATGTTGGGCCGGCCGAGCGCGGACAGACCGATCAACGCACCCAGCGCGAACCACAAGGCGCGGCGCTCGCTGTTTTGCGCCTTCAGCGCGCAAGCCACCACCAGTAGATTCAGCGGAATCAACACGTTGGCGATGAGCAAGCTGCCCTCGTAGAAGATGAACATGCCGTGCAGTGCCACGAGGGCAGCAGCGAGCAGAGCAACACGCCGATCGAACAGCGACCGTGCAATCCACCAGACGAGCACGCACGCGAGCGAGCCCATCACTGCATTGACGAAGCGCGGCCAGAACAGATCGGGGCCGGTCACGCGGTAGAGCAATGACAGCAGGTACGGGTAGAGCGGCCCCTGGAGAAAGACGCCGCTACCCAGCCAGTCACCGGCCGCGATTCGCGTCGCCCATTCGTGATAGAAGCGAGGGTCGACCGCGGGCTGAAAGAAGAACGGATCGTGCTGACGGATCGCGAGCAGATGGAACAACCGCAACATGATCGCAACGAACCAGATGCCGGCGATCGCGAGCCATTCCTGCTGCTCGGGCGGGCGTTCGAGCGCTGCTCCCGCCGGAGCGGTTGCCCCTGGATCGCCCGTCGCGGGAGAATCGGTCGCTTTGACTCCGGGCTCCATCGGTCCGCGAGAATACCGGATCCGCCCCGCTCTCGACCGACCGACCGATCGGCCTCAGTTGCCGTCCGCTTGCACGAGAGGTTCCGAACGTCCCCCGAGTGACGTCAACAGCGAACCGGCCACGACCGCTGTGGCGCCCGCAATGCTCCAGAGCGGCAAGTCGATCGGGCTACAGGTGGTAGATCATCAGGTAGACGACGAAACCGGTCACACCAACATAGAGCCAGACCGGATAGGCCAAACGAACAACCTTCTTGTGATCTTCGAAGCGTCCCCGGATGCCCAGATACGCAGCGCGGAGAACCAGCGGCAGCATCGCAACCGCCGCGATCGTGTGGGTCAACAAGATCGCGAGAAAGACCTGGCGATAGAGGCCCTCGCTCTCAACCCTGGCGTGGCCGATCGTCGAGACCTGCACGATGTAAGACACCAGGAAGACCCCGCCGAGCGCGATGGCGGCTTTCATGAGCTTCGGATGCAGCTCGCGATCACCGGCGCGGATCGCAACGAGGGCCCAGACGATGAGGGCCATGATCACGAGATTGCACAGCGCGCCGAAGTGGGGGAGCCAGGACAACATGGTCGCCCACGGTAGCAACGTGAGCGTGCCGCATTGCTTCTGGGCGGAACCTCTCGAGGTGCCGGGGCAACCCACCCGGAACGCCACGGCGCAAGAAGCAAAGAAAGGCGGTCGCAGCGAGTCTTTTCGGCATCTCGCGTGTTTCGAACCTCCGAGGACCGGGCCAGGCGCCGCAGCGAATATTCGGGCTGCCCGAAGCGTCGGATCTGCGTTGGTAAGCCGGAGAGCTGGATTTCAGGAGATCATCCGATGGTTGGCGTGTCACTCGAACGCGTTCGTACCAAACCCCGCGGGGCTGGAGGTCGCCCAACTGCGACCGAACGCAGTAAACTGCGCCCGCCCTCCGCAATCGCGAACCTCGGCGCGTCATCTCCCGACGGCGCCGGTTCGTGCCGAACGACCTCCCGCCATCCGGGCTCCCAGGCCCTTTCACACTTCGCCCCGTCGGGGCTCCGAGGTTTGCTCGCCGTGCGCACTGCCATCCCGAATCCGCTCGAGGGCGCCGCGACGCTGGTCGCCGCGCTACTCGCCTTGACCTTGTTCGTCACCCTGCCCAACCACGCGAATGCGGCGGACACCCAGACGCCCAGCGCCGTGGTCGAGGCTCTGCACGAAACCCTCACCGAAGCGATGAAGCAGGCGGAAGCCCTCGGCTATCAGGGTCGCTTCGACCTGATCGAGCCCGCGGCCTCCAAGGCGATCGACCAGACCTTCATGGCCCAGAAGTCGATCGGACGACACTGGCGCAAGCTCAGCGAAGAAGAACGGATGCGCTGGGTCGCGAGCTTCAGCGAACTCACCGTGGCCAACTACGCCGGACGCTTCAAGGGTTACGCGGGTGAGCACTTCACCATGGAAGGGGAACGGGACGCGCCCCACGACACGAAGCTCGTGAAGACCATCCTGGTGCTTCCGAACGACGACGATGTCGCGCTCAACTACCGGCTTCACCTGACGGACGACGGCTGGAAGATCATCGACATCTACATGAACGGAACCGTAAGCGAGCTTTCGCTCCGGCGGTCCGAATATTCGTCGACGGTCAAGCGTGATGGTTTCGAAACCCTGATCGCGGCCATCGAAGAGAAGCTCGCGGACTTCGAAGCGGGGGCGGTGGGAGACACCGGTTCGCCGATCGCCTCGAGCACCGCGACCACGCAGTAGCGGGAAGGTGTCCCTCGAGCGAGCGCTCGGCGTCTTCGAAGCGAAGGGGGCGCTCACGGCCCCCGTCGAATCGCAGGCCATCACGCGAGGCTTGCTGAACGAGACCCACGCGGTCCGCGACGCCACGGGCAGCGAGTTCATCGCCCAGCGCTTGAACCCCGTGTTCGACCCGGCGGTGAACGACAACATCCTGCGCGTCACGCAGCACCTCGCTTTGCGGGGGGTCCCGACCTTTCGCATCGTCACGGTCGACGGCGCCCCTGCTCTCGACCTCGGAGACAACGGGTTGTGGCGTCTACTCACGCGTCTGCCCGGCGAATCGTTCGATCGGCCGCGCGATCGCGCGCAGGTACTCGAAGCGGGACGCGCCTTCGGCGCCCTGCACCGCGCGCTCTTCGACTTCGACGAACCCCTCCATCCACTCGGCTTCCCCTTCCACGAGACGCAGACGCACTTCATGGAACTGGCCGCGGCGCTGCGCGCGAACGGGGGCCACGACTTCTACGGCGAAGTCGCCAGGCTCGCGAACGAGATCCTCGAAGCCAGCCGTACCCTGCCCCGCTTCGACGCCCTGCCCCAGCGCGTCGTGCACGGCGATCTGAAGCTGAACAACCTGCTCTTCGACACCGATGCAGACGGCGCGGCGCGCGTCTGCGGGATCATCGACCTCGACACCGTCAGCCGGCTCCCCCTCGCCTATGACTGGGGCGACGCGATGCGATCGTGGTGCAACCGGTCGCGCGAAGACACACCCGAAGCCGAACTGGACCTCGACTACGTGGCCGCAGCAGCAGAAGGGCTCTGGAGCGCCTTCGCGGACGGTACCGAGCATCCGAGCGAAGAAGAAGTTCGCAGTCTCGGCGCTGGGCTCGAAGTGATCGCACTCGAGCTGTGCGCGAGGTTCGCAACCGACATCCTTCAGGAGAGCTACTTCGCCTGGGACGAAACGCGCTACGGGCGTGCCGCAGAGCACAACCTGTTTCGCGCGCGTGGGCAGCTTTCGCTGTATCGCCAGGCGTGTGATTCGCGCGATGAACGCGCTCGCGCCATCCCCGGTGCGTGACTGAAGGCACTCGGCGAAGCGCGAGCGGTCGACAGGAACCTCGTGGCACACAGCCGCAAGCATTGTTCGTCCAGCTGAGTTCGGCGACACTTCGCACACCGACGTAACGGGGGACGTGCTCCTTGATGGACGCGAACGCGCGCGAGCAACGCATCCAGACGATCTGCCTCCTGATCCTCTCGACGATCTGTGTCGCGGCCAGCTTGTACTGGCTGCGTCCGATCCTGATCCCCTTCGTGCTCGCGCTCTTCTTTTCGCTCGGGCTCGCACCGATCGTCGAAGCACAGGTTCGCTGGCTTCGAATGCCGGGGGCCATCGCGGTCGCATCGACCATGCTGCTGCTGGCCCTGGTGCTGGCCCTGGTGGGTTCGCTCGTGTCTTCGTCGGTCGGCGCGCTCAGCAAGAATGCCACCGCGTATCAGGAACAGATCGTCGTCACCCTCGAACGTGCCCGCAACGCGCTGCCCCTCGATGCCCTCGGGCTCGAAGAAGCTTCCGAAGGTCTCGACCCGTTTTCGATCGTGAACGCGGGGTCGATCAGCGACCTGCTCGTCGGTGCGATGAACACGGTGCTCGATCTCTCGTCGCGTGGGCTCGTGGTGCTGGTCTTCACCTTCTTCTTGCTGGCCGGTCGCGCGGCCACACGCGGACGCGAGTCGACCGGTGTCACTCGCGAAATCGAAGATCGCGTGAAGCGCTACATCGTGAACCAGACCCTGATCTCCGCGGCGACGGGGCTTCTCGTGTGGATGATCCTCGCCACGATCGGTGTCGACCTCGCGCTCGTCTTCGGGCTCTTCACCTTCCTGCTCAACTTCATCCCCAACATCGGTTCCATCATCGCCGTACTGCTGCCGCTCCCGGTCGTGCTCGTGAGCCCCGAGATCTCGACGTTCGCGGCCGTGCTCGCGATCGTGTTGCCCACCCTCGTGCAGTTCGTGATCGGCAACGTCGTCGCCCCGAAGATCATCGGAGATGCACTCCAGCTGCACCCCGTCACGATTCTGCTGGCCCTGATGTTCTGGGGCGCGCTCTGGGGCATCGCGGGGATGCTGCTCGCGGTTCCCATCACGGCGATCCTGCGCATCTTGATGGAGCGCTTCGACGTCACCGAGCCCCTCGCGCACGTGCTCGCGGGCGGACTCGACGAAGCCAGGGCGCGCCGCGCCCGCGCCTGACCGGCCCCGTGGTGCTATGGAGTCTGGCGCCACAGGAGTGATATCCTCGCCAGCCGGCCAGACGCAGCGTTGGCTCGCGTGTCGCCCCGGCCCAGCCGTGAGGTCGTCCCGTTCCGGTTTGACCCGATCCTCCACCACATCCGGCGCCACGCGCGCAACCCGAGAGAATGACGAAATGGAAACCCTGCGTTTTCTGGAAGCGAGTCGTGTGCTCGAACTCCAGCGCGAATTCAGCACCCCCTTCTACGTCTATGACGAAGACACCCTGCTGACCCGCGCGCGCGAAGTCCTGAGCTTCCCCAACCCCTACGGACTCGTCGGGCGATACGCGATGAAGGCGCTTCCCACTGCGGAGATCCTGCGCATCGTTCACGGCGCGGGCCTCTACATCGACGCCAGTAGTGGCTTCGAAGCCGAACGCGCGCTGCGCGCCGGCATCCCGGCCGACAAGATCCAGATCACGGCTCAGGAATTGCCGCGCAATCTCGAAGCCCTCGTTCAGCAGGGCGTCTGGTTCAACGCGTGTTCGGAGCGTCAACTCGAGCACTACGGTGAGCTCTTCCCGGGCACGGAGGTTTCCATTCGGGTGAACCCCGGCCTCGGTTCGGGTCACAGCAACCGCACCAACGTCGGTGGTCCGTCGGCGAGCTTCGGCATCTGGCACGAACAGCTCGGCGAAGTCGAGCGCACGGCCGCCCGGCACGACCTCACCATCGGACGCATGCATACCCACATCGGTTCCGGTTCGGACCCCGACAAGTGGGTGGTGTGCGCGAAGATGTCCCTCGAGATCGCGGCCCGACTCGAGAACGTGCACACCCTGAGCCTGGGGGGTGGTTTCAAGGTTGGGCGCATGGCCAACGAAGATTCGGCGGATCTCGTGGCGATCGGACAGAAGATCGTGCCCGAAATCGAAGCCTTCGCTCGCGAACACGGCCGCGAACTCGAGCTCGAAGTCGAACCCGGCACCTATGTCGCGGCCAACTGCGGCGCGCTCGTCTGCACGATCACCGACCTCGTTTCGACGCGCGCGAGCGACGGCTACGACTTCATCAAGATCGACGCGGGCATGTCGGAAATCATCCGGCCGAGCATGTATGGCGGGCAGCATCCGATCGTCGTCGTCCCGGCTGACGAAACCCCGCGCGAAACCGGGGACTACCTCGTCGCCGGGCACTGCTGTGAGAGCGGCGATGTTCTCACCCCTGCTCCCGGCGACCCCGAAGCGCTCGAAACGCGAACACTCACCGAACCGCGCGTAGGTGACGCGGTCGTGATCGAAGGCGCAGGCGCCTACTGCGCGGGCATGGCGGCGAAGAACTACAACGCCTTCCCCGAGTGCGCCGAGGTGCTGCTGCGAAGCGACGGCAGTGCCCAGTTGATTCGGAAGCGCCAGACGCTGGACCAGATGCTCCAGAACGAGGTCTGAACCCGTTGGCCGGGCGCCTTGGCAGCACGTCGATCTTTCTGTTCGTCTTCGCGTCGTTGCTCTTCGCGCCGGCGAGCGCCCTTGCGAAGAGCGCGAAGGATCGCAGTTCGAAGCTGGAAGGCACCTGGTTCGTCCTCGTCCACTACCGTGACGTGCAGACCGCCAACCCCGACGCCGACCGTTGGCTCGACAAGGTGTGGACGTTCGAGATGCGAGGCTCGCGGCTGCATTGGGTCGAGTATCCGATCGTTTTCTTCGAGAGCCAGGCCGGCCGCTTCGAGGCGTACAAGGGAAACCCGCGCAGTCGCGTGTTGGCCAGCTGGGAACCCAACGCATCGCAACAGAAGGAAATCGACGGTGGACCGCGCGTGAACTCACGTGGTTCGCAATCGAAGTCGTTGCGCGGCAACGACGAGCGCGGCTGGAAGACCGTTGGGCGTAGCCGCGTATCGGGCGCCAACGTCGTCGGCTACCACGAAGACTGGAGCATCGAGCCCACCTCCGCGGGTTATTCGTTCACCATGCGCGAAGTCATGGGCAATGCGGCGACGGGCACCGACGACGGGCTGACGCAATACGAAGTCGAAGAAGCCGACGAAGCTGGCAACGAATACCGCGGCCGCTTCGATCGCGACGGCACGCGCACCGGGCGCTTCCGCATGACGCGCACAGCGCCGATCCGATCCCTCGAAAGCAGCGATGAAGACGAATCCGTCAACAAGCGGCACCTGCGAAAGAACGCCAACCGCTTCATGCGCATCACCGAGTAGCGCCCCACACAACCAGGCAGAAAGGTTCCGAACATGACCCCTCCCGCCACCGCACCGTTTTCGGGCGAGAAGATCCTGATCACCGGCCCGACCAGCCAGGTCGCCCTCCCGGTCGCACGCGCACTCGCCGCCGACAACGAAGTCTATGGGCTCGCGCGCTTCAGCAACGACGACGACCGCCAGAAGGTCGAGGGCCTCGGCGTCAGGACGATCGCAGCCGACCTCGCCAGCTCTCCCCTCGACGAAGTCCCGCAGGACCTGAGCGTCGTACTCCACTTCGCGGTCGTGAAGACCGGCGACTTCGACTACGACCTCGCCGCCAACGCGGAGGGCGTGGGGCGTCTGATGGAACACACGCGACCGAGCAAGGGGTTCCTCCACTGCTCGACCGCAGGTGTGTACGAGGAGGCCGGCCACGGCCCCCTCAAGGAAACCGATCCCTTCGGCGACAACCACCGCGTGATGATGCCGACCTACAGCATCTGCAAGATCGCTGCTGAAAGCATGGTTCGCTTCGGTTCCCGCCAGTGGAACGTGCCCACCACCGTGGCGCGTTTCAGCGTGCCCTACGGCGACAACGGAGGGTGGCCGTGGTTCCACCTGATGATGATGCAGGGTGGTGTACCCATCCCCGTCTCGAAGAACCCGCCGAGCCTCTACAACCTGATTCACGAAGATGACTACATCCGGATGATCCCCCGGCTCATCGAGATCGCCGATGTCCCGCCCGTCACCGTCAACTGGGGCGGGAGCGAAGCGACGAGCATCGAGGAATGGTGCGCCTATCTCGGCGAACTCACCGGTCTCGAACCGAAGTTCAATCCCACCGACGAGACGCTGGGCAGCGTGACGCTGGACCCGACGAAGATGCACGACCTCGTGGGCGAGACGCAGGTCAGCTGGCGCGACGGTCTCGCGCGCATGGTGAAAGCGCGCAACCCGGAACTACTGAAGGGCTGAGCGCGTGCGGCGGCGTGCGAGGGCCGCGAGGGCGAGCACCGCGCCTGCCTGCATCAGTGCGATGCGCGGTTCGGGAACGACCGACGCGGAGCCGAAGTCGATGTCTTCGAAGGGGATCACGACGCCGCTCGCGTCGCGGAATTCCTCTTTGAACGTAACATCGTATATGAATACGTCGCGGCGGTCGTTCGAGGCGTTCGCGGTCGGGATGAAGGTGACCTCTTCGATTACGATCGTCTGGTTCCCGACCGGAGTACCGCCGCTGAAGTCTTCTGTGTCGCACAGACTACCGGGAACACAACCTCGGTAGGGACCGAAATCACCGTAGCCACCGACGCCCTCGATACTGTCCACCGCGTTGAAGACGTCCACTGAGTTGAAGGGCCCGTAGGTTGCCGCCCCGGCGGGTTCGTTGCCCGTGTCGAAGTCGAGTTCGTCGAGGTCGTCGTCGTCGAATCGTACCGTGAAGCCGAACTCGTGAATCGCAACCTCGTCGAGCACGAGGCTGATGCGCAGCACGAGCGGCACCGCGGCCTGCACTTCGGCCTGGTTGACGGTCACGCTGGTCGACGGGGGATCGATCGCGACGCCGTTCTTCGAGGTCCACTCGAGGGTCACAGCGGGATTGGCGAGCGCGGTGCCCGCAGTCACCAAACACGTCAGCAATGTCATCCACAGCGCGATCTGAACGGCCCTGAAAATCATACTCTACCCCATTGTCCAGACACCCCGCGAAGCCGAGGGGTTCACCGCGCCTTCAGGAAAGCCAACGGCCAAGCGCGGTGCCGAACAGGAAGCGGGCCGCCTTGAGCATACCCTCGTCCTTCTTTGCTCCGTAGGGATAGAAGCTGCGGGAGTTCTTTCCCTTGAAGCGGTCGACGATCACGGGAAGCGTGTAGCAGTAACCCCGTAAGCCGTTCTCTCCGTTCACCTGTCCCACCCCACTGGACTTGCGGCCACCGAACGGCGCTTCCATCACGCCATAGGTCACCGTCATGTCGTTCACGCAGACGCTGCCCGATTCGATCCGTTGGGCGAGCTGCGCCGCCTTGAAATCGTCGTTGGTCCAGATCGTGGCCCCGAGTCCGTAGTGGGTGTCATTCGCCATCGCGATGGCTTCGTCTTCGTCGCGCACCCGCATGATGGGGAGGATCGGACCGAAGGTTTCGTCGCGCATGATCTTCATGTCGTGATCGACTTCGCTCAGCACCGTGGGTTCGTAGTAGAGCCCTTCGAGGTTGGGATTGCGTCGGCCACCGACGTGCACCCGGGCGCCCCTGTCGACCGCATCGGCCACGTGGCTTTCGATGATCTCCATCTGGTTCGGCCAGAAGATCGCGCCCACGTCACTCTCGCCGCTGTCGCCCTGGCGGAGCTGCGCGGCGCGCTTTACGACTTCCGCCGTGAACTCGTCCGCCACCGCGTCCACCACGTACACGCGCTCGGTGCCGCAGCAGTACTGCCCGGTGTTCATGTAGGCGCCGGCCAGCGCTCCCGCGGCGGCACTTTCGATGTCGGCGTCGGCGCACACGATCATCGGATCCTTGCCCCCCAACTCGAGGGTGCAGGGGATGAGCTTGCGCGCACAGGCTTCAGCCACCTTGCGTCCGGTCGCCACGCTGCCGGTGAAGCTGATCTTGTCGATCTCGGCTTCGCACAGCGCCGCGCCAGTTTCACCATCGCCGGAGATCACCTGCAGCACGCCTTCGGGCAGCCCCGCCTGCTCGAACATCTCGGCGAGCAGGTGCGCGGAGAACGGTGTGACCTCCGAGGGCTTCAGGATCACGGTGTTGCCCGCGACGAGGGCCTGCGCGGTGGGGTTCAAGGCGAGGATGAACGGGCCATTCCAAGGCGTGATGATGCCGACTACGCCCAGCGGCACGTGATGGATGGTGAGCTTCTTCATGAAGCGCATCACGCCGTGCAGGGACTTCTTCTCGGGGGCCAGCAGCTTCGGTGCACGCTTTGCGTGAAACGAAAGTGCGTCGCACGCGGCGAAGATCTCCATCGAAATCGCTTCGGTTCGCGTCTTGCCCGTTTCGCGGACGACCGTCTCGATCACGTCCTCCTGACGTTCGAGCAGGACCTTGAGCATGCGCCGCAGGTAGCTCGCTCGGCGCTCGACCGACAGCGCTGCCCATTCCGGCTGCGCCTTACGCGCGCGCTCGACCGCGGCCTGAACCTCGGCGGCCGGCTGCACCTCGATTTCGCCGATCGGTTCGTTGTTCACGGTGTTGCGAAGCAGAAGCCGACGCGGTTCATCACTGCCGGTGGACGGGACGGGTTCGACGATCGCCATGAGGTCCTTCTCCGATGGGTTCAGGGGCCGGAATCACCCAAGTCTACCACCGCCCCGGCCGGCCTCCCGCTCGCATCGCACCGCCGAGCCCCACCGGGCGAGGCTTCTGCGCGCGACCGACATTGAAGCGCCATGTCGAGCCCCGAAGAAGACGAAAACACCCTGCTGCTCAACCGCGCCGAGCAGTCGTACAGACCCGCTGACCACCTATGGGAGTTCGTCTATCCCGAGCTTCGGCGACGGGCCCGCAACCTCTTCAAGAACGAGCGCCGCGCCCGTGGTCGCGTTGCGCGTCTTCGGTGGGCTCACGGCCGAAGAGATCGCCGACGAACTCTCGGTTTCGCCGCGCACAGTCAAGAGCGACTGGGTGACGGCCCGGGGTCGGCGGGAAGGTCCCGTGTATCCGGCCGACCGGCGTAGTCGGTTCAGCGATTCTCTCGCTGCCCTCGGCGCTATGCGCTCAGCACGCTGGGCAGTTTGCGATTGTGCTCGGCGAGGGTTCGGCACTGGTGGGCTGGTTCTTCATGACTGGCTCCCTGCTTTCGATCCGCTTGGCGCTCGCGACCTGCTTCGAGGTTTTCGTGGCCACTTGCCTTGAAATGCGGAAACCAGCCCAAAAGGGGGCAATCGGCAGGCAATTTTTTTCAACTACGCGGAAATAGATCGAAATCCTCGATCCCCCACGGGGACATCGCCTCAAGTCCCCGCCGGTGATCGGTCGATAGAACGTGAGAACAGCGCATCGACGCGAGTGGGCGGCAAGCGAACCGCGCCCCCGCCCGCGCGGGAGAGCCTCCATGAAGCAACCGCGAAAACTCGGCCTGGCCCTGATCCTGCTCGGCACCGTCGTCCTGCTCGGAAACACCACGGAGACCCTGCCGCCCGAAGCGTTCTTCGCGGGGCTCTTCATGTATCCGATCGGCGGCTACCTCTTCTTCACCGGAAGCCGTGCCGCGATCAACCAGGCCGAAAACCGCGCCGCCCGCATCCGCCAACCGAAGCTCAAGAACGAAACCGCGGAAGCGTTCGCCGAAAGGCAGCGACGCAACATCGAAGAGCATGGCTCCGTCGACTCGCGCGTGCGCGCTCTTCGCGAGCAACCTGCCGAGCGCGTCGCAGCCCCGAGCCCCGAACCCGAAACACTGGAGCTCGACACACTGGAACTCGATACGGGCCTCGGCGAAGAAGAGGATTTCGCCGTGGCGACGGACGTTTCGTTCCCGATCGAAGTCCAGCAACGCGATTCGCTGGCGGAACAGCTGATGAAGCTCCAGAAGCTGCGCGACGACGGCATCATTTCCGACGACGAAATGGCCATCGCGAAGGCCAAGCTACTCGGCTGACGCGCGCGTACTGCAGTGCTCAGGGGCTGGTGCTAGGGTCGAACCTCCATCTTGCGCCTCGACCCGGAGTCTGCCATCCCACCTCGCGAGCCCGAGTCACTCCCCACGTCGCGCCTGCGACTGATCGAGCCGCTCACGCACGTCGAGATGCCTTCGTTCGAAGACGAAGTGCGCGCGGGCCTGAAGGACCGGCCTCGCAGCCTGCCATGCCGCTTCTTCTACGACGAAGTCGGCTCCAAGATCTTCGAAGAGATCTGCGACCTCGACGAGTACTACCTCACGCGCGTCGAACGCAGCATCCTGGTTTCGCGTGCCATGGACATCGCCAGGGCCGTGCCATTCGGCTCGAGCCTCGTCGAGTTGGGCAGCGGGAGCGCGGAAAAGACGCGGCTGTTGATCGACGCGCTCCTCGCACGACAGGGGGCGCTTCGCTTCGTTCCGATCGACATTTCGCGCAGCGCGCTGGTCGAGAGCAGCCAGGCCCTGCTGCTCGACCACCCGACTCTCGACATCGTGGCCATCTGCGCGGAATACGACTCGGGGCTCGCGGCACTCGATGGCGCCGCCCATACGCCCCGGCTCATCCTCTGGCTGGGATCGTCTGTCGGCAACCTCCACAAACCCCAGGCGGCCGACTTTCTTTCGCGCGTACGCGACAAGATGGGTGCGAAGGATCGACTCTTGATCGGGATCGACCTGCGCAAGGAGCGCACGGTGCTCGAGCGCGCGTACGACGATGCGCAGGGGGTCACGGCGCGCTTCAACAAGAACCTGCTCACGCGCGTGAACCGTGAACTCGGTGGCAACTTCGATCTTTCGGGCTTTCGGTTTCGCGCGCACTACGACGAGGTGTCAGGGGCTGTTGAGAGTTCGCTCGTGAGCCTGCGCGACCAGGAGGTCGACGTCGCAGCCCTGTCGCTCCAGGCCGCCTTCAGCGAAGGCGAAACGATCCACACCGAAAACTCGTACAAGTATTCGCTAGACGAGATCGACACCCTGGCGGAACGAAGCGGGATGCAGAGCGAAACCCGCTGGCTCGACGACGGCGAGCGCTACAGCTTGAACCTCTTCTGCCCGTGCTGAACACCGCACACGACCCACCCGGCGCGCAAACAACCTAGTGGGCGTCGCGCCAGTTGCTTCCGTGGCCGATGTCGACGACGAGCGGCACCTGCAGTTCGAACACGCTTTCCATCTGCTCGCGCACCAGATCGGAAAGCGCCTCGATCTGTTTCCTGGGTACCTCGAAGACGAGTTCGTCGTGCACCTGCAGGATCATGGCGACATCGAGTTTCGAAGCGGCGAGCGCCCGGTCGACGTCGACCATCGCCTTCTTGATGAGGTCGGCGGCCGTGCCCTGGATCACCGTGTTGACCGCCATGCGCTCCCCCGCCTGGCGTAGCACGCGGTTCTTGGACGCAAGGTCCGGCAGATAGCGACGTCGACCCAGGATGGTGGTGACGTATCCGATCTTCTTCGCGTCCGCGATCGTCTCGTCGAGGAAGCGGCGCACCCCCGTGTAGCGCGCGAAGTAGGCATCGACGATTTCCTGCGCTTCGTTCGTCGCGATGTCGAGGTTCTTCGCCAAGCCGAACGCCGAGGAGCCGTAGATGATGCCGAAGTTCACCGCCTTGGCGCGGGCGCGCTGGTCGCCGTCGACCTCGTCGACTTCGATCCCCGCCACCTCGGCCGCGGTTCGCCGGTGGATGTCCTCCCCCTTCGAAAACGCGTCGAGCAGGCTTTCGTCGTCCGAGTAGTGGGCGAGCACGCGAAGCTCTACCTGCGAGTAGTCGGCCGAAAGCATCACGCGGCCTTCCGCTGGGATGAAGGTTTCGCGGATCCGCACGCCTTCGGCCGTGCGGATCGGGATGTTCTGCACGTTGGGGTCCGACGCCGAAAGCCGCCCCGTCGCCGCGCCGATCTGGTTGAAGTTCGGATGGATGCGCCCGGTGCGCTCACTCACGAGCTTCGGCAATGCGTCGATGTAGGTGCTCTTGAGTTTCGAGAGTTGCCGCCAGCGCAAGACGCGGCCGGGCAGTTCGTGTTCGGAAGCGAGTTGTTCGAGCACATCTTCCGCAGTCGAGAAGCCCGTCTTGGTCTTCTTGATCGGGGTGAGGCGAAGCTTGTCGAAAAGGATCCCCTGCAACTGCTTGGGTGAACCAACCTTGAACTCTTCGCCTGCGAGTTCGTAGATTTCTTTTTCGAGGGTCGCCAGCGCGCTTTCGTATTCGACCGAGAGCGCGCGCAACCTGGCTTCGTCGACCCGCACGCCGTTGCGCTCCATCAAGGAGAGCACCCGGGTCAATGGAAGTTCGACCTCGGTGAAGAGCGACAGCAGTTCGTCCTGTTCGAGTCGCTCTTCGACCTTCTCGCGCAACGCCGCAGTCACGCTGAGCTGCCCCGCCACCCAATTCGCCACGTCGTCGACGGGGAGTTCTTCGATGGGGGTCGCCCTGGCGCCGCGCCCCGCCAGGTCTTCGAAGCTGCGCACCTCACGGCCGAGGTACTGCATCGCCAACGGCGAAAGTCCATGGGACCCCGCCGGGTCGAGCAGGAACGCGCCGATGCGCACGTCGAAGGTCGGAGTCGAGAGCGCGAGACCGTGTTCACCGAAAACCGACTGCACGCGCTTGGTGTGCCAGCCGAACCAGGGGACCGACTCGAAGACCGGCGCCAGGGTTTCGCAGACCGTCTCGATCGAGAGCGTCGGCTGTTCCGATTCTGCAACGAGGGGAAGCGCTTCCTGCGCGCCGGCACCGGTCGACAGCGGCACGTAGTGCGCCGCCGTACCATCGCCGCGGGCCAACGCGACGCCGGCCACCACGGCGTCCACCGCGCTACCGCGACCTTCGACCTCCATCGCGATCACGCTGGAAGCGTCGGCGAGGTCCTTTGCAACCGCCTGGAGGTCGGCCAACTCGCGCACGATCGTGACTTCGATCGGCTCTTCGGATGCGGAAGCCCCACCCCCGCTGCCGGTTTCGGTGCCGTCGTCGAGGGCTTCGAGCAGGCGCGTGAAACCGAGCCGCTTGTAGATCTCGCGCAGCTTCTCCACGTCCGCACCGGGTGGAGCGAGTTCGTGGATTTCGACACCGAGCTTCACGTCGTCGCGGAGCGTCGAGAGTTCCTTCGACAACCGTGCGTCGTCGGGATGTTCGAGCAGGGCTTCGCGGGCGCGCTTGGCCTTCACTTCTTCCGCGCGTTCGAGCAGGGCTTCGAGGGTGCCGAATTCTTCGATCAGCTTGGCCGCGCCCTTCACCCCGATGCCCTTCACTCCGGGGATGTTGTCGCTCGGGTCCCCCACCAGGGAGCGAAGATCGAGCATCTGCTCGGGCTCCACACCGAACTTCTCGACCACTTCGTCTGGCCCGATGCGGCGATCCTTGATGCCGTCGACGAGTTCGACCCGTTCGGAGCACAGCTGCATCAGGTCCTTGTCGGTCGAGATGATCGAGACCTCGGTGTCCTCGGGCGCCTGCGCGACCAGCGTTGCAATGACGTCGTCAGCTTCGAAGCCCGCAATTTCGATGATCGGGATGTTGTGCGCGGCGATCAGCTCCCGCACCAGGGGGAACTGTGCGCTCAAGTCTTCCGGCGTGGCGTCGCGGTTGGCCTTGTACTCCGGATAGACCTCTTTGCGAAACGAGCCGCCCGAAGGGTCGAACGCCACCGCGACGTAGTCGGGCTCTTCTTCCCGCAGGATCTTGTTCAAGATGTTCGAGAAGCCGAGCACGGCGTTCGTGGGCGTGCCGTCGGGCGCGCGCAGGCCGGGGATGCCAAAGAAGGCGCGAAACACCGCGTTGGCCCCGTCGATGACGACCAGTCGATGCCACGCCGCCTTCTTCTTCGCGGCGGCCTTCTTCGACTGCGCGCCAGCCTTCTTGCTCGTCGTCTTACGCTTTGCCGCCACCGGGGTTCCTCGCGCGAAGTTCGATCGGCGACGCTAGCCCGCATGTCTCACCAGGTCTCGTAGCGAGGCTGCACATCTCCGCCGTAGAGGCCTGGTGAAACATGCGGGCCAACTCGATTTCGGGACCGCAGGCATCGGGCTAACGTGATCTCGTGAGCGACCAGCCCCCGACCTCGAATCGAAGAAGCGGCCCCCAGTTCCGCCCCACCGCGGTGCTTACGCTCGTCTACTTCGCCGCGTTCTTCCTGCTCTTCGCGCTGATCCTGGTGGTGCCGGAAATGGCGCGCGTACTCGAATCGACGCCGCCCGGGCCTGAGCAGCAGGAGGCGGCGCAGGAACTCGTCCACGCCGTCTTCCGGCCGCGGCTGCCCATCGCCATCGCACTCGCGATCGGTGCGACCGCCGCCGGAATCTGGTTCAAGGTGCTTCCGGGGCTGCGGTTCTAGCCTGGGGATCCTCAGGCGGGTACGCGGGCCGTGATGTATTGCTCGACGTCCGACACGGTGCGCATTGCCTCCGCTTCTTCGTCGCTGATCTCGATGTCGAAGGTCTCTTCCATCGCCATCACGAGTTCGACGACGTCGAGGGAGTCGGCGCCGAGATCTTCGAGGATGTTCGCCTCGGGCTGCATTTCCTTCGGATCGACTCCGAGTTGATCCGACACCAACCGACGCACCCGCTCGATCAAACCCTCACCCATGGCTTCCCCCCTTCAGTGGATGACTGCGCGTCACGACGGCAGAAGATAGACCATCGTCCTCGAAGTACCCGGGCTCGCGCTGCAAAACGACGCTGCTCGCTTCTCAACCCGACTTGCGGCTCAGGCCCGCGATCACCATCTCGATGCCGTCGCGGTAGACGTCCTGCAAAGGACGGCGACGCAATTCCCTGCGCGGCGCGATGAACTCGGACTGGATCAGTCCGTTCGCCATCGTCCACAGGATGTACGAAACCTCCCAGGTGTCGCAGGCTTCGAGTTCACCTTCGGCAACGCCGCGGTCGAGCACGCCCTTCAGGATTTCGAGGCTGCCCTCCCAGAGCTTCGACACGTCGCGCAGCGCGTCGTCGGGAAGCCCCCCGATCAGCGACTGGTTGTCGACGGCCCAGAAGATCTGGAAGTAGTCCTTGTTGGCGATCCAATGAGCGAGATAGAAATCGCCGATGCGCTGGAGACACTCGCGAACGGTCCCCGGCTCGGCGGCGGCTTCTTTCATCTTCATCTCGAACGTCATGCCGTTTTCGGCGAGGACGGCGACGTAGAGATCGGCCTTGCTCTCGAAATAGCGATAGAGCGTGCCCTTCGCGACGCCCGCCTTCATCGCGACCTCGTCGAGGTTGGCCAGCATGAAGCCGTCGCGGAAGAAGACGTCGCGTGCGGCGTCGAGGATGCGCCGTCGCGAGCGTTGCTTCTTTTCTTCTCGAGTGATGCGCTCGTTGGATTCTTCCATCGTTCCTGGTTCCCTGAATCCCATCGAAGTCCTTGCACGTCGACCCGGACCAGCCGGCCCGAACTCGACACTCAGTTTACGTCGTCACTGCCTTCGTAGCGGCATGCTTCGAAGAGCGTCGTCTGGATATAGCGCTCGCCGAAGTCACAGATCACGGTCACGATCGTCTTGCCCTCGTTACCCGGACGCTTTGCGTACTCGATCGCGGCCGCCACGTTGGCACCAGACGAGATACCGCACAGGATGCCCTCTTCGCGTGCGAGCCGTAGCGCCATCGCAATCGCGGTGTCGTTCGAAACGGTGATCACGCCGTCGAGCTGCCCCGTGTCCATGACGTCCGGCACGAACCCCGCGCCGATCCCCTGGATCTTGTGCGGCCCGGGCGCGCCACCCGAAAGCACGGGACTCGCCTCGGGCTCGACCGCGATCGCCTCAACGGTCGACTTGCGCTTCTTCAGCGCCTGACCCACGCCGGTGATCGTGCCCCCGGTACCGACGCCCGCGATGATCGCATCGACCTCGCCGTCGGTGTCACGCCAGATCTCTTCCGCCGTCGTGCGGCGATGGACGTCGGGGTTGGCGGGGTTGCGAAACTGCTGGGGAATGAACGAGTCGGGCACTTCGTCGGCAAGCTGCGTTGCGCGCTCGACAGCACCCGTCATTCCCTTCGCGCCCTCCGTCAGGATGAGCTTTGCGCCGAACGCGCGAAGCGTGACGCGGCGCTCGGGCGAAAAGGTGTCGGGCATGACGAGGATGCACTGATAGCCCTTGACCGCGGAGACCATCGCCAGGGCGATCCCGGTGTTCCCACTCGTGGGTTCGATGATCGTCGTCTTCCCGGGCGTGATGAGCCCATCGCGCTCGGCGGCCTCGATCATCGCGAGACCAAGGCGGTCCTTCACGCTGTTGCCCGGGTTGCCCGATTCGAGCTTGCCGAGAATCGTCGCCTGGGTGCCTTCCGTCACGCGGTTGATCTGCACGAGCGGTGTGTTGCCGACGAGCTCGGTGATGTCGCTGTAGCGCGCCATGGTTCGGCTCCTGCAATGTCCCGACGCGAGCGAGACGTTCAGCCTTCCAGCATAACGTCTCGATCGAGGTTCTCGCCCGACCCGACTTCGATCGTGCCGAAGATCTCTTCGAGCAACACCGTGGCAAAACTCCCAGGCGGGAGGCTGAATCGGAGTCGAATGCCGTCGCCTTCGCGTTCGAAGACGAAATCTTCGGGGCGCACGCGAAGACTCCGCCGGGTTCCACGCAGACGAATGCCTCGGGGCGGGCGGATGGAAGACGAAGGGCCGACTCCCATGGCTTCGAGGACCTGCACTTCGCGTGCGTGCGGTGCCCCTTGGGGTTCTTTCATCTTCGTCCCGAAGATGGGGCCTGTCGCGCTGATCTCGAAGTTGCGGGCGCGCTCGCTGTCGACCTCCACGTCCTCGACATGAAAGAGGCCGGACGATTCGTGCCGCATCGCCACGTCACCGAACTCGACCTCGGCGAGGCCCAGCGGCCGTTCGGCGAGCACGCGGTTGAACACTTCGGATTGCAGCGCCGAAACCAGAAAACGCGCCTCGCGGCGATCGCGCGGGCGACGCTTGCCGAGCAGCACGTCTCGGCCGCGCTCGGGGTTGTCGCCTGCACGACCGAAGCGCTGGTCGCCAAAGCGATTGGGAAACCCCTCGCGCGCGATGCGCTCGGCCTCGCGCGCCGCGGCTTCCTGCTCGGAAGCCCCCACCCCTTCCACGCGAATTTCGAAGCGATTGCCCTTCAAGTGGCCCGTGCGGAGTTTGTGCCCATGGCGCACGGCTTCGAGCACGCGGGCGTCTTCGAGGTCGACCTCCTGCACGCGTTCGGGGTCGCAGTCGGGCACGGACAACCACTGGCGCGTAACCGCGACGCGGTCCTTGCGACCCGCATAGCCCACGTCGCGACGCGCGACATCGAGCTTGCGCGCAAGGTCGCCCACGACCTGTTCGGTCGAACGCATGCGCTTTTCGATCCGCACGAAGGTGTGGCCTCCCTCGCCACTGGGCTCATAGAGGGGGATCTCATCGACGGCGAAATCCTCGGGGCGGACCTTGATGCGGGGCGGCGTCATGGTCGCCGGCTGTGGCGAGCCGCCTGCTCGGCGACCGGCGCGAACGAACGCCGATGCGCTTCGCAGGGCCCGAGTCGCCGCAGGGCGTCGACATGGAACTCGGTTCCGTACCCCATGTGGCGCCCGAAGCCGTAGCCGGGGTAGCGCTGGTCGAGTTCGTGCATCATGGCGTCGCGATGCACCTTGGCGACGATCGAAGCCGCCGCGATCGAAGCATCGACCGCGTCGCCGTGCACGATCGCGCGCTGGGGCGTCGAGATCTGCGGGACAGTGCGCGCGTCGACGAGGCAGTAGTCGGGTGCGGGGTGGAGCCCCGTCACCGCGAGCCGCATCGCCTCGAGAGCCGCGTGGTAGATGTTGAGGTCGTCGATCTTCGGGGGAGGCACGCAGCCGATCGAGATCGACACCGCCTGCTCGCGAATCGCCAATGCGAGTTTCTCGCGCTGTTCGCGCTTCAACTTCTTCGAATCGTCGAGACCCGTGAGCGTCGTGTCTTCGGGCAGAATCACCGCTGCGGCGACGACCGGCCCGGCCAGGGGTCCCACCCCGACTTCGTCGACGCCGGCCACCCGCTCGTAGCCCGAAGCGAAGAGCGTGCGGCGAAGCGCGAACAACGCGTCCATGCGCGCGCGTTCCTTCTCGATCGCGTTGAGTCTGCGGTGCGCGCGTTCGACGAGCTGCTGCGCACCGCTGCGCGGGTCTTCGCGATGGGCTTCGGCAAATGCAGCGAGGGAATTCGTATCGTCACCGGCCACGATCTCGCGCAGCTTCGTTCGCAGCGTCGCAAGCGGTGCGCGTTCAGCCATCGCCCTTCCCCCGCAGCCCGAGTTCGCGCTCGATCGCGCGAATGCGCTTCAGCACGTCGGGCAGTCGCTTGAGCGCCGCCATCGCGCGGTGCCAACCTCGCGCTTCCATGTGCGGTGAACCGTAGACATGGGTGTGGTCGGGGACGTCGCGCACCACGCCCGAACGCGCACCCACGAAGGTCCGCCGCCCGATCTCGACATGATCCGAAACGCCTGCCCGCGCCATCAAGATCGCCCCGCGGCCGATCTTCACGCTCCCGCTGACCCCTGACTGCGCGGCAATCACGACGTCTTCGTCGAGTTCGCTGTTGTGTCCGATCTGGATCAGGTTGTCGAGCTTCACGCGATCGCGCAGCACGGTCTGGCTGAGTGTCGCGCGATCGACCGTGGTGTTGGCACCGATTTCGACGTCGTCACCGATGATCACGCGCCCCACCTGCGGAACGCGCCGCAGGGCACCCGCTTCGTCGAGCATGTGACCGAAGCCATCGCCCCCGATCACTGCGCCCGGTTGCACCATGACGCGGTCGCCGAGCACGCAGGCTTCGCGAATCACGACCCCCGCGTGGATCGTGCTGTCGGCCCCCACTTCGACGTCGCTGTAGAGCGTGGCGTTGGGATGCACGACGGTGCGCGCACCGATTCGCGTACCACGACCAATCGAAGCACCCGCGGCCACGCACGCGGTCGGATCGATTTCACATTCATCGTCGACCAACGCGCGCGCATCCACACCCTCTGCAGGGCACGGCGGAGGGCAGAGCCGCTCTACCGCACGCGCGAAATCGAGCGCGGGGTTCGGGGACAGGATCGCGGTGCGCGAGCCCGGGTCGCAGTCGAACGGCAGCACCACGGCAGCGGCCTGCGATGATTCGAGGGCTTCGAGGTACGCCGCATCGCGCACGAAGGTGAGATCGTCGGGCCCCGCCTGGTCGAGCGCCGCCACACCCGACACTTCGACTGCACCGTCGCCCGCCAACTCGCGTCCGAGTTCGTTCGCGAGTTCAGCGACGGAAAGCGCGCGATCGCCCAAGACCCCGGCTCGCTATCGCGCGAGCAGGACGGGGACGGGAGACGTTCGTACCACCGCGGCTGCGTTACTTCCGATGAAGAAGTCCGTGATGCGATTGCGACCGTAGGCGCCCATCACGATCATGCCCGCGTGTGCGTCTCGCGCGGCGTCGACGATCTTCACGTCGGGTCGGCCGAGGGTCGAAGAGGTTTCGCGGATCGGCGCGGTCACACCGCTCAACAGCTTGCGAACGTCTTCGAAGCGCGTGATCGCGCGCCCCTTGTCTTTGGAGTCGACGAAGACGTGCACCGGCTCGCCGAGACGATCCGACAGAAAGACGGTGAGCCTGGCCGCGATCTTGGAACCGGGCGACCCGTCGAAGCCCAACACCAGCGAACCCGCGATCTGTCCGCCCGGAGGCACGACCAGGACGGGGCGGGTGGTCTTGCGTGACACCGCTTCGGCGGTTGAGCCGAACAACCCGCCGCGATTCGACTCCGAACGGCTGTCGCGCCCGATCACCGTGAGGCTCGCGGCGAGAGAGCGCTCGGCAATGCGATCGTCGGCGCAGCCCTGGGCCACTTCGCAATTCGCTTCGAGCCCCGCGGCACGCGCCCGTTCACTCACGCGACGCAGAATCGCGTCGGCGCGCGCTCGGTGATAGGCGGCCAGCTCAGCCTCGGGAAACGGCGGCAGGCTCAGACCTTCGCTCGCGGGGGCGCGCACCCTCTGGTCTTCGATCACGGTCAGACAGTTGAGGCTCGCACCGAGCTTCACCGCGAGGGCCACAGCGCAGCGCTCGGCGGCGGTCGCGCATTCCGACCCGTCCGATGCGACCAGAATCGATTCGATCATTGCTCACTCCTGATACCCCAGAGGGACGAAACGTCCCCACGCGGGTCCCCGGTGGGGATCGCAAGAACTTAAGCCACCCCCGCGGGACTCGCAATCGAACGTGGCTATGCTCAGGTGTCCCAGGAGCGTGACCCAGGACCCCGCAAGGTGACGGGCACCTCCGCCCACGGGGACGGCCGACTCTCACAACCCATTCGCATCGACCCGCCGCCCCGTCCACCTCCAACCCGATTCGAGGGAGCCGAACCGATGACCGCCCCCGCTGCTCCGACGTCACCCACGTCGACCGGTCCAGTCCACACTCTGATCGGGTGGCTCGTTGTCCTCATCAACGTCGCCTACGTGGTCTACGGCTACTACGGCTTCGCACCGCCGCCCGACGGCATGCCGACCGATTGGTGGCATGGGCGCACGTTCATCCTCGACTGGGAATCGATGGGGGGGTACGTCGACGCGCCCATCACCGGCGCTTTGATCTGGGCGCTTCCTTCGGCGCTGCTCGGCATCGCGGCCTTCTTCACGACGCGGTCTGCGATCGCGCGCTGCCTTGCCCTCTACTGCGTGATCGCGTCGTTTCTATCCGGCGCAGCCGGCTTCGCCGCGGGTGCGGCATGGATGCTCTTCAGCTGGCACTTCACCGCCGTACTCGATGCGCTTGCATTCGCCCTGGCCGCGACGCTGACTTCCGCCCTGCTCGTCGGGAGTTGGTTGAAGCTCGGCACGACCCTTCGCTGCGCGATCTACCTGCCCGTCTTCGTCGTCGTGATGGCGGTGGTCCGCGGCACGACGGGTACGAGCGAGTCGGGGAGCTTCGGGGTGAGCCCCTGGCCGGTGTTCACGACCTTCGGTCTCGACAACGCGGTCTTCGTCCTGTGTGGCTTGCTCTTCGCGACAGCGATCGGCGTGTTGACGTTTTCGCGCGAGCGCTTCGACGGCGTTTCGGGGTTGGGCCTGCTGGTCGCGATCACCCTGCCCGTGTGTTTCGCAGCGCTTCGATTTCCCGACCTCGCCCTTTCCATGAAGCTTGCGCTCGCCGCCGCGGCCATCGTCATGATCGCGCTCGCCGCTTTCGTGCGCGTCGAGAGCAGCGAAAACGGACTCGCGGGGCGCGGGCTGCGGATCGCACTCGGTGCCGCACTCGTCTTCCTGCCGATCCTTTCGGGAAGCGCCCTTGCACGCGGCGACTTCTCGGCAAATCGCTACGTGCAGTCTCCTCGGGTGGTCGACGCGCTGCAGGCTCACATCAAGGCCGAGGAGTTCTACCCCGAAAAACTGGAAGACCTCGTCACGGCCGGTTACCTCGAAACGCCACCCCGCCCGCGCATCGGCTTCGGTCTGCTCGAGACCCTCGGCATCACGGAGCCGGCCGCCTACCGCTACAACGAGTACGGCAGCAGCTTCGTCCTCGAATTCGATTCGAGTCTCTGGGTGCAGTGCCAGTACAGCGGCAACTACTACTTCGACGAAGAGGAAGAAGAGGAATACGACGAGGAAGACGACTGGGAACCGGAAACGCCCGAGTGGTCATGCCTCGACAAGCGCCCGGCGCTGTGGGGTGACGAAGACGCCGAGGGCCGCGAAGAAGACGACTACGGCTACGACGACGATTTCGAAGGCGAGGACGACTTCGAATAGCCGCGACTCAGTCTGCGACGCCTTCTTCCTTCTTGACGAAGGTGATGAACGCCATCGCGGGGCGCTTCGAGCTGTCACGCATCGCGAACTGGATGGTGTCGAAGGTCCAACCCTTCGCAGACCATTCGTTGAGCGCGCTTTCGATGTCCTCGGCGGTCACCATGCCGAGTTCCACGACTTTGTATTCGATCGCCACTTCGTTCTCCGCGGGTGGGCCGACTGGAAGACTCAGCCGGAAAGCCGTGCCGCCATGTCGGCGGCTGCGTAGGTCAGGATCCAGTCGGCGCCGGCGCGCTTGATGGAGACCAGCGCCTCTTCCATCGCGCGATCACCGTCGATCCAGTCGCGCTCGGCCGCGGCCTTGATCATCGCGTACTCACCACTCACGTGATACGCGGCGAGCGGCACGTCGAACTCGCGTCGCGCGTCGGCCAGGATGTCGAGGTAGGGAAGCGCGGGCTTCACCATCAGGGCGTCGGCCCCTTCTTCGAGGTCGAGGCGCATTTCGCGCAGCGCTTCGCGCCGATTGGGCGGATCCATCTGGTAGCTGCGGCGATCACCGAACTGGGGCGTCGATTCCGCGGCGTCGCGAAACGGTCCATAGAAGGCACTCGCAAACTTCGCCGCGTAGGAGAGGATGGGAAGATCTTCGAAGCCGTGGGCGTCGAGACGCGCGCGAATCGCGGCGACACGACCGTCCATCATGTCCGAAGGCGCCACGATGTCGGCCCCCGCGCGTGCATGGGAAAGCGCGGCTTCGGACAGGCGCACGAGGGTCGGATCGTTCTGCACCTGTTCGCCATCGATCAAGCCACAGTGCCCGTGGTCGGTGTATTCGCACATGCATACGTCGGTAATGAGACAGAGTTCCGGCACCGCCTGCTTCACCGCCGCGACCGCGCGTTGAACGATGCCGTCCGGCGCGTCGGCGCCCGAACCCTGGGCGTCCTTGTGTTCGGGAATGCCAAAGAAGATCACCGCCGGCACGCCGAGGTCGAACACCCGCTTGGCTTCGTCCACCACCTGGTCGACGGAAAAGCGAAACACGCCGGGCATCGAGCCCACGGCCTCGCGCACGCTACTCCCCTCGACGACGAAGAGAGGAAGGATCAGGTCGTCCCGCGAAAGACGGGTTTCGCGCGCCATGCGTCGCAGGGTTTCGCTGCCGCGCAGGCGGCGCATCCGGTTGGTGGGAAAGCTCATGAGTTCGCCTCCAACGTGCGATTTTCGGCCATGTAGGTTGCGAGCGCCGCAACGAGTTCGCGACCACCGGGGCGGTCGGGGACGACATCGACTTTGGCGCCGTGGCGTTCGACCGCGCCTTTCGTCGTGCGCCCCACGGCCGCGACGACGAGTTCGTCGGCCGCCTTGCGCGTCGCGCCGTCGAGCAGGGCGTAGAAGTTGTCGACCGCGGACGGACTCGCGAAGGTAAGGACATCGATCGACCCGTCGCTCAATGCTTCGCGCAGCCAGTCGCGATCCACAGGGGCCGGCACGTTGCGATACGCCTCGACGGCGTCGACCTCACCGCCGCGTGCGCGCAACCCGTCGGGAACGACATCGCGACCGATGTCACTGCGGGGCAGCAGGAAGCGCCGGCCCGAAGGCGACAGCACCTCGACGACTTCGCGCAGGAACGATTCCGAATCACCGCGCCCGGAACCCGTGAGGTGCACCGGCAGCCCCGCCTCGAGCGCTGCACGCGCCGACTGGGGGCCGATGCAGAGAACTCGCGCGCGCAGTCCCGCGAACTCTTCGTCGAGTTCGAGTTCACGCGCGCGGCGGGCAAAGGCGCGAACTGTGTTCGCGCTGGTGAAGAGAAGTCCGTCGTAGCGGTCGAGGTGCGCAAGCGCGTCATCGAGCCCCCCGGTTTCCAGGGCCGGGACGAGTTCGATCATGGGGAGCAGTACCGGCTCGGCCCCGCCTGCACGCAGCGCGCTCGCCATGTCGCCCGACTGTTCTCGGGTGCGCGTCACGAGCACCCGCTTGCCGAAGAGCGGCATTCGTTCCCACCAGGAAAGTACTTCGCGCAAGCGCACGACGTCGCCGATCACGATGGCGGCAGGAGCACGAAGACCAGCGGCTTCGGCCCGCTCGACCAGTTCACCGAGCGGCGCCTCGACTACCCGCTGCGTCGCAAGGGTGCCATTCATCACGGCCGCCGCAGGCGTTTCGGGCGAGCGCCCGCCATCGATCACGTGCGCGATGAGTTCGCCGATCTTCCGCATGCCCATCAAGATGACGAGCGTGTCGACGGCGCTTCCGAGTTCGCGCCAGCGCGTGGCTTCGGACGCCACCGTGGGATCCTTGTGTCCCGTCACCACCGCGAAGGACGCCGCGTGCCGCCGGTCGGTGATCGGAATGCCCGCGTACGCGAGCGCACCCACCGACGAACTCACGCCAGGCACCACCTCCCACGGAATCCCGTTTTCCACACACGCTGTCGCTTCTTCGCCGCCGCGACCGAAGACGAAGGGGTCGCCGCCCTTGAGACGAACCACGGTGTCCCCGGCCATCGCGCGTTCGACGAGCAATGCGGTGATCTCTTCCTGGGTCCTGGTCGGCGCGTCGTGTCCGCGCTTGCCGACGTTGATGCGCTCGGCGCGATCGGGGGCGTGATAGAGGATCTCATCGCTCGCGAGTTCGTCGAACATGACGACGTCGGCTTCGCCGAGCGCAGCCGCGCCGCGCAGGGTCAGCAGGTCGGGGGCGCCGGGGCCCGCGCCGACCAGGATGACCTTGCCCACGCGGGGCTTCGAGGGGTTCGTCTTATCGTTCATTTCGCCTATCCGCGCCTCACGCCGACTCGGCGAGTTCGCGCAGGATCTCCGCGCCGCCGTCTCCGAGGACCTGCTGCGCCACCCGCTCGCCCAGCGCGTGCGCGTCGGCGGGGTCGCCCGTCGCCTCGGCGCGCACGACACGTTTGCCATCGAGGCTCGCTACGAGACCACGCACCCACACCTGGCCGTCTTCACGCTGCACGAGGTACACCGCCATCGGCACCGTGCAGTCGCCTTCGAGAGTCGTCAAGAAACTGCGCTCGGCTCGCACCGCGAGGGACGCGCTCGTGTCGTCGAGGGCAGCCACCAGGCCGGTGGCCTCGTCACCCTCCCGTGTTTCGAGTGCAAGCGTGCCCTGGCACACGGCGGGGAGCATCACGTCTTCGGGGATGCGCTCGCAGATCTCGTCTTGCAGGCCGAGGCGTTCGATGCCCGCACAGGCGAGGATCACGGCGTCGAGTCCTTCGCTATCGAGCTTGCCGATGCGGGTCGGGACGTTGCCGCGGAGCGGAACGACTTCGAGGTCGGGGCGCTGCGCGAGCAGCAGCGCCGTGCGCCGAGTGCTCCCCGTACCGACGCGCGCACCCTCGCGAAGGCTCGCCACCGTGGCGCTGCGATCGCGCGACACGAGGGCATCGCGCGGGTCGACCCGTTCGGGAAACGCAGAGAGCACGAGCCCCGGCGCGATCACCGCAGGCAGATCCTTGGCGCTGTGGATGGCGACGTCGGCGCGGTCGTCGAGCAGCGCTTCCTCGATCTCCTTCACGAAGAGCCCCTTGCCGCCGATCTTCGAAAGCGACTGGTTCGTGATCGCGTCGCCCGTGGTCTTCACGATCACGAGTTCGGTCGTGCGCCCACATTCCTCTTCGATGCGCGCCGCGATGTAGCGGGCCTGCGCGAGGGCAAGGTCGCTACCACGGGTTGCAATGCGCACAGCGCTCATTCGTCGGCCTCGTCGTCGGGTTCAGTCGGGTCGAACCCGTCTTCGGGTATGCGCGCGTGGCGCAGTCGGTTGCGTTCCATTTCGGCCCGTAGGGCCGCGTCTGCTTCGGCGCCCGGAGCGCCTTCGTCGTCGAGCGCGAAGATCGCACGGACCACCTCCAGCACCGGGGCGTCTCCGTTTTCTTCGGTCTCGTTGCGCAGATGAGCGACTGGCGCGTGAAGGATCTTGTTCACGATAGCGCGCGTGAGCTGATGTACGCCTTCGAGTTGAGACGGGGCGAGGTCGAGACGACCTGCCAGCCGCGCGACTTCCCCATCGCGAATCTGCTCTGCCCGCGCACGCACGTGGCGAATCGTCGGAACGGCGCGAAGGCCCGTGAGCCAGGCGTCGAAGGCCACCTGCTCTTCGACCACGATGTGCTCGCCGCGGTCCGACTCTCGGCGGCGCTCGCCCGCGTTGGCGTCCGCGACACTCTGCAGGTCGTCCATGTCGTAGACGTAGGCGTTGTCGAGTCCTTCGACCCGGGCGTCGACGTTGCGCGGAACCCCGAGGTCGATGAAGAAGGCGGGGCGACTGCGTCGTTCGTCGAGGGCGCGCTTCACCAGCGCGTAGTGGAGTGGCGGCCGTTCGCCGCCGACACAGGCGAGCACCACATCGGATTCAGGAAGCAGCGTCTCGAGTTCGTCCAGCGGATGCGGCGTGGCGGCGAACCGCTCGGCCAGTTCCTCTGCATTGGCGAACGTCCGGTTCACCACGTGCACGTCGCGCAGACCCTCTCGCTGAAGCGCGAAGAGCGCGAGTTCGATCATCTCGCCGGCACCCAGCAGGAGCGCTCGCTTGTCCGCGAGGTCTTCGAAGATCTGTCCCGCGAGTTCGACCCCGACGCGAGCCACCGACACCGGCCGCTGCGCGATGCGGGTTTCGTTCTTCACGCGTTTCGCCGTCGCAAATGCGCGCTGGAACAGGCGCGCCAGCACCGGACCGCAGCACCTGTTTTCGACAGCGAGGCGGTAGGCGTCTTTCATCTGCCCGAGGATCTGCGGTTCGCCGACCACCATCGAGTCGAGGGAAGACGCGACGCGGAAGACATGACACACCGCTTCGCGATCGCGATGCTCGTAGGAAACCTCGTCGATCGAGGGCGAATCCGCGACCGCATCGGCGTCCGCGAGGTCCTGGCGGAAGAAGCGATGTACGCGCAGTACGGCATCTTCGACCCGGGTCGTCGCGACGACCAGGTCGACGCGATTGCAGGTCGACACCAGGACGGCTTCGCCGATCTCGTCACTCGCAACGAGCTTGCGCAGAGCCGGCCCCGGGTCTTGCGCGGCGTAGCGCTCGCGCACCTCGACGGGCGCCGTGCGGTGATTCATGCCGATGAGAAGAATCTTCAACTCATCACTCCGACACCCATCACACCGAAGACGAGGAACGCAAAGCCCGCGAGCGCGCTGGCGGCCGCCTGACGCGCCCCCTGACGGCCGGCGGTTCGCGCGATGACGAGCCCCGCGTAGATCACCCAGGAAATCACCATCCAGGTTGCATGGCTCGTGCCGGTCCAGATCCGACCCTCGGCGTCGTACAACCACACCATGCCGGTCGCGATCCCGAGCGAAAGAAGAGAAAAGCCGACGCTGGTCGATACGACGTTCACGCGGTCCAGCGCCTCGAGACTCGGCAACGGGATGCGCGCCGGGGTGGGAGGCTTGGCCTTGAGGCGCCGGTGTTCGTACAAGAACACGAGGCCCGCGAGGCCCGCGATTCCGAGCAACGACACGCCGCCGCTCGAAAGCAGCACGTGGATATGAGGCCAGGCGCCCGTCACCCCCTCCTCGGCCGCGCCCGATCGATCCCATCCAACCGACGCGACGAAGACGGAAAGAAAAGCGAGGGGGCCCACGACCGCGGTCAGCCCGGGGAGCCGAACCCGCAGCGCGAGCAGCATCGCAAAGAGCACGCCCAACCAGGCACACCACGCGAGCACGACCGGCAGTGAATTGATCGGCGGACCGTCGCCGCCGTGCAGCGTCGCGAACGCAAGCGCCTGCACGATGGCCCCGAACCCGAGCCCCCACGCCGCCCCGCGACTCATGCGCGGGGCCGGCAGCACGACACCCACCAGGGCGCCGATCCCCGCCGCCAGATAGATGGCCGCGGCCAGTTGATGAATTTCGACCATGGATTCCGCCAAACGTCGTTGCGATTTCGGAAAAGCGCCCTGCTCTCGGGCGCTTCGGCGCGCGGGGCCGCGCCGGTGACGGCGCGGATTATAGGAGCATGCCGGGCGCCGCGCTGCGTCAGTCGCGTTCTCGCAAGCGAGCGAGGCGGGCCATTTGCGCCTCTACCCTGGCGGCGTCGTTCACCATCTCGAACACCCGGTAGGCGGGTTCGCCGAACAGCACGAAGCGGACTTCCTCGAGGCTGGTCTCGCCATCGAGGTGGGCTCCCGCTTCTTCGAGGGAGACCTCGGCGCAGCGCTGCAGGGCGAAGCCACCGATCCCCGCGCCGATGGCGGGAATCGCAATGCTGGCGAGGCCCCGGTCGCGCGCGAGTTCGAGCGAGGCCCGCAGGCTGCAGCGCACCGACGCCTCGTCGGCCGACCCGCCCGGCGCCATGCCCGCGGCGTGGATCACGAAGCGGGCGGGGAGATCGCCGGCGCCGGTGATCGCCGCTTCGCCGACTTCGATGGCACCGTGCTCGTCGCACTCGCGCTGGATCGACGGACCTCCCTTTTCGCGAATCGCTCCCGCGACACCCGCACCGAGCACGAGTTCGTTGTTCGCCGCATTCACGATGGCGTCGGTGTCTTGTTCGGTGATGTCGCCTTCGAGCAGCGTGATCCGGCCCACGATTCTTCTACCTCTCGAAAGGCGCGCCGTCGTGCGGCGGCACTATGACCTGCGACGGTTTGCGCTCTTCTTGCGAGCCCTCGGCTTGCGTGCGCCGTGCGCCTCGATCACGCCGGCCGAGAGCAGGGGCAGCAGGATTTCGTGCTGACCCACGAGCGAAATTCCGGTTCCGCCCAGACGCGTCGGTCTTTCGACCACGTTCACCTGCGGGCGGTAGTGACGGATGAAGTCGAGGTTGACCGCGGTGATGCGACGCACCGGGTTGCCGAGATTGCGCGCGAGTGCGAGCGCCTTCAAGAAGACCTCGGGCAGGATCACGGCCGAGCCCACGTTGAACACGACACCGCGCTCGAGCCCGGCCACGACCGACGCCAGGGTTTCGAAGTCGCGATAACTCGTTGCGCCGAGCGCCGCGCCGTCCGCGCTCGGATGCATGTGGTGGATGTCGCTCCCGATCGCGACGTGCACGGTTGCGGGGATGCCGTGCTTTGCCGCCGCGGCGAGCACCGAGCGGTCTTTGTGGGGGAAGCGACCGTCGAGAATCGCGCGGCCGATGCCCTCGCCCATGCCCAGGCCCTGATCAGCGGCCTCGCAGATGGCGCCGTTCAGGCTTTCGGCGGTTTCGCGTGCCATGCCGAAGCTGCCGTCGTCGAGGGCTTCGGCGACGTCTTCGCTCGTGCGGCCCATCATCGCCAGCTCGAGGTCGTGCACACAGCCGGCGCCGTTCATGAAGAGCGCCGAAATCGCGCCGCGTTCGATCAGGTCGACCACGACCGGCGCGAGCCCCACCTTGATCAGATGCGCACCGAAGCCGAAGAGCACCGTCTTGTTGCCACTCCACGCCTTCGACCACGCGTCGATCACCTGGCGCACGTCGCGCCCACCGAGGATGTCGGGCAGCCCGTCGAGGAAGTTCGAAAACGAAGCGCCCTTTTCGTAGGGAACCGCTTCGTCGCGAAGCTTCACCTTGCTGGGTCGCTTGCGCGCCGGCACGGTTTCGAGTTTCGAACGGTCGATCTTTCGTTTCACGACGACCCCGAGCTTTCGCCCTCGTCGAAGAGCGCGGCTTCGACGAGTTCGCAGAAGAGATGACCGATCGCGATGTGGGCTTCCTGGATGCGCGGCGTGTCGTCGCTCGGTACGACGATCGCGCAGTCCACGACACCGGCGAGCTTGCCGCCGCCCTTCCCGAGCAGGCCGATCGTTTCGACCCCGCGTTCGCGCGCGGAGTCGACGGCGGCGAGCACGTTGCCGCTGTTGCCCGAAGTCGAGAACGCGAGCGCGACATCGCCCGGGCGTGCGTGCGCTTCGATCCCGCGAACGAAGGTGTGGTCGAAGCCGTAGTCGTTGCCGATCGCGGTCGTCTCCGACGAATTCGCGGGGAGTGCGATGGCGGGGAGCGCCGGGCGGTCGTCGACGTAGCGGCCCACGAATTCGCTCGCGATGTGCTGCGCGTCGGACGCCGACCCCCCGTTGCCGAAGCACAGGAGCTTGCCGCCGCGCTCGAAGCTCGCGATCAGCCGGTCGGCCGCGCTCGCGATGGCGTCGGCGCACTCGTCCGCGGTCGCCTGCTTGACGCGAATGCTTTCCGCCAACGCCGCGCGGATGCGATCCGCCGTCTGCGCCATTGCCCACCCCCCGGAACGCCGAAGTCCTTCTACCACGACCCGCTGCCGTGATCTCCGACACACGACCGAACCACGTACAGCTCGATCACCTCGAGGGGGAACATACAGAGCGCAACTCACGCGATCGAGCATTTTCGCGGATCGGGGCAAGGGGTTGCACCCAGACGCGGCGTGCTCACTGATTGCTCGCTATACCGTTCCGACCGCGGTCGTCGAAAGGCACCCCGGGCATCCCCGGATCGAACGGTCGAGCGCAATCCTCTGTAACCCGCTCCAACCCAAGAACGTCAATACGAACGAGAAGCGCCCGATCCAGCCAACACGCACCCTTCGAATCAACGATTCGACGTCTCCGAGACCGGGAGTCGAACCAGCAAAACGAGGAGATCCACCATGGCCGAAATCACCGACGCCACCGACGCCACCTTCCAGAGTGAAGTTCTCGATTCCGATGTTCCCGTCATCGTCGACTTCTGGGCCGAATGGTGTGGCCCGTGCAAGCAGATCGCGCCGGTCATGAAGGAACTCGCTGACCAGTACGACGGCCGCGTAAAGATCGTGAAGGTCGACATAGACAGCTCGCCCGCTTCGCCCGGTCAGTACGGCGTGCGTGCGGTGCCGACCGTGCTCGCCTTCCAGGGAGGGCAGGTCGTCGAGCAGATCCAGGGCGCACGTCCCAAGACCGACTTCGTCGCCATGGCGGAGAAGCTCGTCTAGCAGGCTGCGGATCAACTCGACTTCGAACTCGTTGCGGAAGTAGCGGCCCTGGTTCGGGTCGAGGGCCGTGTCGGCCAGGGCGATGTCCTGACGCGAGAAGCGCAGGTTCGAGACGTCGCGAAAGCGCTCGGTCACGCGGATGCGCGCGAGTTCCGTGATGTCGAAGGTCCCGCGCGCGCAAACGACTTTCCCAGGCGTCGACACCGTCTTGATCGGCGTAGGCCTGGTACGCCCCGTTGAAGTCGAGTTCGTAGCGGAAGCGGCCGTCGGGGGTGTTTCGAAGGAGCCGGGTCCGGCGGCTCGAAGTCGCTGTCGAAGACCGGAAGGTCTTCGATGGTCGCGCAACCGGTCGAAGCTTGTCATCACCGCAACATCGTCGAAGTCCGCGTGCGTGAAGCGTCGCTCCACATCGAAACAGTTCATTCTGAAAAGGTCCCTGCTGCGGCACGCCCTGCACTACGAATCCGGCAGAGGTTTCGAGTCTACCGCGGTCGAAGGGGCTGCGCGTGAGCTCGCCGATGTGGCTTCGGCGCTCGAGCAGTCGCTCGCGCAGTTCCGCGTCTGATCGACGCGTCGCTGCTTCAGGAACGGGGCGCGTCGAACAGCCGTACCGGCCAACCGCGACGGCTCGCCATGCGGTAGAGCGCCGAGTCGGGGTTCGTCGCCACCGGGTGCCCCACGACCTCCAGGGCCGGAAGATCGGTGATCGAATCAGAATAGAAATAGCTGCGCGCCAGATCGACGTCGTGCTCTTCGATGAACCCACGCATCCGATCGACCTTGCCGGCTTCTAGACAGATCGGCTCGATGCACTGACCGGTGAGCACGCCGTCGCGGATCTCGAGTTGGGTGCACAGCACGTGCTCGATGCCAAGGGACTGCGCGAGTGGTTCGACCAGATAGGGAATCGACCCCGTCACGATGACGACGAGGTGATCACTCGCCAAATGCTCTTCGATCAAACGCGCAGCAGCGGGGTAGACCTTCGGCGCCATTTCACGTTCGAAGAGTTCCAGGCCTTCGTCGATCATCGAGGCTTCGTCGCGACCCGCGAGTCCCGCCAACGTATTTGCGGTCCAGGTCGTGAGGTCATGTCTACCGGCCATGTACTGAAGTACGCCCGCCAGTCCGCGAACCATGTCCACGACACCGACGTCACCGCACCTCCACGCATGGCGCATGTAGATCGACGCCGAGCTCTCCGAGATGATCGTGTGGTCCATGTCGAAGAACGCGCCAACGCATTTCGTCGTCAGAACAGATACCGCCGCATCGAGATGTTCAGTAACAGGCCGAGCGAGATGAAGGCCGCGAGCATCGCCGAGCCACCGTAAGAAAACAGCGGAAGCGGCACACCGATCACCGGCGCCAGCCCGAGCACCATCGCGACGTTGATCACGGCGGGCCAGAAGAGCGTACCTACGAGGCCCACGGCCAGCATGGCGCCGAAGCCATCCTTCGAACTCGAAGCGATCCACAGCCCCCAGAGCAACATCGCGAGAAACAGCGAAAGCACGATGATGCAACCGATGAAGCCCCATTCTTCGGCCAGGACCGAGAAGATGAAGTCGGTGTGCTGCGTCGGCAGGAAGCGCAACTGGGTCTGCGTCCCCTCCATCCAGCCCCGTCCGAAGAGCCCACCCGCGCCGACGGCGATGCGTGACTGCATGGCCTGATAGCCCGACGAAAGTGGATCGCGCTCGGGGTCGAGGAAGTCGAGGATTCGCTGTTGCTGGTAGGGGCGCAGGCCATAGGCCCACAGCGCAGTCATTGCGCCGACACCCGCCGCCGCGAGCCCTCCCCAGGCGCGAGCAGAAATGCGCACGAAGGGCAGGAAGGTCAGCGCGACCAGCAGGGTGAGCAGCGCCACCCCCATGTCCTTCTGCGCCAGGATCAAGGCGACCGGAGGGGCCGCGATGAGGATCGGCTTCACCAGCTGCCGCAACCCGGTCGATGGATCGGGGGGCGAGCGATGAAAGTGCCTCGCCATCATGAGGACGAGGGTGATCTTCGCGTACTCCGAAGGCTGCACGCGTCCCTCGAAGAGCCACGCGCGCGCACCTCGGGTTTCGGGTGCGATCACGAGGGTCGCGGCGAGCAGAGCCAGACTGCCGAGGTAGAGCAACGGCGCGAAGCGCTCGAAGTGCCGGTAGTCGATCATCAAGATGATCACGAGCACGACGCTGCAAATGCCAACCATCAACGCTTGACGCCGCACGATGTCCGACATGCCCCCTTCGACACCGGCGTTCGTCGCCGACGCGAGGTTCACGAACGCGAAGAACACGAGCGCGGCCGCGATCCCGAGGAACACCCAGTCGAAGTACTGCAGCGAGCGCCGGTCGATGCTCATGCTCATGGCTGTTCCCTCTGCGCGAGGGTGACGTCGTCAGGGGCCGGTGCGGATGCCGTCACGGTCGAGGTGGGCGGGGGCGGCGGCGGCGGCGACACCCCTTCTTCCGCTCCTCCTTCTGGCGCCGGCTGCGCTTCGCCCGCTTCGCGTTCGCGCTGCTTCTCGAAGTAACGCGCCATCACCTTCTGCACGATCGGCGCCGCCACGGTGCCGCCACCGGCACCGGCGTGTTCGACCAGGGCCACGACCGCGATCTCGGGTGCCTCAGCGGGGGCGAAGGCCGCGAACAACGCGTGATCGCGGTAGCGGATCGGGATTTCCTCGGGCTCCATGTCCTTCACGAGATCGAGACTCACGACCTGGGTCGTACCGCTCTTGCCCGCAACTTCGATGTCGCGAATTCGCGCGCGCCCACCCGTGCCCTCTTCGCCCTGCACCACGGCCACCAGGCCCTCGGTCACCACCTCGAGGATCTCGCGCGACACCGGGACCCGCCTGATTTCTTCCGGCGACTCGATCGACAAGACCTGCTTGTCCCAGGTCTCGAAGCGTTTGATGAGCTGCGGTCGCATGACGCGACCGCCATTGGCGATCGCCCCATAGGCCACGGCGAGTTGGACCGGGGTTGCGAGGTTGTACCCCTGCCCGATCGCCGCCGAGACCGTTTCACCCTTGATCCACTCCTCGCCCTTCGCGCGCCGCTTCCATTCCATGGTGGGAATCAAGCCGCGCTTCTCGGCCGCGAGGTCGATCTTGGTGAACGTACCGAAGCCGAAGCCACGGGCGTAACGCGCGATGCGGTCGATCCCGAGTCGCACGCCGAGATCGTAGAAGTAGACGTCACACGAACCCTCGAGGGCGGCGTCCATGTTGACGTTGCCGTGCCCCCCACGCTTCCAGCAGCGATACACCCTGCGACCGAGCCGGTAGTGACCCGGACAGAAGATCTCCTCTTCGCGCGTGATCTCTTTTTCCGAGAGCCCCGCAGCAGCAACGACCGCCTTGTAGGTCGAGCCCGGCGGATATTCACCCGACACGGCGCGATTGCGCAGCGGCTTCCAGGGGTCGGAAATCAGGCCATCCCAGGTCGCCGAGTCGATCCCACCCGCAAAGGCGTTCGGGTCGTAGGCGGGAAGCGAAGCCAGCGCGAGGATCTCCCCGTTCGATGGATCGATCGCAACCAGGGCTCCCATGTGGTCGGACACCTCTGGATCTTTCGAGCGAAAGGCTTCTTCGGCCGCGCGCTGCAGGTCGGCGTCGAGGGTCAGCACGACGCGGCCGCCGGGCACGGGTTTGATCTCGTCGAGCAGTTCGATTTCGCGGCCCGCGACATCGACCACCATGTTGCGACCACCCGCCTTGCCGCGCAGATGAGATTCGAGCCGCGCTTCGAGACCGAACTGGCCGACGATCTCGCCCGCGTCGTAACCGCTGAACCTGGGCAGCGCGAGCTGACGGGTGCCGATTTCGCCGATCGTCCCCAGCAGGTGGGCCGCGCTGGCGCCCTCGGCGTAGTCACGCCGCGGACCGATGTGGGTCACGACACCGGGCAACGCGTAGCGGTGACTTTCGACCTGCGCGAAGCGTTCGTATCCGAGATCACCTCGCAAGAGCACGGGCTGGAAGCGCTTGCGCCCGCGCGGTTTGCCGACCCGGGTCGCAAGCTCCTGCGGTGCTTCGTCGAGGATCTGCCCGAGCGCGCGAAAGGTGGTGTCGCCGCTGCGCAGCTCGTTCGGAATCACCTGCACGCGGTAGGCGGGCCGCGTCGTCGCGAGGATCCGGCCATCGCGGTCGACGATGTCTCCCCGCGGCGCTTCGAGGCGAATGGTGCGCACGAAGTTCTGCTCCGAACGACTTCGCAGGTCCGCGCCTTCGACGATCTGCAGCTGGAACAACCGCACGGCAAAGATCACGAAGGCGACCACGATCCCCACTGCGATGATGCCGATGCGCCCTTCCGCAGCGTGCGGGCCGCCGGGTGAGAGCCTTCCGTCGCCGAGTCCGCCCATCATGTGGTCGGCCTCCGCGCTTCGAATTCGATCCCGGGACGACTCGCTTCGCCCTCGACGCGATCACACACCCAGACCACCACCGCAGAAACCGCCGGGGCCAGGCAGGCATTGATGGCGGCGTGGGGCAACACGCCCGAAAACACCCCCCATACCGAAAACGCAGCCGCGCCGGCTTCGCCGGACGTGAAGAAGCGCAGTAGGAGCATCAGCCCGAGGGCGTTCAAGATCGTGATGGCGCCGGCGAACAGGGCGAAGATGGCGCCGCCCCGCAAGTCCATCTGGCTTCGCGCAAGCGAGGTCAGCGAAAAAGCCAACACGCGCAGCAAGGCGTGCGCACCGAAGATGGCACTCGACAACAGGTCCGCCGCAAAGCCGAGGGCCGACGCAACGAACATCCCCGGTGTGACTTCGAGCCAGTGCAGCCCGATCGCAAGCACGACGAGCAAGCCGAGGTCGGGGCAGAGTGAACGCGGCATGACCATCGCGAGACCGCCCTGCACGCCGAGCGCAAGCAGCCCCAGGATGAACACAGCAAGGATCCGTTTTACCACGCTCGTCGACCTCCATCGACGGGTGGGGCGAAGGCATTGGCCAGCAGACTGACGATCATGACGAGGGCTTCGCCCCGTCGCGGCCCGCTGCAACGCTCGCACCGGGAGGCCCGTTGGAACGCCCATCGGGATCCTGGTTGCCGTAGAGCAATTCCATCGTCGGCCCTTGATAGAACATGACGAACACCTGCTCGAGTCGTTCGAAGTCGACCGCAGGTGTGAGCACTGCGGTCTGGATCAGGTCGCCTCCCCGTTCGCGAATCTCGCGCACCTGCCCGATGCGAAGTCCCTTCGGATAGATGGCATCTAGACCCGACGTGATGATCACATCTCCGTCTTGCACGTCGCCGTCTCGCGCAACGAATTCAAATTCCAGGGAATCGGTACCCGTACCGCGCACGACACCTCGCGTACGACTGCGCTGCACCACTCCGTCGACCGCACTCTGTCGATCCAACAACAACATCGCCTTCGCGGCACGCCGCGACGCCGCGGTCACGAGCCCCGCGACCCCGTTGTTGGTGACGATCGGATTGCCCGCCGCAATACCGTGTTCTTCACCGCGATCGACGACCACCGATCGGAACCAGAGTGAGATGTCGAGCCCCACGACACGCGCGGGCAACATCGGTACTTCGAAGTCTTCGCGCATCGCGGCGATGCGATCGAGATGCCCACTCGCGACCAACGCTTCGCGGTACTGCAGGTTGATCTCTTCCAGCTCGGCCACGCGCGCTTTGAGTCTTTCGTTTTCGTCCGCGACGTAGACGAGGTCGACATAGTTGTTGATCACGTCGCGTACCGAGGTGGCCGGCACCGAAACGACGCGCTGCACAGGCGCGACCACTTCGATCACCACCGCCTGCCACCAGGGCAACTGGTGACGGCGGGTTTCGAGATCGCGCGTGTCCCCCACCATCGCGATCGCGGCGATGAGCAGCAGGAACACGAAGCCGATCGGCGCACTGAAGCGCTTCAGGAAGTCGATCACGACGCCGGACCCCACCCCACAGCAGGCGAAAAAACGCTGACTTTCCGGTGGGATACGACCTGCCGGGTGATGCAGCGCTCGGCCTGGTCACACCGGATCAGGTCCGGATCGTGACTTCCTTCAGCAGGCGCAACTCGTCGAGGCAACGGCCCGTCCCCATGGCAACGGCCGTCAGCGGGTCCTCGGCGAGCATCACGGGCAAGCCCGTCACCTCGCGCAAAAGGACGTCGAGGTTCGAGAGCATCGACCCCCCACCGACGAGCACGATTCCCTTGTCCACGATATCCGCCGAGAGTTCAGGGGGGGTTCTCTCGAGGGCCATCTTCACGCTCTCGACGATCGCGTTGATCGGTTCGGCGAGCGCTTCACGAATTTCTTCGGACTTGATTTCGAGGGTCTTCGGAACACCCTGCACGAGATCGCGTCCCTTTACTTCCATGCTTTCGAGTTCGTCGACCGGATACGCAGTACCAATCTTCATCTTGATGAGTTCGGCGGTGCGCTCACCGATCAACAGGTTGTACTTGCGCTTGACGAAGTTGATGATCGCTTCGTCCATCTTGTCGCCACCGACTCGAGTCGAGTTGGAATAGACGACACCCGAAAGGGAGATGACCGCGACCTCGGTCGTGCCACCACCGATGTCGATGATCATGTTGCCCGACGGCTCGGTGATGGGAAGACCCGCACCGATCGAAGCCGCCATCGGCTCTTCGATGAGATAGACCTCGCGGGCACCGGCGAGCATCGCGCTTTCCTTCACGGCGCGTTTTTCGACTTCGGTAATGCCCGACGGAACCGCGATCACGATGCGCGGGCGAACCATGCGCTTGCGATCATGCACGCGGGTGATGAAGTAGCGAAGCATGGCTTCGGTGATCTCGAAGTCGGCGATCACCCCGTCCTTCATCGGGCGGATGGCCACGATGTTGCCGGGGGTGCGACCGAGCATTTCCTTCGCGCGGGTACCGACGGCGCGCACCTTGTCGGGACCGCGACCGTCTTTACAGATCGCCACCACGCTGGGTTCCGATACCACGATCCCTCGCCCCTTCACGTAGACCAGGGTGTTGGCCGTACCGAGGTCGATGGCGAGATCGCTGGAAAAGAGACCCAGGATGGAGTCGAAGATCATGTGACTTGCCCCCTCGCGTGATCTGTCTGCGCAGTAAGCAAACAGCGTTGCGACTTTGTGAATGTGCGACTTTGTGAATGCGCGACTTTGTGAATGCGCGACTTCATGAATGAGCGACTTCATGTCGTTGCGACTGTGTTCTCGTGTCGCGTGAGGGGCCTTGCCGATCCGTCGACCGCGGCGGAACGAATCCGTACTGCCTTCCCTAAGTGGTCGAAATCACGGATGTTTGATTGCCCCCTCCTCGCAAGGGCACGATACCAACCGGCCCTTTCGAGGACAAGCGAAGACGGCGTGTCTCATGCTTGATCGGCCCCCGCCGCACAACTACTCTCGCGCTCCTTCCGAGCCGGCTTGCCGGAATTCAAGGAGTTCTCTGTGCTCGAACGCATCCGCAAAGGCCAGCGATGGCTCACCGCCATCTTCGTATTCGCCATCGGCATCGTCTTCGTCTTCTTTCTCGGACTGGGGGGCTCGACGCCCGGTGGTGGTGGTGGCGGCGGCCTGGGTACGGAGGTGGTGGTTCTCGACGATGTCCGTATCCGGATGAATGACTACCAGCGCGTGCGGAAGCAGCAGTCGGATCGTCTTCAGAACAGCCTCGGCGACCAGTTCGACGCCGACGCCATGTCGTCGTTCCTCGATGCGCAAGCACTACAGGCCGTGGTCAACCAGGTCGTGCTGTCCCAGTCGGCGGGCGAACTCGGGTTGGTCGCGAGCCCCGAAGAGGTAAAGGACATCCTGCGCAACGATCCGGGCCTGCGTGACGAGAGCGGCCGTTTCATCCAGGACGAGTTCGACGCCCAGATCAAATGGGAATTCGGCAGCCAGGCCAACTTCCTGGCGTCGATGCAACGCGACCTTTTGCAGCAAAAAATGTTCGAATTGGTGATGTCCCAGGTCGAAATCAGCGACGCCGAGGCCTTCAGCGCGGCCCGCTACCGGACCGAGGAGGCGCGCATCGCGTTCGTGGCGCTCGGGGCCGAGACCCTGCCCGAATCGCAGAAGCCCGACGAGGCCACGGTGGTGGGCTACCTCGCGGCGAATCGTGATGCGCTGCTCGCGCGCTACGACGCCGACGTCCTCGGCTTCGCGACGCCGGAAAAGGTGAGCCTTCGCCACATCCTGCTGAAGCCCGACGGCGGCACCGAAACTGCCGCGACCGCCAACCGCGAACGCGCCGAACTCATTCGCGCGCGACTCGATCAGGGCGAGGACTTCGCCGCGGTCGCCGCCGAAGTGTCGGACGACGAGAGCACCCGGGAAAACGGCGGAAGTCTAGGCGAAGTCCCCCGAGGTGACGTCGCCCCCAGCCTCGAGGCGGCTGCTTTCTCCCTCGACGTCGGCGCGGTGAGCGAAGTCATCGATGGCATCGAGGGGCTTCACATCCTGAAGGTCGACGCGAAGACCGAAGCGGGACGCAAGTCGTTCGACGAAGTCGGCCTCGAACTCGCAGCCGACGGTGCCGCGGCGGAAGCGGCGCGCGGTCTCGCCGACCGACTCGCCGAAGCCATCAAGGGCGGCGAGTCCCTCGAAGACGCGGCCCGTGCCGCCGACCTCACCCTCGAACGCACGAGCTTCTTTACTCGACGCCGCGATGGCTTCATTCCCGGCTTGAGCCGACCTTCCCTCGACATCTTGTCGACGGCCTTCACGCTGAGCACCGAAGCGCCGAGTTCGCCCAGAGTCTTCGACGTTGGCGACGATCTCGTCTTGATCCAGTTGATCGATCGCCAGGACCCCGACCCCGCCACATTGGCCGGTGCCGTCGAAACAGCGCGCGAATCCCTCGAGCTGCAGCAGCAGAACTCGCTCATCCAGGCCTGGATCGACGATCGCAAGGAACTGTTCGAAAGCGAACAGCGGCTGCAGATCAACTCGGCGCTGGTCGCGGGGGGCTGAAAAGCACGACCGCCAAGGAAGACTATTCGGCCCGCAACGCCTCGACGGGTTCGAGTGCTGCTGCGCGGCGCGCCGGAGCGATCCCCGAAAGCAGTCCGGTCGCGACACTCATCGCCATGGCGCCCACGAGATAGATCGCGGGGGTATGGACGGGCAGACCCGGAATCGCGAGCCGCAAGACAGCTGCGATCGCCAACCCCAGCACCATCCCCGCGAATCCGCCGAGGCTCGTGAGCATCGCGGCTTCGACGAGGAAGATCCGCAGCACATCTCGATTGCGCACGCCGATCGCACGCAACAAGCCGATCTCACCGGTGCGCTCCCCGACACTGATCCACATCATCGTGAGGATCCCCACCGCCCCGACGATCAACGAGACCATCGCGATCGCACCGACACCCAGGGTGATCACGCGCATCACGCTGCCGAAGGTTTCGATCATCGCCGTCTGGGTCGTGATGGTGAAGTCTTCGCGATCGCCGTGGCGCGACATCAAGGTCTGGCGGATCGCTTCCGCCAACGCATCGGTCTGGTATTCGTGTTCGTAGGTGACGTCGATCTCGTGGACTTCGTCGAGGTTGAAGATCTGCATCGCGGTTGCGATCGGGACGTAGGCACCGTCGTCGATGTCGAGGCCCAGGATTCGTCCCTTGGCTTCCATGATGCCGATCACGCGCAGCCTGGTACCCGCGATGCGAACGAAACGACCGAGTGCGTAGCTGTCACCGAACAGCTCGCGCTTGAGTTTCGGGCCGAGCACGGTGACCGACGCCCCGCGACGTGGATCACCGGGCGGAAGGAAGCTCCCTCGCGCCACCCCGAATCGCAGCACTTCGGGCATCGCGGCCGTTGCACCGTAGATGTAGACGCTGCGCGATCGCCCGCCATATTCCACCGGCCCACTGGCCATCGTGGTCGGCACGACGCTGGTCACGTTCGGCAGGCGAGCCAGCGCCTCCGAATCGTCGATCGTGAGCTTGCGCGTGGTCCCCCCAAGCACCCCCGGCAAACCACCGGTTTCGGTCTTGCCGGGATGGATCGCGATCACCGTCGTACCGAACTGCATGAACTCGCTGAGGATGTAGCGCCGCGTGCCTTCGCCGATCGAGGTGAGCAGGACGACCGACATCACACCGATCGCAATCCCGAGCATCGAAAGCACGCTGCGCAGGGGATACGCGCGCAGGGCGCCCCCAGAAAAGCCGAGCAACTCGCGAAGCGGGATGTCTGGGCGAGCGTTCGAGGGCCCGGCAGCCGGCATGGACATCACCGCTTCCTCCTCATCCCTTGCGAAGCGACGCAACGGGTTCGAGCTGCATGGCCCGCCACGCCGGAATCACACCGAAGAGTGGCCCGGTCGAAATCGCCATGGCGAGCACCGAGAGCACGATCCACAGGGGCGTCGTCGCGGGAACCTTCGGATAGAGGTAGGACACGAGCAACAGCAGCGAACGGCCGAGCGCGAGCCCCAACACGCCTCCCATGGCGGACAACAGAGCCGATTCGATCAGGAAGACCGCGAGGATGTCGCGCCCGCGTGCGCCGACCGCTTTGAGCAGGCCGATTTCGGAAGTGCGTTCCGAAACCGACACCAGCATCACATTCATGATCCCGATCCCGGCGACGGCGAGGGAGATCGCCGCAATCCCACCGACGGCGAGCGTCAACGCACGCAGGATGCCACCGAGCGATTCCATCACCGCAGCCTGGGTGATGCAGGTGACGTCTTCTTCGTCGTGGCGTTCGGTCATGATGGCGATGATCTGCTCCACCATCGCGTCCGCATCCGCATACGCGTTGAGTTGAACCATGATGCGGCGGAGAGAACTGCGATTGAAGAGCTGCATCACCGTCGTCGCCGGGGCGAACAACATGTCGTCGATGTTCTGCCCCATCTGGGTGCCCCGACTCGCCAATACACCGATTACGCGCATTCTTGCATCGCCGACACGCACGACTTCGCCGATGGGGTCGCGGTCCTGAAAGAGTTCGCGTGCGGCCTTGTTGCCCAGCACGGCCACCGAGGAACCGCGACCGAGTTCGGCGGTTGGCAGGAAGCTGCCCCGCGCCACCCGCAAGTTCATCGCGTCGAAGAACTTGCGCGTCGTTCCGACGATGGCCACCTGTCGGCGGCGCTCACGAAACGAAACCAGGTCCGTACCCGTCGAAATCGGTATCACCGCGCGTGCCCCGCGCAGTTCCCGGCTGAGTGCCCGTGCGTCTTCGATCGTGAGATCGTTGGGCACGCCACCCACACCGGGCAAAGCACCGGCGGTTTCGTTCTTGCCGGGGAGAACGACCACGAGATTGCTGCCGAGGGTTTCGAACTCGCCGCGCACGAACAACCGCGCCCCTTCACCGAGCCCGGTGAGGAAGACCACCGCCGTGGCCCCCATCGCAACACCAAGGAGGCTCAGCAGGGTGCGGCGACGATGTTCGAGCAGCGCGTTCGCGGCGAAGCCCACGATGTCGCGACCGCTCATCATGCGAGTTCATCCCGAGCACCGCTTGCGACGGGGCTGAAGAGGTCGTCGAGGGTCGAGACCTTGCGACCTTCCACTTCGCGCAGGATCGCACCGTCCGTCAGGACCATCACGCGCTCTGCGAGACGCGCGACGTTGGGGTCGTGGGTCACCGTGATGAGCGTAATGCCCTGCTGGTTGAGCCCGCACAGGATGTCGAGCACCTGGCGCCCGGACGCCGAATCGAGGTTGCCCGTGGGTTCGTCGGCCAGCAAGAGCCCCGGGCGCATCACCACGGCACGCGCAACGGCCACCCGTTGCTTCTGGCCGCCGGAGAGTTCGGCCGGTTTGTGATCGCTCCAATCCGCCAATCCGACGGAGTCGATGGCCTCGCGTGCACGCTCCTCTCGCTCTGCCGCCGGTACGCCCGCAAACACCATCGGGAGCGCGACGTTGGCGAGCGCAGAAAGGCGCGGAATCAGATGAAACGACTGGAAGACGAAACCGATCTTGCGCAGACGAACCTCGGCGAGGTCGTCGTCTGAGAGCTGCGCCACGTCCTCGCCGTCGAGGAAGTACTCGCCCGAAGTCGGCTGGTCGAGGCACCCGACGATGTTGAGCAGCGTCGACTTGCCCGAACCGCTTGGGCCCATGATGGCCAGATGCTCGCCCTGCTCGATCGTCGTGCTGACGTCCTGCAGGGCATGGAGCTTCTGCGTGCCCATTTCGTACGTCTTCCAGATCTTGGAAAGACGGATCACCGGCTTGCGCCCACGGCGTTGGCCGCGGTGTCGTCGTCGTCGCGCACGGCACGTGCGCGGGCACCGGCCACGATCTCTTTTTCGTCGAGGCTCTCTACGACGAGTTCTTCGGGAGAAAGTCCGCCCGTGACTTCGACGAAGTCCCAGTTGCGCAATCCGACCTTCACGGACCGCTCTTCGAGGACGCCGTCGACGAGGACCAGGACGCGGCCACCCTGCAGCAACGTGGCGGTCGGGATCCGCATCACGTCGTCACGCGTCGCAAGGGTGACTTCGATGTCGGCCGAAGTGCCGACCATCATGCTGGCCGGCTCGGGAGCGGCATCGAACTCGACTTCGACTTCGATGGTTCTGTTCTGTGCTTCGATGTCGAGCACGTAGGGTGCGACGCGCACGACGCTCCCCGGGAAGCTCTCACCCGGATGAGAATCCACGGTGATTCGCGTCGGCTGGCCGACGCGAATGCGATTCGAATCCACTTCGTCCATCGGCGCGCTCACGTAGAGCGAAGCCGGGTCGATCAGGTCGATCACGGAAGGCGAACTCAGGAGCGGCGGCGAAGGGGTCACCCATTCGCCGACTTCCGAATTCACTTCGGCCACGATGCCGTCGAAGGGAGCGCGAATCTCGGTCTTTTCGAGTTCGGCATGGGCGGCGCGAACTTCGGCTTGTGCGCGCGCGATGTCTGCTTCCGCGGCACTACAGCTGGCTTCTGCGGCGCGGTAGGCGAGTTCGAAGCGCTCGAGGTCTCCTACGGACGTCACCTGGTTTCGCCGCAGCTCACGTGCGCGATCGAGATCGCGCTTCGCGTGATCGCGGTTCAAGCACGCCTCTCGGTGTCGCGCGGCACTCGTCACGACGACCGCCTGAGAAAGCTCGAGCCTTGCCCGATGACTCGTGTCGTTCAGCTTCACGAGCAACGCACCGGACTCCACCGTATCGCCTTCGCGGTGGTAGATGTGCGTGACCCGGCCACCCGTTTCCGCACTCATGCGCGAGCGCAGGCGAGACCTGAGTGTGCCCGCCTTCGAATTGGTCACCGTCGACTCGACGGTTCCGCGCGCGACGGCCACGACGCGCACGTCGAAGCGTTCGGCAGAAAACGTCCAGTAACCCGCGATGGCGATCAAGAGCGCAACGACTGCGACAAAGAGCCAACGCTTTCCCGGACCACGCGACCCGGTCGAGGAATCCGTCATGACACGATGCTATCGCGATCGACGGTGTGCCGCTTCGCTATCGCCAGGCGTTGCCCGCACGCCTGATTCGCTCCAGACGATCATGAGTCCGTAGCGTGCGACTTCCGCTGGCGCTGGGCCTCTTTGAGTTCCGCGAACTTGTCGATGGGGATCGAGATGAAGAGGCCGGTCGCCTCAGCGACCACCGTGTCGCCGGCGAGCAGCTCGGCGGAGGTCTGGATCTTGCGGCCTTCGACACTGTCCATTCGCCCCACCAATCGAAGGTTGGTTTCCAGTGGCGTGGGCTTCTTGTACGAGACACGAATCCAGCCCGTCATGCCGGGTTTGCCCGAGAAGATCGTCGCCATGCCGAGCGCTTCGTCGAACGCAGCCGCCACGAAGCCGCCGTGCACGCAGCCCGGTGCGCCCTGATAGGCTGGGCCGAAGCAGACCTCTCCGTAGACGATCTCGTGGTCGTGATCGACTGCGAAGGTGGCAGGCGGTGCGAGGGGGTTCGCCTTGCCGACGATCGGACTGCGATCGCGAAACACTTCCATCCCCGCAGCGAGAGACATCTCGGCCACGCCGGGCGGATCTTCCATTTCGGGTTGCCCGCTGAAGCGCCGTGCCGCGTTTCGCACCTGGTCCGCGATCGCGAGGAGTTCGTCGGCGGGGGCGTCGGTTTCGGCAAGGCACGCCATCAACTCACGAATCGCATCGGCGAGTTCACGCTTCGCCGGCCACGTTCCGGGTGCATCTTCGAGCTTCTTCGCGGCCGAGCGAATCAGCTGAACGACTTCGTTCTCGGGGATGTCGTCGTCGCTCACCCTGGTCAAACGAAGGAATCCGGTCGGTGGCGAATCAGCTCCATGAATTCGGCGCGCGTCTTCGAGTCGCTTTCGAACACACCCCGCATCGAACTCGTGATTGCGAACGAATTGTGCTTTTCGACACCGCGCATCACCATGCACAGGTGCTTGGCTTCGACGACGACGCCGACGCCCTGCGGCTTCAGGACATCTTCGATGATGCCCGCCACCTCCATCGTCATGCGCTCCTGCACTTGAAGTCTGCGCGCGAACATTTCGACGAGACGCGGGATCTTCGAGAGCCCGACCACCTTCCCATTCGGGATGTAGCCGACGTGGATGCGTCCGAAGAACGGCACCATGTGGTGCTCGCAAAGGCTGTAGAACTCGATGTCCTTCACCAGTACCATTTCGTCGTACTCGACGTCGAACATCGCGTCGTTCAGGGTGGCCATCGGATCCTGGGCATAGCCCTTGGTGAAGAAGCGCATCGCCGCCGCCACGCGGCTGGGCGTCTTCTGCAGACCGTCACGCTCGGGCTTTTCGCCGAGTTCGTTCAGGATCGTGCGGACGGCGTCTTCGATCGGGTCGCTCATCGTTCGTCTCCATACTCAAAGAAGTTGCGCGGGGTTTCGGTGAGTCGGACACGCACGAGTTCGACACCACCCTCTGCCGCGATCGCGGGCGCGAGGTCGTCGTAGACGATCTTGGCGAAGTTTTCGGTGGTGGGAACCAGCGCCTCGAACGCTTCGCATTCGTTCAACAGGCGGTGGGAATAGCGCTTGGCGATCGCCGCTTCGAAGACGGCGTCGAGTCGTTCGGGGGCGAGGATCTGCCCGGTGGTGCTGTCGACCTCGCCCGTGACTGTGACGTCGAAGCCATAGTTGTGGCCGTGCCCATGTTCATTCGCGCACTTGCCGAAGATCTCATCATTCTCCGCGTCGGAAAGACGCGGGTTCGCGAGCACGTGGGCCGCGGGCAGTCGATAGCAACGGGTGAGTTCGATCACGGGGGTTCCGGTGGGCGTAGGTGGGGGGGGGGTCGGCAGAGGCGTGCGGAAGATCAGTCGACGACGTCGACGTAGAGATCCGCGTCCTGATAGAGGCGCAGGCGGTCGAAACGGCCTGCGGGCAGCGCGTCGACGAGCAACTCGTGGATCACGGCGGCGAGGTTCTCCGGCGTAGGCGGGATGTCCTTGAAGAAGTCGGTGTCGGCGTTGAGATCGCGATGATCGAAGCGGCCCATGACTTCGCGCTCGAGGATCGCCTTCAGGTCGACGAGGTTCATCACCATCCCCGTTCGCGGGTCGGGCTCACCCTTCACCGTGACCTCGAGCCGGTAGTTGTGCCCGTGCTGCTCCGCGGCGAGCCCGAAGACTTCGCGGTTTTCGCCATCGCTCAGCCCGGCCGCGCGATAACGCAGCGATGCCGAGAATTCGATTGCCCGGGTGAGTCGCACCAATGGCATAAACCCTTGATTTGCAAAGGAGTTGGAAAGGCGAAAGCTTGGCAGGGGGGTGCTGTGGCGTCAAGCAACGCGAGCGCGGGTGTCAGCGCCGCCCGGGCGCCTCGGCTGCCCCGGGTGCGCCTTCGGCGCGGGCGCGCGCGCCCTCTTCCCGGTAGATGCGCATGATTTCATCGGCGAGCCAGTCCTTTGCCACCTGGTACGCCGCCTCGGGCGTGAGATGCGTGGCATCGGGTCGATAGCGTTCGTCGAATTCACCACCCGGAAGCGTCTGGATGTAGCGACGAAGGTCGATCACCCGAACCTGTCCTGGACGAGACCGTTCGAGGTCTCGAATCAATTCGTTCCAGCGCTCTATTCGCGCGGGATCCGACGCCGCGTAGGGCTTTGCGGGCTTCTTCCCGCCGCGGTCTCGCACCTCGACCAACGGATGGGTAAGCCAAAGGACGAGCGTTCCATCCCGGGACAAGACGTCGACGGCGGCCTGAAGTTCCTGCGTGTAGTAGCGGTCGAGGATCGGGTCGCCAATCGTCCGCCATATCGTTTCGCCTTCGAGACGACGGTCACGAATGTCCCACGGTGCGGCCAGCACGATTGCGATGTCGGGCTGCTCTTCGCGGATCGCCTTCGCCCAGGAGACGTCGAAGTCGTCACAGCCATCGTAGGTGTGAACGAAGTCACCGGTGCGGATTTCGGCCTTTCGCACGACCGCACAGCCCAGGTGGGCGGAACCCCGGCGCAACACGCTCTGCCCCGTTTCGAACTGAAAGTACTGAAGGCCAACCGCGAGGGTTGTCGCGGTCGAGTCGCCGAACATCGCGATGCGCGGGATCTCGCTGTGGAGCGTGGGTGGGGGCGGATTCGGTTCCGTGGCGTAGTGCTCCACTACGTCTTCGACCCAGGCATCCATCGCGGCCCTGTCCACATCGAAGTGGACGGGCGCCTTCGGCAAGGCGAACGCCACCGCGGCCACCAGACCGAACATCATCGGGATCAACGCAAGCGCTCCGGGACCGTGCAACATGCGTCCGGTGCGGATCGGATGCTCGAACCAACGATACGACGCTTCAGCGAGCGCCAGCGTCACGCCCACACGCAACAGGAAGAGGGGAGTCGAATCGAGCCCGACGCGCTCCGCGTCCAACCAGAGATAGATGGGCCAGTGGAACAAATAGGCGCCGTACGAAACACGTCCCAACCACTGCATGACGGGGTGTGCGAGCACACTGCGCACGAAGCCACCCGGCTGAACTCCCGCGGCGATGACAGTTGCCGAGAGCAACGCGTACGCCGCGAAACCTCCCCGATACAGCCAGCCCGTATCGAGGTCGACCCATGCCCAACAGAGCACCATGGCCAACAGCGAGGCGCTGCCAAGCCACGAAAGCCAGCGCACGGGGACTCCGCTTTCGCTGTCGCCTCGAGACCCGCGTCGCCATACCACCACCGCGACCACGGCACCGAGCAAGAGCTCCGCCATCCGCGTGTCGGTTCCGTAGTAGATGCGGTCGAAAGAAGCGCCCCCCGCGACGAGCCACAGCGTGATCCCGAGCGACACGGCGACGAGTGCTGCGAACAACACGCCCAGACCGCGGAGCGAGCCGCGTCCGAGCCGGAGCCCCGCGAACACCACGAGGGGAAACCCGAAGTAGAACTGCTCTTCGACTGCGAGAGACCAGAAATGATGAAGAGGCGAAGGCGCCTCGAAGAGCGCCGTGTAGTCCGCGTTCGACCAGAGGAAGTGCCAGTTCGCCGCGTAGAAGAGCGCCCAGATGATGTCGTCCCGCAAGCGGTCGAGTTGGGAGGGCGTCGCAACGAAATGACCGAAGGCCCACATGGTCAGCAGCGTCAGCAGGGCCGCCGGCATGAGGCGCCGAAAGCGTCTCGCCCAGAACGCCGCGAACGCGATGCGCTGCGAATGCTCCCACTCTGCAAGGAAGAGCGAAGTGAGCAGGAAGCCCGAAAGCGTGAAGAACGTCGCGATACCGAGAAAGCCCCCCGTGGCCCAGGAGAACTCCGCGTGAAAGCAGAGCAGCCCGAACAGCACGAGGCCTCGCAGCCCTTCGAGTGCTGGCTCGAACGGAATGCGGGCACGGGTCGTGCGCTGGCCCGACCCGAGGGTCGCTTCGCCCGGTTGCGACATGGCGCCGGATTGTCGCGCAGCGTCGAACGACAGCAATCCTGCCCTGCTCCGGCCCGCCATGTTTGCCTTCGCAAGCGCTGCGATTGCTACAGTTGGCGACTGATGTTGCTTTCGAGTTCCCACAGAGTTGCGCGTCGCGTCTTTCTGCGCGCAGCTTTTCTGATGACGTCTCTGGCCGCAGCACCGCGCATTTCGGCTGCAGGGCCGCCCGGCAGCCCGCCGGAACTCGACGAACGCGATCGCGACCTCGCGATGCTCGCGAGGGAACTTCTGCGCCAACGCCCCGGCGAAGTGGACCGCATCCGCCAGACGGTCGAGGCCGAATTCCCGCCACGTCGCCGTCTGTTCTCAGCGTCGCGGCGAGCCCGTGCAAGGCTCGCGCGAAAGACGCTGCTGGCACCGGGCCGCATCACACGCGAACTCGATCGCGGCGACGTTCGACAGGTCGACGGTTGGGTCCTCGCCCGATCCGAGTTCCACTTCGCGATCTATCTCGCGAGCCTCGAACTCAGCTGATGTTCATCGACGGACGCGCAACGCCGAACGGCCAGGTGATTCGCAGCGATGTGTGTCTGATCGGCGGCGGTGCCGCGGGCATCGCGCTGGCCCTCACCCTCGCAAGGCGTGGCGTCGATGTCGTGTTGGTCGAAAGCGGTGGGCTCGAGCTCGATCAGGCGACCCAGCAACTCTACGACGGTGAGGTGATCGACAACGACTACCCGCCGCTGCGCACCTCCCGGCTTCGCTACCTCGGCGGCACCACGAACCACTGGGGCGGCGCATGCCGGCCACTCGACCCCTTCGAGTTCGAAGCCCACGACTGGGTCCCGCACAGCGGCTGGCCGATTCGAAGCAGCGACCTCGAACCCTACTACGACGCGACACGCGAAATGCTCCACCTGCCTGAACCCCACTTCCACTTCGACGCGAACGAAACCAATTCGAACGATCACGTTCCCTTGTTCGCCCCCGGCCCTACGGGGGAACCCGACTTCGAACCCGTCGTCTGGCGGCGTACGCAGCCGGGACCGCTGCGCATGCGCCCAGCGTACGCGCAGGCCCTTCGCACGACCAGGCACTTGCGTTGCCTGCTCCACACCAACATCACTGCACTGATTGCGAACAATGAACGAAGCGCAATCGTGCGCGCACGCGCCGCCACACTGGACGGCCGACGCTTCGCCTTCGAAGCGCGCAACTTCGTGCTTTGCGCCGGCGCGATCGAAAACGCGCGCATGCTCCTGCTTTCGGATCAGAAGATGGGCGGAGGCATCGGCAACCAGCACGGACTCGTGGGGCGCTACTTCGCAGACCACGGCGGGATCGATCTCGGCGAAGTTCATTTCTTCGATTCGGCACCGACGATTCGGGAAGAGTCGTATGCGAGGTCGAAGTTCGAACCCGGGAAGCCCGAACAGGGGGATGTCGTTGGTTTTGCGTCCAGCGCGATCGCACGGGAACGCGATCGGCTCCTCGGCTTCTCGATGATGTGCTTTCCGACGCGCCTTTCGCGAACGCCCGGTGGCATCCGATCGCTTTCGAAAGCCGCCGGGGGTGGGCAGGCCTCGACGGACGAAGGCCCCTCGCGCGTGATGCGCCTGGTCGGCGTCTTCGAGAAATCTCCGAACCCCGAAAGCCGTGTTCAGCTCGACACGCGCACCGACGCGCTCGGCCTGCGGAAGGTCGAGGTCGACCTCAACGTGCAGCAACACGACCGCGCGAGCGTGCATGCGCACGCGCGGCACTTTGCAGCCGAACTCGCCCGCACGGGGCACGGGCGGGTCCGCTTGATCGCGCTCGATGACTTCCCGTGGACCCCCCTCGCGGGCCATCACGCGGGAACCGCCCGCATGTCGGACGACCCGAAGCACGGCGTCACCGACCGCGACGGCCGCGTCCACGGCATGGGGAACCTCTACGTCACCGGCGGTGCCCTCTTCCCTACGGTGGGATGGCAGAACCCAACCTTCACCATCGTGGCGCTCGCGCTGCGTCTGGCGGATACACTCAGCACGTCCAGTCGTTGAGCAGTAGCTGCCGCGAACCCACGAGTCGGCCGTAGCGTGAACGACTTCCGGAGGTCCACATGACGAAGCCCTCGAACCCGTCCTCGCCTACGCCTACGCCCACGATGGGGAGGCGCTCGTTTCTGCGAAAGACGTCCGGCGCCGCGATGGGGCTCGCCGCATTGAACGTCGCCCAGGAAGCTGCGGCGGCGGATGCGCCCCCGCCGCAGATCCGCCGCTATCGGTCGCTCGGCAAGACGGGTCTCGAGATCTCGGACATCGGCTTCGGATCAGGGGGTTGTCGCACCGCCGATCTCGTGCGCCACTGCTACGACCGCGGCATCAACTACTTCGACACCGCCGAGATGTATCGCACCGAGGGCTGGTCGACCGGCGAGTACGTCGAGAAGCTGATCGGTGACGCGCTCGAGGACAAGCGCGACAAAGTCGTGATCGCCTCGAAGTACGTCGCCGAAGTGAAGCACGACCGCGCGCACATCATGAAGCAACTCGAAGCATCGCTTCGCCGCATGCGCACCGACTACGTCGACATCTTCTTGAACCACGCCGTCAACGAACCCGAGCGGATGAGCAGCCCCGAATGGCAGGAATTCGTCGCGTTGGCGAAGAAGCAGGGGAAGATCCGCTTTTCGGGCATGTCCGGGCACGGTGGGCGCTTGCAAGAATGCCTCGACCATGTCCTCGATCGCGATCTCGCAGACGTGATCCTGTGCTCGCACAACTTCGGCAACGACCCGGCTTTCTACGAACGCTTCACCAAGCACTTCGACATGGTTGCCAACCAGAAGGGGATCTCGCGTCTATTCGCCAAGGCGCGCAAGAAGGGCGTGGGCGTCGTCGTGATGAAGACGCAGATGGGCGCGAAGGTGAACGACCTGTCCGTCTACCAGAAGGACGGCGCCGACTTCGCGCGCGCGGCCTTTCGCTGGGTGTTCTCCGACCCCAACATCGACGCCGCGATCGTTTCGATGCGCAACAAGACAGTGGCGGACAATTACATCTCGTGTTCCGGGGATGAGACGTTCGCCGCCCGCGACCACGACATCCTCGAACGCTACGTCGCCGAGATGAGCAACGAATACTGCCGCCCGGGCTGCGATGCCTGCACGTCGAGCTGCCCCGAAGGCGTCCCGATCCCCGACGTGCTGCGCCAACGCATGTACGAAGAGCGCTACGGCAACCCCCGCATGGCGCGCCAGGGCTACGCACGTCTCGGCGCCGCAGCCTCAGCCTGCTCCACATGCACCGACCAGGCCTGCCTCGGGAGCTGCCCCTACAACCTCGAAATCCCGAAACTCACCCGCGCCACCGCCCGCCGCCTCGCCACCTCTTAGAACGAACGCATCAAGCCCCGCACGATGCCGCGAATCTGCACCTGCTCAGCGGGCACTTCGATGGGCTCCATCGTCTGGTTTGCGGGGACCAACTTCACCGTGCCCCCGTCGCGATAGAAGCGCTTCAACGTCGCGTCGCTTCCGTCGACCAGCGCGACCACCGTTTGGCCGTTGCGTGCCTGATCCCGCTTTTCGACCACGACGAGATCGCCGTTGCAGATCTGGTCTTCGATCATCGAGTCACCGCGAACGCGGAGCACGAAACTCTCGCCCGGGCGCCCGGCCATTTCGGCGGGGACCGAAACCGTTTCGTTGTCTTCGATGGCTTCGATCGGCAGGCCGGCCGCCACCGTACCCACCAGCGGGAGCGTCGTGATCCCGGGGTCGCTCTCGGCTTCCTGCGGAACGGGCTCCAGGGAGCGCGAGCGATTCCACGCCTTTCGCAGCATGCCCTTTTCGACCAGGTGCTGGACGTGGCGATGCACGGTCGCCACCGAGGAGAGCCCGAAGTGAGCCGCGATTTCCTCGAGGCTCGGCGAATAGCCTTCCTCTTCTACGAACGCGCTGATGTAGTCGAAGATCTCGCGCTGTCGTCGGGTCAACGCCATCGCCACCCCCCTTTCGCTTCAGATTCGTGTCGCAGGTTTCACGAAAGGAAAGCGAAAGTCAATGGGCAGCGCGCCTTCGTGCTCAGGCGGCGAGTTTGCGGGAGGGCGCGGCGCGGTAGAGACGGGAAAGTCCGCGCCGTCGAGTTCGAGCCCGAGTGCATAGAGGTCGCAGTCGCAAAGGAAGCGCATCACCCGGGTGATCTCGCGCGCCGGGGCGCCACTACCTCCAAGTGGTGGATCTTGCAGCACTTCCTGGCTTCCGCTGCCGCTCCCCAAGACTCATCGGCCGAACCGCGAAGGGCCTGAGGTCCCGGCCCAGGCCAGACGATCGGCCACGCGCGCAAGTTTTTTTGGCCTCATCCCGGTCAGCCGCCTTGACGCCCGGTCGCGCGGGAATAGGCTGGCGCGCCCGTTGGCACTCGGGAGGTTCGAGTGCCAACCTCCCGGCCCGCGAGCCGGGGTCTCGATCCCGGAACCGCCCGACAAAGGCAACGATCCCGCGGCCGACGCCACTCGGGCCCACCGCGCAAAGAGAAGCGAACCGAGATTTCGCTCCATCCGTCGCACGACCTCGTCGCTCGCCGGCCCGGAGCAAAGCAGCACCAGTTCACATCAAAGTTCCAACTACCAACCCAAGGCGAACCATTCGCAAACCAGTAGAGAGGAAACACGGACTCATGAAGATTCGTCCGCTCCAAGATCGCATTCTCGTGAAGCGAATCGACGAGGAAGAAAAGACGAAAGGCGGGATCATCATTCCCGACAGCGCCAAAGAGAAGCCCCAGGAAGGCAAGGTCGTTGCCGTGGGGAACGGGCGCGTCGCCGAAGACGGCACCGTACGCCCCCTCGACGTGAAGAAGGGCGACAAGGTGCTGTTCGGCAAGTACGGCGGCACCGAAGTCAACGTCGACGGTGAAGAACACCTCATCATTCGCGAGGACGACATCCTCGGGATCATCGAGTAAGTAGGAGCAATCAGCATGGCCAAGGAAGTCAAGTACGATCAGGACGCTCGCAGCAAGATCCTCGCGGGCGTGGACGGACTCGCAGACGCCGTCAAGGTGACGCTCGGCCCGAAGGGTCGAAACGTGATCATCGACAAGAGCTTCGGCTCGCCCACCGTCACGAAGGACGGTGTGACGGTCGCGAAGGAAATCGAGTTCGAAGACAAGTTCGAGAACATGGGCGCGCAAATGGTGAAGGAAGTCGCAAGCAAGACTTCCGACGTCGCCGGTGACGGCACCACGACGGCCACCGTGCTCGCGCAGGCGATCTACCGCGAAGGCGCCAAGCTCGTCGTCGCCGGTGTGAACCCGATGGACATCAAGCGCGGCATCGACCAGGCCGTCGAGTGCATCTCGGGCTCGCTCAGCAAGCTCAGCAAGGCGACCCGCGACTCGAGCGAAATCGCTCAGGTCGGCACGATCTCGGCGAACAACGACGAGACGATCGGCGCGATCCTCGCCGAGGCGATGGAAAAGGTCGGCCGCGAAGGCGTGATCACGGTCGAAGAGGGCAAGAGCCTCGAGACCGACCTCGACGTGGTCGAGGGCATGCAGTTCGATCGCGGTTACCTCTCGCCCTACTTCGTGACGGATCCGGAAGCGATGGAAGTCGTCCTCGAAGAGCCCCTCATCCTTCTGCACGAGAAGAAGATCTCGAACATGAAGGACCTTCTGCCGCTGCTCGAGCAGGTTGCCCGCCAGGGTCGCCCGCTGCTGATCGTGGCCGAAGACATCGACGGCGAAGCGCTCGCGACGCTCGTGGTGAACAAGATCCGTGGCACGCTGAACGTGGCCGCGGTGAAGGCACCCGGCTTCGGCGACCGCCGCAAGGCGATGCTGCAGGACATGGCGATCCTCACGGGTGGCCAGGTGATCGCCGAAGAGCTTGGCTTGAAGCTCGAGAACGTCACCGTCAAGGACCTCGGCAAGGCCAAGAGCGTCGTGATCGACAAGGACAACTCGACGGTCATCGACGGCGCCGGCGCCAAGAAGGACATCGAGGGTCGCTGCCAGGAGATCCGCGCACAGATCGAAGAGACCAGCTCCGACTACGATCGCGAAAAGCTCAGTGAGCGCCTCGCGAAGCTCGTCGGCGGTGTCGCGGTCGTGAAGGTCGGCGCAGCCACCGAGTCGGAAATGAAGGAAAAGAAGGCCCGCGTCGAAGACGCGCTGCACGCAACCCGCGCCGCCGTCGAAGAGGGCATCGTCCCCGGTGGTGGTGTGGCGCTGATCCGCGCGCAGAAAGCCCTCGACTCCCTCGAGCTCGAAGGTGAGCAGGCCCACGGTGTGGACCTCGTGCGCCGCGCCATCGAAGCCCCGCTTCGCTACATCGCGGAGAACGCGGGCGTCGAAGGCTCGATCGTGGTCGACAAGGTGAAGGGTCTGAAGGCCGCCAACGGCTTCAACGCTCGCACCGAAGAGTACGAAGACCTGATCAAGGCCGGCGTCATCGACCCGACCAAGGTGGTCCGCACCTCGCTGCAGAACGCAGCCAGCGTGAGTGGCTTGCTGCTCACGACCGAAGCCATGATCGCTGACATCCCCGAAGAGGGTGGCGGCGGCGGCATGGCCATGCCGCCGGGCGGCATGGGCGGCGGTATGCCGGGCATGATGTAGTCACTTCGCGCTTCAGGCGCGGAAGGATTGCAGGGAACACGGAAGGCCCCGGGGCATTTGCTCCGGGGCCTTCTTCGTTATTCTGAGGCGACGAGTCGTTCAACTTGCGCAGTACAGTGTTCGCCGAGGAAGAAGGCTCAGCACAGGGACACTCTCCACCGTACATTGTGCCGTCGCGCGTTGGCTATCTGGCAAGGAGAGGTTGGACATGATTCGCACCACCGTCGTCGGTAGTTGGCCCATTCCGTTTGGGCTGAAGCCCAGGCTCACGCGGTACTACAAGGGCGCTTCGAGCGACGACGAAGCGCACGACGTGCTGCAGGCCGCGGCTCGCATCGCCATGGACGAGCAACTGGCTTGCGGGCTCGACCAGATCATGGGCGGAGAGATGTTTGCTCCCGATTTCGTGCACCACGTCCCGCCGCGCCTGACCGGCCTCGAAGTGGTTCGTGAGCGCGACCATCGCGCGGGTTCAGAGGGAATCGGCCACTACCGGATCGCGGGAGACGTCCTGGCGCCGCGCGGCACCGGTCACGCACTTGCCTATCGCCGGGAAAAGGCCATCCAACCTGATCTCGACAAAGCCGCCGTTCCGTCACCGCTGACGATGACGCTTTCGTTTCCCACGGACCCTTCCCTGCCCGCACAGATGGAGAACGTCGCGCGCATCGTCGAGAACGAAGTGCTCGACCTGGTGAGTGCCGGCGCCCAGGAGATCCAGCTCGACGCACCCTTCGAAGCCATCCTGGCACTGGTCGAGTCTCGAAAGCCTGAGGAACTCGTTCCCTGGATCGTCTATCCGTTCCGCAAGGTCGCGTCAGTCCGTCGCACGATTCACTTCTGCCTTGGCGACATGGGACGTCGACCCGCAACCCAGGAACAGCACCTGCGAAACCTGATCCCGCTGATCCAGCAGCTCGAAGGCCAGATCGATCGGGTGCATCTGGAATGCTCCTACACCGGCCAGTGGAAGGAGCGCGGGCTGCTGTCGGAAGTGCCAGAGTCGATGGAGGTGATCGCGGGGATCGCGGACGTCAAAGCGAAGCCCCAGGAGCGCCAGGCACTGGCGGATCAGATCGCCGCCCTGCGCGAGATCATTCCCGACGAGCGCTTGCTGGTTTCTACTTCATGTGGATGTGGTCGTGTTCCTCACGACGACGCGATCCGCATGATGTGCAACCTCGTGGAAGCGGCCCACGCGACGTAGGAATCCGCCGGGATACCGACGGGGTTTCGTCAATCCGCCTTGACGGTCACCACCGGACAAGGAGCCCCGCGGACGGTGCGCTCGGCCACGCTCCCGACGATCACGTGCTTGAGGCCGCTGATGCCTCGGGTCCCCATCACGATCAGGTCGGCGGGCATCTCCTCCGCAATCTCGCGAATCGCCTCGGACGGGACATTGGCCCGCACCTTCGTACTCACGACGAGATCTTCGGCGTGAAGGGCCTCCCGGACCACCTCGAGCTTCTCGCTCGCCGCTTTCTTGAGCGCGTGAAAGAACTGATCCGGGGCATCGAGGTCGAGCGCCGCAGCATCGGGGACGGCGTTCTGATAGCAGTGCAGCAGCGTCAGGTGGGCATCGAACTGCTTCGCGAAAGTCGCCGCCAGCTCGAGTGCCGCACGCGAGTCTTCCGAGAAGTCATACGGTACGAGGATCTTCTTGATTTCGGCCATCGTGCCTCCCTCGAGCATTGATCGCGCGCGGCGCACGGACTCCCACCGTGAAGCCCAGCCGGTGCTTCATCACGCTCAATTGGCTTGTACTCCCCAGCATGCCGGGATCAAGCCCCTGAGCGAAAGACGAGCGATCAGCTTTCGCTGACGGCTCGCGGCCTGCGTGCCGCCAGGGCCACCAGCGCGGGTGCCAGAACCACGTCGGCGAGAAACGCAACCAGGATGGTAAAGCCCGTCAGCAGGCCGAAGAAGAAGAAGTTCTCCAGGGCGGCGGACATGTAGATGAAGAAGCCGGCCGACAGCACGATCGAGGTCATGAGCAGCGCCTGGCCGGTCGTGCGCAGCGTCTTCGCGACAGCGTCGCGCACGTCACCGCTGCGTTCGTAGTAGCGCTCGAAGTTGTGCATGAAGTGGATCGTGTCGTCGACGGCGAGACCGATCGCGATGCTGCCGATCAACAGGGTGAAGGCGTCGAGGTAGATTCCCGTCCAACCCATCAGTCCGAGGGTCATGATGATGGGGGCCAGGTTGGGCAACATGCTGACTGCCCCGCCGCGCAGATTCCCGATCAACAGCACCATGAGGGGCGCGATGATCACGAGCGCGAGCGCGTAGCTTCGGAGCAAGCTGGTGCCCAGGCTCTTGAACGCGGCCGCGAGCAGCGCCATGAAGCCCGTGGTGTAGACCTCGACGTTTCCGCCGAAGAACTCGTCCAGGCTCGCCTCCACATCGGGAATGAACTCCCCGTAGTTCATGGGCGCGACGTAGGGCAACTTGAGTGTGATTCGCGCGCTGCTGAATTGGGAATCGACGACCTTCTCGAGATCGTCGCTTCCCGCTGACTCGAAGAGCAGAAGTTCCTGCGCAATCGCTTCGCGGGTTTCGGGCAGTGCAGCCGGCCGTTCGCCGGGGCCGAGTTCGTCGGCGTTCAAGGCGGCGTGGATCTCCTCGACGACATCGAGTAGAGACGTCGCCTTGCCGACGTGCAGCCCTCCCGCCCCGGTCAAGCTGGCGACGCGTTCATGGAAGCGGGACAGCGCGTCGAGTGCGGCGGGTTCGTGCAGGCCGTTCTCGCGACCGGTATCGACCACGACTTCGAGCATCATCGTGCCGCCCATCTCGGCGTCCACTGCTTCGATGTGGGTGCGAATCGGATCGTCCTCCGGGAACCAGCGCAGGGTGTCGTGGCTGAAGCTCAGCCGACTCGCTCCGATGAGCGAAACCACGACCAACGCAAGCCAGACGATCGCAACCGGTCCCGCGTGATCGACCGAGAAGTCACCCACGCGAGCCAGCCCGCGCTCGTACGCACTCGCTTCTGACGTATCCGCGCCGACCGCCCGCCTGCGCAATGGCAGCGAAACCAGCAGTGCGGGCAGCAACGTCAAGCAGAAGACCAGGCCGATCAAGACACCAAAGGGAGCGAAGAAACCCAACACCGAAACCGGCGCCAATTCGGCGGCCGTGAAGGAAGCCAGGCCGCCCGCGGTGGTCACGCTGGCCATCGAAACCGCGAGGCCGGAGTGGCCCAGGGCAAACGCCACTGCATCTTCGGGTGTCGCTCCCCGATCGAACTCCTGGTAGAAGATCACCATGATGTGCAGCGCCGACCCGACCCCCACGGCCAGCAGGAACGAGGGCAAGATCTGCGAGGGAACGCCGAGCGGTAGCCCCGACATCCCCACCGCGCCGAAGGTCGAGAGAATCGAAAGGAAGACGACCAACAGCGGGAGCAACACGCCAGAAAGGCGGCGGAAGAGGACGTAGAGCACGACGGCGATCGTCAGCAGACCGAGGACGAGGAAGAGCCCGATGTTCTGCTGCATGTCCTCGGCGATTCGCACCGAAACGGGCGGGTCACCGGTGAAATAGACCTCCCAATCGTCCTCGACATGCTCGGCCAGCACGGCCTCGGTCGCCTTCACGGCTTGTGTGAGTTCGACGGGCGTCATGAAAGGCACGCTGGCGGCGGAGCCGTCGACGTCAGCCGTGTCGCCTTCGAAACCGGCGGTGAAATCGTCGTCACCAGCCAGAGCAGAAAACGCGGACAGCCGAACCGAAAGGACGGTCATGCTGCCGTCTTCCGACAGCAGCAGGTTGCGATACAACGGATTGGTCGATGCCAGTTGTTCGACCCGGGCGAGGGCCTCGGGGGTTTCTGGCCAATCTTCGAAGAGCTCTTCGACGATCAACTCGTCATCTTCGCCGCGCGTGACGCGCGCGTTGATGAGGCTCATCACTTCGTCGACGTTCGGGACTTCGTCTTCCATCGCCTCGTGCAGCGCGCGCAGCTTCGAGAGAAACCCAGGGGCGAAGACTTCGGGCGGGCGAATCGCGATGAGGATCATGCTCTCCATCCCGAACTGCCTGCGAAACTCGTCGTACTGGATGCGAACGGGGTCCTGCTCGTGTAGGAACGCTTCGTTCGAAACATCGAGAACGATCTGCGACATCTGCGACGCCAACATCAACGGGAGCAGCGACATCACGGTGATGACGAGTCTTCGACGGCGATGGACCCAATGGCCCCACGCTTCGAATTCCCTTTCGACGTGCTCATGAATGCGGCGCAACCCGGTGGCCTGCTGGTGCGGTCTCGCGTCGTGGTTCGTCACTTCGTTCCTCTACAGCTCTGCATGAGTTCGGTACGGATCAGGACTTCTTCCGGGTCTTGGTTCTTCGCGCCTTCGCGCCCTTCTTGGCCGGGCGCTTCGGGCGCGCGGGCTGCTTCGGCCTTTTGCGGGCAGGCTTCGGAGCCAACCCCTGCATCTGCAGTTCGAGCGCCTGGCGAAGTCCCTTTCGCGCTTCTTCTCGCGTGATCATCCGCACACCCAACCAGGAGCCCAACCAGAGCGTGTAATGGGCGAAACAAGCCGTCGCGGCGGCGACGGGTGCCACGCTCGAATCGACCTCGCCCCGTTGCTGCGCACGCTCGACCTGCGCAGCGACCGCGACCTGGTACTCCACTGTCAAGCCACCCATCCCCCCTTCGTCGTGAGGCTGGAACATGAGCTCCTGCAGAATCACTTTCGAAAGCTCTGGGTTCTGCGCATAGAAATCGATGAAGCCATCGAAGAGCAACATCAATCCATCGACGAGCGAAGACGATCGCGCCGCACGCTCACTGCCCTCTTCGAAGAGCCGACGCGCCTCTTCTTCGAAGACCAGAAAGAGCAGGTCGCGCTTGTCGCGCGCGTACAGGAAGAGGGTTCCGGTGCCGATGTTCGCTCGCTGGCAGATCTGGCGCGCGGTCGTGGCTTCGAACCCCTGCTTTTCGAAGAGCTGCCGGGCGGCGCGCTTGATGCGCGTGAGCTTCTCGCGCTTGTTTCGCTCGCGCAGCCCTTCCGAAATGGCCTCTTCCCCGGTGGACACCTTCGGGTGGACGCGCGTCTTGCGTGCGGGATTCGGCGTCGATGCCACTTCGGCTTTCTCCCTCTCTTCCCCGGCCCTCCGACCAACGGGCGGCTGCCATCTACTGAACATGTTCTTTTCTGAACGTGTTCATTTTTAGCAGGCACGCATGGGGGCCGAAACGTCGCTTTCCGCATCGTTTCGTTGCGCTGCGTCGGGCTACGCGCGCTACGGGCGATCGGGGCCCGTCGAGCGGGCGAGGGGCAGTTCAGGGTGTTTCTTCGTATCTTCAGGGCTCGATAGACACTTGCAGGGCACCCTCTTTCCCTAAGCCCGATCGAGGAACCGTGAAACAGCAACCGACCGCCGAAGCGATGTCGCCGATGGACGAGCTCTTCTTCCGAAGCGAGCGCGACCCCATCCGTCGGCCTACCACCTACGCCATCTATGTGCTGGAGAGCGCGCCGAAGTGGACGGATCTTCAACACACCTTCGAGCGAGCGGGGCGAGAATTCCTGCGCTTTCGCCAGCGCGTCGTCGAGCCCACCGGTGGTGTAGGTCCCGCGCATTGGGCCGTCGATCCCAGGTTCGACCTCGACTTTCACCTTCGCCGAGCGGCCGTTCCGCCGAGCGAGGACACCTCGGCGGAGGGTCGTTTTCGCGCGCTCCTCGATGCCCTCGAGCCCGAGTTGATGACGCCGCTCGATCTCTCTCGTCCGCTCTGGTACGCGACGCTCTATGAAGGTCTCGCGGATGGCCAGGCGGCGCTCTTCTTCAAAGCGAGTCACGCCATCGCGGACGGGCTCGGTGGCGTGCAGATTTCGATGGTTCTGTTCGACGATCAAGAAGGTGCAGACCTTCGCCCCATGCCTTCTGCGCCCGAGTCACCCGACTTGAGTGGCGACCAGCTGGCGCAGAATGCGATCAGCGACATGCCGGGCGCGGCCGTCGATCGCGTGAAGGGGATGTTCGGGCGCGCACGGCGTTGGCTGGCCGAGCCGTCGCAAGTGAGCGAGTACATCGCATCACTGCGGCGCGTCATGAGTGAAACCGCTCCGCCGTCTCCGCTCCTCGCTGAACGCGGCGCTTCCCGTCGACTCCTCGTGCTCGAGTTTCCACTCGCCGACATGAAGGCGGCAGCAAAGGGAGCCGGTGCATCGATCAACGATGCCTATCTCGCGGTGTTGTCAGGTGCGATGCGGCGATATCACGAAGAACTCGAGCAGCCGGTCGATGCGATCCCGATCGCCATTCCGATCAGCACGCGCAGAGCCGAAGACGACGAAGGCGGAAACCAGTTCACCGGCGGCATGCTGGCGCTGCCCCTCGACGGGGATCCGCGCGATTGCATGTCCGCCATCCGGCAGGACGTGCTGCGGATTCGCGAAGAAGCTGCCCTCGACTTCTTCGACCATTTGACGCCGCTGATGCTCGGCCTGCCGACCGCCGTCACCGCGCGCACGGCAGAATCGATCCCCGCTCCCGACCTCCAGGCGAGCAACGTTCCCGCCCATCCCGTGCCGATCTACATCGCCGGCGCACGCGTCCTGAAGCAGATCGGAATCGGTCCGGTCCCCGGCATCGCCGTGATGGCGACGATGCTCTCCTACTGCGGTCAGTGCGCCGTGTCGTTCAACATCGACCCGGCGGCCGTCACGGACCTGCCGCTGTTCGAACGCTGCCTGCGCGATGCGCTCGAGGAGGTCCTGGCATTCGGGCAGGCGACCGATCAGGTGTGATCGCCATACCCATCGGTGTCGCGACAGTCGGGACTGACTTCCTTGATGTCGTCGTACTTCGTCACCGACCAGTACCGCCCGGCGGTCTGGATCTCGTTGAAGTGGACGGGGGCTTCCCGTCGCAAGCGTTCGAAGTACTCGCCCCAACGATGTTGACTGAACAGATGCGCGTTGAAGGGGTTGATCTCTTCGAGGGTGAACTCTTCGACAGGGCGGATGTCAGCTCCCTGCTCCGCCCTTTCCTGCTCGGGGGATCGGAACTCGGACATTTCCGCCGGACGTGCCTCTGTGGATGTCGCGCTCACCTGGAATCTCCTCTCCGACCGCCGTAGCGGGCGGTGCGTGGCCAGCCCGACCTCGCTGGGAACACAGCATAGATGGAACGGATCTCGGTTCATGGCTGAGGACCCCGAGGCGGATCTCGCCGGGCCGGAATTCCGCTACGATTGGGAGCCCACCCTGGCAGCGCGAACCGCGCCCGGTTCCGGCGCCGCCACGGACACACTCCCACATGCATCCGCACCCGAAACCCCGCTACTGGCGATCCTGCCTGATCGCCCTCTGCTGCACGCTTGCCGCCTGTTCACAGGAAACGCCCCCGGAGCCGCCCGCCCCGCTCGTCGAGCTCGTGCGCGTCGGGGCCTTCGACCTCGAAGAGCGGATCGAGTCGACCGGGGAGCTGCGCGCGGTCGAACGCGCCACGATCGCCGCCGAAATCGGTGGACGCGTCACCGAGGTACTGCGCGACGAAAGCGACGCGGTCGAGGCGGACGAAGTCCTGCTCCGCATCGACCCGGAAAAGCGCGAACTCGAACTCGCCAACGCGCGCGCTCAACTTTCCGAAGCCACCGCGTCGGTCAACGAAGCGAGACGCGAGCAGCGGCGCATCGCGCAGCTGCACGAACGCGGCGCCACGTCCGAGGCGCTGCTCGACGCTGCGAACACCACCCTGGAATCGGCGCGCTCTCGGCTTCGCGCGGTCGAAGCGCAGCTCGGCGTAGCCGAACGCGCCCTGCGCGACGCCGAAGTCCGCGCCCCGTTCGCGGGACTGATCGCGCGCCGCACCGTGAGCCGAGGCGAATTCGTGACGCCCGGGCATTCGCTCTACGAGCTGGTCGCGATGGATCCCGTCGAAGTCCAATTCCATCTACCCGAGCGCGACTCGGGTCGCGTCGCCCTCGGGCAACCGGTGGCCGTGCGCGTAGCACCGCAACCCGAACGCGTCTTCGAAGCCCGCGTCAGCATGGTGTCTCCAACCATCGACGCGCGCACCCGCACGTTGCGCGTCGAGGCCCGGCTCCCCAACCCGGCCGGCGAACTTCGACCCGGCCTTTTCGCACTCGTCGACCTCGGCGTTGCACGGCGTTCGGGCATCGTCATGGTCCCCGAACAGTCGGTGATGCAGCGTGCACTCGGGCCGATGGTCTTCATGGTGGACGATGACGGGCGCGTCGAGAAACGCGAAGTAGAGACCGGCGAACACCGACCCGGCGCCGTGGAGATACGCTCGGGGATCGAAGCCGGTGAATGGGTGGTGGCCAGCGGGCAGGCGCGCCTGGTCGACGGCCTCGTCGTACGGACCCAACGGCGGGACGAACCCTTCGCACCCGCTCACCTCGCAGCAGCCGGCACACCGGAACCCGCTTCCCCGTGACCCTCAGCGACCTCTCCATCAGGCGCCCCGTCACCACCTGGATGATGACGGCGGCGATCGTGCTGATCGGGGGGCTCGGCTACGTACGCCTCGGCGTCGACCAGTTCCCCAACATGGAGTTCCCGGTCGTCACGATCACGGCCCAGATGGAAGGTGCCAGTCCCGAGGTCATGGAAGAGGACGTCACCGACGTTCTCGAGGAGTACCTCAACACCGTCCCGGGGCTGCGGAAGATCAGCTCACTCACGCTGCACGGCGTGAGCCAGGTGCGTACCGAGTTCGAATTGGACGTCGACATCGACGTCGCCGCCCAGGACGTGCGCGACAAGCTCGCACTCGCGCGTCTCGACCTGCCCGTCCAACTCGAACCGCCGGTCGTCGCGAAGGTCGACACCTCGAACTTCCCCATCGTCTGGGTGCCGTTGCTTACCGAGCGATCGGTCGTCGACACAAGTGAATACACGCGCCTCGTCGTCAAACCCAACATGCAGACGATCCCGGGGGTTGGCGCGGTAGAGATGTTCGGCCGCCGGGATCGCAACATCCGCATCTGGATGGACGGCGAAGCCCTGCGCGCTCGAGGACTTTCTCCCGCGGACATCGTCGGTGCGCTGCGACGCGAGCACGTGGAGATCCCCGGTGGTCGGGTCGAGGGCGAGCGCATCGAGTACTCGGTCACGACCGACGCGGAATTCGACTCCCTCGACGAGATGCAACGCCTGGTGGTCGCCTACGTCGATGGCGCAGCCGTGCGTTTGGAAGACGTCGCACGCGTCGAAGACGGCGCAGAAGACGTGCGCGTGACGGCCTTCTTCAACAAGAAGCTGAGCGTTGGCGTGGGCGTACTCAAACAACCCGGTGGCAATACGGTCGCGATCGCGGACCAGGTCTACGAACGCCTCGACGAGCTGAACGAGATGGCGCCAACCGGGATCGCTTTCGGGCGTGCCGAGGGGTTGATCGACTTCTCGCTGCCCATTCGCGAAGCCGTGGCAGAGACCCAGTTCGCACTCATCCTTGGCGCGATCCTCGCGACGCTCACCGTATTCGTCTTCTTGCGCCGTTGGCGGCCGACGATGATCGTCGGGGCGGCCATCCCGCTTTCGTTGATCGGCGCGTTCGGCGCGATGTGGCTCTTCGGTTTCACGCTGAACGTCATGACCCTGCTCGCCCTGGCCCTCGCGGTCGGCGTCGTGATCGACGACGCGATCGTCGTGCTCGAAAACATCGAGCGTCATCGCGAGCAAGGGAAGGAGGCGTTCGCGGCGGCGGCGGACGGCACCCACGAAATCACCTTCGCCGCGACGGCCGCCACCGTCTCGATCGCCGTGGTCTTCCTGCCCGTCGTCTTTGCAACGGGGATCGTGGGCAACTTCTTGCGCGAGTTCGGCGGCACGGTAGCCGCGGCTGTGATGGTCTCGCTCTTCGTCGCCCTGACGCTGACACCGATGCTCGCGGCCCGCATGCCCCCGCCACGCCAACGCGAACACGGCAGCATCTACCACCGGCTAGAGGTGGGCTTCGAAGCGCTCGAACGCAGCTACCGGCGCGCGCTCGAATGGACGCTCGGCCACCGCGCGCTGACGATGTTGTTCGCAACGCTCACCCTCGTTGGAAGCTGCGGCCTGGGTTCCGAACTCGGCGGCGAGCTCTTTCCGCCGGAAGACCAGGGCCGCATGATCATCCGCTTCGAACTGCCGCCGGGCAGCACCCTCGAAGCCACGCGCGAGTACATGCGCAAGGTCGAAGACTGGGTACTGGCTCGCCCCGACGTCACGAGCGCTTTCGGAGGGATCGGAATCACGGGACCCGATGGGCCGGCCACGCCCAACATGGGTCTGCTGTTCACGATCTTGAAGCCACGCGAGCATCGCGAAACCACGGCGCACGAGATCTTCGCCGAAACACGCGCCTTCCTCGACACGCTGCCAGACAACAAGGCCGCCCTCTTCGGGCTCGAGCAGATGACCGCGGGCAGCGATCACGCATTCTCGTTCGACATTCGCGGCAGCTTGCCGCTCGTCGAACTCGAGCGTCTGGCGGATGAAGCCATGGCCAGTTTGTCGGCGCGCGGCGGCTACACGGACATGGACAAGAGCCTCAAGATGGGCCTGCCCGAAGTGCGCGTGGTACCGAATCGCGACAAAGCTGCGGCACTTGGCGTCGACGCTACGGCGCTCGCCACCGTGGTGCAGTCGGCGATCGGGGGGCTCGATGTCGGCACCTACAAAGAGGGAGGCCGCGGGTACGACATCCGTGTCCGCCTGGAAGCCGACGCTCGCAACGCACCCGAAACGATCGGCCATCTCTACACGCGCAGTCGCGACGGCAGCCTCGTGGAGTTGCGCAACCTGGTCGACCTCTACGAAGGTGCCGCGCCGGCGATCATCACCCGAACGGGGCGCCAACGGTCGGTCGAGGTGCGCGCCAATCTGCAGGGCAAACAGCTCGGCGAAGCCATGGAAGATGCCCGAGCGATCGCAGCAGAGCTGCCCGAGGGCGTGACCCTCGCCTTTGGCGGAAGCGCCGAATCGATGGCGGATAGCGCCCAGCAGTTCGGCTTGATGCTCGTCCTCGCGATCATCGTCATCTACATGGTGCTCGCCGTGCAGTTCGAGAGCTTCGTGCATCCGCTCACCGTCATGCTCGCGCTGCCGCTCGCGATGGTCGGCGCGATGACGGGGCTCTACTTCATGAGCCTCACGGGCAAGGTCGGGATGACGCTCAATCTCTTCAGCTTGATCGGGATCATCCTGCTGTTCGGCCTGGTGACCAAGAATTCGATCCTGCTCGTCGACTACGCGAATCAGCTGCGTGCGCGCGGTATGGACAAGGTCGAAGCCATGCGCAGCGCTGCACCCGTACGCATGCGTCCCGTATTGATGACCGCCATCTCGATGATCTTCGGCGTGCTGCCAGCCGCGCTGGGCCTTGGCCCGGGTGCGGAAACACGCGCACCCATGGGCGTCGCCACGGCCGCGGGGATGTTCTCGTCAACGCTGCTCACCCTGCTCGTCGTGCCGGTCTTCTATCTGGTGCTGGACGACGGTGTAGACTGGCTTCGCGCGCGTGTGAGGCGGCGGGATGTCACGTCGTCCGTGGTCGAGTAGATCACACCGTCTGGTCTTCCCCCCTTGGCGCATGTTCCCCCGAGCGCTGCTCGATGCGCTCGAGGCTGATGTTCGCGCGGATGGGATTCCCCTGATTCTGATCATTTTGCCGTCGAGCCCTCAGACCAGCGAGAACTTCGAGCTGCTCACGAAGCTTCTGCATGCAGACCAACCCGAAGGCGCCGCGTTCCTCGCGGACCCGCTGCACCCGCAGAAGACGCTGATCTCCTGGGCGCGAGAACGTGGGGTGATCAGCATCGACACCCTCGGTGCATTGAAGCGAGCTGCGTTGGAGCGTTCGATCTACCTGCCCGACAGGCACTTCAACGCTCTCGGCCACAGCATCGTAGCCCGAGAGATCCAGGCCGGCCTCGCTGCGGCGGGCCTCTGAGTCCACGCTGCCGAAGACGTCTACGGCGGTGGACTGGCACGCGCATCGCAACACCCGGCCACCTGAAACGCCCAGCGGAGGCGTGAGTGAGGTCGCGAGTGCTAAGCATCAGGGCCCACTCAACATCGGTCGAGCGAACGCAGACGTGTCGAACAACAGCCCCGCAAGAGAATCGAACGCGTCGCAGACCGACGAACCAGCTTCCCACCACGTGGACCCGCGGCGGGCATCGCTGACACTCTCGCTCCTCTGGGCCTTTGGCCTGGGTGGACTCGGGTTCATCCTGCCGTTCTACACGCTCTACCTCACCGAAAACGCGGGGCTGAGTGGCACCGAAGCGGGCATCGTAGTCGGCCTGCTGCCGCTGATGGGGATGGTGATGCAGCCGATCTGGGGACAGATCGGCGACCGGACCGGACGCCGCAATCGCGTGGTCGCAACCATCTGCTTTGGTGCATCGCTGTTCTACGCGCTGCTCGCGAGGCAGGAGAGCTTTCTGGGTTTCGCCGCCACCACGGCGTTGCTCGCGGTCTTTCTCACCTCGTTCGGCTCCATGACCATGTCGGCGAGCATCGCGGCACTCGACGAAGACGGGAGCCATCGCCTGGGACGCGTACGCGTTTGGGGAACGCTTGCCTATGGGCTGGTGGTCGTGACGTTCCCCTTGTGTCTCGCTGCGCTCACCGGGGTCGGGATCACACCCGGCATCGCGAACCCGGGGAGCAGCGAACCCGTGCTGGGTTGGATGTTCGTCGGAGCAAGCGCGTTTGCCGCGGTCGGCGGCGTGGCGGCGCTCGCGATCCCACGCACCCATGCAACGCGCGTGCGTGCTCATGCAGGCGAATGGCTTCAGCTCCTGCGAGAACCGAACCTGCTGCGTGCGCTCACCTTCGGTTTTCTCGCCTACATGTCCATGCAGGGACCGATGCACATGTTTCCCATACTCGTGCGTAGTCACGGCGGTGAAGTCGACGCGATCGCCCACATGTGGATCTGGATGATCGCCCTCGAAATCCCGTTGGTCTTCGTACTGGGGCGAAGCGTCGAATTGCTGGGGAAGCGCGGCATCGTGGCGATCGGGATCGGTGCGTCCGCCATTCGTTGGTTGGTCAGCGGCCTGACGGGCGACATGACGGTCCTCACCGCCGTGCAGATCCTCCACGGCGTTACGGTGTGGGGCGTGATGATGGGCATGCCGGTGTACATCGACGCCCTGGTGCCCAATCGCCTGCGCTCGACCGGCCAGGCGGCGTTCGGCTTCGTGGGCGCAGGGCTCGGGGCTGTGGCGTCGAACTTCACCTCGGGTTGGCTCGTCGACGTCGGAGGCGCCGGGGCACCCGCGATCGCTGGCGGAGCGCTGGGCCTCGCGGCCCTACTCCTCGTCCCCTTGCTGCTACCAAGGCCACCTTCGCGACGAGGGGGCTGAGTTCGATTCTGACTCGCCTGTCTCACCCGTGAACCGGGCGTGCTGACGCTTTCGGCATGAAGACGGAAGCCGCGCGCGCGTTGTGCCGAACCTATCTCGCCTATCACCGACTCGGCGGTGAGGTGATCGAAGGGCCCGCTTGTCGCACCGTGCGATGTGACACGGCACCTCTGATCTACGACGTGAACCGCGGCGATGGGCTTCGAGCCGACGTGCCTCGCCTGGGGTTGGTTGCGCAGAACCCGCGAGTCGGCGACTCGGTCGTGAGCGATCGCCTGGGTTAAGCTCAGCCGACTGGTCACCCAGGGGAAGTGAGTGCCGCTGAAGATCACGGGAGTTCCGCTCCACACCCGATCGCTCACGATCGTGGCCGCCTTGCGCGGCGACGGACGCTGGGACGTGCGCGGAGACATCATCGACCTGCGCAAGTGCGGCTTCGTGCCGATGACCCAGGACGTTCAACCTTCCGGGATCATCCACCACATGACGATCAAGCAGGTCGTCGATCCGAACAGCCTGCGCATCGACTCGCTCGAAGTCGCACAGCCCCACGTGGCGATCGACGCCTCGGAGCGCACCAGCGGCGAGTGCTGCCGCGACCCTTCGCCGCGACTGCAAGCGTTGCAGGGCGAAGTGATGGACGAGCACTTCGGGCGCAAACTCTCGAGCGAGTTCGGCGGAGCGTTGGGCTGCTCACACCTCCTGACGCTCTTCTTCGGCATGGCGGCCGCGATCCCTCGGGCGGTCATGCACGAAGAAGAGGTCGCGCGGCGTCATCGCGAAAAGCGCCACGTCGGTGAGCGGCTCTTCTGGCGCAGCATCTTCATCGACGGCTTCGAGATCGAAGGCGGGGAGATCGAGATCTCGGTCCAACTCGCGGACGTACACAGTCGTCCTCACGAGATGGTGGAAACGCCGCTCGAACGCCTGGAACGCCAGGAAGAGGTGCGGATCGTCGGGCTGGTCGAGCCACCGGCCTTTCGCATCGGTCGCCTGCAAGCGACCGAACGCGTTCGAGTGCTTCCGAACCTCGCCGACGCGGTGTGGCACGACCGCAGCGACGAACTCGAACCATTGCTCGGTCACCCGATCGTGCCTGGCCTGTCGAGTCGCGTGCGCGACCTGCTCGGCGCACGCGGCGATCGCGCCCTGGTACGCGATGCGCTGCTCCAGATGGCACCGGGACACATCCAGGTGCTCGCCGCGATTACCGACCGCTGGTTCGTACGCACGAGCACCGAAACGCCTACAGGCACGAAGAGCAACGACACGAAGAGCAACGGGAAGGCCGAGGGGCCACCGGTGGGCGCCATCGGGGGAATGATCAACAGCTGCTACATGTGGCGCGAAGGCAGCCCCCTGATCTCCGAGCGCCAGCGCGCGATGGCAAGACGTCAAGCCGCGTTCGAAGAGGAATAGGCCGGCGCTCAGTAGAGTGTCGCCGGCGAGACCCATGCGCATGCGTGCAGATCTTCGAAACGACCTGGACACCGGACGACTGCTCGACCTGGCTGGGATGGTGGCCCGCGATCCCGTCGCCCGCCTCCTGGCAATCTCGCTGGTATCGCTCGATCTCCTCCTGAGGGCAATCCACGGCGTCAAGTACGTGTTCAAGGAGGAGTTCATCGAACTCTTCGGATACTGGATCTACCGCAACCTCACGATCACCGGCAAGAGATGCTCTCAGAGCAGGCTGAACAGCAGCAGACACGCAATTCCGCATCAGCAACGGGCAACTTCAAGGAACGCTTCCATCCTGCCGATCAGCAAAGCTGTCGAGAATCGCGGAGGCTTCGGTCGCAGGTGCGGGAAGCAGGTGGGGAATCGGACCAGAGTCGAATGCTCCATCGTCTACAGACGATGGGTGTTCGCGCACGTCTGCTGCCGGGCGGGCGCAGCGTGCTGGCTTCGATGCACGGCACCGGGCGCTCAATCGAAACTCTGAACGGATCACTCGCGCTGTCGGAGATCGTCTTCTCGACCGCCGGTCGCGAACAGATCAAGTGCCTACGCCCGGCCGCGCTCTTCGTTCTTCCACTGATCCCCATCGGCGACTGCAAGAACGCCGCGTCCCTCGAAGCCCGGATTCGCGCGGCGTGGAACGCTCACCTCACCCAGTTGCGAAACGCCGAGGCCTGGCTCCGAAAACTCGGTGCCGATGTCAACGCCGCGAACAACGGTGCGATGTTGAGCGTTCTTCTCGCGGGAGAAGATCGCGCCGTCAAGGTACAGGTTTGCGAGCCCCGCAAGGTGATCCTCCCCAGCCGTGGGCCACTCGGTGGCGTGACGCTTCAGCGCCCCGAAGATCGCGTGATCGAGATCGATGCAGAGGTCGACTCGGCCGTCGATCTCGAGATCCAGATCACCAATCGCCTGCAAGAGCTCACGAACATGGACCGCCGAATCAAAGAAGAAGAGCGACGACGTGCCATGTCGATGTCGGCAACCATCGTCGACCTTTCGGACGAACCGAAGGAGCGCCCGCTACGCATCCTGCTGGTCGGCGAGCAGCTCGCACGTGAACGCAGCGCGATCGACTCGCTGCGGCTTCGCAACTACGAAGTGCTGGTCGCCCATACCCTCAACGAAGCCATCGACTACTACGATCGAATTTCGCCCGAACTCGTAATGGCCGACGTGAGCCTCGGGCGCTCGGAAGGCATCGAGTTGATCCCCGCTCTGCGCAGCGTCGTGGGGATCGAAGAGATCCCCGTGATCCTGGTCGACGCCCACCGCCGTGCATCGCGCCGCAAGGCCGCACAGCAGGCCGGGGCCATCGGTTATCTCGGCTATCCGATCGACGTGTCCAAGATTGCTCGACATCTCGAACGCACGATCAAGCAGCCCAAGCGCCGCCGCTTCACCCGCTATCCCCAGCAGCTGTCGGTCCAGATCGACGGCGCCCACCTGCCCTCGACGGCCGTCCTGCTCGGCCGCGGCGGCATCATGGTGCGCAGTGGCGAACACTTTGCACAGGGCGCGGTCAAACGCTGCGACCTCAACATCCCGGCGATGGGTCGGCACCTCGAGTTCGACGCCGAGGTGCTATATCAGGTCCCGGGCTCGGGGCATCGCGGGTTCGGCCTGCAGTTCCAGTCGATGACCGCGTCCGACGAAGCCGGACTGATCGAGTATCTCCACCACCTGGGCTGATACGCTCGCGAGTTCGGAGCTACGAAAGGGCTACGCCCCCTGGTCGGCAAGCGCTGCTTCGAAGAAGTCGGCGATGCGCCTCGCACACTCCGCACCGTCGTAGTCGACGGAGATCACGTGCCCCGATTCTTCGCCGATGAAGATCTCGCGACGTCCGGCATTGACCTCACCCAGCGTACGGTAGGCGTCGCGCGGGCTCGCGGTCTGGTCGTGCGCGCCGTGGGCAATGATGGTTGGGCAGACGACCTTGTCGAGCACACCGCGCACGTGCTTCTGGAGTTTCAAGATCTCGTGTGTACCCGCCACGGGGATCGCGTCGAAGCCGGGGTGTCGCTCGCGTGCTCCGGGTTCGCGTATGTCCGGTCCGCCGGGGCCTTCGGTCTTGGGGAAGTACGGTTTCAGGTACTTCCCGATCGGCACGCGCCAGCGAATCGATCGCGGTAACTGCAAAGGCACGCCCATGACCGCGATGGCATCCGGCGTGTGGCTCGCGCCGAGGGCCAGTGTCACGAGCCCACCCATCGACATCCCCGCAACGACGACATGCTCGGCTTCGCCGCGCAGTCGATCGAGATGATCCGCGGCCTCGTCGATCCATTCGCGCCAATGGATCCGGGCGAGTTCGACGTGGGTCTCGTGATGACCGGCCATGACGGGACCGACACAGCGATAACCCCGACGCACGAGTTCTTCCCCGATGGGTCGCATCTCATACGGCGTGCCCGTGAAGCCGTGCAACAGGAGCGCCGCGCGCTTCCCGTCGTGGTCGGAGGGAACCCGATCGAAAGGGCCCGCATCGACGGCTTCGCTCACCGCGCCACCTTGCGCGCAGCGTCTTCGGCGGCGCGAACGACATCGCGCAGCGGCGCCTCGTGCTTGCGCGCCGCGCGTTTGCAGTCGTCGTATTCCGCCGACACCTCCGTGCGCCCGTCGGGCCCGGTCACGAACTTCACGCCGATGCGTCCGTAAGGCGTGGCGATCTTTCGCGATTCGCGAGGAACGACGAGGCGGTCCCAATCCGAAGCCCGCACACCGAGGGTCGTCGATTCGGTGAGCAGGCATCGTGTGAGAGCGAGGCGGCTCGCGGGGGTTGCGACCACCCGGACGAGAAAGCCCGGGCGGTTCTTCTTCATCTGTACGTTCTGGAGCGAAACGTCGAGTGCGCCGGCTTCGAACAAGCGCTCCATCAGGTAGTCGAAGTGTTCGGGGTTGAAGTCGTCGAGGTTGCACTCGAGACACACGATGCGATCGCCTTCCAGCGAAGAGGTTTCACCCAGCACGGCGCGAAGCACGTTTGGCATGGGGCCGGGCCGGTCGTCCCCTGCCCCCAAACCGGTGCGATCGATCGTCATGGCGGGCATCGCGCCGTATGCGTCGACCTGGCTTCGCAGGATCGCTGCGCCGGTCGGCGTCACGGTTTCCCATTCGACATGGGCGGGGGTCGTCGGAACGCCGCGCAGGAGTTCGATGGTTGCCGGGGCTGGTAGCGGCAACAGTCCGTGTTCGGTGTGGACGGTGCCCTGCCCCAGCGCCACCGGAGATGCAGTCACGCGGTCGATACCGAGAGCTTCGAGCCCGATCGCCATGCCGGTGATATCGACGATGGCGTCCACGGCGCCGACTTCGTGAAAGTGGACGTCCTCGAAACCGACGCCATGTACCTTGCCCTCGGCGACCGCCAGCGCTTCGAAGCAGTCGAGTGCCCGCGCACGCACACCGCTGGCCAGGTCTGCCTTTTCGAGCTGCCGACGGATCTTCGCGTACGAACGCCCCTCGCCGTGCTGGTGACCGTGTGGATGAACGTGGGGTTCGGCGTGCGAATGATGATGCTGGGCATGCGCATGGCCGTGGCTGTGCGCAGACTTCTTCGCCTTCTTTTTCTTCTTCGCCTTCGCACGAACACCCGGCACCAGAACATCCAGGTACTTCGCCGCCAGCGTACCGCGGGTCACCTTGCAAACGCGGAGCTTGTAATCCACGCCCAGGCCCGCCAGCCCGGCGTCGAGTTCCTTGCGCGAAAGACCCAGGTCGAGCAACGCGGCGAGCATCATGTTGCCCGCGATCCCCGAAAAGCAATCGAGATGAAGGATGCGACCGCCCGAAGGCGTGCCACCCGATCGACGCTTGCGCGTAGCGCTAGAGGCGGTTGATGAGCGTCGCGACATAGGCGGCCCCATAACCGTTGTCGATGTTCACGACGGAGACATTCGACGAACAACTCGTGAGCATGCCGAGCAACGCCGCAATGCCACCGAGGGCTGCGCCATAACCCACGCTCGTCGGCACGGCGATGACGGGCTTGTCTACCAGCCCACCAACCACCGAAGGCAACGCTCCCTCCATTCCCGCGACCACGATCAAGACCCGGGCGTTCGCGAGCACGTCGTGCGATGCCAGCAGCCGGTGAATACCCGCCACGCCGACGTCGGCGAGGGTCTCGACCTCGTTGCCGAAACAACGGGCCACGGCGGCCGCTTCGGCCGCGACGGGACGATCACTCGTACCCGCCGAAACGACCGCAACCGTGCCCTTGCCCACGACGGGCACTTCCATCGGTCCGATCCACAGCAGGCGCGCAACTTCGTCGTATTCGCTTTCCGGGAGTTCACCCTGCACGCGAGCCGCGACTTCGGCTTCGAGTCTCGTGACGAGAACGTTCTGCCCGGCTTCACGCAAGGTCTTCGCAACGTCGACGATCTGTTCGGGCGTCTTGCCGAGGCCGAAGATCACTTCGGGGATCCCGATCCGAAGCGAGCGCTGGGTGTCGACCCTCGCGTGCTCCGTGTCGACGAAAGGAAAGTGGGAAAGGCGCTTCACCGCGGCGTCGAGCTCGACGTCGCCGCGTTGCAGGCCTTCAAGGAGTTTTCGAAGTTCGTCGCGATCCACCGGAGCCTTCGTTCGCCACAACCCAAGAGAGAGTCGTGAAGGCAGGGCACGGTATCAAACTTCGATGGGCGCTTCAGTCGGTGGCGGCCTCGGCTTCGCGATCCGGTATCAGCACCACGAGGCCCCCGAGCTGCCCGTCCTGGTCGGCCAGCTCGCATTCGATCCAGACCTCGCCCTCGCCCGGACGCGTCGCCGCGAGGGCCTGCAACTGCTCGAACGCGGCGTCGAGCGAGAGCATGGGGATCGAGGGCAGCAGGCGGGCATGGAGGGTGTCGGCGATCGCAGACGCGACGTGGGACGCCAGCACATTGCCCACTTCCATCAGTGCAGATTCGACGGTTTCGGACGGCAGGAAGCCCTGCTCCTGGCCGACCATCTGCCGCACGACGGCGTCGCACATCTCTCGCCGGAAGAGCACCGCCATGACGGCGTTGAGACAGCCATCGAATTCGAAGATGACGCCCGACGCCCATTCACGCTCGTCGGCGTCTTCCACACTGACCGCCGCACCGTCGGAACCAAGCTCCAGGCCGGACAACCAGACCCGCGGCACTTCCATGCGGATCGTATGACCGGTCATCTGCGAGAACGCACCGGCAGCGTGACCCGCGCCAATGTTCGCGAGTTCGCTCAGTCGATCGATCCGTGCTTCCTGTGCGCTCAACATGTTGGGATGCAGTGTCTCGAAGGCCTGGCTCAAACCAGGTGCTTGAGGTCGAGGAGAAAGACAGGACTTCCATCGTCGAGGGTCGTCATGCCTGCGAGTGTCTTCAAGCTCGCAAGCAGCTTGGGAACCGGCTTGACGTACACCTCCTGTTGACTGACGAAGCGGTCGACACGCAACGCCACGATCTCGCCGCGGACATCGGTGAGCGCAAGCGAGATCGGACCCTCGTTTCTTATCGGTTCGAGAGCGAGACAACGTGCGAGATCGAGCACAGGAATCGGATCGCCGCCGATCGTTGCGAACGCTTCGCCGCCGCTTTCTTCCAGTAAATGTGAGTCGATTTCGAAAATGCGCTCGACCTTGGTGATCGGCAGCGCCACGCACTCGCCGGCCATCTCTACGAGCACCACCCGCTGAACCGCCGCAGTGATCGGTACTTCGAAACGCGTCGTGGTCCCCTGCCCTGCGGTCGTGCTGAGATCGATCGAGCCACCGAGTGACTCGATCGTCGCCTTTACGGCGTCCATGCCTACGCCACGACCCGACACTTCCGAAACCTGTTTGGCGGTCGACAGACCCGGTCGAAAGATCAGGCTCACGATCTCTTCGGCGGGAAGATCTTCGGCAAGTCCCTCGTGGATGAGGCCGGCCGAAACCGCGCGATCGCGCACGGCGTCGAGGTCGATCCCGCGCCCATCGTCATTCACTTCGATGACGATCGAATTCTTTTCCCGCCGCGCCTCGATCACCACCTGACCGACTTCGGTCTTGCCCGAGCGAATGCGGTCTTCGACCGACTCGAGGCCGTGACTGACCGCGTTGCGGATGATGTGGAGCAGCGGTTCGTTGAGTCGGTCGAGGGTCGAACGATCGAGTTCGAGTTCGGTCCCGAGTAGCTGCACGTCGACGCGCTTGCCCAGGGATTCCGCCACCTGGCGCGCGACTCGGGGCAGGTTCTCCATCGCGCGCGTGAGCGGTGCGGTGCGCAGGTCGAGCACCCGGCGCTGCAGCTCGTTGACGCAGCGCTCGACCTGGTCGAACTGCTCCGCCTGTTCGGCGGAATCCTCACCCTTGACCGTCACACGGCGCAGCTGCCGCGCGCTCAGGATCACCTCTCCCACGGTGCCGAGAAAGCGATCGAGGGACTGGGTGCGCACGCGTACCGTCGGGGCCGGTGCCGGCATGCGCGGGAGCGCGCTGCCTTCCCGCGATGCCGCGGCTGCGGTGTCTTCTGCCGCAGCGGGGTCGTGCACTTCGTCGCGCGCGACGACCGGAGTCAGTTCAAGAGTTTTTTTTTTGCTCCGGACTCCGCCTCGAGGGCGTTCATCACCGCGACGAGCGCGACGTCCAGCTCCGCGGCGTCGGGCGGTTCCGGTTCCGCCGAGAGCGCAGCGGGTTCAGCCGATGCCTCGTCGGGCGCAGACAGCTGCTCGACGAGTTCCGGACGCGGCGGCGGCGGCTCGTCGGTTTCGCGGACGACTTCGACCATCTGTTCGAGGCCGTCGAGTCCGCGGAACAAGACCGAGAGCGAATCGCCGGGCGGCACGCAGCCGCTCGCACGAATCCCCTCCATGCGGTCTTCGAGGGCATGGGCAACCTGCTCGACCGAGTCGTATCCCACGGACGCCGCCATCGATTTGATCGAATGCGCCATACGAAAGATCGTGTCGATGGACTCGACCGAAGCCGTGTCCTTTTCGAGCTCGAGCAAGGCGCGGCTGATCTCCGCGAGCTGCTCGGCGGCCTCTTCGAGGAAGAGCGCCCTGAATCTACCCATGTCGAGCGCCACGTCTTACGCCTCGTCGTCGCTCTTGTCGAGGACCCTGCCGAGCGTCGCGATCACGGCGTCGGGCTTGAACGGCTTCACGATGAAGTCCTTCGCACCGGCCTGGATCGCTTCGGTCACGAGGGTCTCCTGCCCCAGCGCGCTGCACATCACGACGCGGGCCTGCGGGTCTTCGGCGAGGATGCCCTTCACCGCGTCGATGCCGGAGCGCTTCGGCATCACGATGTCCATCGTCACCAGGTCGGGACGCAGTTCGAGAAACTGGTCCACGGCCTCGATGCCGTTGGTCGCCTCACCCACGACTTCGTAGCCTTCGGGCTCGATGATCTCGCGGATCATCTGGCGCATGAAGGACGCATCATCTGCAATCAGTACTCGAGCTTTCATGGAGTCTCCTGGCTTGTTGCTCGTTGCTTAACCCGGATTATTCATGAAGCCCGTAGGGAGAAGGCCGTGAAATGGCAGTGCTTTCGGGCTTCGCAGCAGGGCTTCATGAATAATCCGGGTTAAGGTGTGGCTTGCCCGGCACCCGACGGGTAGCGGGACGAATTTCGTTCGATGACTTCTTCGGCCTGCGCGACGAGGCGCTGGGGGTTCACGAGGCTCACGACGCGGCCGTCGAGGGTGCGACGCTCGACCACGACTTCGTTGCCTGCGGGGCGTCCGCGCTCGCCATTGACGAGCCCGCACACGTGATCGATCGGCAAGCCAAGCTGTCGACCTCCGTCGGGTCGGTCGCTCACGACGAGGAACGGCTGCACTTCGTCGGCACCGCGTTCGGGCATCGCGTCTCCGCCGAGCAGCAGATGCGACGCGATCACGGGCAGGGCTTCCCCGTGCCAGTTCATGACACCGCCTGTACTCTTCGAAAGAGTGGGTATGCAGCGAACACCACTTTGTTCCACCACTTCGAGGACCTCCGAAATGGGCAGCGCAAAGGGGTGGCCCGCCACCTCGAAGATCATCAGACGCTGGCTGGTCGGAGGGCTCGAAACGGGGGCGCTCACGCCGAGTCTCCCGTCTCTTCCGCCGGTTCCGACTGCGCGGTGCGGTAGAAGCTCAGGTGCTCGCGCAGTGCTTCGGCCACCGTCAGCAGTTCTTGCGAACCCTCGACGATCTTCGACACTGCCTGCAGCTGGCCCGAAGCCATGCGGGAAATCTCTTCCTGCGCAGCGTCGTTGTCTTCGGCGCTCGACTTGAGTTCGCTCATCGACGTCACCATGCGCTCGGCACTCATCGCGTGGTTGTCGGCGCCGTGGAAGATCTCTTCCGAACGTGCGGCCGCTTCACCAACTGCCATGCTGATCTCGCCGAGTGAATCCGCGATCGTGTTCACGTCCTCGCGGCCTTCACTGATCACTTCGCTGCTCTTGCGCATCTCGTTCGCGACTTCGCGCGTGTCGGACTGGATCTCGTGAACGAGCTTCGAGATCTCGTCGGCACTCTTGCCGGCACTTTCGGAAAGCTTGCGAATCTCGTCGGCCACCACCGAAAAGCCGCGCCCGGCTTCGCCCGCGCGCGCGGCTTCGATCGACGCATTGAGGGAAAGCAGGTTCGTGCGATGGGCGACGCTGGTGATGATCTCGGTGATCTGATGCACGTGGCTCGTCTTCGCTTCGAGGTCGAACACCATGGCGCCGGTCTGTTCGACGCGCTCGAACACCATGCGCATCTTGTCGATCGCGAGCTGTGAGACTTCGACGCCGCTGCTGGCCTTCTGATTTGCTTCCGTGGCGAAGCCAAAGGCCTCGCGTGCCCGTCCGGCGTTGAGTTCGACTTCGGAAGAGATCTCTCCGATGATCGCGTTGGTGCGCTGGAAGAGATGGCGTTGCCGCGAGTTGCCTTCGGCCGCGCGCGCAACGGTGGAAGAGATGCCTTCGTTGCCTTCGCGTACGCGCCCGATTTCACGCGCCAGGTCCTGGGCCGCACCGTTTACGGCGTTGGCGCTTTCCTGCACTCCACCCACGAAAGCGTTCAAACGTTCGAGCATGCCGCGCACACTCAAGGCGAGGTCGTCGGTTTCGTCGACCACGAAACTCGGCTTCGTGCGAGACAACTCGACCGTGAGGTCACCGCTGCGAATGCGTTCGGTTGCATCGCGAAGATCTTCGAAGCGCTGGCCGAGGCTGCGCGAGATCGCAAACCCGAGACAGCCTCCGACACAGAGTGCAACGAACACCGAGCCCCACTCGGGGAAGTCGAAGCCAAGGGCCCGGATGCCCCCCGGCAACACTGCAGCCGACGCCGCAACCAACAGCGAGCCGAGGACGAATTTGTGGGTAAGGACGATTCGCACCCACGGCCTATCGGTCCTCCGAAAGCGCACCTTGATGGACTGTGAGATGCAGGAACGCCGGAATTCAGCGCCCACCATCGATGCGCAACTTCGCGCCTGCAGCGAGTTGCATGCGAGCTGCGCATGACCACGTCATGACATGACCCCACACGCGCACAGCGCGGTTCGCGCGTCGCTCAGAAGTGACGGAAGCCCGTGCCACTCGCGAGACCACGCAGCCCGCGCCCCGCGACGATCTGCCCGATCTCGCTGACCGGCACCCCGAGCTGCTTTGCGAGGCGGGCGGGCGTGGGTTCCCGACCCTGGGCTCGCCCCTTCCTCCTCCGCAGCGTGAAGAGCAGCTCGTAGTCTTCTCCTGCCCGGGTCGCGACCGCGGTCGGGTCGAGCCCCTCACGCGCGCAGGCGGCGCCAAAGCCACGCGGTAGAGGAAGTGCGGCGGGATCGATCACGGCGCCCACGTCCGAAGCAGAAAGCACGTGCCCGAGGTCCGAGGCGAGGCCGTCCGAAACGTCGATACACGCGCCGACGTCACGCCGGCGAATCAGCGCGCGGCCGGCTGCGACGCGAGGCTCGGGAAGCGTTCGCAGCCGGGATCCCTGGCGTTCGCTTCGCACGAGTGCGAGCCCGGCGGCGCCGAGCGTTCCCGTCACGAATACCCGGTCACCCGCCCGCGCAGCATCGCGTCGCAGCGCGCGGCCGCGAGGCACCGAGCCAAAGGCCGTCACTGCGAGTTGCACGTCGTCAGCACGCGCGATGTTCCCCCCCACCAGGGGGCAGTCGTAGTCATCGGCGTCGGCGAGTAGCCCGCGAAGCAGTGCATCGATCGTCGGGACCGGAAGCTTCGGCGGCGCCGAAAGCGCCAACGTGAAGCCGAGCGGCCGCGCACCCATCGCAGCGAGATCGGAAAGGTTCACGCGCAGCGCGCGCCGCCCGATCGTAGCCGGCGCCTGGTTGCGAAAACGGAAGTGAACGTCCTCGACCAGGGTGTCGGTCGACACCACGAGGTCTTCGCCCGCACGGGGCCGAAGTACGGCGGCGTCGTCACCGATGCCGACCACCACCTGTGAACCGCGCGCAGCGCCAGCGCGCGCGCGGATCCGGGCGATCAGATCGAATTCGCCAAGCTCACCGAGAGTCGACATTGCGGGCAGCGTAGCCCGCACATGCGCACTGCAAAGGACGAAACCCGGACGCTCAGCTTCCCTTGACGGATGCCACCGGTCCCGACGAGTGCGCCACGATCGGTGGTCCCGCTTCGGAACTTCGCCAGACGAGCGGGCTCTCGAGGCTCGCGTCGAGCACCTCGCGCATGCTCTTCACCGGAACGAAGGTGAGCTTGCGCTTGAGCTCCTTGGGGATCTCCTCGACCTCGGCCATGCACGAGGCGGGCACGATCACCTTGGTGATGCCCTGGCGAAGTGCTGCCAGTGCCTTTTCGCGAATGCCGCCAACCGGCAGCACATGGCCGCGCAGGGTGACTTCGCCCGTCATGGCGACGTCGGAGCGAATCGGGTTGTTGGTCGCGAGCGAAAGCAACGCCGTCGCCATCGTGACACCCGCCGAGGGGCCGTCCTTGGGCGTGGCCCCCGCCGGCACGTGGACGTGCACCTGGTTCGCGGTGAGACAACGTTCGTCGAGGCCGAGGTCGCAGAGGATCGAGCGCGCGAAGCTCAGCGCCGTCTGCACCGATTCCTTCATCACATCGCCCAGCTGTCCGGTCAGGATCAACCCTTCGCCGCTGGTGAGCGTCGCTTCGATGGTGAGCATTTCGCCACCGGCTTCGGTCCAGGCCAGCCCGTTCGCAACACCAACTTCGCTGCGATCGCCACGGCCTTCGCCCTGGTAGCGCTCGGCACCCAGGTAGTTCTTGAGGTTGCGGGTCGTCACCTTGGTGACGTCCGTGTTCCCCTCGGCGGTCTGGCGCGCGATCTTCCGGCACACCTGCGCAACCTGACGTTCGAGGTTACGCACACCGGCTTCCTGCGTGTAGCCGTTGCAGATCTTGTCCACCGCACCGCTCGACCAGTCGACCTGGCTCGGCAGGAGCCCGTGCTCGGCGGTCTGCCGCGGGATCAGGAAGCGACTCGCGATCGCGCTCTTTTCTTCGGGCGTGTATCCCGAGAGGCGGATGATCTCCATGCGATCGCGCAGCGGTCCGGGGATCGGATCGAGAGCGTTCGCGGTGGCAATGAAGAGCACCTTCGAGAGATCGAAGGGGACGCTCAGGAAATGGTCGCTGAACTTCGAATTCTGCTCGGGGTCGAGGACTTCGAGCAGAGCAGAAGACGGGTCTCCGCGATAGTCGGCACCCAACTTGTCGAGTTCGTCGAGCATGAAGACGGGGTTGTTCGTGCCCGCGGTCTTCAGCGCCTGGATGATGCGACCCGGCAACGCGCCCACATAAGTGCGGCGATGACCGCGAACTTCGGCTTCGTCACGCACGCCACCGAGCGAGATGCGCACGAACTCGCGACCCATCGAGCGGGCGATCGAGCGACCGAGGGACGTCTTGCCGACGCCGGGCGGGCCGACGAAGCAGAGGATCGGCCCCCGCGAATCCTGGCGTAGCTTGCGCACACCGAGGAATTCCAGGATGCGCTCCTTCACACCGTCGAGATGCGCGTGGTCCGCGTCGAGGATCGTTCGGGCGTTCTCTAGATCGAGCCGGTCCGGCGAGGTCGTCGACCACGGCAGATCGACGATCCAGTCGAGATAGTTGCGCACCACCTGGGCCTCGGGGCCGTCGGGATGCATGCGCTCGAGGCGACGCAGCTGGCGCAGCGACTCTTCCAGCGCTTCAGCCGAAAGACCCGCCTCTTCGACCTTGAAGCGATATTCGTCGCTTTCTTCGCCGCGCGGGTCGACTTCGCCGAGTTCGTTCTGGATCGCGCGCAGTTGCTCACGCAAGAAGACTTCGCGTTGGCCGCGCGACATCTCTTCCTTGGCCTGATACTGGATCTCGGCCTGCATCGTGGTGACTTCGAGCTCGCGGCGCACCAGCGTATCGACCTTGCGAAGCCGCGCGAGGGGATCGTTCACCTCGAGCACTTCCTGGGCTTCGGGAAGCCGCAGGCGGAGGTTCGACGCGACGATGTCGGCCAGGCGGCCCGCCTTGTCGATGTTGGTCGTAATCGACAACACCTCGGGCGGAAGATTCTTGAGCGGCAGGAGTTCTTCGACCCGGGTCCGCACGGCGCGCACGAGCGCTTCACTTTCGACGCACCAATCTTCGCCGTCTTCGCTCGGCAGCGTGGTCACGCGAGCCCAGTGGCTCGATTCCTTGTCCACGAAAGCGTCGATGCGGGCCTTCGAAAGGCCCTGCAGCATCACCTTCAGGCGTCCGTCGGGCATGCGCAGGCTGCGCATCACCATCGCGACGGTGCCGACGCTGTAGAGGTCTTCGCTGCTCGGCTCTTCGGTTTCGGGGTCGCGCTGGGCCACGAGCAGGATCAGACGATCGCCCGCCAGCGCGTCCTGGACGGCGGCGATCGACGATTCCCGCGCCACGAAGAGCGGAAGCACCATGTAGGGGAAGAGGACGAATTCCCTCAGCGGGAGGAGCGGCAGTTCTTCCTGGGAAAGGTTCTCGGGGGGAGTCTCAATCATCAAGGCGCCTTTCGACCGTGCGCCAGAACGACTTGAGAGACCAAAACGATCGTCGACAACGCGAAACGTTCTTCTCGAAAAAGGCCAAAACACCCGCGCGCGCGGGCGATTGGCAACTTACCGGCGAAAACCCTTCACGCGATCCAAAAGAGGGTTCGCGATCTGTCGAATAGACTCCATGGGTCAGCGAATCACGCAGTGAATCCCCGAGAAAGACCGCGCACGCCGGATAACTGAAACCAAATTGAACTGGCTTCGAGAATGCGTCACGCGGTCAATCGAGAGAGATCAACCGGCCGCCGCGAACCTTGAGCAGGAAGGGGCGCTTGCGCGCGTTGCCGTCGGGCGAGATGTTGATCACACCCGATGCGCCCGGGAAGGCCTGCGTGCGAAGAATGCCGTTGCGCACCCCTTCGCGCGTTTCCGCACCCGCCACCAGCTGCGCCATCACGAGGCGCGCGGCGTCGTAGCCGTGAGCGGCAAAGACATCGGGGGTGCCCGCGAAGGTCTGCTCGTAGCCATCGACGAAGTTCGAGACGAACGGAAAAGCACTTCCCTCGTGAAACAGTGCCGAGATCACAGCACCGCGAACATGGGCGCGACCGATGGTGACGAGTTCGGGATGGTTCCAACCGCTCGGCCCCAGCAGGCTGACCCCATCGATCTCGTGGAAGGTCAGCTGCGGCGCGATCAAGACGATCTTGTTGTGGCCGTCGGGGATGAAGAGAACATCGAAGTCGACCTGGGGCGGCAGTGGGTCGCCTTCGGGTCCGGGGATCGCATAGGCGATCTCGCGAACCATTCGCGCGTCTTCCGGTTCGAGGCGGCGGGCGCTACGAATCAGCTTGTCGCGATTCTCGAGTGCCGCCTTTTCGGCGCGTGTGAGCAGCGCAAAGCCGATCATGTTGCGAATCGGCTCGGCGAAGTCGGTCGCCGTGATGTCGTAGCCCGACGAAGCCACCACCTTGCCCCCGGCCTGCGACACCGCTTCCCAGAAGTGGTCCCGCATCCCGCGCCCGTAGTTGTCCTTCGGGTACAGGATCGCGTAGCGCTCGGCGCCGAGTTCGTTGGAGGCGTGATCGATCAGGGTGCGGATTTCGTCGCGCGGGGACGTGCGCAGGCGGAAGACGTAGGAACGGTTCTGCGGCACTTCTTCGCGCGACGTCAGCGCGATCAACGGAATGCCGAGCTCGTCCGCAATGGGGGCCGCCGCTTCGGCCGTGTCACCAAGGAGCGGACCGATGATCGCAACCAGGTCTTTTTCGGCGGCCAGCGATTCGATGGCGAGGGCGGCTGCTTCCGCCGTGCCTTCGCTGTCGCGGATGACGAGGCGCAGCGTCTGTTCTTCATGGCCTTCGTCGGCATCGTCGAAGTCGTCTTCGTCACCGGACTCGAGTGCAATTGCGGCTTCGCGCGACGGTTCGCCCGCGTCGTCGGCGTCAACACCCGCGGCCGCGATGCTCGCTGATGGATCGAAGATGCGCGCCGCCGCGAGAACCCCCTGCAAGCTCTTCTCGCCGTACGGTGCGAAGCGACCCGACAGCGGCAGCACAACACCGATCACGCCCTTCGCCGTTTCGTAGGCCGGCTGCGGCAGCGCGGCGACGTCGCGAAAACTCGGCAGCCGTTCACCGCCGTCGACGATGCGTTCGCGCAGTTCGACCGCGAGCGAGACTTCGTCGAAGAGCGCCTGGTCTTCGCCCAAGAACTCGAGTCCGTCGGCCTTGCGGAACCAATCGCTGGCTTCGGGGAATTCGCCCCGTTCAAGCGCGCGGCGCGCCAGCAGCAGAAGCGCCCGCCCCGACGGCACCTCGCCTCGCAGCAGCTTGCCCGCGCGCACGAGGTGTTCGTCCGTCATCGCGTCGACCGACGCGGCAATTTCGCGTTCGAGGTCTTCGAGCCCGCCACCGAGCACCGGCGATTCGTATTCGGCGTCCTCGAGTTCTTCGAGTACGGCCAGTCGTTCGCGCACCTGCCAACTCAGGCGGTCGACGGCATCGTCACTCAGGTCGGCAAACAGGCGGTAGGCAAGTCGGCGTTCGGCGGGGGGCAGCCGCGCGAAGCGAACCTTCGCGAGCAGACGACGCGCGTCGCGCGGACGATCGGCCCGCGCCTCCATGCCGGCCAGCAGCACCCGCGCGCGATCGGCGTTGTCTTCGCCAGGGTATTCGCGAATGATCAGGTACAGCCAGTCCTTGGCACGCTCTTCGTCGGCCGCTTGCAACGACAGTTCGGCGAGCTGTGCCGCCGCATCGTCCGCCAACGCGCTCTTCGGATTCTCGTTCAGAAATTCGGTGAAGCGGCGCACGCCTTCTTCGGGTTGGGTGCGTGCTGCGCGGGCCGCCGCCTCGAAGGCGCGGTACTCGGCGTCGGTCGCCTCGCGCGCGGGCCCTCCCGCGCACGAAACCGCGAAGGCGACGCAGATGAGAAGACATACGCGTCCGTTCAGACGATCGCGCTGCAGCGTCCTTGCGTGCCTCGATGTCACCCCGCCCCCCCTGGCTCGCCCGCTCCATGGCCCTACAACGCCCAAACGAGCCGTTCTGGCGCGGGAACCTTCGCATCACGCACGCAGCGCGGCAATGGTTCTGCCAGCCACAGCCCACGCGGACGGGATCATGCGACTCGCCAAGGCACCGGGTCCCGCAGGATCAGTCGAAGAAATCCTTCAAGCGATCGAGAAAACCCGAGGTCGTGGGCGAGACTTCCGTCCCCGTTTCGGCGGCAAACTGCTCGAGCAACTCGCGCTGTCGTGCATTCAGCTTGCTGGGGACTTCGACGAAGATTCGCGCGTAGAAGTTCCCGCGCATCTTCTTCAATTGCTCGACGGGACGCCGCGGGTCGAGGGGAGGCAGCCCCTTGCCGCGCAGACGCAGCATCTTGCCCGACTGGGTGCCCTCGGGAATGGTGGTCTTCACCTTGCCCTCGAGGGTCGGGACTTCGATTTCGCCGCCGAGCGCCGCCGTCACGAAGGGCACCGGGATCTCGCAGTGCAGGTCGGTGCCATCGCGTTCGAACAGCGGATGCGGCCGGACGCCGATCACCACGTAGAGATCGCCCGGCGGTCCCCCCGCCACCCCGGCCTCACCTTCGCCCGAAAGCCGCAGCCGCGAACCGTCCTCGACCCCCGCCGGCACGGTCACCTGAATCGTCTGCACGGTCTCGACGCGGCCGGCCCCCCTGCAGTCGCGGCAGTGATCCTCGATCACCTCACCCGCGCCCTGACAGGCGTCGCAGGGGCGGTTCACACGGAAGAAGCCCTGCTGGAAGATGACCTGGCCGTGGCCCTGGCAGCGCTCGCACGTGCGCTTCTTGCTACCGGGGAGGGCGCCTGAGCCTTCGCACGTTTCGCACGACTTCATCTTGGGGATGTCGAGGCTGGGTTTGGTCCCCTCGAGCACGTCCGTCATCTTGATTTCGAGGTTGTATCGGAGGTCGGCGCCGCGCTGGCCGCGGCCGCGACTGCCTCGCCCACCGCCGAAGATGTCGCCGAACAGGTCTCCGAAGATGTCCGCAAAGCCGCCCATGTCGCCGAAGTCGGGCGCGCCACCCGCCCCCGCCACCCCCTGATGGCCGAAGCGGTCGTAAGCACTGCGCTTTTCGGGGTCCGACAGCACCGCGTAGGCCTCGGAGAGCTCCTTGAACTTCTCCTCCGCCGCGGCGTTGTCGGGGTTGCGATCGGGGTGATGCTCCATCGCGAGCTTGCGATAGGCCTTTTTCAGATCCCCTTCGCCCACGCCGCGATCGACGCCGAGCACCTCGTAGTAGTCACGCTTGCTCACGGTTTCCCGAACCCTTTCGCCCCGCGGCCACGAAGCGGCCGCGCGCCTGCCCTAACTCTTCGGAATCTCGAACATTTTCGAATCGGGGGGATTCGAGGGGGCGGGCTCGACCGCTGCCGTCCAGCCGCACGCGAGATGGCGGCAGACACTAGGCACGGCGGGGACGGGCGCAAGACGAGAAGGTGAAAAACGCCCGGTGAGGCGACTATTCGACTATTCCTCTTCGGCCTCGTAGTCGCCGTCGTCGAGGGCGGCGTAGAGCTTTTCGGTCATCTCGTAGCTGACGCCGGAAAGGGTCTCGACCGCCTGCTTGAGGCCGTCGTAGTCGTCAGCCTCGACCAGCGCGCTGGTGTCCTCGATTGCCTTACGGACGCTTTCCTGGGTTTCGTCGTCGATGTCACCGCCGAATTCTTCGAGGGTGCGCTCGGTCGAGTAGACGAGACCGGTCGCCTTGTTCCGCAGTTCGATCATGGCGCGGCGGTTCCGGTCGTCGGCGGCGTTTTCTTCGGCCTGGCTCACGAGTTCTTCCACCTGCTCCTCGCTGAGCCCACTCTGGCCGCTGACGCGAATGCCCTGGGATTTGCCGGTCCCGAGGTCCTTGGCCGAAACGCTGGTCACACCGTCGGTATCGATCGCGAAGGTGACTTCGATCTGCGGCACGCCGCGCGGCGCCGGCGGGATGCCCAGCAGCTCGAAGCGCCCGAGGGTGATGTTGTCGGCCGCCATTTCGCGTTCGCCCTGCAGGGCGTGGATGCGCACGACGTCCTGGTTGTCTTCGGTGGTCGAAAACACCTGGCTCTTGGTCGCGGGAATGGTGGTGTTCTTCTCGATGATCCTGGTCGCCACGCCGCCCTGGGTTTCGACACCGAGCGATAGCGGCGTCACGTCGAGCAGCAGGACGTCTTCGACTTCGCCGTTGAGCACGGCGCCCTGGATTGCCGCACCGACCGCGACCACTTCGTCGGGGTTCACGCTCTTGTTCGGCGCGCGCCCGAAGATCTCTTCGACCTTGGCCTGTACGCGGGGCATGCGCGTCATGCCGCCGACCAGGATCACGTCGTCGATGTCGGTCTTCGAGAGGCCCGCGTCTTCGAGGGCCGTCGTGCACGGCTCTTCGAGCTTGTCGATGAACTCGGCCACGAGTTCTTCGAGGTCCGCGCGCGTCATCGTCACGACGAGGTGCTTGGGGCCGTCGTCGGTCGCACTGATGAAGGGCAGATTGATGTCGGTTTCTTCGGAAGACGAAAGCTCGTGCTTTGCACGCTCGGCCGCTTCCTTCAAGCGCTGCAGCGCCATCGCGTCTTCGGAAAGCTCGATGCCGTTTTTTTCTTCGAACGACTTCGCGAGGTGGTTGACGATCGCGTTGTCGAAGTCCTCACCGCCGAGGAAGGTGTCGCCGTGGGTCGACTTCACTTCGAACACACCGTCCCCGATTTCGAGGACCGACACATCGAAGGTGCCACCGCCGAGGTCGAAGACGATGATCTTCTTGTTTTCGTCTTCCTTGAGCCCGTAGGCGAGCGCAGCCGCAGTCGGCTCGTTGATGATCCGCTGGACGTTGAGGCCCGCGATGTTGCCGGCTTCCTTGGTCGCCTGACGCTGCGCGTCGTTGAAGTAGGCGGGCACCGTGATGACGGCGCCGGTGACGGGCTCGCCGATGTACTCGGAGGCCGTCTCCTTCATCTTCGCCAGGATGAGGGCCGAGATCTCCTGGGGTGAGCGGTGTTCGTCGGCCACGTCGACCCAGGCGTCCTGGTTTTCGGCGGCCACGATCGGAAACGGCGCGATCTTCGCGAAGCTCTCGACTTCGGGGTAATCGACCTTGCGACCGATCAAGCGCTTGCAGGCGAAGATGGTGCGCTCGGGGTTGGTGACCGCCTGACGCTTCGCGATCTGCCCCACGAGATTCTCACCCGCGGTGGTGTAGGCCACCATGGAAGGCGTGGTGCGGGAACCTTCGGCGTTCGCGATGACTTCGGCGTTGCCCGCCGCCATCACCGCCACACAAGAGTTCGTGGTGCCGAGATCGATCCCGATGACCTTGCTCATCGCGCCTCCGAGATTCTCGAAGATGCGACGTCGCGTCTCCGAGCCCTACTGATCCGTTCCCGCCGTCTCGCCCTGTGACTCTTCGGCGGCCTTCGAAACCACGACCCGTGCTGGACGCAACATGCGGTCGCGGATCATGTAACCCGTCTGGAGCACGTCGATCACGGTGTTGGGCGGAACATCGGCACTCGGGACCTGGGCCATCGCTTCGTGGAATTCCGGATCGAAGGGCATGCCAGCCGCCTCGATCTTCTCCATGCCGTGCTTGGCCAGACCACCCAGAAGCTCTTTCTGCACGAGTTCGACACCCTGCAAAAGACTCTGGAAATCCCCGTCCTTGTTCTCCTCACCGTGTGCGACAGCTCGCTCCAGATTATCGACGGTCGAAAGGAGATCCTTGACGAGATTCTGATGCCCGTACTTGAAGTTGTCTTGCTTCTCTTTGAGGGTACGCCGGCGGAAGTTCTCGAACTCGGCCTGCAGGCGGAGGAACTTGTCGCTTTCCTCGCCAACCTTTTCGAGCGTGGCTTCGTGCTCGGCCTTGAGGTTTTGGAGTTCCTGCGAAAGCAGCTCGATCGTCATTTTGTCCGCGCTATCCGCGTTAACCGCGCCGGGCGGGTCCTGGGCGCTCGCGCGCTCCTGCTGCCGTTCATCGACAGCCTGCTCGGCTTCACGCAGGGCAGCTTCGAGTTCGTCACTGGCCGGGATGCTCTCGAGGCCTTCGTCGTCGGGATCGATGGGCTTGTTGGGATCGCTCATTTCTCTTTCTTCGGTTTCTTCCGTTGTTTCTTCAAGGCCGCTCAGGCGGGATTCTCTTCAAGAAATGCGTTCTCGTTGAATTTTTCCGCCACCAGTCGAGAGCACAGGTCCACCAGCGGGATGACGCGGGGATAGTCCATGCGACTTGGCCCGATCACACCGACGAGACCCTGAGCACCGGCTTCGAGATCGCAAGCCCCGCGGCCGAAACCGTAGGGGGACGAGACCAGCGCACAGTGCTGCAGCCCGGGTTCGGCGAGCTGGTCGCCCAGCGAGACATTGACCCCCTGGGCTTCGAGCAGGCCCTCGAGCAATGCGGCGAGCTTCTCGTTGTCTTCCATCGCCGCGAACAGGTCGCGCAGGCGCGCGGTGTCGTGGAATTCGGGTTGATCGAGCAGGGCGAGGCGGGTGGCGACGACGAGCCCGCTCGCTTCGTCGAGTTCGGGTGCTGCTTCCAGCGAGCGCTGGCCGATCAGCACGGCGCGCGCGAGCAGGCTTCCCGCCTGGGCGCGCAGGCGCGTGGCATCGTGTGCCATCGCTTCTCGTACCTCTGCCAGAGTACGGCCCACGATGCGTTCATTGAGCACCGGCGCGATGCGATCGAGTTCGCGCTGCGGGCCGCATTCGCGGTCTTCCAATTCGCGGTGGAAGGTGCGACCCGACTCGGTGACCAGCACGACCATCACGCGATCCACCGACAGGCGGATCAGCGAGATGTGCCGCAAGCGCACCCGGTCGAGGCTCGGCAGCAAGACGAACCCGAGTTGCTGCGTGTTGTCGGAGAGGAAGCGCGATACGACCTTCATCGCGCCACCGAGGTCGGCTTCCTGGAAGTCGTGTCGCAGGCGTCGCTGTTGTTCGGGAGCGACCTCGCGCGGAGTCAGCAGGTGATCGACGAACAGCCGAAGGCCCGCTTCCGTGGGCACGCGACCCGCCGACGAATGGGGCTTTTCGATCAACCCCAGTTCGCTGAGTTCGCTCATCGTGTTGCGAATGCTCGCGCTCGAAAGCCGCGTCGAAAGCAGGTTCGCAATGGTCTTCGACCCGACCGGCGCCGCCGCGCCCACGTAGGCACCCACGACCGCACGCATCACCCTCGCCTGCCGATCGTTCAGCAGGTCGATTCCCCAGTCGTCGATGGTGTGCGACGGATCAGGTGACAAGATGCGTCTCCGTGTGAGTCATGCCGAAAAATCATACAAAATCGGCGAACACGGTGTCGGAAAGGAGAAGGCCCCGGTCGCTCAACCGGAGATCTCCGGATTCCGTTTCGGCCAGAAGTCCGGCGGCCATGAGACGGTCGATCTGCTCGTCGTAGAATTTTCGGGGCCTACCACCAAACTCCGCCTCGAAGGCCCGTGCATCGACGCCGGTGCGACGCCGCAGCGAGAGGAAGATCGCCTCGCCTCGCGCCTGCTCGAGGGTGAGCACCTCGCTCTCGACACCCTCGTCCCCCCCCGCACCGACGGCGGCGAAATAGGCGCCGAGGTCTCGCGGGTTCATGCGGCGGGCCCCGAAGCGGAAGCGCGCTCCGGGTGCCTCGTACGACCACGCCCCCGTTCCGACCCCGAGCACGGCCTCGCGCGCCCAGTAGCGTTGGTTGTGGAGGGAGGCGAAACCCGGTCGCGCGTAGTTCGAAATTTCGTATCGCTCGAAACCCGCCCCAGCACTGCGGGCGGCGGTGTGTTCGAGCATGCGGGTGGCGACTTCGTCGTCGGGGGGCGCGAGCTGGTCGCGCGAGGCCGCGAACTCGAACGGGGTCCCGGCTTCGATCGTGAGTTCGTAGAGGGAAAGGTGCTCGGGTTCGAGGGCGAGCGCCTCTTCGAGGTCGCGCGCGAAAGCGTCGAAGCCCTGGTGCGGACAGGCCAGGATCAGGTCGAGGGAAACGTTGCCGAAGCCCGCTTGCCGTGCGGCCGTGAAGGTCTGCCGTGCTTCGTGCGCCTTGTGGGCGCGACCGAGACGCTTGAGCGTCGCGTCGTCGAAGCTCTGGACCCCGAGCGAGATGCGATCGATCCCGCTGCTGCGAAACGCTGGCAGCCGGTCGCGTTCGACCGTGCTGGGATTGACCTCGAGGGTGATTTCGCGAGGCGGCGTGCTGGCCGCGAAGGCCCGCGTCGCTGCTTCGAGGATCTTCGCCAGCGCCTCGGGGCGAAACAGCGAAGGGGTGCCGCCGCCGAAGTAGACGGTGTCGAGCTGCGCTCCTTCGAATTCGACCGCTCGTGACTCGATCTCGCGAATCAGCGCGGCCACGTAGCGCGCTTCGAGTTCGGGTTCGACCTTGCGCACCGCCACGACGGCGAAGTCGCAGTAGGGGCAGACCCGCTCGCAGAACGGGATGTGGACATAGAGCCCAACGGTTGGCAACGCGGTCGTACTCACAGCAAACCCGTCGCTTTCCGTGTTCTCGCACGTATAGAAAGAAGCAGCATCCGGGAGGTCCGTCGGTTAGTGTCGCGCGCCATGTCCAGGCGCGGAGCCGTTTCCGAAAAAGTACATCACGAAGTTCTCCCGAACGGCCTCACGCTGTTGTTCCGCGAAAGTCACGCGGCTCCTGTCGCGGACGTCCAGATCTGGGCGAACGTGGGCAGCGCCGACGAGCGCAAACACGAAGCCGGGCTCGCGCACTTCCACGAGCACATGCTCTTCAAGGGCACCGAGCGTCGCGGCGTCGGCGAGGTGGCGGGCGAAATCGAAGGCGCCGGTGGTCGCATCAACGCCTATACATCGTTCGACGTCACCGTCTACTACGCCACGATCCCCAGCGATGCGATCGAAACGGGCCTCGACGTGCTGGTCGACGCCGTTCGGCATTCGACCTTCGACCCGGTCGAGATCGATCGCGAGATCGAGGTCGTGCTCGAGGAGATCCGCCGCAGTCAGGATTCGCCAGCGCACGTGCTGAGCGACGCGGTCTTTCGCGAGCACTACCACAAGCACCGCTATGGCCTGCCGATCCTCGGCCCGGCCGAGAGTGTTGCGAGCTTCGACCGCAGGAAGGTCACGAACTTCTGGAAGCGTTGGTACACGCCCAACAACATGGTGGTCGTGGCCGCCGGTGACTTCGACGCGAAGCGACTCGCGCGCCAGATCAAGAAGCACTTCAAAGATGCAGCACCCGGTTCGGCGACACGCAAGCGCGTGCGCGAACCGCGTCAGAAGGAATGGCGCAGCGTGATCGTGAAGCGCCCCTTCGAACGCATGAAGCTCGACCTCACCTGGCCGAGCGCTGCCTTTCGCGACGATGACGCCACCCACCTCGACCTGCTGTCCTTCCTCTTTGGCGAAGCAGAGTCGAGCCGCCTCGTGCGCCGCGTGCGCGAACACGAAGGGCTCGCCGATCGGATCGATTCTTCTTCCTATACGCCGGTCGACCCAGGGGTCTTTTCGATCAACATCGACGCCGAAGACACGAAGGCCCACGACGTCGTTCGCGCGTGCATGCGCGAAGTCGAACGGCTTCGCAGCGAGCCGGTCGGCCAGGACGAACTCGACCGCGCCCGCGCCAACTTTCTCGCGAGCGAGCACTTCGAACGAGAAACGGCGTCGGGGCTGGCGAGCAAGCTCGGCAACTTCCACCTGCTCGGCGGCGACTGGCGCAGTGAAGAGCGCTATTTCGAACTTCTTCGTGCCGCCACGGTCCACGACCTTCAGCGCGTAGCACGCAAATACCTCACGCCCGAAGCACTCACCGCTGGCGTGCTGCTCCCGAAGGCTTCCGGGGTGAAGGTCACGCGGCGCAGCCTCGAACGCGCGATCCGTGGCGGCATCGCCGACGCCCATGCGACTGCCCCCACACCGAAGCGCCTGGGCGGCAAAGCGCGTGCGCGCACGAAGTCGGCGAAGCGACGTGCCGCGAAGAACGACAGCATCGAGAGCTACGTGCTCGATGGCGGGACAGAGCTACACGTGCATCCGCGCAGGAACGCACCTGTGATGGCCGTGCGTGCGGCGTTCCTCGGTGGACTCCTCGCGCAGACGACTGAAACCGCGGGCCTGTGTCACTTCTTGTCGTCGACCTGGACGCGCGGTACCGAGCGACTGACGGCCGGTGCGTTCGCGCGAGCAGTCGAAGACATCGCGTCCGAGGTCGAGGGCTTCAGCGGGAGAAGCAGTCTCGGGCTCACCCTCGACGTTGCGACGGATCAACTCGAACCCGCACTCGACTTGTTCGCCGAAGTGCTGCTCGCCCCCGGCTTCGATGCCGAAGAAGTCGAAAAGCAGCGGCGCGAAACCCTGGCCACGATCGAACGCCTCGAAGACCAGTTGGCATCGCAGGCCTTCGCGTTGTTTGCGCGAACGCATTTCGAAAAACATCCCTATCGTTTGCCGATGATCGGCACGCGCGAGACCGTGGCCTCGTTCGACGAAGCCACCCTGCGCGCCCATCAGGCGCGCTTGATCGGTTCGAAGAACCTCGCCATCGGGGTGGCGGGAGACGTCGATCCCGACGCCATCGCGGCGGGCATTTCCCAACGACTCGCCGCGCTGCCCGAGGGCGCGCGCTTACGAGACGAGCTTCCCGCCCTCGAAGCGGCCCCGCATTCGATTCGCACCAGCGCACTCCACAAGGATCGTGCGCAGGCGCATCTGGTGATGGGCTTTCGCGGGCTGAGCGTCGGCGACGACGACCGCCCCGCCCTCGACGTGATCTGCCAGCTGCTGGCCGGACAGAGCGGCCGGTTGTTTCTGGAACTGCGCGACAAGCAGAGCCTTGCCTACAGCGTGAGCGCCATGAGCGTCGAGGGTTACGCGCCCGGCTACTTCATCGTCTACATCGCGACGGCTCCCGAAAAACTCGAAGCCGCGCGAACCGGCATGCTGGCCGAGTTGACCCGACTGCTCGACTCGCCGCCTGACGAACGCGAATTCGAGCAGGCGCGTCGCAACCTGATCGGCAACCACGCGATCAGCCAGCAGCGCAACTCGGGGCACGCCGCGCATCTGGCCCTCGACGCGGTCTACGGCCTGGGCGCCGGCGCGAACCTCCACTTCGGCGAAAAGGTTGCGGAGGTGACGCGCGAAGACGTCATGCGGGTCGCGCGCCGGATCATCAAGCTCGACGCCTACACCGAGGCGGTCGTCGCACCCTGAGCGGGACGCCTGCTGTCAGTACCCCACCGCCTCACCGTCTGCGCGCGGATCGCTGCCCCCCGTCATCAGACCGGTGTCGGGGTCGATCACGATGCTCTGCGCCGAAGACCAGCGGCGCCCCGAAACATCGACCGTGTGTCCGCGCGCTTCGAGAGCCTCGACGACGTCGCGCGGGTACTCGGGCTCGAGGAAGAGCTTGTCGGGAATCCACTGATGGTGGAAGCGGGGGGCCGCGACGGCTTCCTGCACGTTCATCCCGAAGTCGATCACGTTCAACACGGTGAGCAACGTCGTGGTGATGATGCGCGGGCCGCCCGGGCTCCCCGTCACCATCACGGGCTTTCCGCCCTTCACCAGGATGGTGGGGGTCATACTCGAAAGCGGACGTTTGAAGGGCACGATCGCGTTGGCGCCCGTGGTATCGACGAGCCCGTAGGCGTTGGGCGTATCGGGAGCGACCGCGAAGTCGTCCATTTCGTTGTTCATCACCACGCCGGTGCCCGGCACCGTGATCCCCGAACCGAAAGGCGTGTTGATCGTCTTGGTGATCGCGACCGTATTGCCCGCGGCGTCGACGACCGACAGGTGCGCGGTCCCCGAATCGTCTTGCGGAAGACCCGGCCCCTTCACGCGAATGGCGGTCTCGCGTTTGCCCCACGTAGTCGGTGCGCGCTTGAACCAGGGCGGGTTGATGCGTGCGCGCTGGCGCGCGGCGTAGTCCTTCGAAACCAGCTCCTCGATCGGGACGTCGACGAAGTCCGCATCGCCCATGTGCGCCGCGCGATCGGCGAAGGCGAGCTTCATCGCTTCGGCGATGAGGTGAACGCTCGCGGAACTCCCCGCACCGAGCTTCGCGAGGTCGAACCCTTCGAGGATGTTCAGCACCTCGATCAAGACTGCGCCTCCCGAAGAAGGCGGCGGATAGCTGATCACGTCGACGTCGCGGTAGCTCCCCGTTACGGCTTCGCGAACGACCGGGCGATAACCCGCGAGGTCGTCGAGACCGAGGATGCCCCCCTGCCCCTCCACGTGTTCGACGAGCTGCTTCGCGATGCGGCCGGTGTAGAAGACTTCGGGGCCCTCTTCGGCGATCGCGCGAAGCGTTGCGCCGAGGTCTTCCTGCACGAGCGTCCAGCCAACTTCGAGGGTCTCGTTCTCGCCCCACTGGATGCGCGCCGTTTCGGGGAAGCGGTCGGCGGGCAGGAAGTTGCGGACCCGCCCCACCATCTTGGCGTGGTAGGGGCCGATCGCGAAGCCAGCTTCGGCGAGCTGGATCGCCGGTTGCATCACCGTCGCCAGCGGAAGCGTTCCCCAACGCTCGAGCGCAAGCACGAGGCCCCGCACCAGCCCGGGCGTCGCGATTGCGAGCGGGCCGTGCACGGAAGCCCGCTCGGGAACTCCTTCTTCTACATACATGTCGCGATGGGCTTTGGCGGGCGCCGTTTCGCGCGCGTCGAGGGCAATGGTCTCCCCGTCCGCCGTGCGGATCAGCACGAAGGCGCCGCCCCCGAGACCCGAAGAGAAAGGCTGGGTGACCGAAAGCGCGAACGCGGTCGCGACCGCGGCGTCGACTGCGTTGCCCCCCTTCGCCAGCATGGCGCGACCCGCCCGCGCGGCGTCGACCTGCGACGTCACCACCATCCCCTGCCTGGCCTGCTGGGGTGCCTTGCTGGCGGCGCGTGCGTGGGGGGCGGGCAACAGGAGCAGGGCCAGCAGCACCAGCGCCGCGCGCATTGCGGCCCGATCGAATGACACTTCGCTTCGAAGCAGTGAAAATTCGCGGCCATCTCGCCGATGAATCGGACAACACGAGGCAGCAAGCGCGCGCCACAAACTGAACCTCAAACCGCGAGATTCGAATCGGGAGAAAGGAGTCATGCGCCCGACCGTATCACAGGAAATCGCGAGCTTTCGCGTCGCGACCGAAGGCCGGAGCCACGGGCGCCGGTGGCGATTGGGCGGCCATTCCCTCGTGCTCTGGGCCGGCGTTCTCTCGAGTGCTGCGCTGCTCGCGGCCTGTGACTCGCAGGAGCGCCGCGCCCCCCTGCGTCCCACCATCGAACGCAGCACGAACTACGAAGCCGAAGTCGCCGCGTTCGAATGGCCCGCAGCACCGAGCCATGTGGTCGTCCTCGAAATCGCGGATCGCGGATCGATTCGCATCGCCCTCTACGACCAGGTCGCTTCCAAGACCGTGGCCCACTTCGTCGACTGCGTGGTACGGGGCGTCTACGACGACACCTTGTTCCACCGCGTGATCCCCGACTTCATGATCCAGGGAGGCGACCCCGCGACCCGCAAGCGCGGCCCCGGAACCACCCGCGGCAATTGGGGCGATCTCTCGGTCGAAGACGAATTCCGTTCGATCCACCACGACCGCGGCGTCGTTTCCCTCGCCAACCGCGGGCGCCCGGGCTCGGCCGAGAGCCAGTTCTTCATCGTTCACCAGGACAACCACCACCTCGACGGCAAGTACACCGCCTTCGGCCGGGTGCTTTCGGGCATGGACGTCGTCGACGCCATCACGACCGTCGAAACCGACCGACATGGCCGCTGGGGCGACAAAGACAAGCCCCTCGAAAACGTGATCCTCGAGCGCGCCACCCTCGAAAGCGGGAGCCTCGCGCCGGGCGACGGCAGCGGGGGCGGCAACGCGGATGCAACGGCCGAAGGGGGCGGCGGGGACCCCGCCTGAATCGTCATACGACGCGCACGGAACCACTCGCGCCTCCTAGACCCTCCACGACGGAATGGCTAGAGTCCGCGCCTCGGTGGCCTGGTAGCTCAGTTGGTAGAGCACGCGACTGAAAATCGCGGTGTCACTGGTTCAATTCCAGTCCGGGCCACCACCGAATTCTTCCCCAATTCGAGTAGTTGGAGTGGAGCGCTCCATTGCCGACATGGAAGCAGATTCGGTCACGTAAGCGCTGCGTAAGCACCACGAGCCCAAATCGCCGCCAACGCGCAGCAAGCCGCACGCCCCCAACGGCCTATCCGCTGATTCGTGGGTCGACTCTCGTTCGGAACACGATGTCGCCCCGCGGAACCAACCAGATTGCAGGCATCTACCGGCTATTGGAGCGGCTGCGCAGTTAAGTTCGCGGCACGCTCAACCTTATGCTCCGCGGCCAGAACGTCGCCGCGCAGGCCGCGCTCAGCGATCGGGCCAGACGCCCGATCGCCGCGATCACCAAGAAGGTCTTTGCGACGCTCCTCGACCGCAATCGATTGGGCGACCCGCTTCGCACGGAGCGCAGCTACGCTCCGCCCGGATGCCGACCTCAACGCCGATCAACCCGGATTATTCATGAAGCGGAGCGCGACACCGGCGAGGTCCTCCCGTTGAACACGACGAACACGTCTCGCTCGTCCAACGCCTGCGCCTGGATCGGCAACAGCAGGCCTGCGCCTGGATCGGCAACAGCAGGAATGCCGCGAACACGATCGCGAGCCACCCGCGTCCCGTGTGGCTGGAACGCACACAGGCGTCACTCGCGGTGCGTTGTTCGTCGAGTCGATCTGGCTCGTTCGTCGCATCACTGCGTCTCCCATTCGCGTTCCAGGACCGCGCTCGGATCAGTCGGTCGCGGCTGGGCGCCGAGCGGAGATCGCGAGTCCGAACAGACCGAGCCCGAGGAGCATCGCGGTCGAGGGCTCGGGGATCGGCACGATGTCGACCGCCGCGCTTCCGAACGTGACCGGCAGCGGCGTATACGGATCCATGGGGCCGTAGAAGGGTCCGGGCGACACGCCACTCGCGGCGGTGGTGATCATCTGCGTGGAGCCGACGCCGGAGGCGAGGAACGTGAGCGTTCCAACGTGATGCAGACCGGATTCGCCGACCGGTCCTGAGAAGGTGAACCACCCGAATGCGACCTCGAGCGGCTGGACCACCTCCCCGTTGGAGGGCGCGGTGAGGCCGAAGTTCGCGGTGAACGTGGGATCGAACGCGAAGGTCTGGAACACGACGAGCGGATCGAAGGTGATCTCGAGACCGCCGCCGGTGGTCACGTCGTCGAAGTCCATCATCAGGTCGACCTCGAAAGACGTTCCGAGCTGGATCGATTGGGACGGGGGGGTCAGGTAGATCTGATTGAGCGCGTGGGCGCTCGAGGCGAGGACGAACAGGGTCGCGACGGCGATCGCCGTGCGCGAGATGACGGTGCGAGCCGAGAAGGAACGCGTGCTGCTGATGCACGCTTCGGGCTTTCCCGAAGATGGACCGCGCGCCGGTACCGTGGCGGTCTTCCACGACGTCACCGAGCTTCGCCGCGTCGATCAAGTGCGCCGCGATTTCATCGCCAACGCGAGCCACGAACTCCGCACCCCTCTCACCTCGATTCGCGGCTTTGCGGACACGCTCTCGAATTCGAAGGTGCCGCCGGAGGACCTCGACCAGTACCTCGACGTCATCGTTCGTAATGCACAGCGGATGTCAGACCTGATCGACGACCTGCTGACGCTCTCGCGCATCGAGAGCGACGCCGCGAACCTCCAGTTCGGCTCAGTGGACATCCATCGTTTGATCGAAACCGTGGCGGCCGAGTTCGCACCGCGTTTTCGCGAAGGGTCGATCAGCGTGGCGATCCATGGCGACGATGTGCCCGACTGTCGTTGCGACCGCGACGCTTTCGAGCAGGTCATCTCGAACCTGCTCAGCAATGCTGCCCGCTATTCGAACGAGGGCTCGCAGGTCGACGTCAGGCTCGAAGTCCAAGGCGACAGGGTCGAAGTGAGTGTCACGGACACCGGGATCGGGATCCCGAAGGACGACCTCGAACGCATCTTCGAGCGCTTCTACCGCGTCGACGCCGCGCGCTCACGCGCGTTGGGGAGCACGGGCCTGGGGCTTTCGATCGTGAAGCACCTGGTGCGCGCCATGGGGAGCGAGATCCAGGTCGAGAGCGAACTCGGCAAGGGCACGACGTTTCGCTTCTGGTTGCAGATCGCCTAGCGGGTCGACCGCGCGCGCGGCACGGCGCGCACTTCAGTCCGCATACTCCCGCATCACGCCTTCGGCGAAGAGCTGCGCGGGAACGCGCGTGTCACGGCCGAAGAACTCGATCACGAATCCGGTGCAGCCGAGCGCGCGATGTCGTTCGATGCACTCGATGACGCGTTCGGGCGTCCCCCAGATGCCGTGCTCTTCGAGCCCGGCACCCATGTGACCGCCGTAGATCTTGCCGGCACGCGCCAGCGCTTCACGTGCGGCGTCTTCGGTTTCTTCGACGATCACCACACACTGCTGGCTCACCTGGAGCGTGTCGAAGTCGCGCTTCTCTTCGTCGCAGCGGCGCTTCAGCGCCTCGACCTTCTGGGCGAGTTGCGACTGCGTCACCGCCATGTTGTTCCAGATGTCGGCGTGACGGGCGACGATGCCCATCAAGACCTTCTCGCCGGTGCCTCCGATCAGGATCGGGGGTCTGCGAACCGGCTTCGGTTCGCAGACCGCGTCCTTCAGGTGGACGTGCTTACCGTCGAGCGTCGTCGTTGGTTCGGTCCACAGTGATCGCAACGCCTGTGCGGTTTCTTCGAGCCCGCGCATGCGCTGGCCGAGGCTCGGAAAGGGGTTCCCATACGCCTCGAACTCGGGCGGGAACCAACCGGCCCCCAGCCCCATGATGGTGCGACCGTTCGAAACGTGATCGATGGTGGCCACCTGCTTGGCCAGCACACCGACATTGCGGAAGAAAGGCGGTGTCACCAGGGTGCCGAGCTGCACGTGCTCGGTGATCGCGCCAATCGCGGCGAGCTGACTCCACGCTTCGAAGATGGGAAGCGCGGGGTTGGGCACGCCGTACATGTGGTCGCAGGCCCAGACCGAATCGAACTTCAACGCGTCGAAGCAGAGCGCCGCATCGCGCGCTTCTTCCCAGGTGCGTTTGATCTGTGGAAGGGTCACACCGAAGTGTAGATTGGACACTGGACGCTCCTCATCGCGAAGTGCTGGAAAGTAGGCCAGGCCCAGCGTCCCGCCCATGTGCGACTTGCCTTGCCGCGTCGGGCGGTGGGGCCTGCCCCTGAGACGGAATCGAGGGATCAGTCCTCGACCGCGGTTCCAGCGAGCGCCACACGACCCATGGCCGTGTGGGTCGCGCCGTTCGGGCGAAGCTCGCTGCGAAAGAGCACGACCTCGTGGACCGTCATTGCCTCGGGTTCGATCGCGCGATCCGAGAGGTCGAGGGGACGACGCGGTGGCGTGCGGAAGCGCCCGAGCGTGATGTGCGGACGAAAGCGCCGCTCCCCTCCATCGCCGCCGATCGACCTGACCGCGGCGTCGACCGCTTCGGCGAGCCGAGACGTCGATTCTTCGTCCGCGATGCGCGCAGCGATCACCCTCGGCCGCCGGGTCGATGGAAAGGCAACGAGATCACACAACTGCAGTTCGAACGCGGCGACGTCGGCGAGCCGATGTTCCATCTCGCGTAGCAACGACGTGCAAAACGACCGCTCCACATCACCGAGAAAGTGCAAGGTCAGGTGTTGGTTCTCCGGCGCGGTCCAGCGCACGTCACTCGCCCACGGCCGGTCGGCAACCGCCTCGCGCACACGCCCGAGTGCCTCGCGAATCTTCCGAGAAACCGCGATGGCCACGAAGGCACGGACCCTGTCGTCTCCCGCCAAGCGACTACCCGCTCAGTGGCTGCGCAAGCGCGGCAGCAGTGCGGGCACGCTTTCGATGCGTGCCTTGTAGGCGGGGCGACGTGCGACCATGCGATCGTCGATCAACTTCAAGCTCACGAAGCGGAAGAGCAAGGTGATCGCCAATGCACCCACGCCCGTCCACCAGGCCTGCGAGTCGGCCGCCAACGCGAATAGATAGAGCCCCCACCAGAAGCCGATCTCGCCGAGATAGTTGGGGTGGCGGACGTAGGCCCAGACTCCGGTGTCGAGGATCGCGGTCGCCGGCGGCTCAGAAAGTCGGAAGCGACGCAGTTGGTTGTCCGCCGTGGCTTCGAGCCAGATCGCTCCGGCCGTCACGATCGTGGCCACCACATCGACCGCGCCGAACGGTTGCGTGCCCGTCACCAATGCGGGCCACAGTGCGAGACAACCCGCAAAGACCATGAGGGTCGGCATCATGTGCAGCCCCACGAAGCTCACGGCCCAGTAGAGGTTGCCGACACTCTGGCGCTGGTCGACGTAGCGCCAGTCTTCGTGGTCGAGCCCGCTCCAACCCCGTGCCCAGTTGTGGGTAAGGCGAACCGCCCAGGCGCTCACCAGGACGAGCACGAGCAGCTGCCGCAGAGAATCGGCGCCCTGGGCTTCGGGGAGTAGCCACCAGTAGATGGCGATCGGCACCGGCGCGACGCTCCAGTACGCGTCGTAGAAGCTCGAGTTGTCGTGAGCCTTGCTGAAGCCGAAGACCACGAGGGTCGCGACGACGTCCGCCCAGAATGCGCGCACGAGCGCGCTGTCCGCGGGCACGACCGCCACCGTCAACGCCGCGGCGAAGAACGCCGCCACGTAGGCCAGGCCAATCAGTCCGAATGCACGAGAGCGCATGTGTTCCTCCTCGGCGCGATACGATAACCGCCCTTCATCTCGCCGGGCAGACAGCGTATTCGTGCCGCTTGCGGAGCCGAGCGGCGTGGCAGCGAATCGATTCAACCGGAGTGCGAGCCTGGCCGAAACGCACCGCTACCATGGCGCGCGGCTGCGGCGCTTTGCCGCGACGGGCCAGCGAGTGTGAGCAGGGGGCAAAGTGTCGTCGAGTTGTGTGCATGAACTTCCGGAGGGTCCCCTCGACATCATCGGGGACGTGCACGGCGAGTTCGACGCGCTGGTGAGCCTGCTTCGCAAGCTCGGCTACGACGACATGGGGCGCCACGCCGAAAAGCGCAGGCTCGTGTTCGTCGGTGACCTCGTCGATCGCGGCCCCGACAGCCCGGGCGTCCTTCGCGCGGTGAAGCGACTCGTCGAGGCGGACAACGCCTCGTGCATTGCGGGCAATCACGAGATCAACGCCATTCGCGACGAGCACGAAAACGAGCGCTCGGGCGAAGGTTGGTGGTACGGACGACGCGAGCCGCACTACGACTCGGTCGTCGTCGACCCCGACGAAAAGCAACGCGAGTTTCTTCCCTTCTTGCGCAAGCTTCCCGGTGCCCTCGAGCGCGAGGACCTGCGCGTCGTTCACGCCTGCTGGCACCAGCCCGCAATCGACCGCCTGCGCACCGCCGAGCATGTGATCGACGCCTTTCACGAAGAAGCCGAGGACAACAAGAAGAACCTGAAAAAACTCGGACGTGTCCTGCGTGAGCGCGCCGAAATCGAAAACTTCGAATGGCGCCGCATCAAGGACGAAAACCGCAAGCTCGAATTGATTCCAGAGCTGGCGGCCTACGACGAAGCCAACCAGATGGGCAATGCCATCAAGGTGGCGACGTCGGGGGTCGAACGCGCCGCGAAGGACAGCTTCTGGGCGTCGGGCAAGTGGCGCATGGTCGAGCGGGTGCCGTGGTGGAACGAGTACGCGGGCCCACCCGTCGTCGTCGGTCACTACTGGCGCCGCTATCACGTCGACGCCATCGCCACGCCAGAAAAGCGCAACGCCGATCTGTTCGGAGACACACCGCCGCATGCCACCCTCGGCCCTGCCGGCCAGGTGATGTGCATCGACTACTCGGTCGGCATGCGCTTCCTCGAGCGCAAGCACAACGGCACTGCGGTCGGCCATCGCTTCGAAACCTGCCTTGCCGCTCTGCGTGTCCCGGAATGGCAGCTCGTCTTCGACGACGAACGACCGAGCCTGAAGGTCGAACCCGACGCCTCCAGGGGTTAGCAGTCAGGCAAGCTGACCCCAGCCATGCCTGGCGACGAACTTCTTCAGGTTGTCGGGCCGACAGGACTTCCGTTTCTCCCAGCGTTGCTTCACGCTGCTGTGGAGCGAGATGCCCCTTCTGTTCTTCATGGCGCGAACCTTCTCGCCCATCACCTTGATGAACCCTTCATAGGATTCGTTCTGCTCGGCACTCGCATCGCCCTTGAATCGACGACGCGTGGTAGGAACCGAGCCCCCAGTCGCAGAACACCACCTGCTCGGTGCCATCACTCGCGACCGGCTGGATGGCCCGCGCCGTGCGCAGCAGATTCGTCGCGATGTCCTTCTTGGGATCCTTCTCGGGCTTGTTCCAGGTATCATCCGCACAGATGACGATTCGCTTCACCTCTCCCCCCTTCGCCCGGCAGGCCACCAGGTGGCATTCTATGAATCTGTCGAATGAGCGTCCACAAGACGCTGCGAAGCGGAACACATGATCGAGTACATCCCCGCCGAGATCCTGCAGACGGACCTGCTCGAGCGACTCGTGTATCCGAATCTCGAGCAGACCCTCTACTGGTCGGATCGCTGGGACCCCGACTTCTACGTTACCCTCGCGCGGGCGGGCTTCATCTGCATCGCAACCGACCACGACGAACTCGGCCCTCTGCTGATACCCGAAATGCAGGACCGCTACGCGGTGCTCGACTGGCCAGAACTTCACCTGTCGAAGAACCTTCGCCGCATCATTCGTACGGGTCGGCTCGAACTCGAAGGCATCTCGCTGCGGACGAGCGATCCCCGCAACCATGTGCTGCCACGAATCGTCGAACAGTACGGAAGCGACTGCTGGGTACTCGACACCTACCGCGCACTCATGGAGCCCTTGCTCGACGACCCGATCGAAGGCTTTGCACTCCATGGCATCGAACTCTGGTCGACGAACCGTGACGAACCCATCGCCGGGGAGTTCGGCTATTCGATCGGGGCCAGCTATACGAGTCTTTCCGGGTTCTGCTCGCCCGCCGATCCGCAGTGGCGCCACTTCGGCACCTTGCAGCAGGTGCTTCTCGCACGGACCCTCGAAGCGCAGGGCTACGCGTTCTGGAACCTCGGGCATCCGGATATGCCGTATAAACACGCCCTCGGTGCCCGCCCTCTTCCGCGTGCCGAATTCCTGGGGCGCTGGTTTCACGCGCGCGACGAACGTCCCGAGCAGCCGCTCGAAAACGACGAAGCGCTCGTCTGGTCGCTTACCGACCTGGACAGCTGTCGGGCGCCCTGGCCCGGATGATTCATCTCTCCCTCGACGGCGAAGGCCTCCTCTATCGCCAGACCTACCGGGCCCTGCGTTCGGCGATCCTCGAAGAGCGCCTGCGACCGGACACCCGCCTGCCCTCCTCGCGCAACCTCGCTCGCGAACTCGGGCTTTCGCGCAACACGGTCCTACTCGCATACGAACAACTCACCGCCGAGGGCTATGCGAACGCGCGCGGTGGGTCGGGGACCTAGGTCGCCGAAGCGCTGCCGCGGCGTTCGCCGGAACGGCCCCCCGGCGCCATGTCTGTCCCAAGGCCATCGCCTTGAAGGAACTGCAGTACGACCCCGATCGCCTGCGCGCTCCCCTGCGCCACACGGCCAGCGGCGGCTACGAGGAAATCGGCTGGGAAGAAGCCTGGGCGTACGCGGCCGAACGCCTCGACGCATTGCGCGAAGTCCAGCGCTTCATCTGGCCTTCGATCGCCTGCCGACTGACGGGCTTGTCCGACCCCTTGCGACGATAGAGGCGCGCGGCGAGCGACTGATTTCAACCCAGACTTTCGAGCCACGCGCGATAGAGCGTTCGAGGTTCGGTGCCCCGCGCTTGCGCCGCGCGCTCGAAATCCCAGTCGTGTTGGCGAAGGAATTCGCCGAGTGCCCGGGCCTCGTCGCCGAGTTCTGCCCAGGGATCTTTGCGCGCCGTCATCTGCCCACCCGATTGCTTCGAAGATGTCCCGCAACGGCAAGCTCGCGGCCTCGAGTCCAGTTGACAAGTGGAAGCCACCTGGGTTGCGGGGCAACTTCCGTGATTTCCGGGCGTTCGGGATGTCGGAAATATCGCGGGAATTCGACCAGTCATGAAGTCGCCCTCCGGTGGACTCTACCCGGAGGCATTGCGAGCCGGAGCTGACATTTCGGGCAAACCCGACGTCATGTCCGACTGCAACCCGCCTCGACGCGGCGGCCGGTCCAGCTGGCGAGATTCGCCGGAGAGGGAGGCTCGCTGTTCAAGAGACGGACTCGCTGATCCAGGCGAGATAGTCGCGTGATCCGCGCTCGATCGGCAGCGCGATCACCTCGGGCACGTCGTTGGGATGCACTTCGCGGATGCACGCTTCGAGTTCGGCGTAGCGAGCCGCGGTCGTCTTGATCACGAGCAAATCCTCGCGGTCGCGCTCCACGCGCCCTTCCCAGTGATAGATCGACTCGACACCGGGCACCCGATTCACGCACGCGGCAAGCCGGTGCTCGACGACGGTCGTAGCAATACGCGTAGCGACGGTTTCATCGGGACACGTGCAGAGCACGACGCAGCTCGCGCTGTCACCAGAATTGGCTTCATTCATGATTCACATCCGTTCTTGCGTCTGGCAGTTCAACCGTGCTGATCCGCTTCGAGGGCGAATTCCTCTTCGGGTGACAAGATCATCCGATGACGTGCATAGAAACCGAACCAGCAAAGGGAGAGCGCAAACCAGATCGCGACGCCATAGACGCCGGGGCGATAGTCCGGGTTGATGAACAGGAAGACCAGCGTCAGCGCCGCGATCACGCCGGCCAGCAACGCTCCCGCCCGCCCCAGCGGGCTCACGTACGGCCGATCGAGCTGCGTCATCGCCTTGATGCGCCAGTACGCCGCCATTTGCATCACGTAGGCGATCACCGCACCAAAGACCGCCATGTTGAGCAACACGCCGCCGACGGGCACATCGCCGAACACCGCGCTCCCGTATTCGATCGCGAGCGCGACCGCGTAGCCCGACACCGCCCCCACCACGAGCGCGACGTGTGGCGTCTTCCGGCGCGCGTGGGTGACCGACATCCAGTGCGGAAAATACCCGGCGCGCGAGAGCGAATAGATGTTGCGCCCGTACGCGTAGATGATCGCGTGAAAGCTCGCGACGAGCCCCGCCACGGCCGCCAGCGACAGCAGGGTCGTCCCGGCGCCTTCGCCGAAGATGGTGCGAAAGGCGAGGAAGAGCGGCTCTTCGGAAGCCCCGACCGCAGCAGCGCCCGGTGCAATGCCGGCGTTCAAGAACAACGTCAGCAACGAGGCCACGATCAACGTCGCGATGCCGTACAGGAGCCCACGCGGCATGTCGCGCTTCGGATCGTGGCTTTCTTCAGCGGCGAGAGGCAGTTGTTCGATTGCGAGGTAGAACCAGATCGCAAACGGCAGCGACGCCGTCACACCCGAGAATCCGCGCGGAAACCAGGCCGTCCCTCCGGCGTCGGGCTCGATGTCGAGCGCGTAGCGCCACTCGAAGTGCGGCAGCGCCCCGACCCAGAAGATCCCGAGAACCGCCAGTGCGACGAAGGTGATCACGACCGTCACCCGAAAGGTCAGCTCGACCCCCGCGATGTTCACACCGACGAACAACGCATAGAAGAGCGCCCACCAAACGGGTCCCGGCAGCACGACCCCGAAGGCACTCTCCGCGATGGCTCCCACGTAGCCGCCGATCCCCACGACGATCACGGCCGGTGTGAGAACATATTCGATGCTTTCGGCCAACCCCGTGATGAAGCCACCCCACGGACCGAAAGCCGTACGGCCGAACGAATACGCACCACCGGTATGCGGCAACGCGGGCGAGAGCTCGGCGATCGAAAAACACATCGCGATGTACATCACGGCCACGATCACGGTCGCAACGAGCAGCCCCCCGAACCCACCGGCGAGCAGGCCGAAGTTCCAGCCGAAGAAGTCGCCCGAGATCACGGCCCCCACGCCGAGCGCCCAGAGCGACCACGCGCCCGCAAAGCGTCGCAACCCGCGACGTTCGAAGTAGTCGGCCTCGGCGGTGCGATAGGTGACGTTGCGGCGGCTGTCGTCGGGCATCGTGGGGTCGCGCGCAATCGAGTGCAGTCGAGTGCGCCCCACGACTCTACAGGGCCGATTGCCAGGTTGCCCGTCGTATCGAAGACGGCAACCCGACCGAATGCCGAGGACGATTGGGCCGACGCCCTACTCCGTAGCGTCGCCCGCCCCCACCGCCGCGCGCGTAATCCCGCGGCTGCGCCGCAGCTTGCGAAGTCGCGAACGTGCCTGCCGTCCCACGCGGCCCAGGCACCACCAGAAGATCAGCTTGCGGCAGTGGCGCTTGTCCGTTGCCGAAAGGCCTTCCGCCTCATCCACCAGCGCAAACATCGCACGCATCAGGAGCCAGGGAGATTTCGCCAGGTACTTTGCGCGCTCGGGGTACATCTCCAGCAGGTGCGCGTAGTGCCCGGAGCTGTCTACTTCGGGCCAGTTCCGGTGAAAGAGGCACTCGGGTACGTGGACGAAACGCCCGGCGAGACACATTTCGGTTGTGAGCAACCAGTCCTGGTGATGGTGGATCTGGAAGAGATGGGTACGCGCCAGTACCTCGCGGCGCATCGTTGCATAGGTGGGTTCATAGATCGCAACACCCGCATGGAAGAACCACAGCAAGCGCGACAGGCGTCGCGCAGGGTCGGGTGATTCGAGGTATTCGCCCTGGAACTGTTCGAAGTCGACGCCACCTCGTTCGCGGTGAAGACCGAAGAAGGTCGTCGCCGCGATGGCATCGGGGTCACGGTCGAGCGCGTCGACACACGCCGCTGCATAGCCGGGTTCGAGCCAATCGTCGGCGCCGATCCAGCGAAAGTACTCACCTCGCGCGAGACGAAACACGCGATTGAAGTTCTCGACCAGGCCGACGTTCTCTTCGTTGAGGCAGACGCCGACCCGATCGTCCTTCGCTGCGTATTCGTCGAGGATCTCGCGTGTGCGATCGGTCGAGCAGTTGTCGCAAACGACGACCTCGAAGTCGGCGAAGTCCTGAGCGAGGATCGAATCGAGACACTTTGGCAGCGAATCTTCGCCATTGCGCACAGGCAAACCGAAGGTGAGGCGGGGGCGCGGGGACGAACCGGGGACCAGTTCATCTCCCACCCCGGCTCCAGCGTCTGGTGCGTCTGGTGCGTCTGCGACGACCACTCGATGCTCCTCACGAGACCGCGAATGCCGCCAACCCGCAGTCGCTAGCGACTCGGCTCGTTCGTTGACGTTATACCTCATTCGGGCTCTCCGATCGGGGGCTGAAGCGCATGCTCGGCCATACATGCCCAAACCCCGCATGCGGTCGTCGCATGCAATGCATGTGCGCGGCGAGCGATTTCGAGCGCGGTCGAAAACGCGGAGCCGTGTTACACGAATGTGCAACAAGCAGGCCTAGACCCACGGATTGCTATAGTCCGGCTCCCCGATCGCCGAATGGTTGTGCTGTGAAAGTTGGGTAGGTGCTGGCCTGATCCAGGGCGGATACGCGATATCGATCGAGACAGCTCGACCCGCTTGACGACCTGGAAGCCTGTGCGGAGTTCCAACCCAGTCGACGCAGAAAACGTCCCTCCAACCGGTTCGAGCGATCCTCCACGTGAGCGACACCCCCCAGAGCGAGGCCGCCGCCCCTGAAGGCGAGGCACCCGAAACACCGCCCGAGCCGGCTCAGGGGCCAACGCTTGGCGAGCGCGCGGTTTCCGGGAGCGTCGTTACGGTGCTGCGCTTCGCGGGCGAATACGGCCTTCGCCTCGGCAGCAATCTGATCCTGACCCGCATCCTCGTGCCCGAGGACTTCGGTCTGATGGCCCTGGTGAGCGTCTTGATGACCGGGCTCGCGATGTTCAGCGACGTCGGCATCGCCACGATCGTGATTCAGAACAAGCGCGGCGACGACCCCACCTTCCTCGACACGGTGTGGACCGTTCAGGTGATTCGCGGTGCCGTCCTCACTGCGCTGGCCGCACTGCTCGGCGGCACCATGGCGGAGATCTACGACGAGCCGCGACTGCGCAGCTTGATCTGGTTGGCCAGCCTCACTGCCCTGGTCGGCGGCTTCAACTCCATTTCACTCTTCAAGCTCCAGCGGCATCTGCGCGTCAAGAAGCTCGCGGCAATCGAGCTCACGGCACAGCTCTTCAGCAATGTCGTGACGATCACCTGGGCGTTGGTCGACCCGAGTGTCTGGGCGCTGGTCTGGGGCGGTCTCGTCGGCAGCGCGGGCAAGATGCTGCTCTCTCACACTGTGGCGCGCGAACATCGTTGCCGCTTTGCCTGGGAGCGCCGGTCGCTCAGCGAGTTGATCGACTTCGGCAAGTGGATCTTCCTTTCGACCGTGCTCTTCTTCCTCGCTGGACAATCCGATCGCCTGATCTTCGGCCGGCTGCTCAGCATGACCGAACTCGGGGTCTTCAGCATCGCGCTCACCTTCGCCACGACCCCCACCCAGGTGGTCTGGCGAATTGGCAACGCCGTCGTCTTTCCCGCGTTGAGCCGTCGCCGCGAAAGCGAAGGGGGGCTCGTTCCCGTCTATCGCCGAGCCCAGATGCCACTGCTCGTCCTGGGTTCGCTCCCCGTGATCGCGATGATCGGATGTGCGTCGGAGCTGATCGAGGTCCTATACGACCCACGTTACGCGAATGCGGGCTGGATGCTTCAGCTACTGGGGCTGGCTACCTGGGTCCAAATTCCACAGGCCTCGAGTGGTTCGCTCATTCTCGCGGTGGGAATCCCCCGCTGGATCGCGATCGCCAACGGAGTGAAATTCGTGGGGCTCGTGATCTGCCTGCCGCTGGGCTGGTTCTTCTTCGGGACCGCTGGCGCGATCGCAGGACTCGCCGGTGCGGAGGTATTTCGGTACGTGACCCTTGCGATCGCCGTGCGGGGGTTGAAGCTTCCAATCTTGCGAGCCGACATCGCAGCCACGTTGTTCGTCGCAGCGGTGACACTCACAACGGTCGAGGTGACAGGGTGGCTTGGCGAAGCCGGGTATGGCGCGCTCGTGCGGATGGCGGCGGGGCTCTGCCTCGTGATCGTGCTGTGGGTTCCCGGTGCGGCGCTGCTGCTGCGACGCGAGATCCCGAGGCTTCGAGACGGTCTGGAAGCGCGTCGCGCGCGGCGACGAGCCGGCCGGGCTTGACCTGGAAGTTGCGAGGTTTGCTGTTTTGATCTTCGAAGAAACGAAGCTGCAAGGCGCGTACGTGATCGATGTCGAGCCTCATCGAGACGAGCGGGGGTTCTTTGCGCGCTCGTTCTGTGCCGAAGAGTTTGGAGCACACGGTCTCATCGACCACTTCGCGCAGAGCAACGTTTCGTTCAATGCGCGCAAGGGCACGCTTCGCGGGATGCACTGGCAGATCGCACCTCACCGCGAAGTCAAGCTCGTACGCTGCACCGCAGGTTCGATCTACGACGTGATCGTCGACGTCCGCGAAGGCTCTGCGACGCTCGGGCAGTGGTTCGGGGTCGAGCTCAGCGCGGACAATCGCCGCATGCTCTACATCCCCGAAGGCTTTGCGCACGGCTTCTTGAGCACCGCCGACGCGAGCGAAGTCTTCTACCAGATGAGCCACCCCCACGCCCCTCGAGCTGCACGCGGCTTTCGCTACGACGACCCTGCCGTCGCGATCGCCTGGCCCGGTGAGGTGGTGGTGATCTCGCAGCGCGATCAGGGCTATGCCCCGCTCGAGCTCGAACGCATCGCGGAGCGCCCGGCATGAGTGGTATGACGGCAGACGAGATGATGGCGCTCGCGCGGGAGCTCTACCCGATCTGCCGCAGCATTACGGGTGACGGCGTGCGCGCGACCCTCGACCTGATCTCCGATCACATCCCACTCGAACGCCACGAAGTAGCGAGCGGCACTCCGGTGCTCGACTGGACCGTGCCGCGCGAATGGAATATTCGCGACGCGTGGATCAAGGACGCGAGCGGCAAGCGGCTCGTCGACTTCGCGGCTTCGAACCTCCATGTGGTCAACTACAGCGCGCCGCTTCCCGCCCAGCGCATGTCTCTCGACGCACTCGAGGCGCACCTTCATTCCCTCGAAGACCGCCCCGACGTCGTTCCCTACCGAACGACCTACTACGACGAAAACTGGGGCTTCTGTCTCACACACCGTCAACGCGAATCGCTCGAAGCGGGTGAGTACGAAGTCTGCATCGATTCGACCCTCGAGGACGGCGCACTGTCCTACGGCGAACTGCTGATTGCGGGAGAAAGCCCGGAAGAAGTCCTGATCTCGGTACACGTCTGCCACCCGTCACTCGCGAACGACAATCTTTCGGGGATCGCGGTCGCGACTGCGTTCGCGAAGGCGCTTCGCGCGCAGCCTCGCCGACTTTCGTACCGCTTCGTCTTCGCCCCCGGCACGATCGGGGCGATCACCTGGCTTGCTCGCAACCGCGACGCCGCCGAGCGCGTACGCCACGGCTTGACGCTCGTCTGCATCGGCAACGACGAGGGGCTTCGCTACAAGCGCAGCCTCGCGGGTGACGCCCCGATCGACCGGGCCGTCGAAGCCGTGCTCGAAAGCAGCGGTGAACTCTGCGAGGTGCGCGACTTCCACCCCTACGGCTACGACGAACGGCAGTACAACTCGCCGGGGTTCCGCATTCCCATGGGCTCGCTTTCGCGCGGGCTGCACGGAGAATTTCCGGAATATCACACTTCGGCCGACGATCTTTCGTTCATCCAGCCCCAACGACTCGCAGGTGCGCTCGAAACCCTGCTCGAGATCGCGAGTGTGCTCGACAGCAACCGGCATTTCCGCAGCCTCGCACCCTTCGGCGAGCCGCAACTCGGACGCAGGGGGCTCTACTGCGCGATGGGGGGCGAAACGAACCCCGCCGACCTCTCGATCGCCCTGCTGTGGACGCTGCAACTGGCCGATGGAGAACACGACCTACTGGCGGTCGCCGAGCGGTCGGGCCTCGACTTCGAACTCGTGGCACGAGCCGCCGCGCTGCTCGAAAAACACGATCTGCTCGAGGCGCTCGATCACCCATCGGGCGATCACGCTGCAAATGAATCCAAGAACTGAACCCGGACTTACGAGAGGTTGGCATGCGCGTTTTGATCACGGGACACGAGGGCTACCTCGGTGCGGTGATGGCCCCCATGTTTCGCAACGAAGGGCTCGACGTGGTCGGGCTCGACAGTGGTTTGTTCGCGGGCTGCGACTTCGGGAGCCAGCCGTCGGGCATCCCCGGGCTGCGCCGCGACCTGCGCGACGTGACGGCCGCGGACCTCGAAGGCTTCGACGCGGTCATCCACCTCGCCGCCATCTCGAACGACCCCCTGGGCAACCTGAACCCCGATTGCACCTACTCGATCAACCACCGCGCTTCGGTTCACCTGGCGAAGTGCGCAAAACAAGCCGGCGTCGAACGCTTCCTCTATTCGTCTTCGTGCAGCGTGTACGGCGCGGCGAGCCCGGACGACATACTCGACGAGAACGCCGCCTTCTCCCCCGTCACCCCCTACGCAGAAAGCAAGGTGATGGTCGAAGCCGACCTCGCGCCCCTGGCGAGCGATGACTTCTGCCCCGTCTATCTGCGCAACGCCACCGTCTACGGCGTGTCGCCGCGACTGCGCGGCGACCTCGTGGTCAACAACCTGGTCGGCTGGGCGCTCACCACGGGCCACGTGTTGCTGAAGAGCGACGGTTCACCCTGGCGACCGCTCGTGCATGTCGAAGACGTCTGCCGCGGCTTCCTCGCCGCACTGCGCGCACCTCGCGATGTCGTGCACAACGAAGCCTTCAACGTGGGACGCACGGGCGAAACCTTCCGCATCATCGAAGTCGCCAACATGGTGGCCGAGCAGATCGAGGGCAGCCGCGTCGAAATCGCCGAAGGCGCGGGTCCAGACCCGCGCTGCTACCGGGTGAACTTCGAAAAGATCGAAAGCCAGCTTCCCGGCTACGACCCGAGTTGGACCGTGGCGAAAGGCGTGGGCCAACTCGACGAGGCCTACCGCAGCATCGGTTTGACGAAGGACGACCTCGAAGGCAGTCGCTACCTCCGCATCGCGCGCATCCAGGAACTACTGGACCAGAAACGCCTCGATGAAAACCTGCGCTTCGTCGACATGAACGATGGCACACGAGGTTCCAGCTGATGTCCTCAGCGACCCGCGAACCCCCTTGCCGCGCCTGCGGCGCCTCCTTGCGACACACCTTCGTCGACCTCGGGATGTCGCCGCTCTGCCAGAAGCACCGCACCCCCGAAGACGTGGCGGACATGGAGCCCTTCTATCCGCTCCACGTCTGGTTGTGCGACCAGTGCTTCCTGGTGCAACTCGAAGAGTTGGTGCCCCCCGACGAGATCTTCGGCGACGGCGAGTACGCCTACTTCTCTTCGTTCAGTGATTCGTGGCTCGCACACGCCAGCCGCTACGTGGCCGCTACGAGCGAACGCTTCGGGCTGGGCGAGAAGAGCTTCGTGGTCGAAGTCGCGAGCAACGACGGCTACCTGCTTCAGTACTTCGTCGAACGGGACGTACGCGTGCTCGGGATCGAGCCCGCATCGAACACGGCGGCCGCCGCGCGCGAGAAGGGCGTCGACACGCTGGTGCGCTTCTTCGGGCTCGAAACCGCCGAGTTCGTCGCGAAGGAACACGGGCGTGCGGATCTCATTGCCGGCAACAACGTGCTCGCCCACGTCCCCGACATCAACGACCTGGTGGCCGGCCTGAAACACCTGCTCGCCGAAGACGGCGTGGTCACCATGGAATTCCCCCACTTGATGCGCCTCATCGAGGGGAACCAGTTCGACACGATCTATCACGAGCACTTTTCCTATCTCTCGTTTGGCACCGTGAACGAACTCTTTGCCAAGCACGGGCTCACGCTCTTCGACGTGGAAGAACTCTCGACCCACGGCGGTTCGATTCGCATCTATGCGAGACATACCGACTCGCCCAGCCACGACATCTGCGAACGGGTTGGCGAGCTGCTCGAACGCGAGGAGCAGGAAGGCATGCGCACCCTCGCCTACTACGGACGCTTTGCCGAGCAGGTACGCGAAACCAAGCGCAAGCTGCTCGAATTCCTCATCGCGGCCAAACGCGACGGCAAGCAGGTCGTGGGCTACGGCGCACCGGGCAAGGGCAACACCCTGCTCAACTACTGTGGCATTCGCACCGACTTCCTCGACTACACCGTCGACCGCAGCCCTCACAAGCAGGGGGGTTTCCTCCCCGGCACCCACATTCCGATCCTCCACCCGGACGAGATCGAGCGCACGAAGCCCGACTACGTGCTGATCTTGCCGTGGAACCTCGAGCGCGAGATCATCGAGTCGACGTCGGTCGTGAAGAGCTGGGGTGGACGCTTCGTCGTTCCCATCCCCGAGGTACGCATCTGTGACTGACCAATCGAGCTGCCGGCGCAAGAGCTGCCCGGCCACGAACGAGGAAGGAGCACGATGAAGGTCGTTCTCTTCTGCGGTGGCATGGGGATGCGACTTCGCGAAGCATCGGAAGCCGTGCCGAAGCCTCTCGTGCCGGTCGGCCAGCGCCCGATCCTCTGGAATCTGATGAAGTACTACGCCCACTTCGGGCACAAGGACTTCGTTCTCTGCCTGGGCTACCGCGCTGAAGCCATCAAGAACTACTTCATCGACTACGACGAACGTCTCACCAACGACTTCGTCTGGAAGGGCTCGGGTTCCGAGGTCGAGCTCTTGAATTCGGATCTCGACGATTGGAAGATCACCTTCGTCGACACGGGGATCGAAGCCAACATCGGCATGCGCCTTCGCGCGGTGCGCGAGCACCTCGAAGGGGAGGAGATGTTCCTCGCCAACTATGCCGACGGCCTCACCGACATGCGCCTCGACAAGTTCCTTTCGAACTTCCAGAGCAGCGGCAAGATCGCTTCGATGGTCACGGTGCGGGCACCGCTTTCCTTCCACGTGGTCGACGCCGACGCGCAGGGCAACGTGCGCAACATGAAGCCGATGCACGGCGATCACATTCGCGTGAACGGCGGCTTCTTCGCCTTCCGAAACGAGATCTTCGAATACCTGGGTGAAGGTGAAGAACTCGTCGAAGAACCCTTCCAGCGTTTGATCGGAGCCGGTGAGCTACTCGCGCAACCCCACGACGGCTTCTGGAAGGCGATGGACACCTTCAAGGACAAGACGCAATTCGAACAGATGTTGCGCGTGGGCGACACGCCGTGGCGCGTCTGGAACGGCGATTGGGGCGACCTGTGATCCCCCTGCTCCTCGCCCGCGACCCTTCGGAACCCGTCAAGGTGACGTGCCTCGGCGCCCATTGCGACGACATCGAAATCGGCTGCGGGGGCACCCTGCTCGCCCTGCGTGAACAGTTCCCGCACCTCGAGATGCGCTGGTTGATCTTGTCGTCGGACGAAGTGCGTGCTGGAGAAGCCCGCGCCAGTGCGGCGCGCTTCGGGGTCGAGGACGTGTCGAAGCAGGTGCAGGTCGAAACCTTTCGCGATGGTTACCTCCCCTACGAGGGCGCGGCCGTCAAACAGGCGATACACGACCATCGCGGCACGTTCGAACCCGACGTCGTCTTCACCCACTACCGCGACGACCGCCATCAAGACCACCGCATGGTGTCGGACGTCACCTGGAACGCGTATCGCGACCACCTGGTCCTCGAATACGAGATCCCGAAATGGGACGGGGACGTCGGCGTCCCCAACGTCTTCATGCCACTCAGCGAAAACCAGGTCGAAACCAAGCTCGACATCCTGTACGACACGTACGTCTCACAACACGAAAAGGACTGGTTCCAGCCGAACGCCTTTCGGGGCCTGATGGCCGTCCGTGGCGTCGAAGCGCGTGCGCCTTCGGGGTACGCCGAAGCCTTCCACGCACGCAAGCTCGTACTCGCGTCGACTCGAAGCTGAAGTGGCCATGGTGAGATGGATTCGATGGCTGCGCGATCGATCGAAACGAAGCTCGATCTACGGCGAGGCGAACGGGTCGAAGTGAGAAGGAGATCCTCGCCACCCTCGACCCGAAAGGCGAACTCGACGGCCTGCGGCTGCAGCGCTGCGTGCATCTCGAGGCGATTCGTTGCGACGGCAGCGATCACGTGAGTCGCCTGCTCGACGAGAAGACGAGCGAGTCGGTCGAGATGCGGAGCGACCGGTGGATGCGGCGACTTCCCACAATCTTTCACAAAACCAGCGTTCGGGGGTGACCAACGCGTTGGTTTTTTCTCCAAAGCGATACACTTCCGGCCGCGATGAAATTCTTGCCGTCTGAGTTGGTCTACATCCTCGGCCAGCAGGAGATGAGGCGAAACCTCCGGGCCCTCGCCTCCTACTTCGGGCTGCTGATTGCGAGCATGGCCCTGTCCACGGTCCTGTTCCACCTCATCATGGTGTATGAGGGACAGCAACATTCGTGGCTGACGGGTCTCTACTGGACGCTCACGGTGATGAGCACCCTCGGCTTCGGGGACATCACCTTCAACAGCGACCTCGGACGCGGCTTCACGATCGTCGTGCTGATCTGGGGCATCGTGATGTTGCTCATCGTGCTGCCCTTCACCTTCATCCGTTTCTTCTACGCGCCCTGGCTCGAGGCCCAGGTTCGCTTGCGTGCGCCGCGCGAAGCGCCCGAAGACGTGGAGAACCACGTCATCATCTGCCACTACGAAGAGATCGCCGCCGCGCTGATCGATCGTCTGGAAGAACTCGGCATCGACTACTTCGTCATCGAGCCGGACCCCGAGCGCGCCGCCCAACTTCACGGCGATGGCGTGTCGGTGGTCACGGCCATGCCGGAGGTCATCGACACCTACCGAGCGCTGCGCATCGACAAGGCCCGATTGGTGCTGGCCAACCGCAGCGATGCAACGAACACCAACATCATCCTCACGATTCGCGAACTCGCCTCCGAAGTCCCCATCGTCGCGCTAGCGGCCAGCGCCGATTCGGTCGACCTACTGCAACTGTCCGGCGCAACACACGCGCTGCCGCTGAAGGACCAACTCGGCGAACACCTCGCAAGCCGCGTCACCGTCGGAACACGACAGGCGCATCGCATCGGCCGCTTCGAGGACCTGCGAATCGCAGAGTTCCCCATCAACGGCACCAAGCTCCCGGGCAAGACCGTGCGAGAGTCGCGCCTGCGCGAACTCACGGGGTTGTCGATCGTTGGTGTTTGGGAAGGCGGGGCGCTGATGGCGGCTGAGCCGGACACCCTGCTCTCCGAGCACAGTGTTCCCGTGATCGTCGGTACCGAAGAGCAACTCACCGAACTCGATTCTTTCTTCACGATCTATCAGGCCAACGAGAACCCGGTTCTGGTGATCGGTGGCGGGACCGTGGGGCGTTCGACTGCGGCTACATTGCACGAGCGAGAGGCCAAGGTCACGATCCTCGATTCCGATGCCTCGCTCGAAGCCTCGCTCCAGGAAGTGTCCGACAAGGTGATCGTCGGGGACGGCGCCAACCTCGACACGATCCTGAAGGCCGGTCTGCTCGAAGCCCCCTCGGTCCTGCTCACCACCAACAACGATGCGACGAACATCTACCTGGCCGTGTACTGCCGGAAGCTCAACTCCGACGCACACATCGTGAGCCGCATCACCCACGAGTGGAACCTACCCGCGATCCGGCGCGCCGGCGCGGACTTCGCGCTCAGCCACGTGGCCCTTGCGGTCAAGACGATCGTTTCGCTGATCGAGCAGCGCGAACTCGTGATCATCGGCGAGGGGACCGAACTCTTCATCGAACCCGTCCCGCGCAAGCTCGCCGGCAAACCGCTTTCCGAAAGCGGCATCGGAGCCAAGACCGGGCTGAACGTCGTCGCGGTGCGCAACGACGGCGAATCGCTCACCAACCCACCCGCCACGACCGAACTGCCGGGCGACGGGACCCTCGTCATGATCGGGACACCCGAGCAGCACCGCAGCTTCCTCGAGCGTTACGCGAAGCGCAAGCGCGACGCCTGAGCCTCAAGCGCCTTCGGGCTTGTCGTCATCAACCTCGACTGAATGCTCTACGAAATCAGCCGAATGCCGTGGAGCCTGCCGAGCCGCTGCGCTGCCTCCCTGGTTTTCTCGCTGGCCATGCTGGCAGCCCCCTCTGCGTTCGCGAGCGACTGCGACGCGGACACCGCCCGCTACTGCCCGAAATTGAACTCGAATTCGCCGACCCTCGAGTTGGTCGGCTGCATGGAGCCCCATCGCAACCGGCTGTCGAAACAATGCGTGAAAGAGGTCCGCGCCCATCCGCTCCTCGGCCCCTATGGCCAGTACGTGAGCGGCCGAGATCGGAAGCCGCAATCGAGCAAAGCGAAACTCGCGAAGGCCGCTTCCTGAACGACTACCTGCGCCGGGTGCTCGGGGGCTAGCAGCCAAATTCCGGGCGTACTTGGCTGAATTTTCAGCGGTTTTATTTCGACAACACTGTCGAAATAAGGCATGATGGGGCGGTCAGGAGGCCCCATGCCCAAGGTCGTCGACCCCGCGAACCAGCGAGACGAAATCCGCGACGCGGCGCGACGTGTCTTCGCCGAGCGCGGCGTTCGCGGGACGGGCCTCGCCCACGTCGCCAAAGCCGCCGGCATGGGGCGGTCGAGCCTCTACCACTACTACCCCGACAAGGATTCGCTGCTCGCCGACATGGTGAGCGAGATGCTCGAGCAGGAAGAGCAGGTCTTTCGCGCCTGCCTGTCAGAAGCCGGCACGCCGATCGCGCGCATCGAACAGCTCGCGCGCGCCTGCGCGGCGCTGTTTCCCGAATGGGCGTCCTTCGGGCGCGTCTTCATGGACCTTCGCCTGCAGGACGCCCGCGAGATGGGCGGTTTCTTTCAGGCGATCCGAAGCGGATTGGCGAGCGTGATCGCCGAAGGCCAGCGCGATGGAAGCATCGCCGGGGAACCTGCCGCCGAAGTCCAGGCCTCGATCCTGATGGCCGCGATCGACGGCTTGTTGCTCCAATACTTCATCGACGAGGAAGCCCTGCCAGACCCCGAGTCCCTGGCGCACGACCTCGTCGTCGTAACAAAGAGGATGCTGGCACCATGAGTTCACTTGCTTTGATGCGCTGGCTCGAAGGGTCGCCCGAGCGATACGACGCGGGCATGCGGTTCATCACCTTCGGCAACGTCACCCGGCTCCACGACGCAGTCGCGAATGCAGCGGTCACCAGGCCAGGGGATCGCGTGCTCGAGATCGGTTGCGGCACGGGGACCGTAACCTGGCTCCTGCTGGGTCGCGGGGCAAAGGTCACCGCGATCGATCAATCGCCCGACATGCTCGAACAGGCAAAGCAACGCATCGGCGACGTTTCGGATGCAAGCGCGACCTTCATCGAACAGACCGCGGCCGAAATCGACGGGCTGCCCGAAGCTTCGTTCGACGCGGTCGTCTTGAGCCTGTGTCTCTCGGACATGTCGCCGAGTGAGCGGGCGTACGTCTTGCGCGAAGCGAGGCGACTGCTGGTCCCGGGAGGACGACTCGTCGTCGCCGACGAAGTGCATGCACCGGGCGGCCTTCAGCGTTTCGCACAACGCGTCTGGCGCTTTCCACAGGCTGCGATCGGTTGGCTTCTCGTCGGAACGCTCTCCCAGCCGATCGCCAACCTCTGGGGCGAGATCCACGGCGCGGGCTACGCACTTCGCAGCGAACAACGCTGGATGATGGGAAGCCTCGCCCTCGTCGTCGCCGGTGCGGAGGAAGAGGTGGAGCCATGAGCCTGCAAAGCCAACTCGGAACCTTCACCCGCGAGTTCCTGCAGACCGCCTTTCGCCTCGTTCCCTGGCCGACCGAAGCCGGCTTGCGCGCGATTGGCCAGCCGGACGAATCGAGCCCGGTTCTGCTGACGGGCAACTTCGACCTCACGGTGCGTCGCCTCACGCACGCCCTCGAAGGAGTCGACGCGTGGTTGCTCGTCGCGCCCTCGGGCGGAATCAACGTCTGGTGCGCTTCGTCGGGCGGCCACCTCTCGACCCATCAGGTCGTGACGGCGCTCAAGACATCGGGCATCGCCGACAAGGTGCAGCACCGCCAGGTCATCCTTCCCCAACTCGCCGCGACGGGCGTGCTCGCGCTCGACGTCTTCCGACGCAGCCGCTGGAAGGTGCGCTTCGGCCCGGTCGACATGCACGACATCCCGGCCTACCTCGACAAGCGCGAAAAGACCGACGCCATGCGCCGCGTGCGTTTCCCGTTGAGCGAGCGTTTGCAGATGGCGCTCATGTGGGGCGCCCCGACGACGCTCATCATGAGTGGCCTGGCGCTCGGGCTGGCGCCGACGTGGGCGCTCCCGCTGGCCGTCTTGATTGCCGCGATGTCGGTCTTCGTCTTTACGCTCTACGACCGCCTCGGTGAAGCGAGGCGTTGGATGCTGCTCGGTGTTTCGATCGCGCTTTCCCTTGCAGCGACCCTGTTCGCTGGCGGCGGTACCGGCGCGCTGGTGGCCGCGGTCGCGGCGCCGGCCTTCGTAACGGGCCTGCTCACCTTCGACTATGCGGGCTCCACCCCCACCGAAGGAGGCAGCCACTTCGAAGAACGCGAATGGCACATCGCCTTCGACGAATCGCTGTGCGACGGAATCTTCCGCTGCTGGGAAGTCTGCCCCGAAGCCTGCTTCGACAGAGACGAAGCCAACCGCAAGGTCGTGGTCGCCCACGACGACCGCTGCATCCGCTGCGGCGCCTGCGTGGTGCAGTGCCCCAAGGACGCGCTCTTCTTCGAAGCACACGATAGTGCCCGCATCGAACCCGACGTGATCCGCAAGTTCAAGCTCAACCTGTTGGGTGCGCGGAAGGTCGAAACCCGCTGAGTGCGGACGGGGTTTCAGCTCGGCAAGCCGATGATGCCCTTCGCTGCGAGATCGTTCACGGCCTCTTCGTCCCTGCCGAGTTCACCGAGGATCTCACGCGTGTCCGCGCCCAGCCCGGGCGCGAGCCGCTCGACTTGCACCGCCGAGCGTGAAAAGGTCGCCGGCGGGCGGGTCTGTCGGATGTGCCCCATCACGGGGTGTTCGACTTCGCTGATGAACCGCTGCGCCTCGGTCTGCGGGTGCTCGATGATCTCAGCCGGGCTCATGACCGGTGCACAGGGAACGTCTTCGCGCTCGAAGGCGGCCACGCATTCGGCCACCGTGAGCTTCAGCGCGGCGGCCGTGGTTGCGGCCTGGAATTCGTCGAGGTTCTCGAGCAGCGCCTGCACGGTCGAAAAGCGCGGGTCTTCGATGAACTCGGGATGACCCACCGCGCGCATGACCCCGTGGATCTGGTCGGGAGTGAGCGCGGCGATCACGACATGACCGTCCTTCACCGTCACGAAGCGATACGACGCCGAAAGCGGGGGATGATGGTCTCCACCTTCTCCCAGCAGCGATTCCGACACCATGCCGTCGGGCCACAGGAACTGCAGCGCCGCACCGAGCATCGACAATTCGATGTGTTGCCCCTCGCCGGTGTTGGCCCGATGGAAGAGCGCCGCGGTCACGGCCTGGCTCACGGTGAGCGCCGTGAGTTTGTCCACCACGGTGTGGAGCACGAAGCCCGGCTCGCCCGTTTCCTTGTTCGTCTGGATGTGCGCAAAGCCCGTCGCGCCCTGCAGCACGTGGTCGAAGGCCGGCTTGCTCGCCCAGGGTCCTTCCTGACCGAAGGCGCTGATCGACACGTAGACGAGGTCGGGTTTGATTTCGCGCAGCGTCGCTTCGTCGATCCCGAGCCGCTGCACGACCCCGGGTCGGAAGTTCTGGATGAAGACGTCGGTGTCTGCGATCAGCTCGAACAGGATGTCCCGGCCCGCCTCCTCGCGCAGGTTGAGCGCGATCGAGCGCTTGCTCCGATTGGTGCCACTGAAGACCGTCGACATGCCGCCGCGACCGGTCCCGAGGTGGCGCAGCATGTCGCCGAACCCGATGGGTTCGACCTTGACCACGTCGGCACCCTGGTCTCCCAGCAGCATCGCCGCGAACGGGCCCGTGATATAGGCCGCGCAATCCACCACTTTCACGCCCGCAAGCGGTCCCGTCATCGAATCTCCTCCGTGGGCCGTGGGCCCGTCGTCCCAGTATGGAGTGACACCGGGAAATCGCTAGGGGCCCGGCCGGAGGCGATAGCAGGCGATCGAGGTGGAGCATGATGCCCTCCTCCATTCCGGCGGCGAGGATCTCGCTGATGTTGCGCAGGCCGAGTTCCCAGTAGTGGGCTGCGTCGTCGTCGGTCGCTTGATGCGCGGAACCACGGGGCCGGGATGCAAAGTCTCGGCCCCGATTGGTCACCCCCTATTCCTCGCCGCCTTCCTCGGGAAACGGCCACTGCGGCCAGTCACCGCTCACGGTGAGTTTCCATTCCGGCTTGCGCCTTTCGAGGAAGGCCATCGGTCCTTCGATCGCGTCGGGCTTGCCCATCAGGTGATGGTGCAGCTCGGTTTCCGCGTGTTCGACCTGACCCGCATCGAGTGCGCTGCTCTGCCACAAGAGCTTCTTGGTGATCGCGACGGAGAGCGGTGCCGTGTTCTCGGCGATGTCGCGCGCGATTTCGCGCGCGGTTTCGACGACCTCGGCGCCGGGAACCGAACGCAACGCGAGACCGAGTGAGACGGCTTCCGGCCCCTGCACCTTGCGACCGGTGAGCAAGAGGGACGCCGCGCGTTCGGTTCCGATCAGGCGCGGGAGCGTCCAGTGGCAGTGCGCGTCGGGCATCATGCCGCGGCGCACTTGCAGCACACCGTACTTGCCTTCGTCTGCGACGATTCGCATGTCGCACTGCAGGGCCAGGGTCAGACCGAGGCCTACCGCGTGACCGTTCAAGGCCGCGATGATGGGCTTGCGGACTTCCCAAGCGGGTGGGCTCACAGGGGACGCGCTGAAGTCACTTGCGTCCTGGCTCGCGAAGGTGTCGGCGCCCATCGTCATGTCTGCGCCCGCGCAGAACGCGCGCCCGGCACCGGTGAGGATGACGGCGCGAACGGCGTCGTCCCTGTCACAGCGGCGATAGGCGTGGCCGAGTTCTTCGCCCATCTTTCCGCTGAACGAATTCATCTGGTCGGGGCGATTGAGGGTGATGGTCGCGATGCCATCGCTCAGTTCGAAGCGGATGTCTTCGTACGCGGTCGCGTTATCGCTTGAATTCGCCAGGCTCACTGTCGTGTCCTCGATTGCATTGCGCCCCGCTTCCACTCACGATCGTGCGAGAGCTGGTGCGGTCATTGCGTCTGCACCGGATCGGCTACCTCACCCGCTTCGACGCGGTTCTCGAAGCAAAGCAGTGCCCTGGGCCAATCGATCTGCGCGGGCTTTGCGACCGTCGCGCGCTCGATACAGGCCTTGGCCGCGTTGTATTCGTGGGTCCCCTCTGCCGCCATCTCGATTCGATTGACCAACTCGGTCGCCGCCACGTGCATGCGCCGTCGGCAATCCTCCTGGGCCGCATCATCTCCAGCGAAGCGCGTGGCGCACAGGGCCCTGATCTGCCCCGCGTTGTCATTGCTCGCGAGGGCAGAGCCCGCGAACGTGGCATGCACCACCACGAGCAGGAGCACTGCGCGCGAGAGTACGAAGCGCGCACGCGGTGTTCGAGGGCAGGCGCCTCTATGGCCCGATCGATCTCTTCCAACGGTCATGGCCGCCAGACCTTAGCTCTGATGTCGATCGGTCGCGGTAGCGTCGCGGTCGAAGTCGCAGCGCATCGCGACACGGGTCGCGGGATCGAGCCCCTCCTCGGCTTCCGCTTCGAGCCACGCGGCGAGGTCTTCGCCGAGCGCCGTACCTTCGACGATGCGGAAACCATGACGCACATAGAAGGGCGCGTTCCAGGGAAGATGGCGAAACGTCGTCAGCGTGACGGCTCGATCACCTCGCTCGCTCGCGTGCTTCAACACCGCGCGCAAGAATCGACTCCCCAGACCCTGTCGACCGTGGTCGGGGTGGACGTCGAGTTCTTCGAGATGCGTGACCTGCGCATCTTCGCTGCACCACGCGAAACCGACCGGTTCGTCTCGCTCCGGATGAACCGCGACGATCACTCGCTCTGCGCGAGCCGCCGCTTCGTACCCAGCCGCGGGATTGACTTCGTTCCGCATGGCTTCGGGTACGTCGTCGGTGTCGGCTCGACTGTCGATGTCGTTGCCCACGTAGAGAAGGTCCAGGCCGAAGCCGAGGAACTCACCCGCGATGCCGACATCCCAATGCACGTGACTGCCGCCGGTCGAAATGTACTGGCAGCCGACGTTGGTGTCGACCGCGACCTTGTGGTGCTCGATCGTGTCGCCAACGTGACTCCCTCCAGACGCGGCGAGTCTATCACGCGCGTTCGGCCCCCTCCCACCGCCTTCGGCTATCATGCCTCGCGATGTCGGATCGTACCGCTGCCCAACGCCGTCGCGGCTCTCCTTTCGATCTGGCCTTGATTGGTCTGCTGGTCATGCAGATCGTCGTGATCGTCTACCTGGGCCTGACACCCTTCATGTTTTCTCTCGACAATCAGGTCGAGGCGGTCGCCAATGGACCCGGCGTGAGCTTCGACGCCGTCGCGATCGGGACGAGCGAGGGGGCGCTCACGGGAAGCCGCGACTTCCCCGACGAACGCATCAGTCTGATGTTCGAGATCGAGCCCGCCGACGAACCCCGCTCGGGGCTTGGAACGATCTTTTCGATCGAAGCGCAGGCGGGGCATACACCGCTCATCGTCGCCCAATGGAAGGACTGGCTCGTGGTCCGGGTGCGCGACCCAGAACATCGAAGCCTTGGCTACTGGGAGATCGACGCGGCTGGTTTCGCCAGAGACGAGCGTCACATCGTGACCATTACGTCGAGTCCGCAGCAGGGCACGACCATCTACGTCGATGGGCTGCCGACCGGCGACACGCGCAAGCGGTCCCTGGCCCGTGAGCGAAGCGAATTCGAAGGGCAGCTTCTGCTCGGGTGCCTGTCGGACGGGTCGGCGGGTTGGCGTGGCACGCTCAGCGGTCTCGCGATCGCCAACGTCGTCTTCACACCCGAGGAGATCACTGCGCAGCACGTGGCGGTTTCGAACGGGAGCTTCACCGCACTCGCCGGGACACACGGGTTGGTCGCCTTCTACGACTTCGCGGCCCTCGCCGCGGGAAGTGGCGAAGACCGCTACGTACTCGCCGACAGCGTGAGCCGCACGCAGCTCGGGCGCCTCCGCTTTCCCGAGATCTTTACGCCCATGCGCCCCGCAGTCTTCGGAGTTCCCCACCTACGAGACATGAAGGCCGACTGGTTCTTCTACGACCTCGTGCGCAACATCGCGGGCTTCGTTCCACTCGGTCTCTTTGCCGCAATCATCCTGATGCGCCGCAGCAACCGCCGCAGCGCGGCGATTGCTTTTCAGGTAGCGGCCATCGGTGCGTTTCTCAGCTTCGGGATCGAAGCCGTCCAGATCCTGCTGCCGATGCGGAGTTCGTCTTCGAGTGATCTCGCACTCAATACCATCGGTGCACTTGCGGGCGCGCTGATCGGGTTGGCGTTCAGGCAGTCGCGTATCGCGCAGCCAGCAACTGGCGACTAGCCCGAGCGCTTCGCATGAGCGAGTTCGCGTTGCGCACCTCGCTGCAGGGTCCCCAGATCGCTCGTCACGGTGATCATGCGAAAGCCGTTGGCCGCGTGCTTCGGCGCGAGTTCAGCGTTGGCGTGGATTCCCACGGCCACTTCATGCACCGCACAGGCCTTCGCGATCGATTCGTAGGCACGTGCATACGGGCCGTCGTTGTCGGCGCCCGGCGGTTGGCCCAGCGAAAGGCTGAGATCGTTGGGGCCAATATAAACGGCGTCCACACCCGGCATCGCCGCGATCGCCTCGACTTCTTCGGCGGCCTGGCGGGTTTCGATCATGGGGACGCAGGCGACTTCGTCGTTCGCGCGAGCAAAGTAGTCGGCACCGTGGGTCACGGCGGCGCGAACGGGGCCGTAGCTCCGCGTGCCTTCGGGTGGGTAACGGCATGCGCTGAGCGCCTGATACACGTCGTCCGAGGAATGAATGAGGGGGACCACGATACCGAGGGCCCCCGCATCCAACGCGCGATTGATGGCCGCGAAGTCATTCGCAGGAACACGAACGAATGGCGTCGCGTCCGTCGCATTGATGGCGACGAGCATCTCCGCGCAATTGGCGTCGTCGATCAGACCGTGCTGCAGGTCGATGCAGACGTAGTCGAAGCCTGCACGGGCGATCGCTTCGGTGGAAAGTGAACTCGGAATCGAGAGCCAGGCCCCGTAGGCCACCTCACCTCGCTTCCATAGGTCCTTCGTCCGGTCCATGTTCGTGCTCCCCGCGCTCATGAGGTTTGCTCGTTCTGTACCAGAGTACCCGAGTCCTGATCCGGTTTCGGTGGAATCGGCGGTGACGGGCCGATCGATCACACGAGCTGCACTGAAAGGTTCTCGCGCGCGCAGCCGCGTCGCAGCAAGTGGGCAGCAGGCTAGAGGCCCGGCCGGACCGCTAGAGCATGTGCGAATTGACGTTGATGCCGCCGTCGGCGAAGACGCATTCGCCCGTGATGAACGAGGCGCGGTCGGATGCGAGCCAGATGACGGCCTGGGCGACTTCGATCGGTTCGGCGACCCGGCGCAGTGCGTGCTGAGCCACGGTTCGCTTTTCGTGCTCGGGAAAGCGCTCGAAGTAGCGCGCGATGGCGGGCGTTCTCATCCCTCCCGGCGCAACCGAGTTGATGCGGATCCCTCGCCCGGAGTACTCCGACGCCGCGGTGCGCGTCAGCGCGTCCACACCACCTTTGGCCGAGATGTAGGAGGCCAGCATCGCTTCGCCCTTGGTCACGCTCGACGTGATGATGTTGACGATCGAGCCTCCGCCGCGCTCGAGCATGACCGGGATCTCTTCGCGCAAGCAGTAGAAGACACCATCGAGGGTCACGTTCATCGTGCGCCGCCAGGTGTCGTCGTCGGTTTCGTGCAACGGGCAGAAGCCGCCCGCGCCGCCTACGGCGTTATTCGACGCCCAATCGAGTGCACCGAACTGCGACAATGTCGCCTCGACCATGGCCCTCACCTGCGCAGGGTCGCTGACGTCGGTGGACACGAAGAGGGCCTCGCCGCCGGCTGCTTCGACCGCGGCGACGGTCTGCTTGCCGCCCGCTTCGTCGATGTCGGCGACCACGACCTTCGACCCCTCTTCTGCGGCGAGTACGCAGGTCGCACGCCCAAGTCCACTCCCCGCTCCGGTAACGAGCCCCACCTTTCCTTCGAGTAGACCCACGATGTTCTCCTCTGTTGCGATTGCCCGAAACCCGAGCGGCCTGCGGTTCGACACACTGCAAATGTGACGCCGCGTCCGCGCCGAGAGCCGAGCATAGGAAACCGCCTGCCCGGCAGCGACGCGCAGGGTTGCTCGCGATCGCGCGACCTCGCAAGATTGCGCCTGCGCCGCTCTTCTGCGCGCACGTGGACCAGGCGAAAAGAGCCGGGCGGGAGAAGAAGTGGGGCTGCTTCGAGATCGACGATTCGCGCCCTTCTTCTGGACCCAGTTCCTCGGCGCCTTCACCGACAACGCCTTCAAGCAGGCGCTGATCCTGATGATCACGTTTCGCGCCGCGATGGGCGAAGCCGAAACCGGCGTGCTGATCGCCGTGGCCTCGGGCTTGTTCATCCTGCCCTACTTCCTGTTCAGCCCGCTGGCCGGGCAATTGTCGGACAAGTACGACAAAGCCACGTTGATGCGGTGGGTCAAGGTCCTCGAGATCGTCATCATGTGCCTCGCGGCGGCGGGCTTCGTGTTCGCGAGCTTCGGGATCTCGTGGGCCGAGTACTACCTGATCGGGATCCTCTTCCTGATGGGCACGCAGTCGACGTTCTTCGGCCCAGCCAAGTACTCGATCATTCCCCAGCACCTGCGCAACGACGAGTTGATGGAAGGCACCGCGTTGGTCGAGATGGGGACGTTCGTCGCCATCCTTACCGGCACGATCGTGGGCGGTGTGTTGATCCTGCAAAGTGAGTTCTTCGTCGGAGGCTCGCTGATCGCACTCGCGACCGCGGGCTGGCTCGCCAGTCGAGGAATTCCCGCTGCCGCACCCTCGAACCCCGACGAACCCATTCGCTGGAACTGGCTGTCTTCCTATGGCCAGCTCTATCGGGTTTCGAAACAGAAGAACTCGGTCTTGCTCGCCATCCTCGGGATCTCGTGGTTCTGGTTTCTGGGCGCGATGGTGATGGCGCAGCTCCCCAACTACGTGAAGCTCTTCATTCGCGGGGACGAGCCGGTCTACATCTTCTTTCTTTCGCTCTTCACGATCAGCATCGCGCTGGGCTCGACGCTCACCAACCGTCTCACGAATGCGACCGTCGAACTCGGCATGGTGCCGGTCGGAGCCGTCGGGCTTTCGATCTTCCCCCTCGACATCGGTTGGCTCGACTATTCGGTGCTTCCCGAGGCGACGCTGTCGCTCACGAGCCTGATGACGCTCCAGGCCGACCCCTTGATCTACCGGGTGGTGTTCGATGTCTTCGCGATGGGGATCGCCTCGAGCTTCTTCATCGTGCCCCTGTACGCGCTGCTGCAACATCGAACCGAGTCGAAGACCCGGTCGCAGGTGATCGCAGCGAACAACGTGGCGGGTGCGATGTACATGGTCGTGTCGGCGGGTGTGGTTTCCGCGCTCTACAGCATCGGCTTCGACACGGCCGAGTTGTTCCTGTTCCTCGCGTTGTTCAATGCGCTGAACACGATCTATCTGATCATCGTTCACCCCGAATTCCTGCTGCGTATGGGGAGTTGGCTCGTCGGCTCGATGCGCTACCGGGTCCGCTATCACGGACGCCACAACATCCCGCGCGAAGGAGCCTGCGTGGTCGTTGCCAATCGCGTCGGGTGGCTCGACTGGCCGGTCATTACCACGGCCTGTGAGCGGCCGGTTCGCTTCGTCACCCGTCACACGAACGTCGAAGCCAACCGACGCATGGTGGTGGCCCGCTGGCTCGGGGCGATCGTCCCCCGGAGCGAAGACGAACCCGCGAGCGAGATCGAAGCTGCACTCGAACGCGGTGAAGTCGTCTGTTTGTTCGAAAATGCCGACGAACTGCCGAACCTGGACCTGGACGCCCTACTCGAACGCGCCGAGGTACGAGGCGTACCGATCGCGCTTCACGGCTTTGCGAGTTCGACCACGCTAGAAACCCCGACCGGGTGGATCCGGCGAAGCGTCACCGTGACGATCGGCGAAGCCGAACCGACCCCCAACGCCTCGGACGAACTCGCCGACGCACCACCGCGACTTCACGCCAGCGCCTGAAACGCAGGCTGCCGCAGGCCTATTCGAACGCCTTGGCGGGCGCGAGCAAGCGTTTGCAGTTCGAACAATCGAAGACGCCTTCGAGTGCCATGATCTCGGACACGCGAACCCGCGGCAGCGCGATCTTGCACACCGGGCACGTCTTGCCTTCGATGACGCCGATGGCGGGTTTCTTGCGCGCGCGAATCTTTTCGAAGCGGGTGAGTAGCTTCGCGTCGATGGCCGGCGCGATCTTGTCGTGTTCTGCCACCTGGCCGCTGCGTTCGTCTTCGACCCCTTTGCGGCGGGCGGCGATGTCGGCGAGCTGGTCCGGAGCGGCGCCTTCGACGCTCGCGAGCGCAGCCTCCTCTTTGGCTAGGACCTCCTTCGCGGCGTCGATCGCTTCCATGTGTTCGAGCGCCTGGGTTTCGAAGTCGGTCTTGGCGGCTTCGGCGGCTTCGAGTTCGTTTTGCAGCGCGGTATAGGCTTCGTTGGACGCCACCTGCGCGCTCTGGTGATTGAGCTTCAGGATCAGCGCTTCCTGGTCCTTCATCGCGGCTTCGAGGCGGCGCTCTTCGAGTTCTTCGTGTTCGAGCGCAGCCCGCGCGGCTTCGAGTGCCGCCTTCGCATCGCGAATCCCCGCCGCGACCACGGCTTCCTCTCCGGGAAACTCGGCCAGGCACGCGTCGAGCCGATCGATCTCGGCACAGATCGCCTCGAGATCGACCAATTGCTTGAAGGTGGCTTCCAACGCGCTCTCCTCGTCTGCCACGGACGCTTCGGGCTCTGGCCCGACCTCGGAGCCAGACCCCCGACCGGGAGCCCTGCCGCGAGTCGCGTGAGGCGGCGGGCAGTGTAACTCGCGGATGGCTCCCCCCCCCGTGACGATTTCGATTGCCATGGGCGCAGCGCCGTGGTTCTTTGATGAAATCGACGGCGAGAGGGGGGCACCCATGCGGCGACGACGAATCGGGCACACCCGGCGTGGCATCCCGGTCCACGCCTTCGTGCTCGACAGCGCCTCCGGCGTGCGTGTCATCCTCGCAGAATTCGGAGCCAGCGTGCTCGCCGTCGAGACGCCCGACCGCTCCGGGCGGCGAGCGCGCGTGTGCGGCTTCGAGCAGGCCTGCGACATCGCAGCGAGTCCAGGTGATGCCCCGAACCACGCCGCGTCCGACGGTGGCGACGCCGGATCGCTGCTCGAGTCGTTGCAGTACAACCGCTGGAACGGTTCGACGCGCTGTGCATTGGTCGGGCACGACGGCGACGGTCTCACCGAATCGGTGTGGTGGGGTGAGGCGCTCGCTGACGGGGTCCGCTTCCACTACCAGAGCCCGCGAAGTGAGGACGGCCGAGACGGCGAAGTCGGCTGCTCGGTCGAATACCGCCTCGACGCCCTCGGAACCCTGCGCGTCGAACACACCGCCCGTTGCGAGCAAGCGGTCGCGATCGATCTCGTGACCCCGCTCGCCTTCGAGCTCGGCAGCGATTCCGATGGCTCGACGTCGCACGCGACTCGACACGAAGTCCAGATCGCCAGTCGTCACATCGTCGAATGCGACGCCACGGGTCACGCGACCGGGCATCTACGTGGTGTCGCGGGTTCGCCCCTCGACCGGCGTACGCGACAACCCCTCGCAGCCACGAATGGCGATGGCTACTGCTACCTCACGTCGACCCACCGCTCGGCGCCTACGAGGGTGGCCGAACTCTGGGAACCGCAGTCGGGACGTCACGTCGAAGTTTCGTCGACGCGCCCGGCCGTCTGGTTCGAAGCGACGACCGGCACGCGCGGCGCCGCAGCGACCGTGCTGTGTCCGCGCAACTTCCCCTCGGCCGACCGACACGCACACTTTCCGGACCCGCGACTGCAACCACCTGCCGCGACGCAAACGACGACCTCGTATCGATTCGGTGTCGACACCTGAACGCGAGGCGACTCGCGAGCACGACCGCTAAGCTTGGCCGCGATTCGACAAGAGCAGCGCACGCGCCCACCGTGAAGGAACATCGAGATGACCCGCCTCCTGTACCCCGCCCGCGTCTTTGCCGTCACGCTGGCAACCGTGTTCGCGAGCCTCGCGATTGCGTGCGGTGGTTCGGACGAACCCAAGAAGCCCGCCACAACCCCGCAAGCAACGCCCACGCAAGGGGAACCCCCGGCACCGCCCGCCCAGGAAGCACCTCCTACGGCCGACCCCGCGGCGCTCGCTGCCCGCGGCAAGGGCGTCTACGCCGCAAACTGCATCGCCTGTCACAATCCGGACCCGAAGATCGACGGCAGCATCGGCCCCGCAGTGGCGGGTGCTTCGCTAGCGCTCCTCGAAGCGCGCATCATGCGCCAGGAGTATCCCGAGGGTTACACGCCCAGGCGCGATACCGCACTGATGGTGCCCCTCCCCTACCTGGAACCCGACATCCCTGCCCTCGCAGCGTTTCTCGCGCCGGGCTCGTAGCGGCGTTCGCACGACCGGCGCCAACGCGCCACATGAACGAGCGGGAGAAGAGCCTTGAACGCCGCCCTCACCCACGTCGCCCTTCATGTGCACGAGTTTCAGGCCTGCATCGACTTCTATCGCGACTACTGCGGCATGCACGTCTGCCACAGCCGCGGCGACGACCATTCGAATGTGGTCTGGCTCGCAGAGCCGGGTAGGGAGAATGAATTCATCATCGTCGTGATCGACGGAGGCAAGGCCGCTGCCGTGCAGGCCGAAGACGACTTTGGCCATCTCGGTTTCGCGCTCGAGAGCAAGGCCCGCGTCGATGCCCTGGCGGAAAGGGCCGAACGTGAGCAGCGCCTCGTGTGGCCGCCTCGCAGTGAGCCCTATCCGGTCGGATACTATTGCGGCATTCGAGACCCCGGCGGAAACATCGTCGAGTTCAGTTACGGTCAGCCCCTCGGTCCTGGGGCGCGCGGCTGAAGCGCCCGACTGATCGCGTTCCATCTCTCCCCCCATCCCATCCCGCCGTGGAGACCCCATGCCCAAGCAGCACTGGCTCGTGAAGTCCGAACCCTTCAAATACTCGTGGGACGAATTCGTCGCGGACGGACAGACGTACTGGGACGGCGTCCGCAACTACGAAGCGCGAAACAACCTGGCCGCCATGAAGAAGGGCGAGCTCGCGCTCTACTACCACTCGAACGAAGGCAAGGAAGTCGTCGGTGTCGCCAGGGTGGTGGGCGAGTCGTATCCCGACCCGACGACCGACGACGAACGCTGGGTCGTGGTCGACTTCGAGCCGGTCGTCGCGTTCGCCGAACCGGTGAGCCTCGCCACCATCAAGAGCGACGCGCCGCTTGCCGACATCGCGCTCATCAAACGCTCGCGCCTTTCGGTCGTTCCGATCCGAAAGAAGGAATTCGACCGCATCCTGAAGCTCGGCAAGACTCGATTGCCCAGGAGCTGATCCGAAGGGACACATGCCGGTGACGGAGACGGACCCCGAGCTCGTTCTGTGGGACGGCGACTGCGGCTTCTGACGTCGCCTGGCCGCCTGGGTCAGGCGGAAGGACCACGAGGGCCGCTTCGACCTGCAGCCCTACCAGGGCGTTTCGGGCCCCCCGATGACCCCGAAACTCGCAGCGGCCTGTGCGGACGCCTTCCATGTGGTGTGCGCCGACGGGCGACTGCTGCGGGCGGGGCGAGCCGCGCTGTACGTCCTCGCGGGCCTCGGCTGGCGCCGGACGGCCGCCGTCCTCTCCCTCCCGCCGCTGATCTGGCTGGTCGAAGTCGGCTACCGCGTCGTCGCCGACCATCGCCCGTTCTTCAGCCGTCTCTTGTTTCGGGGCTGAAGGCTCCCCTTTCGGCGCCGAGCCACCGGAATTCGCGGCCCGAATGGGCGATTTTCCGCCCGATTCGTGGCAAACGTCTTCCATCACGGAAAATTCGTTCCTATTTGAAGAACGAGTTTTCCGGCTCGGCGGAAAAGGTTTTTCAAACCCGCTGAAACGCGGTCTATCGGCAAATCATTCGCACTTACGGGTTCGCACACGTCTTGCTCTTACACGAAGACAAGTAGGCAAACACCAAAGAGTGACGAGTCAGTCTTCGCTGTTCGCCGAAACCAGATTGGAGGGCCAGGAAGGACAAGGGCAGAGCCATCCTCCCCCGTTCCGTTCCTCCAATCGATTGACCAGCCCGCAGGGTGCTGCGTGGGCGCGGCGATTCCTACTCGACGCAACAGCTGCTTTCACCTTCACCGAACCGAGACCTGCTCAACTCAGCACGCGCGCGGCCCACACACAGGTGCAGGGCTCGGTGTAAAGACCTGGGTGCTTTAGGGAAATCGCACCAGGTTGGCCCCGGGGCCGTCTATGGGGCCGAAACCGGGGAAACTCCCAGCGATCGCGGGCGCGAGGTCATGCTCAGCGCGTGGGCGGATGATCTGCCAGGGGATAGTCGCGCTGGCAGATCCCCTGTTCGACGCGCGCGTACTCGTCTGCCGTCATGTCGTTGCCCCAGGCCAGCAACTGGCGATAGACCTCGCAGCGAACGTCGGGGCGATCGCCCAGACGGGCGTCGTCCGCGACACCCGCGATCACGCCTTCGCGTGTCAGCGGCGCATCCGTCGACATGCGGACACCCCCGTCTTGCGGCGCGTCCAACACCATGAAGGTCTCACCGCCCTCCGCCGCACTCGACCACGGTGCCCAACGGGCTTGATCGTTCGCCCGCCCACGCCCGGGCGTTCCCTCGTACGCGAAGTTCGACCAGTACGACATCATCTGATCGGAGAGCCAGCGGTTGTCGCGCTCCCTTTCGTCGTCGAAGACGAAGCGCGTACCCGGCCCGAGGGTGAGCCAACCGAACACGAAGGGGATCTCGAGCGCGTGTGCAGCGCCGAGGGCGTCGCCCACGTCGAGCATCATGACCTTCGGTTCGTCGTCCCAATCGAAGCGATAGCCGTAGACACTCGGGCCCTGCACTTCGCGCATCGCCGAAGCCGGGGCGTCGGTTCCGCGCACCTTCCACATCCGCGAAGGATGGTCGGCGATCGCCTGAAACAGGTCGACGTCCTTCACCCAGAGCGGCAGCCGCATGAAGCGCGCGACGTAGGGCGAAGTGAACAACTGGAAGAGCCTCACTTCATCGCGATTGGTCCCGAGGATCGCTGGGACCTGGTTGTACTTCCCCAGTCGAAATGCGTCGACGGGCGATTCACCTGGCAACACCGTCCCGTCGCGCAGAAGTTCGGGGGAGGAATACATGCCCCCGAAACCATTCCCATCGAAGATCTCGAGCAACTCTGCCGGGGACATCGCATACAGATAAGAAGCGACCTCCTCCGGGCTCATCTGTTCGAGCGCTTTGCGGGCCGACGCACGATCCGTCGCCGTTCCATCGCGAAGCAGGTGAAGCAACAAGACCTCGTTCGAACTCGCGGGGTCGCCCGGGTCGGGGTCGTCGACGAAGTTCTCCGCTTCTGCGAGCGAGCGCGTCACCGCGCTACCGCTCTGTGCGATCGCGCCCGTGAACAACCCGTTCGCACTCGGCGAAAGCAACATCGAGAACACGTTCGAGCCGCCCGCAGATTCGCCGAAGACGACCACGCGTTCGGGGTCACCGCCGAAGCCCGAGATGTTTTCCTGTATCCAGGCGAGGCTGCGCGCGAGATCCAGCGTGCCGTAGTTGCCCGAACCGTCTTCAGGGCTCGTGCCGGGTGGTCGCAGCGCGGGATGAGAGAACCAGCCGAGTAGCCCCAGGCGATAGTGCACCGTTACCACGACCACTTCTTGCCTGGTGGCGAGCAGGCTCGCGTCGTAGAGAAGTGCGTCGCCCACCGAATTACCACCGCCGTGAATCCAGACCATGACGGGCAACCGCGCGGCTTCGTCGGGCACGGCGTCGGGGGCGAATGGCGGTGCGTAGACGTTGAGGTAGAGGCAGTCTTCCGACCCCATCACGTCGCCACTCTCGACACCGCCCCGGCCGCCGCCGGGGCCCGCGAACTGCACACACGAAGCACCGAAGGCCAGCGCCTCGCGACGTCCGGCCCATGGCCGTGCGGGTCGCGGTGCGCGCCAGCGAAGCTCGCCCACCGGCGGCTGGGCGAAGGGAATGCCGAACCACGCATGTGCGCCGTCAGGCGTCGTGGTCCCGACGAGTTCCCCAGCGGGAAGCCTGCGAACGGTTTCGGGGTCTGCGGTATGCACCGGTTCCTCGGGCTTCTCGCGGCAGCCCGTCGCCGCCACGACGGCGGCCATCAGCAACAGCCCGATCTTGCTCGTGGCACTCCGCTTCGTCATCGCGAACCCTCCCATTCCCGGCGCTGGCGCCAGGACACTGATCGCAGCTCGTCCCACACGCTCGAGGCGCGGTTTTCCCTACTGGATGCCGCATGGTAACGCGCGGATTGCCGGCTCCTGGAGTCGTGGTGCGAAACCCGGCAACGATATGACGTCCAGCGGCATCGAAACCTGTCGATACAGCTCCTCTGCGATCGAGTAGAGTCCCCGCCCCGAAGTTTCGACGCGACCCGTACATGGAGATCCAAGACATGAACGAGACCGTGACACGCACCGCCTCCTGGCTGTGCGGTCCATTCTCTTCTCTATCCATTCTGCTCTGCGTTGCGGCAGCGTCCCTGTCGGCGACCAACACGGCGACTGCCGCCGACGCGCTGTCGGGCAAGGCCAGCGACGGGCTGGTCTTCGCGGCTGCGGCCGAGGGCGGGCTCGACCTCTGGCGCGCGCGCATCGCCGACGGTGCCTTGCAACGCCTCAGCCAAAGCACGGACCTCGATGAACGCTGGCCGAAGTGGTCCGACGCCGCGGGTCGCATCGCGTTTCTCGAGCGCAACCTCGACGGGATGATCCGGTCGAACGTCATGCTGCTCGACCCCGTCTCGGGTGAGCGCAAGAACGTGCGCGAGAAGGCCGACCTCGTGCAGCGCTTACATGTGTGGTCGCCCGACGGCAAGTTCGTCGCCCACACCTTTCGCATGCCGCCGCGCGAGGTCAAGGAAGTCACCGACGCCGGCGTGGCGATCGTCGACATTGCCACGAGCAAGCGCGAGATCGCCTCGGAATCGGAAGAGATCGGCTACCGCATGCTCAGCCTCGCCTGGTCGAAAGACGGCACGAGCATCGTGAGCCACGGTCGCAGCCCCAAGGATTCGACCGATGACAAATTGTGGCTGCTGAAGTCGGGCAACAAACCCCGACCCCTCGGCCCGGTTCCGAACGGGATCTATGGCCAGCCGACGTTCAGACCGGACGGCAAGGCGATCCTCTTCGAATACCAGCAGGTTCGTAAACAGCCGCGAAGCCTGATGCAGCTCGAGCTCACGCCGGGGAGCCGTACCAGGCGAATCGCAAGCACACCGCGCTCCGACGATCATTCGGCCACGGTATCGCCCACTCGAAACGAGATGGTCATCGTGTCCGACCGCATCGGCACCGCGAACCTCCTGCTCGTCGATCTCGAAACCGGCCGGCCCAGGATCTTGACCACCGACACCGAGCTGTCCGCCGCGCACCCCGTCTGGTCACCCGACGGCGAACGAATCGCCTACGTGGTGATCCCGAACAAGCTCTACGAGAAGTCGGAGAAGAAGTTCGAGGAATACCTCGTGCGTGTCATCGACCGCAAAGGCAAGCAGCTCTTCGAAACCACCGGCACGATGCCGAGCTTCATGCCGCCGTGGAAGGGCACACAGCCCGTCGCCTCCTACGTCGAGAACAGCGCTACGAAGTAGCCCCAGCTCGTCGACATGTTGCGTGACACCGCCTGGTACGACCGGGCCTCAGCGTGTCCAGTGGACGCGCAGTAGGCCGCCGCCAGATGGGTACCGGTCGTCTTCGATGGACAGCGATTGCCAGCGGCCATTGTGGAAGGCGGCCTGACAGCCACTGCATACGCTCGGCTCTTTCAGCTTGGCGCGAGCCTGATAGGGGTCGTGCCGGTGTTCCTGGATGAGTCGATCACGACGAGACATATGCCGCGCCCTCCCTTGTTGGGTTCTACAAGGTTGATGGTCGCGGCCCGCCAAGAAGCAAGGTGTCAACCGGCAGTGAGCAGGTTGACCGCACCGGTCCGCGGATCTTCGCCCGGTCGCAACTCGACGCTGCGACCCACCCATTCCTCGCGTTGCATGGCCGCGAGCAGCTCGAGATCGACGGCGTTCGCGTAACAGCGCGAGCCGTTCGGCAGTTCGCAAACGACCAGCGCGTACTCGGGGCCTTCGCGGTTCCAGACGACGCTGTACGCCGACACCTCTGCGGGGCCAGATGGGTGTGTTTCGATTTCGCGCACCCCGCCGGCGTCGACCCGCGCCTGCACCGCCGCCTCGTCGGGTAGTTCGAATACACCCGGCGTCGCGGAATAGATGCCGTAGGTGTGCTTTTCCATGTGCATGCCAATGCCGCTCACCAACCCGAGTTCGTCGGGTCGTTCGCGCAGGCGCTCGACCAGGGTTGCGATCGAATGGGTCACGTAGCCGTTGCCCGGGCCACCGAAGTACGGGAGCCCGCCCGTCACCGTGAGCTGCCGCGTGTCGTCGTCACCGATCCCCAATGCATCTCGCGCAAAGTTGACGCTACTCGCAAAGCAGCTGTAGAGATCGAGCTGTGCGATCGCGTCGAGGTCGGTGCCCGCACATCGAAGGGCTTCGCGCGATGCTTCTTCCATCGCCCGCGAGCGCCACAGCTCGTGACGCGCGGCGATCCACGTCGGGTCGTTCGCGGAACAGAAGGCGCGCAACGTGACGCGCCGATCCTTCGGGACGCCCAGGGCGTCGGCCTTGCCGTGGCTCGTCAAGAGCAGCGCCGCGCCCATGTCGACGTCCATGATGGCCACCATGTTCTTCGCATAGGGATCGGAGATCATGCGGTTGCGCGGCGTCACTTCGATCAGTTCGCTGGCGGTCTGGGCGATGGGGAACCAGGCTCGGGGATTGTTCGCCGCAACGCCCGTCATGCGGGCGAGCAGCTCGCCGTCGCGTTGGCGGTTTTCCTGGGGCGAGAGTCCCAGGTGCGCACGCCTGGCAACGTCGAAGACCGCAAAGCTCGAGTAGGCCTGGAAGACGTGGTGGGCCGCTTCCGATGGATGGAGTTCGGACACGTAGCGGCTACCGGGCGAGCCCTCCATCGGGAAGCTCCAGCCCGCGCTGCTGCCGCGCTTCTTCATGCGCTTCTGGGTCGCGAGGACTTCGGCGCTCACGATGAGCGCCATGTCCCGGCGCCCCTCGAAGATTTCGCGCGCGCAGTCGTTCACCATGCGCTGGGGCGTCGTCCCACTCACACCGGAGTAGTACCGATCGCCGTCCTTCAAACCGAGCAGTTCGGCGAGCCGGGCCGGCGGGTCGTCGTATTGCCAGGCCATGGGAAAGACGACCTGAAGCGAATCGACGGCGTCGAGCACCGCGTTGCCACCGCTATCGCGTGCGGCTTCCCGCGCCATGGCGGCCCAGATCGCAAGCGGCTCGGGCGCATCGCCGTCGGCTTCGCGATACGTCTTCTGCGCCACGCCGACGATGCACGGGGTTCGGGGATCCATCAGGGCGCGAAAGGTAGAAGGCAGCCCCGCGTGCTGCCATTGCGCAAACACTCGGATATCGAATGTGAACCCGTAACGGTCAGCGCCAGCTCGGCGCGCCACCGCGTTCGAACAAGCTGCACATCCTCGAGAAGCTCTGCTCGAGATCCCAGGGAATCAGGTTGATGGGGTCACCGTCGCGGGTCGCCGCCGCGGCCAGCGCCGCACCGCCCAGGCGCACGATGCGCAGATCGCCGAATGGCGTGCCGGTACCGCAGTTGACCACGAGCGCGACCGCGAGGCCCCGATCGGGATCCGCCCAGGCCCCCGAACCACCGAAGCCGAAGTGACCGAAGCCACGGCGTGGCACACCGCGTGACGTCGGCGTGCCGTGGTAGCCGAGTCGCCACCGCATGTCGAAGGGAAGCACCGCGAGGGAATCCGCGCGCTCCTGGCGTTCGCTCGCGCGATCGATCGTCGCCTTCGAAAGCAACCGCACGCCGTCGAGCTCGCCCCCGACGGCGAGTGCCCCGTACATCCGCGCAAGCGAACGCGCGGTGAACAGCCCGTTCGCGGCCGGGATGGCAGCGCGCAGGGTTTCGGGTGAATCGAATTCGAAGCCCGAAATGCCCCGGGGCACCAATGCTTCGAGGATGCTCTTGATGTCGAGATCGAAACCGAGCCTCGAAATGGCCCGGGTCAACCATTCGGCGCTCCTGTCTCCGAGATTCTCGAGCCACTTCGGAGTGGAAGTCGCGGGTGTGCGCGACTGCAGCAGCTGGCTCGACCGCGACCAGAGCAGCTCTGCGGCGCGGTGGATTTCACTGTCGGGCGCGCCGATGAACATGCCGTCCAGTCCGAGCGGCTGCGCGATTTCCTTCTGCACGAGGTCCGGAAACTTCTCGCCCGTGACACGCTGCAGAATCTCGCCAACCAGATAGCCGTAGGTGAGGCCGTGGTAGCCGGTGCGGGTGCCCGGCTCGTGGGTGGGCTCGGCGCGCTCGATGGCGTCGACCATGTATTCCCAGTCCCGCATGCGCGAGGCGTCGTCGACCATCTGCCGGATGTGGTAGAGGCCCGACTGATGGGTGAGCACCTGGCGAACGGTGATGTCCTCTTTGCCGTGCTGCCCGAACTCGGGCCAGTACTCTGCCACCCGCGCGTCGTAATCGATGAGGTCGCGGTCGGCCATGATGTGAACCAGGGTGCTCGCGACCCCCTTGGTGGTCGAGAAGCTCGGCGCCATGGTGTCTTCGCGCCAGGGCGTCCCCTTGCGGTCCAGGGAGCCTCCCCAGAGGTCCACCACGCACTCCCCCTGGTGGTAGACCGCGAACGCCGCGCCCCCGTCCTGCCGCTCGAGGATGCTCTCGAGCACCGAGGCCACCCCTTGAAAGTCGGGGTGGAGATGGCCGTCGAGGTGAACCTTCCGCTTCTTGCTCGGCATCGCGTTGCCTCCCGCGGCGCTCGAATCGACGCAATGCGTCTAAGACTCGAGAGACAAAAAGGTAGCCTCAGGCTGGGCGGAAAAGGGCCCAGGCACAAAAACAGGCGAATTTCTCGTTCGAAATGGTCCGGTCCGGATTGACGCGTCACAGCAAGACTGGAGCGGTGCCAGCACGAGCTGCGGCCCACTCGCGATTGCCAAGCAACTCCGGGCAGATGCACGACCTTCGGGTACGGTGTGGGGCTCGTGACCAGGGCAGATACAACGGGCCCGGCAGGTTTCCAGGTTGAGGGCGGGGAAGCGAATCGACCATGAGAATCGGGATCGCGCTCGGGATGCTCGACCCGGCCACCTTCCAGGATGCACGCGACGCGGTCGACGCCGTCAGGCGCTTCGCCGAACGGTATGGGACGGGAGAACCCAACCCCGAGCCCAGAGAGGAAGCCCCATGAGCGAACGAACGCGAAAGCTGCTGGCCGAACTCGACCTCGAAGAGAAGGTCGGGCTGATGAGTGGTCGCGACATGTGGACCAACCACCCGGTCGAGCGCCTGGGCATTGCGGCCTTGCGGGTGAGCGACGGTCCGAACGGCGCGCGTGGCCGCCACTTCGAGGGCTTCACCACGGCGGCTTGCTTCCCGTGTGGTGCGGCGCTCGGCGCGACCTTCGATCCCGACCTCGTGGAAGAAGTGGGCGCTGCACTCGGTCGCGAAACCGCGAGCAAAGCCGCAAGGCTGTTGCTGGCGCCAACCATCAACATCCATCGCTCACCGCTGGCCGGGCGAAACTTCGAGTGTTACTCGGAAGACCCCCATCTTTCGGGACGCATCGCGGTCGCGTTCGTGAAGGGCGTCCAGAGCAAGGGCGTCGGTGCGACGCTCAAGCACTTCGTCTGCAACGATTCGGAATTCGAACGCCACACGATCAGCAGCCAAGTCGACGAGCGCACGCTTCGCGAGATCTACCTCGTGCCCTTCGAAGCCGCTGTCAAGGAAGCGTCGCCGTGGTCGATCATGACCGGCTACAACCGGCTCGACGGCACCTACTGCGCCGAACACACACGACTGCTCGACGAGATCCTGCGCGAGGAATGGGGCTTCGACGGCTTCGTGATTTCCGATTGGTTCGGCACGCAGAGCACGGCGGCTTCGGCCAGTGCAGGGCTCGACCTCGAAATGCCGGGGCCGGTGCGGCACTACGGCGAAAAGCTCATGGCTGCAGTGAACGCCGGTGAAGTCTCTCGAGACACGATCGATGCGCGCGCCCGACGCATGCTCGAAGTACACGAACGCGCGGGGTTGCTCGACGGTGAGGTCGACGATGTCGAACGCGCGAACGATCTGCCCGAAGACCGTGCCCTCGCACGACGTGCTGCGGCGAGCGCCATGGTACTGCTGTGCAACGCGGGCGAACTCCTCCCCCTCGATCCGTCGAAGCTTTCGCGCCTTGCGGTGATCGGCCCGAACGCGTCGCTCGCAGTCATGCAGGGCGGCGGCAGCGCGCGGGTCGCGCCGCACCGGCGCGTCACACCGCTCGACGGTATCCGCGCCGCACTCGGAGGCGAGGGCGCAGGCAGAGTCGAAGTCGTTCACGAACGCGGCTGTGCGAACCATCGCGGCACCCATCCCGTGCTCGACACGAGCTTCCTCGAACCGGGCCCCGACTTCGCAACCCCCGAACTCACGACCGAGGTCTTCGCCAACGCCGATCTGGAAGGTTCCGCGGTCTACCGCGAAGCCCGGCGAAACGCCGAATGCGTCTGGGTCGATGGTTTCTGTCCCGACGTCGACTTCCTCACCTTTTCGGCGCGGATGCGCGGGCACTTCGTCGCCCCCGAAACCGGGGACTACCGATTCTCGCTCAAGAGCTTCGGACGCAGCCGCCTGTTGGTCGACGGTGAACTCGTGCTCGACCAGTGGACGGATCCGACCCCGGGTGAAGCGTTCTACGGGCGCGGCACCGACATCGCCGAAGGCTTCGTCTCCATGCAAGCGGGCAAGCGCTACGAGGTCGTGGCGGAATACAGCGCCCCGGGTGAAGACGGCATGGTGGGCTTCAACGTCGGCTGCCTGCTTCCCGACCCGGCAGACGCGATGGACCGCGCCGTCGATGCCGCGCGCAGCGCCGACTGCGCGGTCGTCGTGGTCGGCCTCAACGCCGACTGGGAAACCGAGGGCAGCGATCGCGTCGACATGGAACTGCCCGGGCGACAGGTCGAACTGATCGACCGGGTGAGCGAGGCGAACTCCAACACCGTCGTGGTCGTCAACGCGGGCTCACCGCTCGCGATGGAGTTTGCCGACCGCGTGCCCGCGATCTTGCAGCTCTGGTACCCGGGGCAGGAGATGGGGCACGCCCTGGCCGACGTGCTCTTCGGTGAGGCGTCACCCGGTGGGCGTCTGCCGACGACCTTCCCGATGTCGTATTCCGATCACCCCGCCTTCGCCCACTATCCCGGCCAAGACGGGCGCGTGGACTACGGCGAGGGGTTGATGGTGGGCTATCGCCACTACGACACGCGTGGCGGCGAGCCGCGTTTCGTATTCGGGCACGGACTTTCCTACAGCACGTTCGAATACGGCGAGGTGCGCCTGGCGAAATCGAGCTTTGCACGCGGCGAAGACATCGCGTTCGATGTCGAGGTTCGCAACACCGGCCATCGTCGCAGCAACGACGTCGCGCAGATCTATGTCCACGACTTCGAGAGCCGCCTGCCGCGGCCCGAACAAGAGCTGGTGGCCTTCCAGAAGTTCGAACTCGACCCGGGCGAGACCACCACGCTGCACTTCGCGTTGGGCGAACGCGCGCTTGCGTTCTACGATCCCGCGCTTCCCGGCTGGGAGGCCGAGCCGGGGCGCTTCGAGGTTCGCGTTGGTGCTTCGTCCCGCGACATCCGCTCGAGCGCTTCGTTCGACCTCACCGCGTAGGTCACTGCGGCATCGACTGCCGCCCGAGCGCTGCGCCAGATGCCAGAACCGATAGAGCGTGAAGCGTGCGCTGCGATTGCACGCGCTGCGCGCAAGGAGTTGCCCCCGATGTTGAAACGAATCCTGACCACAACCGGCGTCTTGCTCCTGCTCGTCGCGCTGGTGATCGCCGCGACCATCCACACCCCCGCGCCGCCCGCGAGCCAGGCCTTCGTAAATGCCAGCGTGCTCACGATGGATGAAAACGATCGCGTGGCCGAGGCGGTCTACATCGAAAACAATCGCATCGTCGCCGTGGGGACGGGCGAGCAGATCGACGAGCACATCACGTCTTCTACCTACGTCGTCGACCTCGAAGGCCGCACCGTGATCCCCGGCGTGATCGATGCCCATGGCCACTTTCCGGGCTCGGGCTTCGCGGTCGTCGGCGTCAACCTCGCGAGTCCACCGGTCGGCACGATCACGTCGATCGAAGAAACCGTCGAAACCCTGCGCGCACAGGCAGAAGACACGCCCGAGGGCGAATGGATCATGGGGTACCAGTACGACGACACGCTGGTGAAGGAAAAGCGCCATCCCACGCGCCACGATCTCGATCGCGCTTCGACCGACCATCCGATCGTCGCGATGCACGTTTCGGGTCATCTCTCGGTCGCGAACTCGAAAGCCCTCGAACTACTCGAGATCGATCGCAGCACGAAGGACCCGGAAGGCGGCATCATTCGGCGCGAAGAGAGCGGTGACCCCGACGGTGTGCTCGAAGAGACCGCCGCGCACCCGGCCAGCGAGGCGGCCATGAACTTCTCGGCCCGTGAGGGCATTGCGATGGTCGACTACGCGGCGGCCGAGTACGCCTCGATGGGCGTCACGACGGCGCAAAGCGGGCTGGCGCCGAAGTCGATGATCGACGCCCTCTACTGGGCGCAGTGGGCGGGGCGCGTACCGATCCGCCTCGAGGTGTGGGGCGACGCCGAACTCGGTCGCGCGTGGGCGCGCGGTGAGTTCGACCCCGCTCCCTACGCTTCGGACGACTTTCGCGTCGGCGCGGTGAAGATCGTCCACGACGGATCGATCCAGGGTTATACCGGCTATCTCAGCGAGCCCTACCACGTGCCCTTCAAGGGCGACGAGAGCTATCGCGGCTACCCGATCATGAAGCGCGAAGAACTCGCCGAACTCGTGACCGAACTCCACGAGGCCGACCTCCACATGGCGATCCACGGCAATGGCGACGCCGCGATCGACGACATCATCTTTGCGCTCGATGCAGCACAGAAGGCCCATCACCGGCCCGACCCACGCACGATCGTGATCCATTCGCAGATGGCCCGCGACGACCAGCTCGACCGCATGCTCGAGGTCGGGCTGACACCCAGCTTCTTCGTCGCGCACACCTACTACTGGGGTGACCGACACCGCGACATCTTCATGGGGCCCGAGCGTGCGGAGCGGATGAGCCCGGCTGCGACTTCGCTTGCCAAGGGGCTGCGATTCAGCATCCATCTCGACACGCCGGTCGTTCCCATCGACCCGATGCTTCTGGTCTGGACCGCGGTCAACCGACGCTCGACGTCGGGGGACATCATCGGCCCGAACGAGCGCATCTCTCCCATCGACGCATTGCGCGCCATAACGATCGACGCGGCCTGGCAGATCAACCGCGAAGACGAACTCGGTTCACTCGAAGCGGGCAAGCTCGCCGACCTCGTCGTGCTCGACCAGAACCCCGTGGAAGTTGCGCCGGGCGCGATCCGCGACATCGAAGTCGAGCGAACGGTCGTGGGCGGACGGACGGTCTTCGAACGGGAGCGCGACTAGAGGTCCGGCCGGAAAGTCCCCCGTCGCACCGAGGGCGTGGCTGCGGCCTTCGTTCAAGGCGCGCGACCGAGGCGTAGCCGTCGCTACGGCGATGGGAGCGCAACGCAGAACGAAGGCCGCAGACGCGACCGAATGCA
>JASMLK010000143.1 GCA_030748735.1 Myxococcota bacterium | reverse complement strand
GAGACGGTGCAGATTCGTGCTCTGGCAAGAGAAATCGGCGTTCCGCCGCGCAGACGTGGTTCACCCCACGTCGAGCAGCGGGACGTCGATTTCTCTTGCCAGAGTGCGGAGATGTGCCGTCGCAGTAGGATGTTCATGAATCATGCGGGCTAGCAGTCCATTGAAGAACCCTGACCGAGCCCGCCGTCGTCATTCGGCCAGAGGACTCGCGTCGAGAGGGAGTTCGATCGTGAAACTCGACCCTTCGCCGAGATTCGACGTCACGCTGAAGCGCCCGCCGTGCCTCTCGATGATGCCGTGCGAAAGGGAAAGCCCGAGCCCCGTTCCCTTGCCCACTTCCTTCGTGGTGAAGAAGGGTTCGAACAGTCGATTCAGCAGTTCGGGCGGGATCCCGGGCCCGTCGTCGCGGAACTCGAGCCGCACACCGTCTGCCGTCCGGCGCGTGACGATTTCGATCGAGCCCCGTGAGTCCATCGCATCGCAGGCATTCATCAGCAGGTTCAAGAAGACCTGGTTGAGCTGCCCGGGGTAGCAGCGCACGCGCGGCAGGTCGCCGTAGTCGCGCACGATCGTGACGCCGTCCTTGAAGCGCGGCTCCATCAAGCCGATCGTGCGATCGAGTTCTTCGTGCAGGTCTGCGTCCTGGAGTTCCGCCTGATCCATACGCGAAAAGGTGCGCAGGTCCTGCACGATCTCCTTTACCCGATGGGTGCCTTCTCGACTGCGCATCAAGAGCTTGTTGATCGCTTCGCGGATCTTCTCCGTGTCCTGCCCTTCCGCCTGGGCACGCGCGAGCTTCTCGATGAACTCGTCGAGCAGTTGCAGGTTGGCGTGGACGAAGCCGATCGGGTTGTTGAGTTCGTGCGCCACGCCGGCCACGAGCTGACCCAACGAACTCATCTTCTCACTCTGCATGAGCTGCACCTGGATGTCCTGCAGCTCTGCCGTGCGGGCTTCGACCCGGGCTTCGAGGGTTTCGTTGAGCTTCGCGATTTCGTCGAACGCCTTGGCGTTTTCCATCGCGATCGCACTCTGGTTGGCCAGGGTGCGAAGCAACTGGCGGTCGTCGGCCGCGAGCGGCTCGCCCGAAAGCTTGCGACCCACTGCGATCACACCGAGCAGGTCGACCCCGAAGAGCACTGGCACCACGAGTTCGACCTCGAGCGAATCGAAGACGTCGCGGCACTGCTCACGCTTTTCGGGGTCGGGCTCTTCGTCGAAGTCCGATCGTTGCAGCTCTTCGCGGCGCATCCACAAGTGACGCCAGATCGGGTGCTCGGCGGGGATCTCGAGTTCGGCTCGCTCGTCTTCTTCCCAGTCACCGCGCCATACCGATGGACGCAGCATGCGGTCTTCTTCGTCGAAGAGCATGACCATGGCGCGTTCGACGCCCATGGTGTCGGTCAGTGCCGCGAGGATGCGGTCGCCGATCTCGCGCAGCGACAACATCGACACCATGGCTTCGGAGATCTCGCGCACCGCCGAGCGATAGCGGGAGCGGTCGCGATCGAAGATCCCGTCCACCAGACGCTGCAGTCGATCACGCAGGGGGTTGAAGGCGAGGATCGCCAGAAAGAGGAAGACGACCTGAGCCGACTGCATCGTCATGCCCAGACGCTGTGCCGCCTGATCGGCGAACGTGATCATCAACGCGAACAGCCCGGTGATCGAAAGCGTCGCCGCACCGTAGGCGGCCGACGACTTCGCGAGCAGTCGCAGCTCGAAGCGCCGACGCCGCAACATGCCGATCCCGATGGCGGCCGGCAGGAACACGATCCACAAGAGCGCCAGATAGGGTGGGAAGGAGGTCGCGAGGTAGTACTCGGCGAACACGATCAGCATCGCGGGGGCGAAGCTCGCGAGCCCCGCCACCAGAACGAGATCGACGCGGTCCCCCACGCCAGCGAGTCGCGCGTTCTGGCGTTCGCTTGCCAGCACGCAGAGCGACACGACGCACAGCCCCATGCCATACGCGAACGCGAAGTTCGCGACCCCGATCTCGACCGACGGCGCCATCAAGTGACTCGACAAGACGAGCGCACTCAACGCGATGGCGCCAAGGTACGGCAGCAGCCGAATGCGCCGGTGCCGCACGATCCACTCGGGCTCGAGAGGATAGGTGGTAAAGAGATGAAAGGCCGTCGCCCCGAGCCAGGGCGCGTTCGCGACCATGCGCAGCGCGCCATAGGGCACGACATCTACGCGCGCCCATGCGGCCAGCTCGGCCGAGATCGCGCCGCAGAACAACATGAATGCCCAGGCTTCCGCGCGCTCGGAACGGCTGCGCCACACCATCGCGCCAACGACCAGGTAGAAGACACTCACTGCGAGCAGCGATGCGTCGAGTAGCAGGTCGAGGGGATGGCGCGAAAACGCCGACGGCGCCGGATGGAGGTCGACGCTGTAGGTGCTGTCGTCCTTGCGTTCGAAGACGTATCGATTCGTCTGCCCCTCGACCAGCAGGCCCTCGGGTCGACGGAGCACCCGCAACATCGGCGTGCCGTCGATCGAAACCACCTCGTCGCTGACCCCGACGCCAGCGTTGATGGCCTCGCGCGTCATCGTCTGCACCGTCGACGAGCCGCCGAGCAGGGCGATCTTGACCGGCAGCACGAGACCACCGTCGGCGGGCGTCAGATGGATCGCGGTCGCAAAGACCGTGACGGCCGCAAAGGCGACCGCGAACAAGCCGGTGAGACGGCGGAATCTGGATGTCGACACCGGGTTCATGGGCGGGGTTCATCCGGCAGGCGCGCGCGAAGATCGCCTTCGCGAAGGCGCGAGGATCGCACACTTCCGCAGGTGGGAAACCGCCGCCTTTCGAGCCAGCTCGCGCCGGGCGAGCCCGCGCTCAGCGCCCCGCGACGCCGCTCTTGATGTTGTAGCCGGAGCCGTTCAGCATGACGGCTTCGCCGGCTGCGGCGGCGTCTTTCGGTGTCCAGCCCTTCTCCGCCCACTTGGCGAGCTGTTGTTCGCGAAGGCGGGCGAGGTCTGCTTCGAGGCGCTGCAGGATCGCGTAGTTGCGCTTCGCGCTGTCGACCGCCTCGCAACTCGCAGCGTCCTTCGCAGGCGGTGCCGCAGGCGAGCCCCTGGCTGCAGGCTTCGAAGCGATGGACTTCTTCAGAAAGCGCACGAACTCCGCATCCTGTGCGATGGGGGTCGCGTCAGCGCGCGCGCCCTCGCCGGCCTGAACCGAACCGGCAAACAGCAGGCAAGCCGCGCAAGCAGCCGCGATCGCACAGATGGGGCGAATCGAATCGAGAAGTCGCATGGCGGAGTCCTCCAACGAGGTTGCAGTCGGGGGGCTCCATTCTCATCGACTTCGAAATCGGGCTTCTTGAGCTGCCCGTGCGGCGATGTGTGCGGGTTCTTCCCCAGCGCATCGGGGCCTGCATCGCAGCGGCACAGCGCCTGCAGATCGGGCGCGAATCAGATGCCCGAACCGCCCTCTTCTTCGCCCAGATGGATGCCGCATTCGCGGGTGTCGTCGTTTTCCCACCACCAACGGCCCGCTCGCGGGTCTTCCCCATGCTTGATCGCACGCGTGCATGGCCCGCACCCCACCGACGGATAGCCTTCTCGATGCAGTCGACTGACCGGCACCGGGTGCTCGGCGACGTAGCGCCAGACTTCGTCGTGGGTCCAGTCGGCCAGGGGGTTCAGCTTGACGATGCCCCCCGCCGCCTGGTCGAACTCGACCTTGCGCGTGTTCGCGCGATTCGCGTTCTGATCGCGGCGAAGGCCAGAAACGTAGGCATCCACACCGCCGAGAAAGCGGCGCAGCGGTTCGACCTTGCGAATGCGGCAACACAGCTTGCGGTGGTCCTGGGACTCGTAGAAGAGGTTGTGCCCCTTGTCGGCCACCATCGCTTCAACGGCTTCGTGATTGGGGAAGACGACTTCGACCTTCTTGTCGTAGCGATCGCGCACGCGGTCGACGAGGTCGTAGGTCGCTTGATGAATGCGCCCGGTGTCGAGCATGAAGACGCGCGACGCCGGCTCGATGCGATGCATCATGTCGAGCACCACCATCCCCTCGGCTCCACCAAAACTCGCCGAAAGCACGAGCCGCGGATGAAACCTTTCGATCGCCCAGGCGAGGATCTCCTCGGCACTGCGCGCTTCCATCGCGTCGTCGTGGATGACGCGCGCAACTTCGTCGTCGAAGTCTTCGGTGAGCTTCAGCGCCGGGGCCGTCATGGATCTCGCTCCTGGATTTCTGGATGTCGACGCTCCCGGGTTGCGAGCCGGGGCAGTCGAGGGCGCTGGGTGGATCTGGCGAGTTCGAGGACCCGATGGTGCAGCACAATTCCCTATTCGGCGACCGTTTAAATGGATTTAGTTATACGGTGGACCGCCGTTTAATAGGTGGGAGGTACCGAAATCTCGTCAGCCGGACCCCGGTTTCCGAACTCAGCGCGGGCGGAGAGGCGTTGTGCCGATCGCCCGAACCGCTTCGGGATCGCGCACTTGCGCCGCGAGTGCGTCGAAGCGAACAGCGAGATCCGGGTGTACGCGCTCCGCCGCCACGTCGCAGAGCGGTTCGAGGACGAAGCCCCGCTCATGCATTCGCGGGTGGGGGACGCGCAGGCCGGGTTCGTCGATCCGTTCGTCACCGTAGAGTAGGAGGTCGAGATCGAGGACGCGGGCGCTCCAGCGCTCCTCGTCTTCGCCGCGCTTGCGACCAGCGGCGCGCTCGATTTCGAGCAGCACCGCGAGCAGTTCGCGGGCGGCGAGCGCTGCCGACACCTCGATCACCGCGTTGAGATAGGCACCCTGCTCGCCCGGTCCGACGGGGTCGGTTTCGTAGATGCGAGAACCGCGTGCGAACGCGACACCCGCGAGCGCATCGATGGCATGCACCGCGTAGCGCAGACGCGCTTCGCGATCGCCGAGGTTGCTGCCGAGTGCAATGAAGGCCGTCGTTCCCATCGCAACGCAACGCTAGCCCGATCGACGGCGGACCGGGGTGCCGACGGGGGAGCGCTTCTGCAGGCTAGACTCAGGCCGTGTCACAACCCACGCTCGAACCCGAAATCACGACCGACATCCCGGGCCCCGTTTCGCTCGAAATGGGCGAACGGCTCGCGCGTGCCGAAGCGCGCGGTGTGACGTGCCTCGACCCGCCGCCCATCTTCTGGCGACGCGCGCAGGGTTGCAACGTGTGGGACGTGGACGGCAACCGCTTCGTCGACCTCACCGCGGCCTTCGGTGTGGCGAACGTGGGCCACGCACATCCCGAGGTCGTCGATGCGATCTCGCGGCAGGCAGGCGAACTGCTTCACGGCATGGGGGACGTCTATCCGCCCGACGTGAAGCTCGAACTCATCGAAGCGATCGCGCGCCGCTACCCGGGTGGCGGCGAAGCAAGGGTGATCCTGGGGACTTCGGGTTCCGACGCCGTCGAATCTGCCATCAAGACCGCGCAACTCGCGAGCGGTCGCCCGGGCATCCTGGCCTTCGAAGGTGCCTATCACGGTCTCGCCTTCGGAGCGCTCGACACGACCTTCCGCGAAGACTTTCGCTCACCTTTCGCCGCGCGACTGCCCAACCAAACGGTATTCGCACCCTACGGCGACCTCGAAGCCGCAAAACAGGCGGCCGCCTCGTGCGACTTCGAAATCGGCGCCGTACTCGTCGAACCGGTTCAGGGCCGCGGCGGCGAACGCGTCCCACCTCGCGGTTTCCTTTCGGCGCTGGCCGACTGGTGTCGCGAAAGCGGGCGGTTGCTCGTCGCCGATGAAATCTACACGGGCTTCGGGCGCACCGGGTGCTGGTTCGCGTGCGAACACGAAGACGTCGTCCCCGACCTTCTATGCATGGGCAAGGGGATGGCTTCGGGCATGCCCATCTCGGCTTGCGCGGGCCGGCGCGAAGTGATGGACGCCTGGCCCACTTCGACCGGCGAAGCACTCCACACCCAGACCTTCCTCGGGCATCCGGCGGGTTGTGCGGCGGCGCTTGCGAGCATGCAGGTGATGGAACGCGAAGGGCTCGTCGCGCGCGCCGCCGAAACCGGTGCTGCGCTTCTCGCGCATCTCGAAACGCGCTGCAAGGAAGTCGCCAGCGTGCGCGAAGTTCGTGGCAAGGGACTCATGATCGGTATCGAAGTCGACCACGACGGTGGCGCGGTTCGCGCATGTGAAGCCGCCTTGCGTCGGGGTGTGATCGCCCTGCCCTCCGGTCCCCGCGCCGAAGTCGTTTCCTTGACGCCGCCGCTTTCGATCGACGAGCACGCACTCCGCCGTGCCGCCGACGTCATCGTCGAGTGCCTGGCGTGACGGGCAAGCACCACCAATCGCGAAGCGCCATCGAAGCCGAGCTGCTGGATTGGATGTGCGAACCGGTGTGGGCCGATGACGCAGCGCGCTTCGAAACGCTCGCGCTTCGCCTCTTTGCGTTTCAGTTCGAACACTGCGACGCCTATGCGCGCTACTGCGCCGCGCGCGATGCCACGCCCAGGAACGTGAGCCGATGGTTCGAGATCCCACCCGTTCCGACTTCGGCCTTCAAAGCGGGTGCGCTCACCTGCTTCGATGCAGCCGGCACGGTGAAAACCTTCCATACGAGTGGCACGACGACGAGCAAGCGCGGCGCGCTCCATCTCGACACCCTCGCACTCTACGAGGCGAGCTTGCTGCCGAACATCCGCCGCTTCGTCTTTCCCGAAGTCGACTGCGGTGCGTGGCCGACGATGTCGATGCGCGTTCTGGCGCCCGATCCCATGGACGCGCCCGACTCGTCGCTTTCGCACATGTTCGGTGTCGCGCTCGAGGCTTTCGCTGGCCCCGCTAGCGGTTACGACGTGCGCGATGGCGTGCTCGAAAGCGACGCGTTGATCGACCGATTGAAGTCGACGGACGAACCGCTGGCACTCTGCGGTACCGCGTTCGCGTTCGTTCACCTCCTCGAAGCGCTCGACGGCAAAGCCCACCGCGAAGGTGAGATCGCACTTCCCGGTGGCTCACGCATCATGGAAACCGGTGGCTTCAAGGGACGAAGCCGCGAGGTTCCGCAAGGCGAACTCTACGAGTCACTCTCGAAGCGGCTTGGGATTCCCGACCACCACATCGTCAACCAATACGGCATGACGGAGCTCGGAAGTCAGTTCTACGACAACGTGCTCTTCGACGACTACAACGGCAAAGAAGGACGACCACGCCAGAAGGTTGCTCCCCCCTGGACGCGCATTCGGCTTCTCGACCCCGAAACGGGCGAGCGGGCTCGCGAAGGCGAAGCCGGCATCGTGGTGATCCACGATCTCGCCAACACGGGCAGCATCGCGGCGCTTCAGACCGCCGACCTCGGACGCTGGGTCGACCGCGCTTCTGGCGGCTTCGAAGTACTCGGCCGGGCGCAGGGTGCAGAAGCGCGAGGTTGCTCGATTGCGGCCGACGAACGTTGGCAGGAAGCGCACCGATGAGTGGCGTTCATGAGGCCACCGCGCTGATGTCCGCCGCGGCGATCGACGAAGCGGCCGCACGCATCTGCGCGCAAAGCGCGGAACTGCGAAGCCGCGGCGCGAGCGAAAGGCTGAAGCATCTCGGCGATCTCCTCGAGTGCTTCCGCGACCCCGAATCTCGAGCGCGACGCGACCTCGAAAGTCGCCTTCCCGCCGCAACCGGGTTCACGCCCGAAACCCTGCGAGCAGGCATCGAACTCGGCTTCGCACCCTGGACCGCCGACGCACTCGAACGTCTGTACGCGGCCGAGGTCGCTCCGCACGGTTCCGCATCGCAGGTGCGAAGCAGCGGTGCGCCCCATACCGCGGTGCTGCTCGCGGGTTCGATTCCGATGCCGAGCGTGCTTTCGATCGTCTTGCCGCTGGCCATCGGCTCTCCGGTCTTGTGCAAGCCCGCTTCGCGCGACGACACGACGGCACGCATCGTCGCCGACGCACTCGGCGAGATCGATCCCTTCCTCGCCGAGTGCGTCGCCATCACGCCGTTCGATGCACAGAACGACGACGCAAGCAGCGCGTTCTTTTCTGCACCGTGTGTTTCGGCGACGGGTTCCGACGAAACCATCGACGCCATTCATCGCTGGCTCGGGCCCCACCAACGACGTGTGCTCTACCGACATCGCGTGTCGGTGGCCGTGGTCGACCTCGCGAATGTCACGCGCGAAGACGTTGTGCAGCTCGCCCTCGACATCGCGTTGTGGGACCAACTCGGTTGCCTGTCCCCCGTCGTCTTTCACCTGGTGGGTGGTGCGGAGGGAGCAGACGAGGATTTTGCGGCGGCACTGGCCACGGAACTCGCCGCCCTCGAGACACGCCTTCCGCGTGGCGCCATCGACCCCGCGGCCGCCGTCGTCATTGCGAACGAACGCGCAGACGCCGAGATGCGCGCCGCACTCGGCCAACCGGTTTCGCTTCACGCGAGCGAAGGCACGCACTGGACCGTCGTGCTGGAACACAGCGCCGAGTCGCGGCCGGCACCGCTCCATCGCTTCATCCGTCTGGTCGCACTCCCAGACCGAGTCGCCTTGCGCGAAGCACTGGGGCGACTCGTGCCCCACCTCGCGGGCGTCGCACTCGTGGGCTTTCGTGATCGTCGCGAAGAGATCGTCGACGTGTGCGTCGAGTTCGGGGCCTCGCGCGTTTGCGAAGCCGGGCGGCTCCAGGCACCCCCGATCGATTGGAAGCGCGACAACCAACCCCTGCTGCTCGGGATGACGTCGCTCGCAACTGTCGAAGTCGCAACAGACTGAGCGGAACCCGGATGCCCGAGTATCCCGACATCGAGGTGTACCGAGCCTGCCTGGCCGAACGCATCGAGGGGCAGGTCCTCGAGCACCCATCAGCGGGTTTCGTCGGTGTAGTCGCGCATCACGATCCTGGTGTGCGCGAGAAAGTCGGAGAGGTCTTCTTCGATGAAGCGTTCTTCACTCCACGCCGTATCGCCGAGCAGGCTGCGGTGCTCGGGGGCCACGACGTAGGTCCAGGCCGCGACGCGTTCGCCGGCCACGACTTCGACCTCGACGCGCTCGCGATCGTATTCCTCGTCCTCCCACCAATCGAGGCGTCGCAGTTCTGCTTCGCTCACACCGAAGTACAGCCGTCCGTCGATCGCGCTTTCGGGTTCGGGCACGATGCCCGGGTACACGCGCCCGACCAGGACGTAGCGCGCGAACGCGGGGAGTCGCGCGCGCACATGTTCGTGGGCGCGCCCCGTGACCACCTGCATGACATCAGGTGCGACGAGTGATCCGTAGGCAAAGACGTTCACCGCCATTCGACTACCCGGCAGCGTGCTGCACGGCCTCACGCACGAAGTGCATCCGATCCTGGCCCCAGTAGAGCTTGCCGCGATAGATGAAACTCGGAACGCCGAAGATCCCGTCTTCGCTCACCGCACGGTCCCAGGCGTTGGCGCCTTCGCTCCATCGCTTGCGAAACACTTCGAGCGCAAAGGCAAGCCCCTTCCCCTCGGCGGTCGCGGCGGCGCATGCCGCGTGGGACAAACTCCAGTCCGGCTCGATCTCGACATCGAGGTCGCCTAACTCCGCTTCCAATTTCTCGGTGGCCATCCAGGCATAGGGGCTTCGGAAGCTGAAGTAGAAGCGGATCCTGTTTTCGTCCGACACGGTCAGTTCTGTCCTTCGGTGGGCGCGTCAGGAGCGGCGTCGCGTTCGACCAGTGGGATCCAGGCTTCGACACCGATCTCGCGTTCGACCGCGCGTTCGACCACGGCGAGAAGGAAGTCGCTCACTTCCATGTTCTCCCGTTGGGCGGCATTGCGCAGAGGCTTTTCAGTGGCGCGCATGACCGGAACGAGGTCGAGGCGCCAGCCTTCGGCTTCACGTCGGTAGAGGAACGCCGGGCCCCGGCCCTTGCCCTGCGTCACGACGTGAACCATCGCCTCGTTTCCCCGTACATCGATCTTGCCGGGCTCGATCTTCGACACGCTGTCGCGCGCAATCCAACCCTGCTCGATCGAATGCGAAATCAAGCCGACGGGAGACATGCTCTCGAGCATGCGTCGCGGTACGCGCGAGCGGTAGAGCAAGACCTGTAGTTGATCGGCCAGGGGTTGGCGTTGAAGATCTTCGGCTTTCGCAACCAGCGCGAGCTGGCGCACGTGGTCGTAGTACGCGTGGGTCGAGCGGCTGAGTGAGAGCGCCGCTTCGTGACCCTGCCCCGCAAGCAGCGCGCTGCGATAGGACTCGAAGGCGCCGCGTATCTGCTCCGCATCTCCGGCAGTGGCCATCGAAGAGGTCGGCAGTAGGCAAACGGCCAGCACCGCGACGATCGCGAATCGTGCAACTCGCTTCACGCAGGCTCCTCTTCATCGACATCAACATCAGCATCGGCCAGGGTCTGCACGAAGCCGATGGCCGGGGTACCCGCCAGCGACATGAGGTAGAGCGTCGAAAGAGAGGTCTCCACGATCGTGTGCAAGCGCGACTGATTGACCTTCGTACGGGGACCACCGCGCTCGCGCAGCCCGGCCGCGAGGCCCGAAAAACCCGCAAGCGCGATCGAGACTTCAGCGGCGACCTGTAGCCAGTCTTCGTGACTCAACCGTCGACCTCCCGTCCGGCGCGCTGAGCGAGTGCGCGCCGCCGACCGGACGACATCTTAGTCGCTCGAAGTCCCGCTGAGAACACTTCCCGCGGCCACCTCCACGGGCTCGTCCGCTTCGTTCACGAGCTGAACGTCGCCCTCGATCGACACGTCGGGGCCGAATTCGTGGTCGCCCGCAACGCTGAAGCGACGACACTTGATCAACGACGGAGCCCCCGACGCGAAGCGCTTCGAAAGATCGTCGATCTTGCCGTAGTAGCGCGAATCGAGGTCGATTACGCGATCGATCGGGTCGGCGGTCTGGGCCGGGACCATGCGCGCATCATCCGTCATGTCGTATGCGTCGGACCAAAGCAGGAGCAGGTCGTTGGTCGTCTTCACCGGTGCAAAGCGAACACGCGGCACGACGATGGCCTCGGCCCCTTCGAAGCATTCGATCGCCGACCCCATCGCGGTTTCGAGCTGTAGACACCGGGGGCTCGAGTCGTCGACGCTCGACACGCGCTTTTCGTTCGAGATCACCGGCAAGGCGAGGCCTTCGGATGAGGCTTCGAGCGCGTGCGCCAATGCGTCGAGGTCGACCCAGAGGTTGTTGGTGTTGAAGAAGCGATGCCGACCGACGTCCTGGAACGCTTCGAGGTCCTCTTTCGGGCACTGCGCAACCTCGCGCAGCAAGAGCTGACCATCGCGCCGGGCGAGATGCCCACCCTTCTTGTCGGCTTCGGTGCGCTCGGCCACTTCCATCAAGAAGGGAAGTTCCTGCGACGCCATGTAGCCGAGGATGCGCGGGTCGAGCACGGCCCCGAGGTTGTCGGCATTCGACACGAACGCATAGCGGATGCCGCGTGCGCGCAGCGCGTCGAGCATGCCCGAACTCGCGAGCGCGATGTAGAGATCGCCATGGCCCGGTGGACACCATTCGAGGTCTGCGTCGCTGGGCCACTCGACGGGGGCCCAGGCTTCAGCCTCGATGTCGATGCGGGGCACTTTGTGCTGCACGAAGTCGAGAGGCAGGTCGCGCGCCAGTCCCTCGTACTTCGCAAGTGCAGCCAGCGAATCGTCGCGGGTGCGAAAGCTGTTCATCAACAAGAGAGAAAGCTCACCACCCCAGGCATCGCGCTGGGCGAGAACCTGGCGCGCGATCAGGTCGAGGAAGGTGACGCCCTTGCGGACCTCGAGCAGGCTCTTCGCCTTCGAAAGCCCCATGCTCGTGCCGAGACCACCGTTGAGCTTGATCACCACGCTGTGTTGCACCGCTTCGCGGCCGGCGGCCTCGTAGCGGTCGAGTCCGTCGAGATGTTCGAGCCGATCGACCGGCTCGATCGCGGTCTCGGCGATGGTGGTCGCGCCACCTTCGGCGACGAAACGAAGCGCCCGAGAGAAAGCCGCAATCGCGATCTCCGGCAGTCCTTCATTGCGCATCTTTTGGCAGAAGCGTTCGTGCTGTGCGTCGCTCAACATCCGGGGTGGATCCTCGTACCTGGTTCTTCCGGTCGCCTGGCTCTCTCGCCTGTGTCGCTGTCGGGGACGACCCGAATTCTCGACCGCGAACGTCCCAGCCAATCGACCAGTTCGAAGGGGAACTTTCGGGCGATTTTCCGCTTCCCCTTCCAACAGAAAGAGTGCGCGGTTGCACACGCGCGTCAATCCGCGGCGGTACGCCCCTGCAACTGGGTCGCCAGCCAGCCTCCGAGGGTTTCGAGGTATTGCACCCGCGCCTGCCGCTCCA
>JASMLK010000142.1 GCA_030748735.1 Myxococcota bacterium | reverse complement strand
TCCGCACTCTGGCAAGAGAAATCGACGTCCCGCTGCTCGACGTGGGGTGAACCACGTCTGCGCGGCGGAACGCCGATTTCTCTTGCCAGAGCACGAATCTGCACCGTCTCGCTACGGATGTTCATGAATCATCCGGGCTAGAGTTGGACGCGTCGAGTGCGGCCGCCTCCTGAGGCGTCGCCCCGGACCGGCAACGACCGCGTAGTTGTCCACCGCTGCTTTGCACGGTTGCACACGCACAACCGACCAGAGGAAGGAATCGCACGATGAAACTCGGCCTGCTCGCCGGTTATTCCCCCGCAACCATCGATATCCCGATGGACAACATCAAGGAAGCCGAAAGCCTTGGCTTCGATTCGGTCTGGACCGCCGAAGCCTATGGTTCTGACGCCGTGTCCCCGGCGGCGTGGGTTCTCGCCGGCACGACGAAGATCAAGGTGGGGACAGCCATCATGCAGATGCCCGCACGCACCCCGGCTTGCACGGCCATGACGGCGCAGACGCTGTACGCCCTTTCGGGCGGGCGCTTCATTCTCGGGCTCGGGCCATCGGGGCCGCAGGTGGTCGAGGGTTGGCACGGTGTTGCGTACGGCAGGCCGCTCACGCGCACGCGCGAATACATCGACATCATTCGCCAGATCGTTGCCCGCGAAGCACCGGCGACCTTCGACGGTTACCACTATCAACTGCCCTACAAGGGCGACGACGCCACAGGCCTGGGCAAGCCGCTCAAGAGCATCCTGCACGGCGACCCCGCGATGCAGATCTACACGGCGTCGATCTCCGCGAAGGGGATGGAATGCGCGGGTGAAGTGGCCGACGGCGTCTTCCCCGTTTGGATGAACCCCCAACGTTTCGATCTCTTCGAGGAGCACCTCAACAAGGGCTTCGCGAAGGCGGGTGGCGGCAAGAGTCTCGATGACTTTGCGGTTGCACCGTTCGTGACGGCCATCATGGGCGACGACCTCGAGCAGTGTCGCGGCCCGGTGCGCGGCCAGCTTGCCCTGTACATCGGTGGCATGGGGGCGCGCGGCAAGAACTTCTACAACGACTACTGCAAGCGCCTCGGCTACGAAGAAGCGGCGGTCAAGATCCAGGACCTCTATCTCGACGGAAACAAGGCCGAGGCCATGGCGGCGGTACCCGAGCAGTTGATCGACGATGTCGCGCTCGTGGGGCCGTGGGAGCGCATCAAGGAGAATCTCGCTCCCTGGAAGGCGGCCGGCGAAAAGCGTCACGTGGAATCGATGCTGATCGGTGGCGGTCCGCCGGAGCTTCTGCGCAAGCTCGCTGAAGAGCTGCTCTAGCGCGAAGTGCGAGGCCCTGCGTGCCGCGCAAGCCCATCACGCAGCAAGAACTCGAGCACCCGTCGAAGGCGGCGCCGTTCAGGCGTCGCCTTCGCAGTGTTTGGTGATGGCGCGAAGTGTCGAATCGACATGGTCGGCCGTCATGCGGCGGACTTCGAAGCGGTCGATCACGGTACCCATCACTGCGGCTGAATTCGAAGCGGCGACCTTCATGCCGAGCAGGGTGGTGACGTCATCACCCTGGTTCTGTTCCACGGCGAGGGTGAAAGTCTGGTCGAACACCAGCGAACCCAACGCGACCTTCGAACGAAGCTTTCGCCCGGGTACGACATCGAGTGGTTTGTCGCGCATGACGATCGGTACCGAGCCCAACCGATAGCGCCAGCGCACGGTCTCACCTTCTTTGGGGTAGGCGTCGGTTGGGTCGACGGCCGAGAGGCGGTGTTCGTCCCAGGCCAGAAGTTCCTCGGGGACGGTGAGTGCCCGCCACAAGCGCTGCGGTGGTGCAGCGACCGCGGACGACATGACGATGGTGATCAAAGGACCCGTCGTGCGCGCATGATGAAGCGAAGATGCGTCTTCCACTTCGAAACGCAACACCGACACGCGCTGGTGCTTTCCCGGGCGTGGCGTGGTTCTTTCTACCGAGTTCTCGCGGCCGCTCAGGCGCGGATATCGATGCGCGGGTGTTCGTCTTGCTGCGTGTAGGCGCGCAGCCCGTTGATCCCTCCGACCAACGTCGTTCCTCCACGCGCGTTCCGGCTCGCATGCCGCGCGCATGTGAAACGTTTCGCTCAACGCGGTCGCGACTTGAGTCGCGACAGGGACGTCAGGCGAGTGTGTCGAGGAGCGTGCCCTTCATGTCGAGGTTGGTGGCGATCACGCGGGCGGACGCTTTGAATTGGGTCTTCGCACGAATCTGTTCGACGACTTCGTGCGCGAGGGAAACCGGCCGCGGCGACGTGTCGATCCGCGTGGTTGCGCTGCTACCTCCACCGGCACGACTGGTCTGCACCGTGCGGTGGTTGTGGAAGTCGTCGGTCACGAGGTTCGCGACGTTGTGGGCCGAATTGCGCATTCGCACCTGGGCGATGTGCAGGCCGGAGCGCGCAATCGTGAGTGCGTCGTCCATGGGGGGCTTTCTTCGAGGGTTCCATGAACTCATCGGCCACGAACGCGCTCGACTCGATTGAGTGAACCCTCGAGCAACGGGTGTGCAGCCCCCTCGCAACACGGTGTGTTCTGCGTTCAGGCGAACTGCTTCAAGAACGGGAGCAGGTGGCCGAGGGTGGCTTCGGGCTGGTCGATGTGGACGTGGTGGCCGGCGTCTTCCACGACTTCGATGCGTGCGTTCGAGAGTCCTGCCGTGAGGTCCCGTGCACCCTCGTCGGTGAGGATCGCGCTCTGCGCGCCGCGAAGAATCAACACCGGGCATTCGACCTTCGTGAGGTCGGGGGGCGGTTTCGAGCCGATGGTGAACCAGCGCGGATCGAAGGCGTAGGTGTAACGGTCGTCTTCGGTCTTCACGATCGAATGCTCGGCGATGGCCACGCGGAGCGATTCGTCGGCGTGCGCCGTTTCGGGAAGGAACTGGAAGCGGTCGATGGCGTCTTCGCGTCGCGCGTACGAGCCGCGCATGCGCAGCGCCAGGCGACTGCGACGTCGCGCATTGCGCGTGCTTCCACGCGCGATGTCGATCAACGCAAGCCCGCGCGTGCCGGGGTGTCGCGATGCGTGGTCGACCGCGATGTGACAGCCCATCGAATGGCCGACGAAGACGACGTCCCTGCAACCGAGATGTTCGAGCAAGAGCTCAACGTCTTCGTTGAACGCGCCCACCACGAGTTGTTCGGGATACTCGCTCGCGCCATGTCCCCGAAAGTCGAGTGCGATGACGTGGAAGTCATTGGCGAACGAAGGCGCGAGGTGATCCCACCAATGGGCGTTCGAACCACCGCCGTGCAGCAGCACGAGCTTGGGAAGCGCAGTGTCGCCCCACGAAAGGAAGTGGAGTTCGGGTGCGCCGGCGCGTTGGGAGCGAAAGTTTTCGGATCGGGGCTGCAAGGCGCGCGGAGCCTATCTCCCGAAGGTGGTGTTCTCAATGCACGGCCTTCGCGTCGAGATCGTGCGCCATTCGGCCTCTCCCCCCCGCCTGTGGGGGTCTGGAAAAACGCCCGAATTCGGCAGGCCCTGAGCCTCTCGCGGCCGAATTCGAACCCGTCAAGAACCGTTCCGGGCAAAAAAACGCTCCAGACGGCGTTTTCAGGCCATTTCAGGGCTTTTTTTGTTTGACTCCAAAAGCCAAGAGCGTAATATCGCCGCGTTGAGGGGGGGAAGACGCCAGATACGCCGGCGCATCGACCAGCCCTTCGATTGATGAATTGAATGTTCTTCAGTGTTCAAAGGGGGACCCGGCCGGACTCGTCGTGAAGCCACGAAGCGTTCCGGGCGGACTCAGGGAGGTGCCTCAATGGCAGCCAGGAAGAAGGCAAGGAAGGCAAAGAAGGGCAAGCCCGCTGAACTGATCATTTCGAAGTCGCGCACCAAGGGTGCGGTCAAGAAGTGCAACGTGGGTGCGGAGTTCTACGGCGCACTCGACGCGGCGGTTCGCGGCATGATCAAGGACGCTGAGGCGCGCGCGATCGGTAACAAGCGCAAGACCCTCAAGGCCGTCGACCTCTAGTTTCCCTTCGCTCATCGAGAGCGAGGAATCTGGTCGACCAGGACCGTGGCGATCGGCTCGCGGAACACTGCGTAGATTGCGCAATCGGGCTTTTGGGCCCGCGCATGAAGACAGCGTTTCGCACCCCGATTCAGGCGGTCACCGCGCGCCGGCCGGCGCGCACACGTGATCGGTCATCAAGGGAACCGTGTCACCGCAAACGCTTCCGAGCAATTGGGTTGGCACGGGAGACCGTAGGGGGCCCGCCAGAATGCATGCTGGCGGGCCCTCCCCCATTCTGGAGGTCGTTTCGGAGATCGCTACGACGATCCCGATTCGGGTTCCCCACTCGCGTCGCCTTCGGTGGCGTTTTCGAAGCGCTCGAGTGCCCGTTCGAGTTGTTCGGCGTAGCTGAGCCGTTCTTTTTCGGCGGCCGCGCGGTCGAGGTTGGCGCCGACCCGGAACAAGCGTTCGAGGGAAACGCGGCGAACGACGTCCGCAAGCTTCATCGCGCGCTCTTCGGCGATGAACTCGAGTCCCTTGCTCGCCAGCGATGCGGCCTTTTCGATGGCCTTGGGCAGGGTTTCCATGTCGCCCAGCGGCAGGCCGTCGGCCACCGCGAGTTTGTTCGCAAGCGACACGACCGCGTAGAAGAACGAGCGGCGTTCGTCTTCGTCGAGTTCCGCGGCTGCGCGAAAGACCGCGTGGCGCGCGTCATGGGCGGCCGGTAGCTGCGGCATCCATACGGGAAGATCCCAACCCGCAGCATCGAGTGCGCGCGCTTCGTCGGGAACCTCTGTGCGTTGATCGGGGCGAACGAATCCGTAGATCCGCATGGCTTCGTCCCAGGACGGGAAGCCGAGATCTTCCAGTCGACCCGTGCGCCAACGCGATGCCCATTCTTCGAGATCGCTCTGCATCTCCCACACCACGCCCTGCATGATGCGGAAGTAGAGCCAATAGTCGGCTTGGAAGAGGGTCTGAAGCAGGCTGCCGATCGCAGCTGCGTCGTCGCGTTTCGATAGCGCCCAGAAGTGGACCTGCCCGTCGAGGGTCGTCGAGCCTTCGGGTGGCTGCCAGCCTTCGTCGTCGTTGGGTTTGAACTCGACCCCGATGCGCTCGCGCAGGTAGAGCACCCAGACTTCGGCGTCGATCGCGCGCGCCGCGCGAAGCAGGGTTTCGGGCCCAGCTTCGGCGTAGTTCTCGAGCCACGACCCCATGCTGTCGGCGTCGGGGGTGATGCCCCTCCAACCGTCGAGGTCGGTGACGGCGACGAGTTGTTCGTCGGTCGCGTGTTCGAGGATCCACGAACCATCGACCAGGCCGACCGCCTTCACCGTGAAGCAGAGCTCGGCTTCCGGGATCAGCGGGATCACCTGCTCGGGGTGGTCGAGCAGTTCGAGCACGCGTGCGCGCGTCGCAAGCGGGGCGTCACATACGAACGCCACCTGCTCGGCGCGCGACATGGCGGCGAGCTGGGCTTCAGCGGCGCGTTTGTCGCTGCGAGCGAGCTGGAGGATTTTGCGGGTGTCGGGTCGTTCTGCGAGGGGGTCGATCATCGCCGGCACGCTAGCAGCCCATTGAATAGCCCGCGTCGCGACCGGGGGCGGATCCGCAGCCCCAGATCATTTTGCCTATGGTGTTGCGGCCATGGAGCTTCCCAAGATTCGCAAGCGCCTTTCGGCGTACCGGCCTGCGCTCCGGCCCACCATGGGCAAGCGGCTCGCCGGCGTGAGCGTCGTGCTGAGAGACGACGTGACCGAGCCCGAGATCCTGCTGATCGAGCGCGCGACGCGCGCGGGTGATCCCTGGTCGGGGCACATGGCCTTTCCCGGCGGTCGCGCGGACCCCGGTGACGCGAGCCTCGAGCACACCGCGAAGCGCGAGACGCACGAGGAGGTCGGCGTCCCGCTCGACGGCGCACACATGCTCGGGCGCCTCGACGATCTCACGGGTCGCGCGGCCGCGGCCAACCGCATGGTGGTGTCTGCGTACGTCTTCCACGCGTCGTCGCCGGACGAGCTCTCGCTCGAGGAAAGCGAAGTGGCCGACGCGATCTGGGTACCGCTCACCCATCTCACCCATCCGGAAAACCTCGTCCACTACCCGATGCAATACGGCGAGCACGAGATCGTGTTCCCGGGCATCGGGATGGGGCCGGGCGATCCCCGCGTGGTCTGGGGGCTCACCTACCGCTTTCTCGAGATCTTCTTCGAGATCATCGGCCATCCGCTTCCCGAGCACGGCCTGCCCGATCCCGAAGACCAGACGCCCGGGTCCTGATGGAATTGCCGTCGCGCCTGCAGGAGCGCTTCGAGCCCGTGCTCGATCTCGCCGAACGTTGGCTGCGCGACTACGTGGACGACGATCGGCTGGCCGAGCAGTTCGAACGCCAGATCGCGTTTCGCCCTACGCCACGGCGCCCGCTCGGGAAGAACCGCCCGCCAGTTCGTCAACCAACTCGCCGGCGCCCGCAAGCTCGAATAATCCGGGCTAGAGGCCCGGCCGGAAAGTCCCCCTGCATTCGGTCGCGTCTGCGGCCTTCGTTCTGCGTTGCGCTCCCATCGCCGTAGCGACGGCTACGCCTCGG
>JASMLK010000141.1 GCA_030748735.1 Myxococcota bacterium | reverse complement strand
CGAGGTCCGCGACGAAGCCCGGCACACCCGTGTCGTGGCGGGCGTGATGAAGAACGCGCATGCCGAAACCTTCGGCTCTGCGTGCAACCGCGCGTGCGATGCGGCCGTAGCCCACGAGGCCGAGGGTCGCGCCGTGGGGATCGCGACCGAGTTGGTGATCGATGCGGAACCCCTGCCAGCGTCCCGCGCGAAGTTCGGCTTCCGCTTCGCTCGCCCGGCGCGCGGCCGCAAGGATCAACAGGAAGGCCGTGTCGGCGGTCGTTTCGTCGAGCACGCCGGGTGTGTTGCACACGCGTATGCCGAGGCGATGTGCAGCGGCGACATCGATGTTGTCGTAGCCGACCGCCACGTTGGCCACGATCTCGAGCCTGCCCTTCCCCGCTTCGAGCACGGAGGCGTCGATGCGATCGGTCAACAGACACACGATCCCTTCGACCTCGGCCGCATGGGCGCACAACTCTTCGTGACGCAGGGGACGATCGTCGGGTTCGGGACCAACGAGTTCATGCTCCGCGAGCGCCGAGAGACCGTCGCCGGGCAGCTTTCGTGTCACGAGCACTCGTGCCACGCGATCAGCTCGCCTCGTCGTTCGGCGCGTCGGCGCCACCCATCGCAGCACTGTCTCTCGCGGCCGCGGTGTAGATCGCCTTCCCCATCAACGAGAGCTCATCCTTCGCGCGGGCACGGTAGAGGTCTGCGCGAACCCCGTGAATCTCGGCGTTGGTCGGTTCGGCGTTGGCCGCGAACTCGATCAAGTGACAAGCGACGTCGAGGGCGCCGTCCGCTGCAAGCGCCTCGGCCTGCCTGGCCACGGCACTCGCACCGCCAGCCAGCTGCGCGACCGCCTGCGCAACCGCATCGTCCTTCGCGGGCTTGAGTGTCGCGGGATTGCCCTCGTACCAGCCGCCGTACAGCCGCCAGAGATTGCGCACGATGTAGTAGGGGTCGTCGTAGGTGGGCCGCAGGTACGGGCGCGCGAGCAGGGCTTCGGGCAGTTCGACGCTGTGCAGGATGTCGTTCAGCTTCGCCCCCGCGTTCATCATCGATAGCGTTTGCTCGAAGAGCGTTTCGATCAACTCGGCCGCGTCCCCCAGCGCTTGCCGCACGCGATCACCGCCCAGGATGGGTGGACCGTGTCCGGGCAGCAGGCGCTCGGCGTCGAGGACCTGCATCTTGCGCAACGCCTGTGCCCATTCGCGCGGGTAGCGCTGCACCTTCTGCGGATTGCCGCAGTTGGGCGACGCCCAGATGAAGAGATCGCCGGTATAGATCGCCTTGCGCTCGGGCAGGTGGATCCAGACGTGGTCGTCGGTTTCGCCGCGGTCGTGGTGCAACACCGCGGTTTCGTCCCCCACTTCGAGGACGAGCTCTTCGCGAAGCGTGCGATCGGGGTAGCGGAAGTTCTTCGGGAAGACGGGTTCCGGAAAGTCGAACTGCCTTTGATTGATCACACCGTTGTAACCGTTGGTGAGCTGATAGCGGTCGAAGCGCGCGGGGCAGGCTTCGTGGGCGATGACCTCGACCGAAGCCCAGCCCTTGTCTTCGGCTTCCTGTTCGAAGAGCCGGGTTCCGAAGACGTGGTCGACGTGCCCGTGGGTGTAGACCGCGGTCGCGAGTCGGCTGGGCGTCCAGTCGCGCACGAGCGCGAAGATCGCCTTGGCGTGGAACAAGCTGCTCGTGTCGAAGAAGCAGAGCCCTTCGGGTCCCTCGAGCACCGCCATGTTCGAAAACGCCGAAACGAAGGCCAGGCCGCTGTCGAGTTCTTCGAGCCCCACCTTGACCCGCCCCGGATGCACCTGGGTTTCGGCGAGCGCCCCCTGCCACGCGCGTTCTGCAAAGTCGAGGATCTCGCCCATGTCTCGTCACTCCTCCCTGGCCGGATGAACGCCGCCCGGCCTTGTGCGGCGCTGCGGTATGGTCCCGGCCCCTTCACGGCGGCGCAATGGCGCAGACCGCCGCACGCGAGCACATGCTCTGCGTGAACCGGCACTCCGAGAACGCCCCCTTGACGCGATTCGAACCACTCGAGCGATCGAACCGGCCCGGACCTTCGGTGCGTGGCAGGCGCGCCGCGCTCACGGCGCTCTGCCTCCTGCTCGTGGCGGGCAACGCACAGACGAGCGAAGCCGCAGAGAGAACCCGCATCGTCGTTTCGATCCAACCTCTGGCCTTGATCCTGGATGAACTCGCAGGCGATCGGGTCGACGTTCACGTCCTCGTTCCGCCCGGCGCGAGCCCCCATGCCTTCGAGCCCCGCCCGAGCGACATGGTACGGATCGCGCGTGCGCACGCTTTCGTGAGCGTGGGGGGTGGCATCGACGACTGGGCGGTGCGACTCGCGACGAGTGCGGGGGACGGGCTCACCATCCACTCTTTGTTTTCTCTACTCGGACGCGAAGAAGCCAGGCACGACGGGCACGCGCATCACGAACACGGCGAAAACGACCCCCACCTCTGGCTCGACCCCTTGCAGGTGCGCGACGCCATCGCCCCTGCGCTGGCCACCGCCTTGATCGCGACCGACCCAGCAGGTGAGCCCGACTATCGCGCGCACCTCGCCGCTTTTCGCGACACGCTCGAAGAGCTGGACCGGGAGATCGCAGAGATCCTCTCCGCTGAAGCCAGCCCTTCCCGCGACTACCTCGCCTTCCACGACGCGTGGCATCACTTCGCCGCCCACTACGGGCTACACGAAGTCGCCGTCGTAGAAGAAGCCGCGGGCGAACAACCCACACCGCGCGAATTCGCCGGGCTGTTGCGCGGTGCACGCAAAGCCGGGGTCGGTGCGGTCTTGATCGAGCCGCAATTCGATCCCCGTCTGGCCGAAACCCTCGGCGCTTCGTTCGGCGGCACGACGGTGCTCGTCGACCCCCTCGGTGATCCCAACGACGAGGCACGGTCGACGTACGCAGGCCTTCTGCGCTTCAATGCGCGAGCCTTCCGGGTCGCCCTGGACGCGAACCGAACCCCCGCGCCCTGAAACCCGACGAACGCCCCACCCCACACGAGGAACGCCGATGACGAGTCCGAACCCCGCCGCAGCGCAGCGCGCTACGAGCACGGAGGGGGAAGTCGTGTTGCGCGTCCGCGATGTCTGCGTCGACCGCGGCAGCACGCGGGTCCTCGAGGACATCACGCTGACGGTGCGGGCGGGGGCCTTCGTGGGGCTCGTCGGCCCGAACGGCGCGGGCAAGACGACGCTGCTCAAGACCATGCTGGGCCTCGTCACCCCGACCTCGGGTTCGATCGAGATCATGGGACGCGCACCGAGTGCGACGAGTGGGGCGCCGCCGGGCGTCGGCTACGTGCCACAGCGCCATGCCATCGAGGCGTCCTTTCCCGCGAGCGTGCGCGACATCGTGGCCATGGGACGCATGCGGGGCTTGCGGCTGTTCGGGCGGACATCGCGGGCCGACCGCGACGCCGTCGCGCGCAACCTCGAGTTGGTCCGCATCGAAGAACTGGCCGACCGCCCGATCGGCAAGCTTTCGGGCGGCCAACAGCGCCGCGCGATGCTCGCCCAGGCGCTCTGCGCGAGCGAGCGCCTGCTGATCCTCGACGAACCCACCATCGGTCTCGACCTGCCGGCCGAGCACGAGTTCTACGCCCTGCTACGCCGGCTGCAGAACGAACTCGGGCTGGCGGTCATCGCCGTGTCGCACGACCTCGTCGCCCTGGCGGGCGAATGCGACGAACTCGTCTGCATCAATCGCCAGATGCACATCCACGGCCAACCCGACGACGTGATCCACAGCCACGCGATCCAGGAAGCCTATAGCTGCGAGTTCAACTTCCTCGCTGGCGAGATCGCCCACCACGAAGGGGTTCGTCCGCACAGCCATGTGCACGGCCACTCCAACGGGGGCGACGACTAGCGCATGTTCGAATTCGCCTTCATGCAGCGTGCGTTGGTGGCCGCGATCGCGATCGGCATCGTGTGTGGCCTGCTCGGCTTCTTCGTCGTGCTGCGTCGGCTGTCGTTCATCGGCGTGGGCATCTCGCATTCGGCGCTCGGGGGCGTCGCGGTGGGGCTGCTGCTCGGGATCCATCCGTTGCTTGCGGGTGCGGTCTTCGCGCTCGCGGTGGCACTCGGCATCGCGTGGCTCGGGCCGCGCACACGTCTTTCGGAAGACGCGATCATCGGCGTGTTCTTTTCGGCTTCGATGGCGCTCGGCGTCGTGCTGTTCAGCATGCAGCGCGGCTACCAGCAGGATCTGTTCGGCTATCTCTTCGGCAACGTGCTCGCGATCTCGAACCTGGAACTCACGATGCTGCTCGCTGCGGGTGCGGGGATCGCGCTGGTCCTCGCAGCGCTGTTCCGCCCGCTGCTCTTCATCGCCTTCGACGACGAGATCGCCCGTGCCTACGGCCAACGGGTCGACGCCACCAACGCGGTCTTGTTGATCCTGGTCGCACTCACGGTGGTGATCGGTGTACGACTGGTGGGCGTGCTGCTCGTGCAGGCGCTGCTCGTGATCCCCGCGGCCTCCGCGGCCCTGTGGACGGCGCACTACCGCGGCCAGCTCGTGCTTGCGACGGGACTGGGCGCCGGTTGTGGTGCCGCCGGGCTCGCCCTCGCCTATCAACTCGATCTCGCAGCGGGGGGCACCATCGTGCTGGTTGCGACCGCAGCCTTTGCGGTGAGCGCACTCGCCGGGCGGATGCGCGCCTAGCAACCCGACACATCGGTCGACGAAACGAGCCACTCACCGGAGAAGGGAGGGAACGCTGGAAGACCTGCTTTCTGCAGCGACCGTCGACCCGGTCATCTTCACGGCCCTCACCCTCGCGGCCTTCGCGACTTCGATCCTCTCGGCAATCGTCGGGATGGCGGGCGGCATCACCCTGCTCGCCTTCATGCTGCTCTTCTACGAACCCCTCGTGGCCATCCCACTCCACGGCGTCGTGCAACTGGTTTCGAACAGTTCGCGGGCCGTGATCCAACGCGCGCATCTGCGCTGGGACCTGATCTGGCGCCAGAGCCTGTTGCTGATCCCGATGGGCTTCGTGGGGATCGAGATTTCACAGGCGCTCGCGCCGCCGATCACCCGGGCGTTGATCGGTGCCTTCGTCCTGCTCGCCACCTGGGCGCCGGGCGCACTACTGCTCGGCTCACACCCGGAAGAGATCGACCCGAACCGCCGCTTCATCCTGTTGGGCGGCACCGTGGGTTTGCTCAACACGACGATCGGCGCGACCGGCCCCCTGATTGCGCCGTTCTTCCTCAACCTCGGGCTTACCCGCTTCGCACTGATCGGAACCAAGGCAGCCTGCCAGGCGTTCGCTCACATCGCGAAGATCATCGTCTTCGGCGTCGTGGGCTTCGCGTTTTCCGAGTACCTGACATTGCTCATCGCCCTCAGCGCGAGCGTCGTGCTCGGCACCATGGTGGGCTCACGCATCTTGAACCACGTGAACGAACTCTGGTTCGTCCGGCTCTACAAGGGCGTGCTCACCCTGGTGGCGCTGCATCTCGTGGTCGGTGAGATTCTCGGCTGAGCGGCTCGCGCGAAGACACGATCAGAACCAAAACGGGAAACGAACGTCATGGCAGACAGCGCGGGACGAACCGCCGACGCGAAGCTCCGAGTGCAGTTCATCCACGGTCTCGAGAGCAGCCCGCAGAGCACCAAGGCCATGGTGCTCGCCAAACACTTCGACGCCATTACCCCCGCCATGGACACGACCGACTTCGAGAGCTGCGTCGGCGTGCAACACGCCGAAATCGAACGCTTCGCTCCGGACGTCCTGGTCGGCTCTTCCTACGGCGGGGCCGTCGCGGTGGCGTTGCTCGAACGCGGCCTGTGGCACGGGCCGACGCTGCTGCTTGCACAGGCTGCGCGGCACTACGACGACCAGGCGAAGCTCCCGACTGACGTGAGCGTGTGGCTCGTGCACGGCACCGGCGACACCCTCATCCCCCAGGCCGAAAGCCGAGAGCTCGCCGCAACCGGTTCCCCCGACCGCGTGCGCTACATCGAGATCGAAGACGACCATCCGCTGCGCAAACACGCGACCGACGGCTCGCTGGTGCGCTGGGTCCGCGAGCTACACGCGGCCGACCTCGCGGTTCGCGGCTAGCAGCTGACTTCGTTCCTAGAAGGGAATGCGAACCGAAGCGTTGGCGGAGTGGTTGATCACGTCGTCGCCGAAGTAGCCGTCGTAGTGGATACCCACGGACGCGGCGTTCTCGAGCGGCTGGAACGTCACGCCACCGCGCACCTCGACACCACCGTTCGAATCCCGCGCCTCCGAGTCGAAGTCGCCGGCGCTCGAATCCGCGCCACTGAGCGCGGCCGTGACGTCGCGATCGACATCGCCAAAGCCCTGGCGCCAGTGCGCTGAAACCATCGGCGTCCAAACGCCGTCGGCCCACTCGAGCCAGTCGCCCACGTAGCGGTACTTGAGAAGCGCGGTGCTGATCGAAAGGCCACCCGCAGCGGTGAAGAGGTTCGTCTTGCGCGCGTGGACTTCGAGCGCCGCCACGTCGTGGCCCTTCTCGTCGAGGGATTCTTCGGTGACGTGGGTGAAGTCGACCTTCACACCGGGTTCGAGGACGACGGGGCCCACGCGTGCGCGATAGCTGCCTTCGACCGCCACGGTCACGCGGTCGCTGTCGAACTTGCCGCGCAGGGTGTCGCTGATGAAGTCGACGCGGCGATCGATTTCGTGAAAACCATGGCTGTAGGTGACCGACCCACGCGTCTGAAAGGCAGCGAAGACCGCCCCCGCCGCAACACCGAGATCGACCGTCTGGAACTGCCCGTCGGCGTCGTTGTCGTTGTCGATTTCGACATGCCCGAAGCCGATGTCGGCACTCCACCAGTAGCGATCGCTCGCCCGATGATCGACGCCCATCAGAACACCACCACCGAGGCTGTCGAAACCGCGGTCGTCGTCGCCCTTGTGGTTCGAAATGTCGCCCACGACCTGTGCCCAGGGCATGAGGCCGCGCTGACCACAGGGGTTGGCAGATACCACCTCGGGGCGAGGCGCGTAGGTGAAACGCTCGCAGTGCATGGGGCGTGCGTGGAGCACCCGTCGTTGTGCCCGGCCCCAGGAAATCATGCTGCTCGTGTGAGCGTCGTAGGGTTCGGCGCCGAGTTGGGAAAGGGCAGTCTGGAGATCCGATTCGCTGAGCATGTCCAGGTCGGCGCTGAAGTCGGAGAAGGCCGACGTCCCGGCGGCGACCCGAGCCCGCTCGAGGTATCGGCCGAGATTCCCCTGGCTGCCGTTGTTCGCGAAGTCGTCGAAGGTGCTGACTCGCTCCACCACGAGTTCCAGCGCGTTTCCGTTGAGCTGGTGTGCGAAGGTGAAGGCCGCAATGTCGGGGGTCGTGAACTCCTCGTCCGTATAGACGCGGTTGATTCCTCCGGTCGCGGAGATCAGCGTGTACGTATCTTCGACGATGTTGCCGTTGATGGTGACCTCGGCACCAGCGACGAGATCGTCGTCCGGGTCCATCGCATCACCGAAGTCGGAAGCATCGATCGTCAACATGCCGTCGATTTCGAGCGCACCGTCATCGACGTCCACCCCGAGGTCGAAGACGAGGATCGTGTTTTGCGTCTGGTTGACGTCGCCCGTCAATTCCACCGTGCCCTCGAAAACCACGGCGCCGTTGCTCACGACGATGCCGTCCGCAAATGCGGTCGGGGCCGTCGTGGCGACGAGCCAGTTGAACGGGGGGTTGTCGTCCGCGGCGTCGCCCGGCCCGATGATGAGCCGCTCGAAGGTGTCGGCACCCCGCGCGGTCTGGATAGCGGTCAGATCAGCGACGCCCGTCCGCGACGAGCCGCCTGCTTCCGCATCGAGCTGCAGCGCATCGGAACCGGCACCGAGGATCAAGTTCGCCGGGACGGTGCCAGTCGGGCGGAGTTCGAGAACGTCGTCACCGTCACCGAGGTCGAGGTCTCCCATCACCGTGGCCTCATTCGACACCACGACCGTGTCGTTCCCGTCTCCGGTCCTGACGTCATCCTCGGTCGTCACGCTGAACAAGAGTTCGACCCTGTCGTCATCCGCTCCGAGATCGACGGTCGACTCGAACACCGCCCCTTCGCCGGCCTGGAGGAAGTTCTCACCGTCGCCGAGATCGATCGCGCTCTCGAGCGTCGAATCGATACCGGCGTAGAACTCGTCGGGGCCCGCACCGAGATTCACCGCACCGGTGATCGTGGTCTGTTCGTTGAGTTCAATACGATCGACCTGTGCGCCGCCAGTGACCGTACCGTCGAGCGTCGTCTTCGACTGCAGCCGCAAGGTATTGAGATCGTTATCGAAGTCGAGGCCCGCGCCTCCGAGATTGACGTTGCCGGTGAGGGTCGACTGGGTGTCATTCGCCAGATCATTCGGACCGCGCAGGCTGACCGTGTCGTTGCCATCCCCGGCCATGAGGGTTCCCCCCATCAAGTCGAGGTCCGCTTCTTCCTGAAGGATGAAGACATCGTCGCCCGCACCGAGGTCGATCGCGCCACCGATGTCGGCGCCCTTCCCCACAGAGACGTCGTCGTCGCCCGCACCGAGGTTGAGCTGCCCCGTCACCGTTGCGTTTTCGAGGAGGCTCAAGTCGTCGGCCCCGTCGCCACCGAGCACATCGCCGTTCAGCGTCGCGTTGATGCCGATCGTGAGCGTGTTCGTGTCACCCGCGGCGTCCACGCCCTGACCGAGGTCCACGTTGCCGGTGAAGGTTGCACCGCTCATGTCCATGACGTCGAGGTCACCGTCGATCTCGACCGTGTCGGAGCCGCCGCCCAGGTCGAAGGCACCGCCTACCGTCGCGCCGTCCTGGACCTCGATGGTGTCGTCGTCGGCGCCGAGTGAAACCGTCGTGTCCGTCACGTCGACGTCGAACTCGAAGGTAATGACGTCGTTGCCGGCCCCGCCCGTGACGTCGAAGTCGAATGAGGTTGCCCCTCCGCCTTCGACGTTGAGTTCGTCGTCGCCCGCGCCCAGGTTGAACTGGTTGTTGCTGTTGACGGTCGTGTCCTGAAAGATGAAGACGGTGTCGTCGTCGTCGCCGCCGGTGTAGTCACCGGTCCAGGTCGCGCCGGCGCCCGTCACGATGAACATGTTGCTGCCGTTGCCGCCGTCGACGTTGCCCGTGTACGTGGTCGTCATGCCGTTCAGATCGAAGCGGTCGTCGCCTTCGCCCAGGAACACGTTCCCGTCGAGGGTGGCGCCGCTTCCGATCAGGCGAACGAGATCGTCGCCGCCGTTGGTGCGGATATCGCCGGTGGTCGAGGAGTCGGCCTGAAGCAGGATGGTCTCGTTGCCTTCGCTGCCCTCGATCGCGACTCCCGCAACGCCGTCCGCGGTCGTGATCGTACCGCCAGCGCTCGTCAGGCTGTTCTCGGCGGCGGCGGCGCTGCCATTGAACCAGATCGCGTAGCCGGTGTTGTTCGTGCCGTCGGAGCCGCCCGTGATGACGCCGCCGCTGTTGTTCGTGATGGTTGCGCCATCGCCGACTTCCATGGCACGGCTGTCGCTTCCGGTGGCCGTGATGGTGTCGTTGTTGGTGATGGTCGCGTTGTCGCCCATCGACACGGTGGCGCCGTCATCGGTGGCGAGGGTGATCTGGCCATCGTTGGTGACACTCGAATCATCGTTCAAACGAATCGCTTCAGTGTTCCCGCCACCGTCGACGGTGGCTTCCGGCATTTCGTCTTCGACCGTGAGATCGATGCCGTCCAAGGAGCCGGCATCGAAACCGTCCGCGTCCGCACCGGTACAACTGACCGTCGCCCCGGGCGCCCCGCAGTCCGCCGACGCACCACCCGCAACGAAGAAGCAGGAGATCGCCATCGCGATCCCCACGTAGCTGAAAGCTCTCGACACGCTGACTCCCTGTTCTGCCGACGACCGCGCCCGGAAAAGGAGCGTTTTCGCGGACCCATCCGCGGTTCGAAGTGCCGTTTCATTCGGCCTCGGTGTCGAAAAAACTCTGTAACCGCGCATCGGTAGCACACCGGAGCACACGCCTGCCGAGACTTCCCCAAGGGGTATTGCCACGCACGGAAGTGTTGCCGAAGCGTTGCGCGCAACCCTCAATCGCATGCAGCGCGGGCCAACCAACTCCGGCTGCTAGCTTGCGCGACTTTCCACCGCTGCGCGCTCAACGAAGCCCCCCGATGGCCCACACGATCCGCCCCGCGACACACGACGACATCCCGATGCTCGCCGAAGTCATCCTCCTGGCGACGCGCTCCCACGTCGAGATCGGTGTCTTCGACTTGATGGTTCCGGAAAGCGACGCGAAGTGCCTCGCCGCAATCCGCGCCATCCTCGCCAGCGAGCAGCCTTCGTGGTGCCACTACTCGAACTTCATCGTCGCGTGCATGGATGGAGAACCGGCCGCGGCGCTTTCCGGTTATGCGGCCTACGACCCGGGCCACCTTCCCTACATCGAGACCTTCATCACCGGCATGAAGACGGTGGGATACGACGAAACGGCGATAAGCGAAGCCTTCAAGCGCATCGCCATCTTCACCACGGTCATGCGCGATGACGAACCGGACGTCTGGATCGTCGAGTTCGTGGCCTGCCTCCCCGCCTACCGACGACGCGGGCTCACGCGCGATCTCATGGAAGTGATCCTCGAACAAGGCGTCGAGCGCGGACACACGCTTTCGCAGATCGCCGTGCTGATCGGCAACGTGTCTGCGCAACGCCTGTACGAGCAGGCGGGCTTCGAGGTCACGTTCGAACTGGCCAACCCCGAACTCGAAACCATCGTCGGCAGCCCCGGCATTGCTCGCATGCTGCGCCCGCCGGCCGTAGCGAGCGAGGAGTAGAAGTGGACTTCAAAGCCGAACTCACAGCACGCGAAACCCGCTTCATCGCTCGGCAACAGATGTTCTTCGTGGCGAGCGCTCCGCTGGCCTCCGACGGACACGTCAACCTTTCACCCAAGGGACTCGAGAGCTTCGTCATACTCGACGACAACACCGACACCAGCGAGGAGGTCCCATCGTGAAAGCCTGGCAGATCACCCGGAACGGCGAACCGCGCGAAGCCCTCGAATGCGTCGAGATCGCTCCCCCCGAACCGCTACCGAACGAAGTGCGCATTCGCATCGACGCCGTCGCGGTGGGCTTTCCCGACGTGCTGATGTGCCGCGGAAAGTACGTCTTCAGCCCGGAGCTTCCCTTCACACCCGGGCAGGAGGTCTGCGGCACCGTGGTCGCCGCGGGGACGGACGCAGCCACGCCGGTGGCAGCCGCGTCATGGCGGTGACGTCCTTCTTCCGCGGCCATGGCGGCTTTGCCGAAGAAGCGGTCGCCCTCGATGTGGCGACCCACCCGGCACCGGAAGAGATGGAAGCCGCCGAGGCTGCGTGTTTCGCGATCCCCTATCACACCGCGTGGATCGGCCTGGTCACTCGCGGGCAACTCGCTGCGGGCGAAGACCTCGTCGTACTCGGCGCGGCGGGCGGGACCGGAACCGCTGCGATCCAGTTGGGACGCGCCCTCGGGGCACGGGTGATCGCAGTCGCCGGCGGAGAAGAAAAAGCCAAGCGTTGCCTCGAACTGGGTGCGGACGTCGCAATCGACCACCGGCGCGAGGACATCACGACGGCCATTCGCGAAGCCACCGGCGGCAAGGGTGCCGACGTCGTCTACGACCCGGTCGGCGGTGACGCGTGCAAGGGAGCCGTCGACGCGATCGCGAGCGAGGGACGCGTGCTGATCATCGGCTACGCGAGCGGCGGCTACTACGACGCGCCAACGGCGCAGCTGATTGGCCGCAACGCATCGATGGTGGGCGTCTACGTCGGTGCCTACACCAAGCCCTACATGAGCGAAGTGCACGACGAAGTCATCGCGCGTTGGCGCGAGGGCAAGATTCGCGGTGTCGTGGGCGAGGTGCTGCCCTTCGATCGCGTACCCGACGCCCTCGAAGCGCTCGCGACGCGTGAGGCGGTCGGCAAGCTCGTGATCCGCACGTCGGGTTCATGAACGAGCGGGTTCGAACAGCGAGCGGAGCCAACGCCGTAGCCTGCACGAAGCCTTGGGGGTGAGCACGCCGGGCCCCGCTCAGCCCCGATCGACGTCGCTTTCTCGGCGCAACGCGAACCTCGCAATCGCCTACAGTGCGACATCGCGTGCCGTGCTCTTCGCACCGTACCTGTATCACTTTCCTGATGCCGGCCTCGCTCTTTGCCATGTTCGTCTTGATCATTCCCGCCAGCGCGCCCTTCGCGATCGGATTGTTCTGCATCCAGGGGGCCGTACTGGGCGCGTACCCGATGGCCGTGCGCACGCAGCTGAACCATCTCGTGCCGCGCGCCGAGAAACGCGCCACGACCCTCAGCGTCGAGTCGCTCGCTTGCAGGTTGGTGTACGGCATCGCGGTCGTCTTCTTCGCGTGGTCGATCGACGTGCTGCCGCTCTACACGGCGCTCTTGACGGTCGTGGCGATGGGAGCGGTTCCCTTCCTGGTGATGCTGGCCCTGCCACGCCAGGAATCCGATGCGAGCAGAGAGCACACCACGTAAGCGTGACCACGAACCGGTATGCTGGGCCACCCCATGATCAGCCGATGCCAGAAGAACCCGTTGCGCAGCCTCGTGTGGATCACACTTGGACTGCTTCTCGCATGTTCGCAGACCGATCGCGAATTCGAAGTTCATCACGACCTGCTGGAGATGAGCGACGCGAACGGCGCGACCATCACGAAGCAGGCCCTGCTTGCGTTCGGTGTCGCGGTCGTACCGGATTCGCGTCTCGTCGTGCGCTTGCGGAACCAATCGCGCAGCGTGCCGATCGAAGTGCTCGCGCGACGCGACGAGGTCGGCAGCGGTGCACTCTGGCCCCGGAGATCGAAGGACGGGGCCTGGATCTACTCGCTCGATCCGTTCGCGGGTGAACTGATCCGGCTGGAACTACGGGTACCCAGGACTTCTGCCCTTTCGCAGATCGGGCTCGAAGCCCTGCGGATCGAGGCGCCGGCTGCGAACGAGCCGAAGACCGCGATCGAACGCGGGCCCTACAACGTCCTCGTGATCCTGCTCGACTCGCTGCGCGCCGATCACCTGACGCCCTATGGTGCGGACGCTCGCGACACACCCCATCTCGCCGAGTTGGCGTCGCAGGGGGTGGTGTTCACCCGCGCGCGCACGAACGCGACGTGGACGCGGCCTTCCGTCGTGTCGATGTTCAGCTCGCGATATCCGTGGCAGCACGGCGTGCTGACGCCCGACGCCCTCCTCCCCGCTTCGCTCCCCTATCTCCCCGAGATGCTCGGGGCCGCGGGCTATCGCGCCGTCGGTGCTTCGGGCAACGACATGGTTTCTGCGCTCTTCGGCCTCGACCGCGGCTTCGAATCGCTTGCGAGCTTGCGCAGGTCGCCGCGCTATCGCACGAGCCGCGATCCCGCGGAACGCGCCCAGATCGTCTGGGACGCATTGCTCGCGGGGCCGTCGACAGGAGACCGCCCCTTCTTCGCCTACCTCCATCAGCTCGACCCCCATTCGCCCTACCGTCCACCCACGCGCTTTCGACGGCAATACCTCGGCGATCGGGACGACAGCCTCAGCCAGAGCGCCGAACGTCTCGAAGACATCCGGCACCTTCGTATGCGCAGCGAAGCCCTCGACCCCAGGCAGGTCGACACCTTCGCGCGTCTCTACAAAGGCGAAGTCGCGTTCATGGACGCGTACGTGGGCGAACTGATGCAGCAACTCGAGATTCGCGGGCTCGCGAAGAACACCCTCGTCGTCTTTACCTCGGACCACGGCGAAGAGTTCTACGAGCATCAGTCGATGGGTCACGGGCACTCGGTCTACGAAGAGTTGTTGCGGGTGCCCTTGATCCTGCGACTGGACGGCGTCCTTCCAGCTGGACTTCGCATCGACACCCCCGTCGAATTGCTCGACCTCGCCCCCACCTTGCTCGACATGCTCGGACAACCAATCCCCGAAGCCATGCAGGGACAGAGCCTGCTTCCCCTGGTCGCGTCACCCGATTCGACGCACCCCCGCCCGCAGCTCGCGACCTCTGGCGAACCGGCCCAGCACGCCATCCAGTGGGGAAAGTTCAAGCTCGTGCGGCGCATGCCAGCGACCGTGGGGGAGAATACGGAGTTCCGACTGTTCGACCTCGAAGCCGACCCGCGAGAAAGGCGCGACATCTCGAAGAACTTCCCGGTAACGACATCCGCCCTGGTAGACCTGCTCGACCGAGACTTGCGCCGCGCAGCAACGACGCGGGAAGCCGTTCCGCGCGCAACCATCGACGCCGAAACCCTCGAAGCCCTCAAGGCCATTGGCTACGTCGACCCCTGATGCGCTCACAGCGCGATCGAGCGTGGTAGGCTGAACGACATCCGCAAAGGAGAAACCGCCATGGCAACCGATCAAACCGACGCCCCGCGCGAAGTCGACCCCTGGCGTTTCGCCGGGAGCTTCCTCGCCAACATGCTCGGGAGGTCCATTCCGGACGAACCCGCATGGAGCGAGATCCCCTTCGCGCCCGTCGGCAAACCGCTTGCCGAATGCAAGGTTGCCCTGCTCACGACGGCCGGTGTCTCGATGAAGGACGACGAGCCGTTCGACATGGAATACGAACGGCAGAACCCGACCCGTGGCGATGGGAGTTTCCGCAAGCTGCGCGGGGACGCGACATCTTACGACGTCGCCGTGAACCACCTCCACATCGACACGAGCTACATCGAACGCGACCTGAATGTCGCGTTGCCGATCGCGCGCCTCGGCGAACTGGTCGATCAGGGTGTCGTCGGGAGCGCGGCCGCGACCCACTATTCGATCATGGGTTTCCAGGGCAACGATTCGAGTCGCCTCGAAAAGGAAAGCGCACCCGAAATCGCGCGCTGCCTTGCGAGCGAGGAGGTCGACCTCTTCCTCCTCGCCCCCGTCTGACCCGACTGCTGCCGGTCCGTGGGACTGGTCGCACGCGTGGTCGAAGCCGCTGGCATTCCGACCGTCACCCTGAACATGATCTGGCGCTACCAGAACCTGGTGGGCATGCCGCGGATTGCTGCGATCGAGCACCCCTTCGGTCGGCCCTACGGCGACGTCGGTGATGCCGAAACCCAGGACGCCGTGCTTCGCGCCGCACTCGATGTCTTCGAAAGGGCCAGCGAGCCCGGACACGTCGAGCATCTGCCCTTCCGTTGGCACGAAGATCCGAAGGACACGAAATGGCACCCGGCCGAACCGTCTCCGATCATCGCCTTGATGAAGAGCCGGGGAAAGAAGTAGCAAGACGCACCGGCACTCGATGAAGGCCCGCGATTTCAAGACCGTCTTCTCGGTCCTATGGGCGGTTCTTGCGCTGGGGGCGTTCGTTGCATGGGAGCGCAGCGACCTCGAACTCGCACAGGTGCCCGAACTGCTCGAAGCCTGGCTCTCGCGCTTCGGCTTGTGGCGCGCGGCTGCGATCTACATCGTGCTCTACACCGTTCGGCCGCTGATCCTCTTTCCCGCCACCCTGTTGACGGTGGCGTCCGGGCTCGTCTTCGGCCCGTGGTTGGGCATCTTGTTCACCATCGTCGGCGAGAACGCGAGTGCGAACTTCGCGTTCGTGCTCGCCCGCTGGCTCGGTCGCAATCGGATCGACGATCTCGAAATCGGCCGGCTCAAAGCCTGGGACGACAAGATCCGCGACAACGCGCTGATGAGCGTGCTCATGATGCGCCTGCTGCTGTTGCCCTTCGACGGGGTGAACTACGGCTGCGGCCTTACCTCGATGCGACAGCGTGACTTCTTCCTCGGCACGCTGTTCGGGATCATGCCGGCGCTCATCACCTTCGTGCTGCTCGGCGGAGCGGGGGCGTCGGGCGTCGAAAACCGCGGGCTCATGTTGGGCGCCGCGGTCTTCTTTCTCGCGCTCGGCCTCGTGGTCGCGCGCGTGCTGCGGCGTGAGTCGCCGGAAGAGCAGACCGAGGGCTGAGGGCGCCGCCTTCGCAGCGCTCAGAAGTCGATCTGCGGCAACCCGGGCTTGATGACGCGTTCGTAGCCGTCGATGAACTCATCGACATCGGAGAGCATCGAGAACACGAAGTGCCGCGAGCCCGCGCGCGCGAAGGTCTGCAGTTGCTCGAGGCAGTCTTCGGGTTTTCCGAGCAGGCAGTACTTGCGGGCCGCGTCTTCGAAGGGGCGGTTGTAGATCATCTGCAGCATCTGTGCGGCGCGTTTGTGCGCAGCGTCGTAGTCCTCGTCGAGCACCGTGAACAGAAACGAGATGGGCTCGAAGGGCACTTCCTTGCGGCCAGCCTCGTTCGCGTGATCGCGAATCAAGTCCATGTTGGCGGCGTACTGTTCGGCGGAGCACATGTGCGAGATGTATCCGTCACCAAGTTGACCCGCGCGTCGGAAGCTCGGGCCCTTGCGGCCGCCCACGATGATGGGGGGACCGCCGGGTTGCGCGGGTTTCGGATCGATCGAGACGGGACCGAAGTCGAAGTGCTTGCCGTGGTATTCGACACCGTCTTCGCTCCACAGCTTGCGCATGATCTCGATGCCTTCGTCGGTCCTGCGTCCCCGCTCTTCGACGGGCACGCCCGTCGCCACGAACTCGGGCGGGAACTCACCGCCAACACCGACGCCCAGGGTGACGCGTCCCTTCGAAAGAACGTCGAGGGTCGAAACGACCTTTGCGCTCGTCGTCGGATGTCGCAGCGGAACGAGGTAGACGCCGGTGCAGACACGCACACGCTCCGTCACTGCAGCCACATAGGTGAGCAGGGTGAGGGATTCCATGATGGGGATGTAGAAGGAGACGTGATCGCCCGCCCAGATCGAATCGAGCCCCGCCCCTTCGATCTTCTGCGCGAGGGTCTTGATCGAATCGGGGTCCTGTCCGCCCATCACCATGCCGCAGCGGATCTCGTCGGGGAGTACCAGGGGGTCGCTCATGTCATCACCTCGCTTCTTGTTCATGCGGAGCATGCACCGCGTACCGTGCGGTCCGTGCGCGTTCGAATGTACCCCGCATTGCTGCTATGCCTATTCGCCCTTCCGCAAGCGAGCGAGGAACACCCCATGAAGGTCTACACCACTGCACCCCTCGAAGATCCGCGCGATGCGCGCACGGCCTACACCCATCTCGAAGAGATCGGATACGACGGGGCATTCAGTTTCGAAGCGAAGCACGATCCGTTTCTGCCGCTGGTGCTGGCGGCGGAAAACACGACGAAGCTTCGGCTCGGTACCGCGATCGCGATCGCCTTCGCGCGCAACCCGATGAACCTCGCCAACCTCGCCTACGGCGTGCAGTCGATCAGCGGTGGACGCTTCATGCTGGGGCTCGGCTCCCAGGTGCGGCCGCACATCGAAAAGCGCTTCAGCATGGAATGGTCGAAGCCCGCGGCGCGCATGCGCGAGATCGTGCTGGCGATTCGCGCGATCTTCGACGCCTGGGAAGGCAAGGCGAAGCTCGACTTCCGCGGCGAGTTCTACACCCACACGATCATGATCCCCGCCTTCGATCCGGGTCCGAACCCCTTCGGCCCGCCACCGATCGTCACCGGCGGCTTCGGGCCCTTGATGACGCAGGTGGCCGGCGAAGCAGCCGACGGCTTCATCGCCCACCCCTTCAACAGCCGGGAAGCCCTGCTCGAGAACACCATGCCCGCCCTCGAAGCGGGGCTCGCGAAGAGCGGACGCAAGCGCGAAGACCTCGACATCATCTGCGCGACGCTCACGGTCACGGCCGACTCGAACGACGAGCAGGAATTCGAACGGGTGAAGCTCGCCGCGCGCAAGCAGCTCGCCTTCTACGGTTCGACGCCCGCCTACAAGCCGACCCTCGACGTCCACGGTTGGGGCGAACTCCACCGCGATCTCAACCGCATGTCGAAGGAAGGCCAATGGGATGAGATGACCGACCTCATCACCGACGACATCCTCGAAACCATCGCCGTCGTCGGCCCGCGCGAAGAGATCGCCCGCAAGATCCACGAACGCCTCGACGGCATCGCGGACGGCGTCAGCCTCACCCACAACCGCGCCCCCGACCCCACCCAGTGGGCCGACATCGTCCCGCAGATCCAGGGGAAGTAGACGGAGAGCGCCCCCGCCGACAGCGACGTCAGGAGCTCGACTCGTCGTCGCGTGGCGGGGTCACGTCCTTCATTGGCGGTTGGCCGCCGGGGAACTCGCCGGGGAAGGGGAAGCCGCCGATGTGATCGCTGCGGGGGATCGACGATTCGGTGTAGTGGAAGTGCACGCGGTTTTCCTCGACCGCCTTTTCGAAGCGGCGCACGACCTCGCCCTTGACCAGGGCGCGGAAGCCGGGGATGAGGCACAGGAAGCCGAAGGCGTCCGTGAGGACGCCCGGGGTTACCAGCAGCGCGGAGGCCACCAGGATCATGATGCCATCGACGAGCGAGTCGGCCGGCATGTCGCCCGCGGCGACGCGCGCCTGCACTTCCGACAGGACGCGCAGCCCCTGCTGCCGGGCCATCGATGCACCGACGATGCCCGTGACGACGATCAGCGCGATCGTCTCCAGAGTCCCGATGAGGCGCCCGACTTCAATCAGAAGCCAGAGTTCGAGTGCCGGCAGGCCGACGAACAGAAGCAGAAGCGTTCCCATCGCCAAAGGATCGCACAGATCGCCGCAGCCGCGGCAGCCGGGGCGGACCTCGGGCCTGAGGTGCGCTATCAGGTGGCCCCGCACGCGAGACCGTGAGCCCCGCAGCAGCCGCCGCGCTCCGGTCCGTCGCCATCCCAGACCACCGGGTCCCACGCGGCTCAGCCAACGCCGCCAGTCCCGCCACACCAGCAAGTCGGAGCCAGCCACGTCATGAAGGGCCTCAAGCCGGGTCAGCCGATCCTGACCGTCACCAACCTGAAGCGCAAGTTCGGCGACCGCGCGATCTTGAAGGACGTCTCGTTCAGCCTGCAACCGGGCGACCGCGTCGGTGTGCTCGGCGTGAACGGCGCGGGCAAGTCGTCGTTGATGCGCATCGTCGCCGGGCACGACCCCGACTTCGAAGGCGTGTGCGCCCCGGCCAGGGGTGCAGTGGTGGGCTACGTGCCGCAGGAACCGCAGCTCGAGTTCGACAAGACGGTGCGCGAGAACGTCGACATCGCCGTCGCGGACACGCGGCGCTACATCGCGCGCTACGACGAAATCCTGAAGCTCTGGGAAGACCCCGAAGTCCTCGAGAGCGAAGAAAAGACCAACGCCCTGCTCGAAGAACAGGGGGAGGTCCAGAGCATCCTCGAGCACCGCGACGCCATGGACCCCTCGAAGCTCGACGCCAAGATCGAGATGGCGATGTCGGCGCTTCGCCTGCCGCCCGGCGACAAGCTCTGTTCGCAGCTTTCGGGCGGCGAGAAGCGGCGCGTATCGCTGTGCAAGGAACTCCTCGCCGAGCCGGACCTGCTGATCCTCGACGAACCCACCAACCACCTCGACGCCGACACGATCACCTGGCTCGAGAACTACCTCGCCAACTACTCCGGCACCTACATGCTGGTGACCCACGATCGTTACTTCCTCGACCGCGTGGCGAACCGCATGATCGAAGTCGCTCACGGCGTCGTGAAGACCTATGAGGGCAACTACTCGACCTTCCTCGAAGCCAAGGAAGTGCAGAAGGACATCCAGGACCGCACCGACGCCAACCTCAAGAAGGCCGTCGCACGCGAACTCGAATGGATCCGCTCGACGCCGCAAGCGCGGCGCACCAAGAGCAAGGCGCGCATCGCCGCCTACGACCGACTGGTCGAGCAGGCTTCGAAGATCGAGCCCGCCCAGGAACTCGACCTACGCATTCCGTTCGGGCCGCGCCTGGGCAGCAAGGTGGTGTCGCTGCGCGGCGTCTCGAAGGGCTTCGACGGAAAGACCCTCTTTGAAGACCTCGACTGGGACGTGCCCCCCGGCGCGATCGTCGGCATCACGGGCGCCAACGGGCTCGGCAAGACGACGCTCATCAACCTGATCGTCGAGCGCGAAAAACCCGACGCCGGGGAAGTCGACGTCGGGCAGAACACGAACTTCTGCTACGTCGATCAGACGCGCCAGGAACTCGACCCCGAAAAGACGGTGTATGAAGAGGTTTCGGGCGGTTCCGAGATCATCGAATACGGCGACAAGGAACTGTCGGTTCGCCACTACCTGGCGCGCTTCCTCTTTACGGGGACGATCCAGCAGACGCCGGTCGGAAGGCTCTCGGGTGGCGAGCGCGCTCGCGTGCAGCTGGCCAAGAGTCTGCGCCAGCCATCGAACTTCATCATTCTCGACGAACCGACCAATGATCTCGACTTGATGACCCTGCGCGTGCTCGAAGAGGCGCTGAGCGCCTACCCGGGCTGCGCGATCGTCATTACCCATGATCGCTACTTCCTCGATCGTGTTGCGACCCACATCGTGGGCTTCGAGGGTGAGGGGCGGATCGAATTCTGCACCGGGGCATGGGAGGTCTACGCCGAACAGCGAGCGGCGCGCGAAGCGGCGGGTGACACCCAGTCCCAGGCGTTCAAGCACCGCAAGATCGAGCGCGCCCACTAGCCCGGACCCGCGCGAATGAATCGAGACGAGCGACCGCGACCGCCGAGCTTCCCCGCTTTCGAGCCGCGCGCGCCGTGGTGGGGTCCCGACCTCCAGACCCTGCGAAACGTCCTGGTGGGCGGGCCGCGCACGTCGCCGGCAGAGCAAAGCGATGGCATCACCCTGCCGCTGCTCGATGGATCGGGAGACGTGCTTCACGCATCGATCGACGTACCGGAAGACACCGGCCGCGCCGCCAAGCTCCCCACAGTCGTCTTGATCCACGGCTTGTCGGGCACGGGCGAGAGCGCCTACATGCTCGCGAGTCGCGACTTCCACCTTCGCCGCGGACATCGCGTCGTGCGGATGAACCTGCGCGGCGCGGGTGCATCACGCGCCACGTGCCGCACGCAATATCACGCCGGGCGCAGCGAGGACCTCGACGAAGCGCTGCGCGGGCTTCCCACCGCCTGGCGCGAAGCGGGCCTGCTGCTCGTCGGGTACTCGCTCGGCGGGAACATGCTGCTGAAGTTCACGGCGCAATACGCGTCGAGGCACCCGGTCGTCGCCGCCGCCTCGGTCTCGGCCCCGATCGATCTCGCAGCCGCGTCGCGGCGCTTCCTCGATCGGCGCAACTGGTTCTATCACCGACACCTCCTGCGCAACATGAAGCTCGAGTGCTTCGCCGCGCCCGAGCCCCCGAGCGACGCAGAGAGGCGAGCCATCGAATCCAGCCGTTCGATCCTCGAGTTCGACGAACGCGTCGTCGCTCCGCGCAACGGCTTCGACGGGGCCGAGCACTACTACGCCGTCAACCACGCGCGTCAGTACCTTGCGTCGATCGAGCACCCCACCCTCGTCGTACACGCCCTCGACGACCCCTGGATTCCCGCGGATGCCTACACGAGCTACGACTGGTCGCAGAACCCGGAGCTCGTTCCGGTGCTGTCTCGTGGCGGGGGACACGTGGGCTTCCACGCTCGCGGCGACACCGATGCGTTTCACGACCAGTGCATCGGGCGCTTCATCGATCACGTTCTCGAAGCAGAGAGCCCGGGAACGCCATAGCCCCGAAAGCCCACCCGGGCTGCTGTGTTAGCCTCGACGGGGTCATGGGGATCCGCGTCGCATCACTCAACGTATGGGCCCTGCCCGCTGGTCTGGCTCGCCACGAAGGCGAACGGATGCGCGCCATTGCGGGCACCCTCCCGAAACTCGCCCCCGACCTTCTGGCGTTCCAGGAAGTCTGGACAGAGACCAGTCGCGACAAACTGGTGGCCGGTGCCAGAGCGGCCGGACTGCAATCGATCTGGCACCCACAGGACATGTCGGACAGCGGCGGCCTGCTGATCGCATCGCGCTTTCCGCTCGCGGACGTTCGCTTCGACGCCTACCGCGCACGCGGTTTCCCCGAACGTATCCAGCATTCGGACTATTGGGGTGGCAAGGGTTTCATTCGCGCGCGGGTCGATACGCCCTACGGCGTCCTCGACTTCGCGAACACCCACCTGCACGCGAACTACGCCCCGCCGGGCACTCCCGACGAGTACGTGGGCGTGCGCACGGCGCAACTCGTGCAGTTCGCGGCCGGCCTGCGAGACGCCCGCGCGCCCCTGCTTGCCGTGGGCGACTTCAACCTGGTCGAAAGCGAAGACGGCTACGACGTGCTGCGCGGTCTTTCGGGCCTGCAAGACGTCGCGACCGCCCTCGATCGACGCGAAGCGACGGCACGGGCGGGCAACCCATATCGCCGCAAGGCACGAGATGACAGTCGCATCGACTACGTCTTCGAGCGCCCGGGTGAAGAACGACGGCTCGTCGCGAAGTCGATCGAGCGCGTCTTCGATACCCCGCTGCAGTTCGGTGGTGAGCCCGGCAACTACTCGGACCACGCGGGTTTGTTGGCCACGTTCGAATTCGAAGCGCATCGCGCGACCCGGCCCCCACCCGATCGCGCACTGATCGAACGCGCGCGCGACCTGCTGGCGGAGGGGCGCGCTCTTGCGCTGAGGCGACGGAGCAACCAGCGACAGACCGCCGCCGCGGCCGGGTGCGCCGTGCTGATCGGTGCAGCAGCGACGCGCATGCCCCGCGTCACGCGGCGCCGTCTGCTACGCAACGCCCTCGTGCTCGGCTGTGCCACGAGCGGCGGGCTCGGCGCGGGGCACCTCTGGCTCAGCGAGTGGATCCACCCTGACGAAGTCTCGAGCTTCGACGCCGCATTGGCGGACCTCGAGGACTACCTTGCGCCTCTGCGCCGACACACCCGCACGTCCCCCATCCAATCCACCGAAGAGCCCCTGTCATGATGCCGAGTTCCACCACGAGCCTCGCAGCACGCCTCCGTTCTCGAGCGTCCTTTCGGTCCGCCGCCATGGCTGGGGGCGGACTCGCCCTTTGTCTCGTCCTGGCGTGTCAGACGCTTCCCGAAGCACCGCCGATCGATCCCGTCGCAGCCGCCTTGAGACACCCGCCGGCGGGTAGCGTGGTGGGCAACGCGGGGCGCTACGGCGGACTCCAGTGGCGCGGCATCCCCTACGCCGCACCGCCGGTCGGCGAGCGCCGTTTTCGCGCACCGGCACGGCTACCGCGATGGGAGGGCACCTACGAAGCCCTCGAATTCGGCGCCCCCTGCCCGCAGTACGCAACCGCCTGGGGTGGCGAAACCGAAGCGCCGGAAGGGAGTCTCGTAGGAAGCGAAGACTGCCTCTTCCTGAACGTCTACGCCCCCGAATCGATTGGCGACGAACGCCTGCCCGTGATGTTCTGGATCCACGGCGGCGGCAACCTCACCGGCGCGACTTCCTTCTACGACGGCAGTCGACAGGCCAGCGAGCAACGCGTCATCGTGGTGACGGTGCAGTACCGCCTCGGCTTCCTCGGGTGGTTTCGTCATGCGGCGCTGCGCGAAGGCGTCGATGCCGTCGACGCTTCGGGCAACTTCGGCCTACTCGACTTGATCCGCGCCCTCGACTGGGTGGGGGAGAACATCGGGGCGTTCGGCGGCGACCCGGACAACGTCACGATCTTCGGCCAGTCGGCGGGCGGCTGGAACGTCCTCGCGCTGCTCGCCTCGCCGCTGGCCGAAGGGCGCTTTCACCGCGCGATCGGCCAGAGCAGCGTCACCTGGAGTTCGCCGCCCGCGCGCGCCGAGAACCTCGTCGACGACGCCGTCCCGGGTGGGCGCTTCAGTTCCGGCGAAACCCTGCTGCGGCTGCTGATCGGAGCGGGTCTCGCGAGCGATCGCGAGACCGCAAAGGACGTTGCGTCGTCGATGAATGCGCAAGAGGTCGCCCTCTTCCTGCGCGGGCGAAGCCTCGAAGAATGGTTCGCGACCTTCGACCCCGAAGGCTCGGGCGACTACACCTGCCCCCGCATCTTCGAAGACGGCACGGTGCTCCCTGCCAAGCCCCTCGTCCACGCGTTGCGGGCGAGTGAATCCTTCCATCGCGTGCCCGTCATGCTGGGGACGAACAAGGACGAAGAGAAACTCTACCTCTTGTTCGACGACGAATACGCGAGCACCTGGTTCGGCTTGATCCCGAGAGTCCGCGACCGCGCGCGCTATTTGCGCGACACCGAGACGATCACGCGCATCTGGCGCGTGATGGCCGTCGACGAGGTCGCAAGCGAGTTGGCTCCGGCGCTGCCGGGTGAGGTCTTCGCCTATCGCTTCGATTGGGACGAACAACCGAGTGTGCTCGGGGTCGACCTCGGCGAACTGCTCGGCGCCGCACACGGGGTCGAGATCCCCTTCGTGTTCGGCCATTGGTACGTCGGGCCGCAGACCGGCTTCGTCTTCGACGACGACAATCGGCCGGGACGCGAAGCGCTCGCCAGCGCGATGATGTCATACTGGACCGAGTTCGCGCGCACGGGTCACCCCGGACGCGGCCGCAACCGCGAACTGCCGCTCTGGAGCGCATGGACCCCGGGTGCCCCCCAATTCGCAGTCCTCGACACGCCCGAAGCCGGGGGCATTCGTATGGACCGGGGCGCGCACACCACCGGCGACATCGAGCAAGAGATTCTCGAAGACCCGAGCTACGAAAGCACCGAGCGACGCTGCCGCGCGCTGGCTGCGATTCACGATTGGGCACCTCACGCCTATCCGCCCGAGAACTACGCGCGGGCGGGACGTGGCGTGTGCCGACAACATCCCCTCGAAGAAATCCTCGGAGATTCCTAACCGGGATGACACGCGCACTCCTGCTCGCGTTGCTCTTGCTGTCGCTCTCTGTACCGGCCCATGCCACGGTCGAGTGGACGATCGAACCCGCGTATCTGGTGCCCGAATGGCCAACGCGCGCGTCCGTCGCCCTCGCCTTCGACTTCAGCCGGGGGAAGTACGAGAGCGAAGAGAGTTCCGACACGCTTTCGCTGCAGCCCGCGGTGCGAGTCGAGAGCGACAACTTCGCTGTGCGAGCTGCGCTGCCTTTCTATCGTCTCGAAGGTCCGATCGAAGCGGGAAGTGCAGCGCCGACCGAAACGGAATGGGGCGTCGGCGACCTCACTCTCGACTTCACCTATACGCTCTATCCGATCGTGCGCGGCGGCCCGTTCCTCGACTTCATGACTCGCATCAAGGTGCCGACCGCCGAGGACCTGTTCGGCACCGGTGACACCGATGTCACCCTGCAGCTGAGCGCGTACCAGATGCTGGGGTTCGACGTCGCCGCGCTCGGCGATTTCGGCATTCGCATGCGCAGCGGCGGGCTCTACCGCGACACGCTACAGGCGGCGTTCATCCTGGGCTCACAGAAGCCGGGCAGCGTCGGGATCTGGCTCGCGTACGACTGGCGCGAGTCGCCGCTTCCCAGTCTTCGCAGCGACGAGCACGAACTCACACCGTTCATTTCGATTCCGTTCGGTGAGAAGCTGCGCGTCGAACCCTACGGGGTGATCGGCCTGTCGGAGGGCTCACCCGATTGGGGGCTCGGCGGCTCGATCTCATGGCGCTTCTGACTCGAGACTACTCAGTGCACTCGACGACGTCGGGTGGCGTACTCGAGCAACGCATGCTGTCTGTCACTCCACTCGACAGGAAGGTGCATGCCGTGCTGGTCGCCTGCATCTGCGCGAGACCGCGGTCCGACCCCTTCACCGTTTCGCACTGCTGCTTGCCCCGGTACGTAATGCAGACGTGACACTCGACCGCGCTCTGCTGGAACGAGCTGTAGACGAGGGCCGCGATGAACACGACCGCAACCAATATGCCGACGAGGGTGCGATTCACGGCAGGTCACGGTAGCAGGCGGCGGGCTCGGGTGGGCCTCCCCTGCAGTTGGACGCCTGCGCCGGTGCAGTCACACAACGCCGTTCGCCGGGGCCGCGTTCGTGTGTCATGCTTGGCGTTTCCCCCCGTCATTCGCGCGCCGCAGTGCGTGCGCGCGCCGCTACGAGGGAGAAACCCATGCTGCGACGAACGGTCCACCTTGTTGCCGCCGTGTTCGCTCTGGCGCTCTTCGCCGCCGAAGCTTCGGCCCAATTCACCACGCTCGACCCACAGCAGGTGAGCACGAGCGCCGGGGTCGACGTGAGCGTGGTGGTGGTCGACCGGCCCGAAACGGACCTCGACAGCGTGCTGCGCGCCGGTCTCTACGCCGAGATCGGCTTCGTCGACTTCTCGCTGTACGGACGGCTGCCGGTCTTCGCCACCCTGGCAGGTGAGCCCGACGAGGCGACGGTGGGCAACCTGGAAGTGGGCGGTGCCCATCGCTGGTCGATGGACGGGCCAGTGTCACTGGTTTCCCATGCAGGGCTCGTGATCCCGACCGCGAGCAAGACTCGCAAGAAGCGCGAGGTCGCGTTTTCGGGCAGCACGGGCTACGTCGGAGATCTCTACGTGGATTCCATGCCCGAGCTCTGGGGCGTGCGCCTCGCGACGTCCCCGCGGCTCAGCCTGGGCGCGTTCTTCATGCAGGGCGACCTGGGCTTCGACTTCCTGTTCCCCGACGTCGGTTCGGACGAAGTCGGCATGCGCACGAGCGTCGGGGCTGGGCTCGATGTCGCCATCGCGACGGCAACCCTCGAGATCGCCAACGCCGGCCTGCTGAGCGATGACGATTCGTTCGAGCAGACCTTCAGCGCGGGGCTCGATCTCAACCTGGGGGTCATCAGCCCGCGCGTCACCTACACGACGGGCTTGAGCGACGACCTCGGTGACGACTACACCCTCACCTTCGGTGCCGCGATCAGCTTCTGAGCCAACGCGCAGCTCGCTGGCGCCTCAGGGCTGGACGATCAGCAGTTCACCGATCGCGCGCACGGGTCTGGCGATGGAACGCGCCACGACCCGGGCGCTTCGGTAGGTCTCGTCGCAGCGGTTCGCCAGATCGGTGAAGGGCGAACGACTGGGGTCGCCAATGATCACCTGCTTCACACCCGCCTTGCCTGCGCGGCGCATCAAGTTGAAGAGGATGGGCGTGAGTTCGTCCCAGAAGCAGATGTCGGCGCCGAGAATCACGTCGAAGTCGCGAAGCCTTTCGACCGTGAGCCTTTCGAAACGCTTCACCTCGGTTTCGATCTCGACGCCGTTGCGGCGCGCATGCAGCTCGAGGAACGGAAAGACGTTGCGGTCGGCGTCGACGCCCGTCACCCGTGCATCGAAGTTCTTCGCGCAGTAGATCCCGAGCAGCCCCCAGCCGCAGCCGATCTCGAGCACGCGCGAACCGCGGGGAAGCGGCTCGCGCCTCAGCTCGTTCATGATCAGGAAGCTCGAATTCCAGAACTTGTGCCCGTGGATGTAGGGCCAGTTGCCCTCGCGCTTGAGCTTGCGGACTTCCGGGTGGTTCGAGTTGAGGATTTCGAGGCCAAAGGCGGTGCGTGAGTCACGGGCCTTCTTGCGCGATGCTTTCGCCGTGCGCCGGGACGCGGTCGCAGTGGTCGTGGACATGAACGCAGACTATCCGAGTCTGCTCGCGATTTTCAGTGGCGGACGCCTGAAAAGCAGAACTCCCCTCCGCACATCGGCGCGAAGGGGAGCCCGTGTTTCGATCGCCGTGATGATCAGAACAGGTACTTGGCTCCGATCGCGAGCGCGTTCGAGATGTTCTTTTCGGTGTCGAAGATCAGCGTGTCTTCGAGCTGGAGCGCGAGATTCGGCGTGAAGTAGTACTCCGCACCGAACTTGGGACCGAATGCACCGACTTCGTCGGTCTCGTCATCGCCATCGACGCCTTCGGCTTTGCTGACAGAGAGACCGGCAAGAAAGCCAGCGTACAGGACGATATTCTCCTCCGGGCCCAAGGGATCCGTATTGATCCGGATCAACGCCGACGGTGTTGTTGTCGTGAGTTCGATGTCTCCGAATATCGTGCCTGAAACGGTCAGGCTACCACCGAATTCGAACCGGCCCGTTTCGGTCGTCCGCGTCACGGTAGCGTTGAAGAAGATCACATTGATGTCGTCGCTGAAATCGTCTGAATTCAGGGTGGTGACGCTGAAGTTCGCAGCGACACCCGTCCTCCCCCCCAGATCGATCGGCTCCGCCCACGCCGCCGATGCCCCCAAGAGCACGATCGCCACGAGTGCGCCACAGATCGACACAGATCGCATGTACGTCCCCTCCCCCAAGTTGGTTGTTCGGCTGAAACCGGCGACGCTCAGGCCCTGGGGCTCCGAACGCCGAATCCGGAGAAACTAGCCGGGATATCCATGCAAGTACCCCCGGGTTGGAGTTCGCCCTACCCGCGCGGCCATTCGAACGCGACCTCACCTTTGCCTTCGAGACGGCCGGACTGCGGTGTCTGCTGTGCATCCGAGTCCTCGGTCACGCGCGGCGTGACGAAGGTCCCGATCTCGTTGGCGGTGACGAAACCGTCGCCATTCAGGTCAGCCGCGCCCTCGAGCGCTTCGACGACGTCGGCATGCCCCTTCGAGGCGGCCTGGTAGATCGCGGAATTGCCGCGTGAATCGGTCGCGTCGATGTCGACGCCCTCGGCGATCAACTTCTCGACCCGCTCGAGGTCACCCTTCTTGGCCGCTCGTCAGTCGTCGCGACCGCCGAGCAGCCCGAGCGCGTGGGCCCAGTAGAGCAAGGTGAGAAGCGACGTGATGAAAGCCGCCACGTAGGTGAGCGCCGCGGCGTTCAAGACCTTGCGGGCACCAGCGAGTTCTTCGTCGCTCAGGTAACGACCCGAAAGGGTCGCGAGTGCGCGGCTGCTGGCATCGAATTCCACGGGCAGGGTAATCAAGGTAAAGACCGTGGTCGCCGCGAAGAGCGCGATCCCCGCCCAGGCGAGTTGCGAACCGATCGCTGTCGCCATGCCACCCATCATGAACGCACCGAAGATCACGAACATCGAAATGCCACCGCCGAAGTTGGCGGCCGGCACCCAGGCCGACCGGAACTTGAGCGGGGCGTAACCCGTTGCGTGTTGGATCGCGTGGCCGACTTCGTGGGCCGCCACGCCGACGGCCGCCATGCTCGAACTTCCGTAGACGGGTTCGCTCAGACGAAGCGTGCGGGTGCTCGGGTCGTAGTGGTCGGTCATCCGGCCGGGGACGGATTTGACCGTGACCCCCTGCACGCCATTGTCGGCCAGGATGCGTCTGGCGATCTGCTCGCCCGTGTAGCCCGCGCGCGTGCCGATCTGGCTGTACTTGTTGAAGGCGCCCTTGACCTTGGCCTGGGCCCACAGGCTGAGCGCCATGCCGAGCCCGATCACCACCCAATAAATCGGATCAAATATCATCTCTGGTTCCTCGTATTGATGTCGCGGCTCTCGCCAGAGTGCGGAGATGTGCCGTCGCAGTAGGATGTTCATGAATAATGCGGGCTAGACACGGGTTCGACACCGTAAAGCCCCCCACCGGTTCTTCCCCGGCGGGGCACGCCCTCAGCGGCAGTTCGGGTTGCGTCCTGCCGCCCTCGCCTGGTCCCGGATCGCTTCGGCTTTGGGAATGCGCTTGTTGAGGTCCTTGATGCGCGTGTGATGCGAAGGATGGGTCGACAGCAGTTCGGGGGGCGCCCCGCCACCGCGTCCCATGTTCTGCCACAGGGAAACACTTTCCGCGGGCTCGAAGCCGGCGGCGGCCATCAGATCGAGACCGATCAGGTCGGCTTCGCTCTCGTGCGTCCGGCTGTAGGGCAAGAGCACGCCCACCTGCACGCCGAGGCCGAGCAGTGCAAACACCTGCTGCTGCTCCGGCGTGATGCCGGAAGCCTGTCCCGCCACCTGCGCGATCAGCATGCCCGCCTGGGCGAGGTTGGCCTGGGACACACGTTCGTTCGCATGGCCCGCCAGCACGTGGCCGATTTCGTGGCCGATCACCGAAGCGAGCTGGTGCTGGTTTTCGGCGACCGCGAGCAGCCCCGTATGAACACCGATCTTGCGTCCGGGCAGCGCGAAAGCGTTCGCGCTTTCGTCCTCGAAGACCACGACTTCCCAGTCGCTTGCACGTTCGTCGTCCATGGCGTCGAGGATGCTGTTCGCAACGCACTCGACATACGCAACGCGCGCGGGGTGCTGACTGCGCGTTCCGTTTTCCTTGAGCTGCTCGAACGACAGCGCACCCATGCGAGACATCTCGGCCTCGGGAAACATCTTCAGCTGACGTCGCCCGAGCGGCGACGTCGCGCAACTCGCGAAGATCCCCGCCAACAGGATCACTGCCACGATTCGAACCGGCTTCATTCGCCCTCCCGACCATCACGTTACCGCCAACCCGCGATCGGGGCAGCCGTGCGGCCCGATCGATCCGTGAAAACCAAAGGGCTGGCGGCCTCACGCGAGAGCCGAGAGACCAACCCGCTTCATTGCGCGGTGCGTAGTGCAGCGAGTCCCTCGCTCGCCGTCGGTTCGTTCGGATCGAGGGCGAGAGCTCGTTCGAAGGCGGCGCGCGCAGCGTCGCGATTACCGAGCGCCGCGTGGGCGAGCCCCGCGTACGCCTGAACACCGGGCTGCAAAGCAATGCTGCGTTCGTATTCGCGCTCCGCCGCTTCGAATTCGCCGCGCATCAGGAAGGCCGTACCGAGTTCGCTAGCCCGGATGATTCATGAACATCCGTAGCGAGACGGTGCAGATTCGTGCTCTGGCAAGAGAAATCGGCGTTCCGCCGCGCAGACGTGGTTCACCCCACGTCGAGCAGCGGGACGTCGATTTCTCTTGCCAGAGTGCGGA
>JASMLK010000140.1 GCA_030748735.1 Myxococcota bacterium | reverse complement strand
CCGGGACGCTGCTGGTGAACAAGACCGGTTCGTCGGTGAAGGGCGGCTTCATGGTGTACTTCGTCGCTTGGCGTTCAGAGCTCATCGTCAAGCTCGCCGACGGCAAGCGCCAGGTCGTTGCGCGCATGCAACTGCCGTTTTCCCCACCCGCCCACGAATGGATTCCGGTGCAGCTTCGTTTCGCCCACGAGCGTCTCGAGGCGAAGGTGGCGGGCATCGAAGTGGGGGGGCGGGATTTTCCGGGTTTCGCGCTCGCCCGCTCGGATCGAGCAATGATGGTCGGCGCCTACTACTACCCTCCGACCCGAGGGCTGAAAGGGAGCATCCGCCGGATCGAACTACGGATGGGGGTCGAGAGCATCTCGGCGACCGAGGATGCGTACGTTCCAGCGGCTACCGCGACCGCCAAGGCACCCTGCGTCGCGATTCCCCTTCGCGACGAGATGATCGTTGGCAGCAACGTCCTCGTGCCCAACTGGTTCGGCGCGTCGTGCAAGGTTGCTAGACGCGGCGTCTTTCACGAGCGCTATGTCGTAGAACTCCCCGAAGGCTTCGAGTTGGTGGCGAGCGGCACCAAAGGCGTGCGGCGCGGCCGCGTCGTTGCGAACGAAGTCGAGTCGCTCGGCTGGCACGAACGCGACGGTGCGCGGTACCAGCGCTACCGCGTCGAGCTGAGCTATCTGCGCGAGTCGGGCGGGGTCTTCGGGCCGCTCTTCATCTCGGCGTCACCGCAAATGAAAGCCCTTCGCCACGCAACGGGCCGCGCGCGCACTGGGCGCCCGCGTCTGCTCTTGATCGACGAGGCGGCTCCCGTGGAGGCGCCCCCCGTTTCGATCGCACTCGAGCCTCGCGAGTTCCCCGAACTCGTGGCGCCCCGCGCGCTTCATCACAGCCTTGCGTGGATGGGCCTGCCTCACAGCATGACCTGGCCGGACTTCACGACCTCGTACCGGACGTTGGGTTTCAACGTGGTGCCCACCCTCGCGCTCTACGATCGCGACGTTTCGAAATCGGCGCGCAATGGATTCATGAAGCAGGCGCGACGCGAGGGCTACGAGCTGCTGGTCGTCGACTCCCCGTACCACTCGATGATCAAACACCAGCAAGCCCGAACATTCACCGACGACGGTATCATGCAGCCCTTCGTCGACCCGTCGTATCGCGGCTGGCACTACCGAGCCGAACTCGATCGAATCGCGAAGCGGGTCGCGGAGGTGAAGCCCGACTGGGTCATGATGGACATCGAGTGCTTCGAAAAGGGCACCTATGCGTGCCTGATCGGCACTTCAGAGCGCTGCCGGGACTACCTCGCGAAGATGCGCTCCAGCGAGCCGAACACGCTCGAAGACGAACTGCCGGGCGCGGTCACGGATCTTGGCACCGAGTTGATCGCGAACATTCGCCGCCGCTTCGAGAAGGAGCTTCCCCGCGGCCGTATGCCAAGAATGGGGATCAACACGAGCGAGCCCCGGCAGATCTACCACCGCCTCTTCGACTTCGACAAGCTCTACGACGAACACGTCGACTACGCGCAACCGGTTCTCTACTACATGCCTTCGAGGGAGATTGGCCGGCGCATCCGCGAAGCCCGTTCCTACATGGAGCGCGGAGACATCATCCCCTGGCTCGACCCGGGCTCCGTCGAAGAGTTCCCGAGCGAGCAGATCTACGACCGGGTGCTCGAGGTCTTCGGTTCTGGGGCCCGGGGACTTGCGTGGTTCAACTACTCGAAGTTCGAAGGCGCGGATTTCTACTACCTCGCGAGGGCGATGGAGTCCGTCATCCCCGTCGAAGAGGTGATCGTGGGCAGCAAGCCCATGGGGCCTGTCGAGGTCGTGGCGGGCCGCGTGGCAGCGAGCGGCCTCGTGAATGGTCCGCACCACCTGCTCTTGCTGAGCGACTACGAACCAAGCGCACGCGCGCACCGCGTTGGGTTGAAGCTGCCGCGCGAGGTCGAGGGGGCGGTGTGGGATGTCGCGCGCCGGCAGCGGCTCGGTGAAGTCGGTCGAAGTCGTGGCAGAGAACTCAGCTTCGAATGGCGTCCCGGTGTCGCCGGGGCCCATACCGCCTTGTTCTATGTTGGGCCCGCCGGCTTCGACCTGCGAAGTTCTGCTGTTGAGACGTCGTTGCGGTTGGCAGAGTGATCGCCCGCAGGGCCATTCCACCCTGGAGTGGCGCCGCTCCGTTCGAGGAAACGCAGAGATGGATTCGCGAGAAGCACCCACGCGGACAGTGTTTTGTCGCACGGCGCGAAGACCGTTGCGAAGGCGAACGCATTCGCATCTCCACTTCCCGGGTCTTCGTGGGTTGGATCCTTCAATTGGATCGCCTGCTGGGCTTGAAGCTCTACACCACCCCCTCGTCCTACATCTTTCCGCACAAGCTGCAGGTCGAGAATTGCGACGATCTGACGGGGGCGGTCTACGAAGCCGAAAAACCCAATCGGCTGATCGTCGAGTACTGTGCAGCGCGCGAAGTTCGCTGTCTCGACCTGCTTCCCGTTCTCACCGAAGAACACGCGCGGACGGGCGAGTAACTCTACTACCCGGTCGATCGCCACGTGAACGCGCGAGGCAACGATCTCGCCGCGCGTGCGATCGCACGCACGGTGGGTGTCGAGCCCGGAGTAGTCATTAAAGTACGGAAGCGACGGGACGAGGGCGCGCGATTGGGCGTGAATGGGACGGGCC
>JASMLK010000139.1 GCA_030748735.1 Myxococcota bacterium | reverse complement strand
CAGACGTTTTACCGCTGGCGCAACAAGTACGGCGGTATGGACGTTTCGGAAGCCAAGCGGCTGAAGGAGCTCGAGCGCGAGAACTCGGAACTCAAGAAGATCGTTGCCGAGCTGTCGCTCGATAACCGGATGCTGAAGGACCTGAACTCGAAAAAATGGTGAGCCTGGCGGAGCGACGACGCGGAGCCGAGCATCTGGAGGCGCAGCACGGCGTGAGTGAGCGCCGTGCGTGCCAGGTGGTCGGGATCGCCCGCAGCAGCAAGCGTCGACCGTCAGGCCGCATCGAGGAAGCCAGGCTGGTGAAGCGTCTCCATGAGCTATCCCGGAAGTACCCGCGATTCGGGTATCGGAAGATCCACACCAAGCTTCGCGAGGAAGGGTTCAAGATCGGTCGTGAGCGCCTTCGCTTGCTCCGGAAGCGAGAGGGGCTTCGAGTGCCCCAGAAGCAGCGCAAACGGCGTAGAACGGGAACGAGCACGACGGAGGTCGATCGCGCGCTCCACCCGAACCACGTCTGGAGCTACGACTTCGTGGCGGACCAAACCAGCGATGGGCGCCGGCTTCGGTTCCTGACGGTCATCGACGAGTTCACGCGGGAGTGCCTGCGCATCGAGACATCCCGGTTCTTGAACTCGCACGACGTGGTTCGTGTTCTCGGTCAGCTGATCGAATGCCGTGGTGCGCCAGGAGTCATCAAGAGCGACAACGGCCCGGAGCTCACAGCCAAGCACGTGCAGGAATGGATCGGCAAGCGAGGTATCGCGACGAAGTACATCGACCCGGGAAGCCCCTGGCAGAACGGTCACAACGAGTCGTTCAACGCGGTGTTCCGCGATGGCTGTCTCGACCGCTGGGCGTTCATGTCGGTTCGAGAAGCCCGGCTCATCGCTGAGTCGTGGCAACAGGAGTACAACGAAGAGCGCCCTCATGGAGCACTCTCGATGAAAAGCCCCGCTGCCTACGCGGCGGAGTTCATGGAAGCAGAAAGGAACGCGGCTTGATGGTCAAGTCGAAACCCCAACCTTGAGACTGGTCTCGTTTCGTTGGGCTTGCCAGCGTCCTCCATCTGCTTCTCGCTGAGGCTGATCTTCGCCGCGGTGGCCATGCTTGCGCCGAACATCAACGGAAGCGCCATCAGGCCGATGCTCAAGAGCAGGCCGATGCGGCTTGTGGCGTGGGTGGTTCTCGTGTTGCGGATTGTGGCGCTGAGGCGTCTCATTGACTTTTTCTCCTCCTTGAATCGAGCCCTGGGCCGCGTCGCACGCGGCATTCGGTGCGACAGGTCGCCTGGCTGCGATGTCATATTTCCCCTGGCTGGGTAGGTCGTCTGAATTCGCTGAACCCGGGCCGCTTCGGTTCTGGCGCGGGGGGGCTCGCGAGGCTTGACCGACCTCTTTGATCATATACAATCGATAAAAAGATCTCTAGATCCACTTATCGGTTGTTGGTCGAAAATCTCCAAAATCTCGAAGCTGATTCGGGCAGTGGAGAAGAATGTGCGCATGGACCGCACGCTCACATGCTAGAAGGGTCGCGCAGTCCATCGCGGCCGACAGGGGAGGGGCCATGCTCGATGATGACGTGAACGACGTCACCCAAGTCGACGACCGGGCCAGTGCGAAACGCCTCCCCGAGCTCCAAAGCGCACGTTATTGGCTGGGTCTGGCCGTTGGCGTCCTGGTCCTGGCGGGCCTGTTTTCGCTGATCGTCGTCATCGGGCGGATGCCGCCCTTCGACCGCTGGGTCACCGATCCACTCTTTTTCAAGCGCGGTCTCGTGGTTCATGTGAACCTGGCTCTCGTCGCCTGGTTCTATTCCTTCGTCGCTGCGATGCTCTTTCTATTACCCGGTGAGCGACCGCCGGGTTGGATTGCCCAGCACTCCCCGCACATCAGCGCCGTAGGGGTGGCGATGTTGCTCCTCGCCGCCGGGCTGCCGGAAAGCCAGCCGGTGCTCTCGAACTACGTGCCGATGATCGACCATTGGCTGTTCGGCACCGGGCAGGTGCTGTTCGCCGTGGGCGTCATCGCGAGCTTCTTTGGTCGCCGATTGCTGCCTACGGACAATCCGCGACCGGGGTTCTTCGATCTGCCCGGCGCCGCTCGCATCGGGTTGCGGGCGACGGCGGTCTGCCTGCTGCTCGCGGCCCTGACTTTCTCGATTTCGTGGTGGCAAACCAACACCGAGCTGGCGACCGAGGTCTACTACGAGCTGCTGATGTGGGGAGGTGGCCACGTTCTTCAGCTCGCCTGTAGCGTCGCGATGGTGACGGTCTGGGTGATCCTCCTGCACTCGGCCTTCGGGAAGTCGCCGGTCAGCCGCAACGGCGCGGCCTTTCTCTTCGCGGCGATGATGATGCCGTGGTTCTTTTCGCCCTTGCTCGCGCTCGAGGGCACGTCGAGCGGTGCCTATCGCACCGGCTTCACGGACTTGATGCGCTGGTCGATCTTCCCCGTCGTCAGCATCTTCCTCTACTTCTGCCTGCGGGAACTGGTACGCGAGCGCAGGCAGGGCAACTTGCAGTTGGCGTCGCTCTCGGACCCGCGCATCGCGGGCTTTCTGGTGAGCGCGGCGCTGACGGTTCTGGGCTTTGCACTCGGTGCGGCGATCCGCGGATCGAACACCATGGTGCCGGCGCACTATCACGCATCCATTGGTGGTGTGACCGCCGCCTTCATGACGGTCAGTTACCTGGTGCTCGGTGCGTTCGGCCTGGCACCGACGACGCCGAAGTTGAAGCGAACGGCGACCTGGCAGCCCGTGGTCTACGGCGTGGGCCAGATGGTCTTCGCCGCCGGCTTCGCATTGGCGGGCGCGTATGGAATGTCACGCAAGGCCTACGGCGCAGAACAGGCGACGCGCGGTCTTGGTGAGAGTATCGGCCTGGGTGTCATGGGCATGGGCGGCTTCATCGCCATTGCCGGTGGTGTCCTCTTCCTCATAGTTGTCGCGGTCATCTGGCAACGAGGGGCCGACGGTGATCCACAAAATGTCAACGATGTCAACAAAGCAACACGGAGGTTTCGATGGGCGAAAATGATCCGAACAGCAAACATCCGATCCAGAAGCTGATGGACAACCCGTGGCTCCTGCTCGTACTGGGAGTCGCCATTCCATTCGTTTCGTACACCATTTGGGGATGGATCGAACTGTGGCTGCTTCCCGCAGCGACGCTTCCCTGACTTGATTGGAGTAAGCCATGAGTATCCATAATCCGCCGGCTGGGTGGTTCAAAGCACCCACTGGCGCCGAAAGGCTCTGGGTCGGTCTTGCACTCAGTTGGTGCATCATCATGTCGGTCGCGATGCCGTACTGGCATTTCTACGGCAAGCAAAACCCCACGGGCGAGTCCTACAAGGTTTCAGTACAAGACTTCGGCCAACGCGTTGGTGAGTTCGTTCGGGCTCACCAGGTTGGCGACGAGAAGGGGATTCCGATCGTAGAAGTCCCGCCCGGTGGTGACGGCTACATGCTCGCGCGCATGTGGAGCTTCTACCCGATCCTGAAGCTGAAGAAGGGGCAGACCTACCGGCTGCACCTGTCGTCGTCAGATCTTCAGCACGGTTTCTCCCTGCAGCCCCTGAACATGAACTTCCAGGTGCTCCCGGGGTATGACCACGTGCTGACGATCCGCCCGACGAGTACCGGGATCTTTCCCATCATCTGCAACGAGTTTTGCGGGATCGGCCATCATGCGATGACTGGCCGCATCATCGTCGAATAGGAGGCCCCAATGGCTAGTGCAGTCGAAAGCCTACCCGTTTCGGGCAATCACGACACGTCCGAGGTGCGGACGTGTGAAACGACAACGCTACCCGTGTGCCTGACGGCTCAGCAGTTCATCCGTTGGCACGCGGTCGTCGCGGTGGTGTTTCTCCTGGTCGGTGGCATCGGGGCCCTGCTTCTCGGGCTGACTCGATGGCCCGCAGTTCACCTGCTGGACGCGCAGTGGTACTACCGCATTCTGACCCTTCACGGGCTCAACATGCTCATCTTCTGGATCTTGAACTTCGAGATCGCGGTTCTCTACTTCGCCGGGACGTCACTGCTGAACAGTCGCCTGGCGTCGAAGAAGGCCGCCTGGGCGTGTTTCGTCTTGATGCTCGTCGGCGCCGTCATGGTCGATGTTGCGATCATGCAGGGCAAGAGCGACGTGTTGATGACGTCGTACGTGCCGCTGAAGGCGGAACCCCATTTCTATCTGGGGATCATCCTCGTCGCGGTCGGGACCCTGATCGGTGTCATCAACTTCTTCGCGACCGTTTACATTGCGAAGCGCGACAACACCTATGAAGGTTCGGTGCCGCTCATCGTGTTCGGCGCAATTGCTGCGGCGATCATCGCGGTGGTGACGCTGCTCCACGGTGCGGTCGTCATGATTCCGACCTGGTTGTGGTCGATGGGTCTGCTCGAGAACGTCGATCCGGCCTGGTATCGCATCACCTGGTGGGGCCTCGGGCACATGTCGCAGCAGGTGAACGTCTGCGCGATGGTGTCCATCTGGTACCTGATGGGGACGCTGACGGTCGGTGCGAAGCCGCTCAACCAGGCGGTCTGTCGCGGCGCATTCGTGCTCTACATCCTGTTCATCAACATCGCGTCGGCGCACCACCTGTTGGTCGATCCGGGCGTGGGTGCGGGATGGAAGATCTGGAATACGTCGTACGCCATGTACCTCGCGGTGCTCGCTTCGATGATCCACGGATTCACGGTTCCGGCTTCGGTCGAGGTCGGGATGCGGGCCAAGGGCTTCACGCGTGGGCTCTTTGGCTGGTTGGCCGCGGCACCCTGGAGCAATCCCGGGTTCTCCGGCTTCTTCCTGTCGGTGATCATCTTCGGCTTCGGCGGTGGCATCACGGGCGTCGTACTCGGAACCCAGCAGATCAACATCATGGCCCACAACACGTTGCGCATCCCCGGTCACTTCCACGTGACCGTGGTGGGCGGCACGACCCTGGCCTTCATGGCGTTGACCTACTACGTCGTCCCGCTGCTCTTCCAGCGTGACTTCTACGGCAAGGCGCTCTGCCGCCTGCAGCCCTACGTGTTCGGCGGCGGGATCACCCTGATGGCGCTCGGCATGTCGTTCGCCGGCTCCTACGGTGTTCCGCGTCGGCACTGGGATGTGGAATTCACCGGTAGCCAGTTGGCGATGGGTTTCGATTCGGGCGCATACACCATGTTGGGCGTGATGGGCATCGGCTCACTGATTGCAGTGGTCGGCCTGTTCATGTTCATCCTGCTGGTGGTCGCAGCCGTGTTCGTCGGCCCCAAGATCGACGGGCAAGCGATGAAGCCCTGGCACGAAGAGCGGCAAGCCCCTGCAGACGCAGCGGCAGTGGACGAAGACGACCATCGTACGCCTGGTACCCTGGTGCTCGCACTGGTGTTCCTGCTGACGTTCGCGGTCTACTACTTCGCGAACTGGATGTGGCTCGCCGACGTCTGGGAGGTCCGGTAGCTCTTCGTTGCTGGTAGTCTGAGGAAAAGCATGTCCATTGCGGGCCCCACTCATTTGATCAGGAAGCTTCGCTCGTTCTTCGTTGGCGGCGGCTTCCCAGCCTTCACGCTCTCGCTGTTGTTGTGCTGGGAAGTGCTGCTGATCGCGATGCTCCTGGTCCCCGCATCTCCCACCGGCCTTGGTGCCTTCGCGGAGGAATTCCGCGTGTGGTGCTTTGGTTACGATCCCGCAACGGGACGAACCGAGTGGGCGCTTGTGATGGCCATGCTCCTTCCCCAGCTGATGATGGCTGCCTTCATTGCGATGTTCTGGTGGGAGCCGCTGCGCTCGACACTGCGGCACCCCCGAGCAATCATCGTCTACGTTGGAACGGCGGCACTTCTCGTGACGGGAAGTGCCGCCAGCTTCACGTTGATGGGAAGCGATGCGCCGACGGGCGAGTTGCCTTTCCCCGCGGAGGAGTTGCGCATCGCGCACCGCGCTCCGGAAGTGTCACTGGTCAACCAGAACGGCGAGGCGGTCGAATTGTCGGCCCTTCGCGGCAAGGTCGTCGCGCTCACGGCGGTCTACGCATCCTGCCCCCATACCTGCCCCGCGATCCTGGCTCAGGCGAAGGCTTCGGTCGCCGAACTCGCGGATGAGCAGCTCGAAGATCTACGCGTCGTTGCGGTGACCATGGACCCGGCCAACGACTCGAGTCAGGTGCTTTCGCTCCTGGCTCAGAACCACGATCTCGAAAGCCCGGTGTTCAATCTGGTCACCGGCCCGGTCGCACAGGTCGAAGAGACCCTCGACCGCATGCAGATCGCCCGCACGCGTGACCCGGAAACCGGTGTGATCGATCATGCGAACCTGTTCTTGCTGATCGATCGAGACGGCAAGCTCGCCTACCGGCTCGGCTTGGGCGAACGTCAGCAACGTTGGCTCACCACGGCCCTTGGAGTCTTGCTCGATGAAGACGCGACTGCGAGCTGAGCAGACATGGCTGGTCGGGATATCGAGAGCGAGCAGTTCCAGGGCTCGGGACCACCGGGTAGTCCGCAGCCGGTTTCCGTCATCGGTGACTTGCGGGCAGCTTCGCAGCTCCCCGATGAGCCGAAGGGCGCCTTGCGGGCGCTCGAGAAGGGGTTTCTCTACCTCGATCGGCTGATCGAGCGCGCAGTTCCCGACACGCTCAATCCGCTGCAACACACGGGCGCGATCGCCGTGGTCACCTTCCTGGTCGCGGCGGTGACCGGGATCGTCGTTTTGATCTGGTATCGCCCGAGTGTGAACCTCGCGTACGAGTCCGTCGAGGCGATGAGTTCTTCGCCGCTGACTGCGGGGCTCGTGCGATCACTGCACCGCTATAGCTCAGACGCGTGTGTGTTCTTCGGCACGATCCATGCGATCCGCTTTTTTCTGGAGCGCCGCTTCGGCGGGGCCCGATGGCTGGCCTGGGTAACCGGCATGCTGATGGTCGGCATCCTGTGGTTCATCGGCTGGACGGGCTATTGGCTCGTCTGGGACGTACGCGCGCAGATGGTCGCGATGGGAACGGCGAAGGTCATCGACGTGCTGCCCATCTTCGTCGACCCGCTCGAACGTTCATTCCTGACGGACGAAGGCGTCAATTCGCTTCTCTTCTTCGTCGTCTTCTTCTTCCACATGCTCGTGCCACTGGCGATGGGCGTCGTCATGTGGCTGCACATCACTCGCCTTTCTCGCCCCCGCTTCCTCACCAACAAGCCGATGACCTGGTGGGTAATGGGGACGTTGCTCCTGCTTTGTGTCGCCTATCCTGCGACGAGCAGCGCTCCGGCGGCGATGGCCGCGTTGCCGCGTGATCTCACGATCGATTGGTTCTACCTGCTTCCGCTGGCGTTGACCGACCGGATGAGTGGCGGAGCCGTCTGGGGGCTTGCGCTCTTCGGGGGGATCTTCCTCTTCTCGATCCCCTGGTGGCTGGCCGGCAAGCGACCGGAGCCTGCGTCGGTGGCGGGTTCGCGGTGCAACGAATGCCGCAAGTGTTACACCGACTGTCCCTACGGAGCGATCGAAATGGTCGCCCGAACCGAAGGGAACATGAAGTACGCCACCCAGGCGCTCGTCTTGCCTTCCAAGTGCGTGAGCTGCGGTGTGTGTGCCGGGTCGTGTGATACCGCTGGGATCGGCCTCGACGCGTTCAGCTCGATCGAACAACGGCGCCGGGTGGAAAGCTGGCTCGCCGAGGCGAAAGCCGAAGACGAGAACACGAATATCGCCTTCACGTGTGCGGAATCTGCAGGGGCAGGGCTCACGGTCGATCCCGAAACCGGACGCTGCAAAGAGCTGCCCGACTTCCGCGTTCTCCAGATCCCGTGCATCGGTTGGGTGCATCCGCTGATGATCGAACGCGCTGTTCGCCATGGTGCAGGTGGCGTTCTGCTTGCAGCCTGCGGCCCCGGCGAGTGTCTGTATCGAGAAGGCTCGCAGTGGATGCGCGAGCGGCTCGAAGGGGAGCGGGAGCCGCGCCTGCGAACCGAGAAGATCGAGGGGCACGAATTGCGCTTCGTGGAACTCGACCGAACCCGCACCGCCGATTTGATTCGCGAAGCCCGCTCCATGTCGGGCGGTGGCGAAACCGGGTTGCGGGACACGGCCCCGTCTTCGCCCGCCATGGCCGTCGCGGCTGCTGTCTTCCTTGCGGTCATCAGTGCAGGGGCCACCGGTGCCGTCAGCGACCTCAGCTACATCGCGCCCTACGTCGAAGGTTCCGAGCTCGTCGTCAGTTTCAAGCACCCGGGCGCCGTCGCGGAAAAGTGCCGAGAGCTCTCCGAAGAAGAAATCGCCGCGCGCCCGGTCCACATGCGAAAAGCCACGGATTGCGAGCGAAAGCGGTCCACCGTGAGGTTGCGTGTCGGCGTCGATGGCAATGAGATCCTGAGAAAGGACTTCCCGCCGACCGGGCTCTGGGGGGATGGGAGTAGCGTCGCGGTCGAGCGCATTCCGCTCCCGACGGGGCAGCACGCGGTCAGCATCGAGATCGGAGACACAGGCGATCCCGACGAGTGGAGCTTCAACGAATCTCGAAGTCTCGAGTTTACGTCCGACGCCAAGCGCGTCGTGATCTTCGACAGGGTAAGTGGTTTCAGCTGGCACTAGGATGTAGAAGAAGGAGACACCATGAGCGCATCATCCCCCGTATCGAGTGCTCTCTCCGACGTTCCGGTTCGCGGCTTCGCCCGCGTCCAGGCCGCGGTCGCCGACTACATCGCCATGACCCGGCCACGGGTTCTGTCCCTGGTGTTGTTCACGGCGCCCGCCGCAATGCTGATGGGCCACGAAGGCTGGCCACGCATCGGAGTGTTGGCGGGTGTCATCGTGGGTGCGGCCCTGGTGGGCGGAGGCTGCGGCGCGCTGAACGCCTGGATCGAGCGCGATCGCGACGCGAAGATGACGCGGACGCAGGACCGCCCCCTGCCCACGGGTCGCCTTGCACCGATACACGCGATGGTGTTTGGCCTCGCCACGTCCGCGCTGGGGCTCGCTGCACTCTACGCGGCGGGTGGATGGCCGGCAGCGGGGATCGGACTGCTCACGCTGCTTCACTACATCTTCGTCTACACGCTCTGGCTGAAGCCGCGAAGCGCACAGAACATCGTGATCGGCGGTGCGGCCGGTGCTGCGAGTCCACTGATCGCCGACGTCGCGATCGATGGCAGCCTCGGCATCTGGGGCTTCGTGCTCTTCGCCATCGTCTTTCTCTGGACGCCGCCGCACTTCTGGGCGATCGCGCTCTATCGCAAGGAAGAGTACGAAGCCGCTGGCTTTCCCATGATGCCCAGCGTCGTCGGCAACGAAGCCTGCCGCCGCAAAATGCTGGCCTATGCCCTCATCTTGATTCCCGTGACCCTGCTTCCGTGGTTCGGGGGCGAGCTCGGTGTGTTCTACGCGCTCACGGCTCTCGTCGCGGGAGGGTGGTTCGTGCGGAGCATCCTGCGGGCGATGGACGCACGAGACCGCAACGAAGATCGCCGCGTGTTCGCGACGTCGATCATCTATCTGGTCGTGATCTTCGGTGCGATGCTGGCCGAACTCGTCATTCGCTGACGGCGGACCGACACAGAGCAGGCGCCAGGGTCAGATACCCGGCCGCAGGTGGTTGACCATCCAGTACACAACCACGCCGGTGACGGAGACGTAGATCCAGATCACCATCGTGACGCGCGCGATTCGCGCGTGGGCTTCGAACTGTTGCTTGAATGCCCGGTAGAGCGTCGTCGGAACCAGGGGCAGCAGCGTTACGGCCGCGAGCGTGTGGGTCCCGAGGATGCTGAGGAATACAGTCCTCACCCAATCGTCGCCGGGGAACCGCTTGTGCCCCTCGAGCACGACCTGCGTCACGTAGAGCACGAGAAAGAGCACGGCGACGCCGAGGTTGGTGACCATCAACCTGCGGTGTCGGTCCCGCATGTCGCGCCGAATTGCACTCCAGCCGGCCAGCAGGAGCACCAGGCAGACGACGTTGAGGCTGGTAATGGTTGCGGAGAGCATTGTCGTGATCCGGTGAGTGCGGTTGTGGGTTGGTCCGAGCGGCGCCGGATACTAGCTCGGCTTCCTGGTCCTCATGTGATGCGGGGCACTGTGGTGTCACTCGTTGGCGAAGTGGGGCAGAAGGCAATGGTCTGAAGGCGAGCCAGACGGGGTCGCAGGCTCGGCCAGAAGCATGGCGTGTATTTCTGCATGGAAGTCGTCGGTATCGGCTTCAAGAAAGACCGATCAGGCGCACCGAAACGCGTTCAAACGCATCTCCGAGTGTGAACAAGCGGCCGCAACCATTTACAGCACCTCGCTCCGGGCTCCTCACGATCAGTGGCACGTTGCTTGCTCCGATACGGATTGAGGGATGAAGCACCTCGGCGGTGAACCCGCCAAAGGCGGTCCGAGCGATCGCGGATGGCAGGTGCACTGATACGAGTCGGGGGCCTGAACTCGTGCTGCATCTCGGGTGCCTCCTGTTCGACTTCATGATGAACGGGATCCGGCGCTCGAGTCCTTCGCAGCAATCCCAGCGGCAGCTTCGATCGAGAGTCGGCAGGAGCCATTCGTGAATTGCGGGACAGTTTCGTCTACGACAATGCGAGACCGTGGTCGCGCGTGCGGGCGGGGCGCCCGTGGCTACGGGCCCCTTGCGGCTTCGCTCGTCGGATTCGGTGTCCTGCAGATGGCTGGGCTTGCGGGGGCGGCCGGCGAGGCGTCGTCGGCGTCTCCCCTGGTGGCCATTCGTGCCGACCACATGGTTCTCGATGTCGCACTGCGCGGCGATCGTCTTCTGGTTGCAACCCAGTCCGGTCGCGTCGAAGTCTACGATGCGCTCACGGGTGTCGCGCAGCCGACACTTTTTTCAGACGCAGGGTCGCCGGAGCGGAAGTTCGCACCAACGGTGCGTTCGGTGGCGATCGCACCCGACGGCGAGGAAGTCGCCGTCGTGACCTCCGAAGGGCTGCTTCACCGCTACGAATTCGTGCCGTCGTCGGACTCACTCGAAACACGGCTGCTCGGAAAACGCTCGATCCCCGGTCTGATGGAAGCCCGCTATCTCGATGCACACCGCATCCTGTTGGCCGACATGCGCGGTGAACTCGCGCTCGTGGACGTCGACAGTGGGGTCGAAGTCTATCGGCGCCAACTCGACTATGACCCGATCTACGCAATCGATCTCAGCCCCGATGGTTCACGCCTTGCGGTGGCCTTTCGCTCGAGTCGAGTGCAGATCGTCGAGCCGGTAAGTGGTGAGACCCAGCATGTGTTGAAGGGCCACCTGGACAGCGTCTTCGGTCTTGCGTGGCTCGACGACGACCAACTCGCCACCGCGAGCAAAGACAAGCAGTTGTTTGCGTGGGATCTACGCCAGGCCGACCCCCGCCCGCGCTCGCTCTATCGAGGTGATCACTACATCACCGCGTTGGGCGCCGATCGCGCGGGAAGTCGCCTCGCGATTCCGCTCGACGGGTTCGAGGTCGGACTCGTCGCCTTTGCCGACGGCTCGATCGGGTCGCGGCTGAAAGGGCATACCGCTCCCGTGCACAGGCTTCTGTTCGTCGACGACGGCCGGAAGCTCGTCAGTGCGGGTTACGACGCGCGGGTGTTCGTTTGGAAGCTCGATTCCGAGTCGGAATCGAGCACAAGGAGGTAGCAAGAATGATCTCTGGAGTGGTCGTCGCGAGTCGACCCGAAAACCTGCAGGTCGTCAGTGACGCCGTCGACGCGTTGCCGTGGGCCGAGGTCCACTACTCGGATTCCGCCGGACGCCTGGTCGTCACGGTGGAAGCCGACGGCATCGACGCCAGCATCGAGCGCGTCGAAAGCCTTCAGCGCCTTCCGGACGTGTTGTCGGCATCGCTCGCCGAATATCGCTTCGAGGAAGGCGAGATGCAGTCACATCCCAGCTCGAAGAGTGAACCGAACTAGAGCTTTTTCTCATCCGAACCCGGCGGAACGGGCAATCGGAGATCGCCAATCAAAGCGCGAAAAACGCGCACTTGGAGACAGCAATGAGCCAGACCCGACGAGACTTCATGAAGGCCAGCGTGGCCGCCTCGGTGGCAGGAACCATCGGCATCTCCGTGCCCAAGGCTGCCATGGCGGCAAAGGGCAAGGACGAATGGAAGGGACAGAAAGACTGGAAGTGGGACAAGTCGGTCTGTCGTTTCTGCGGCGTGGGCTGCGGGATCATGATGGCGACCCACGAAGGTCGCATCGTGTCGGTGAAGGGCGATCCGGAATCGCCGGTGAACCGCGGCCTCAACTGCATCAAGGGCTACTTCAACGCGAAGATCATGTACGGCGACGATCGCCTGACCCAGCCCCTGCTCCGCAAGAAGAACGGCAGGTTCGACAAGCAGGGAAAGTTCGAACCCGTGAGCTGGGACGAAGCCTTCGACGTGATGGCTGCCAAGTTCAAGGAGTACTACAACGAGTCGGGGCCGGGTGCGGTGTCGATCTTCGGCTCCGGCCAGTACACGATCGACGAGGGCTATGCCGCCGCCAAGTTCATGAAGGCTGGCGTCCGGTCCAACAACATCGACCCGAACGCACGCCACTGCATGGCGTCGGCGGTGGCCGCGTTCATCCAGACCTTCGGTATCGACGAACCCCCGGGCTGCTACGACGACATCGAGTTGACGGACACGGTCGTGAGCTGGGGTGCCAACATGGCCGAGTGCCACCCGGTGCTCTGGTCGCGCGTCACCGATCGCAAGCTCACCCATCCTGAAATGAAGGTGGTGAACCTCTCGACGTATCGGAACCGGTGCAGCGACCTCGCGGACCTGGAGATGATCTTCGAGCCGCAGACCGACCTGGCGATCCAGAACTTCATCGCCCGTTACATGATCGAGAAGGGCAAGGTCAACCAGTCCTTCGTCGACAAGCACTGCATCTTCACCACGGGGCCCGAGGACATCGGCTACGGCCTGATGGGCGACCACCCGCGCGAGCAGGGTCAGAAGATGCGCGGCAAGGCGGGTGCCCATTGGAGCATCAGCTTCGAAGAGTTCAAGAAGAAGCTCGATCCGTACACGGTCGAGTACGCGAGCAAGCTCTCTGGTGTTCCCAAGGAGAAGCTGATCGAACTCGCCGAGCTGTACGCGGACCCGAAGCGGAAGGTCCTCTCGTTCTGGACGATGGGATTCAACCAGCACACCCGCGGCACCTGGGTGAACGAGCAGATCTACATGATCCATCTGCTCGGCGGCAAGATCTCGATGCCGGGTTCGGGTGCGTTCTCCCTGACCGGGCAGCCCTCGGCGTGCGGTACCGCGCGCGAGGTCGGCACCTTCGCCCACCGCCTGCCTTCGGACATGGTGGTGTTCAACCCGGGTCATCGAAAGAAGTCGGAAAAGCTCTGGAACCTCCCGGCCAAGACCCTGAACCCCAAGGTGGGCACGCACGCAGTCAAGATGATGCGAAGCCTGCGCGCGGGCGACGTGAAGTTCTTCTGGGCACAGGTCACCAACCCCTTCCAGGACTTCGCCAATGCGAACGAGTGGATCAAGGCGGCCCGCGAAGGAGACAACTTCATCGTCGTCTCCGACTGCTATCCCACCGTCTCGGCCAAGGTGGCGGACCTCGTCCTGCCGGTTGCGATGATCTACGAAAAGTGGGGCGCGTACGGCAACGCCGAACGCCGCACCCAGCACTGGCGACAGCAGGTGAAGGCACCGGGCGAAGCCAAGGGTGATCTCTGGCAGACCCTCGAGTTCTCGAAGCGCTTCACTCTGGCCGAAGTGTGGAAGGAACAGCCGCTTCCCGGTCTCAAGGCTCCTGGCTTCGAAGATGGCAAGCTGCCCGACGTCCTCGCAGAAGCGAAGGCGATGGGATATCGGCCCGACCAGACCCTCTACGAGGTGCTCTTTGCGCGCCCCGAGCACAAGAAGGTCGCCTGGCCGGACCCGATCGCAGACGGTCATCCCAACGACATCGCCGAAGACTTCGGGTTCTTCGTCCACAAGGCACTGTGGAACGAGTACCAGCAGTTCGGTCTCGGCAATGGCCACGACCTCGCCGACTTCGACACCTATCACCGGGTGCGCGGTCTGCGCTGGCCGGTGGTGAACGGTCGCGAGACCCAGTGGCGATACAAGGAGGGTTACGACCCCTACGTGAAGCCGGGAGAGGACTTCAGCTTCTACGGCAAGGCGCTGAAGAAGATTCCGTCTGGTGGACCGAAGGGTGAAAAGAAGGGCTTGCCGAACAAGGCCAAGATCTTCTTCCGACCCTACGCCGAACCCGCAGAGATGCCCGACAACGAGTACGACCTGTGGCTCTGCACCGGTCGCGTTCTCGAGCACTGGCATTCCGGCACGATGACCAAGCGTGTGGCGGAGTTGAATCGCGCGGTTCCCTACGCGGTTTGTTACATGCACCCCGACGACGCGAAGGAGCGCGGCATCAAGCGCAACGAGGAGATCCTCCTCGAATCGCGGCGTGGCAAGGTGCGGGTGCGCGTCGTAACCCAGGGACGAAACGAGGTCCCGAAGGGCATGGTCTTCGTGCCGTGGTTCGACGAGAACGTGCTCATCAACAAGCTGACGCTGGACGCCACCTGTCCGATCTCGAAGGAGACGGACTACAAGAAGTGCGCGGTCAAGGCGGTCAAGGCCTGAAGGCACGAACGCGGCCAACGGCTGCGACGGTCGAGGAATAGAGACCCAGCATGAAAGTCGGACGTAGAGATTTCCTCACGGGCGCACTCCGCCCCCGCAACCTTGCACTCGCGTGCACGGGGGCGGTCGTCTGGTCCCATGGCGTGGACGAGGCGCGGGGAGCAGCGTTTTCGCTGCGACCTCCGGGTGCGCGTGAGGAAACCGACTTTCTGGCGGCCTGTATCAAGTGCGGTCAATGCGTGGAGGCTTGCCCCTTCGACACGCTCGCGCTTGCCGAGGCCGGGGACGAAGCCGCGATCGGCGTGCCGCGTTTCGACGCGCGCGAAGAACCCTGTCACATGTGTGAGGACGTTCCGTGTATCGTGAGCTGCCCCACAGACGCCCTCGAAAAGGATGTTGCGATCGAGGACGCCGAGATGGGGCTCGCGGTGTTGTCCGACCAGGAAACGTGTCTGGCGTTTCAGGGACTGCGGTGCGAAGTCTGCTACCGCGCCTGCCCGATGATCGGCAAAGCGATCACGCTCGAGTTCCGGCCCCAGGAGAGAACGGGGAAGCACGCGTTCTTCCTGCCGGTCGTGAATTCGGAGCACTGCACGGGCTGCGGGATGTGCGAGCACTCCTGCATCCTGGAAGAAGCAGCGATTCGCGTCCTGCCGAAAGATCTCACGAAGGGAAAGCTCGGTGAGCACTACCGCTTCGGGTGGAAGGAAGAAGCACACATCAGTCGCGACTTCACGGCTCCCGAGAGTGCTCCCGATGTCTTCGACTCGGAAGCGAACATGAACAAAGTTCTCCAGGAGATGGAGGATTGGTCGGGGATCGAAGACCCATGAGATTCCTGTACCGGCATCGCTTCTTGATCGCGCGCCGCGTGGTCTCGATCGGCATCCTGGTGTTGCTCTGGATGGGAGCCAATGCGCATCTCGGTGTGTTGACCGGCAACCTCTCGAGTTCGCGGTTGTTCCGCACGGTTCCGCTGTCGGATCCGTATGCGGTTCTGCAGATCCTGGCCGCGGGACAGCCGCTCGCCTCGACCGTACTTCTCGGCGCAGTGATCGTGCTCTTGTTCTATGCGCTGGTCGGGGGTCGCGCGTTCTGCGGTTGGGTTTGCCCGGTTGGGATCATCAGCGACGGTTCGAGCTGGATCAAGCGCCGCTTCCAGCTTCGCGGGCAGTTCCGCGTCGCGCGTTCGGCACGCCATTGGATCATGGTCGTCGCGCTTCCGGTTTCCGCCATCACGGGCCTGGCGGCCTTCGAATGGCTGAGCCCCGTTGGGATCGTTCAGCGCGAGATCATCTACGGCCCGACCCTGGGTCTCGCCGTCGTCGTTGCGGCCTTCGTCGTGGCGGATGTCTTCGTGCTTCACAACGGGTGGTGCGGTTCGCTGTGTCCGCTCGGTGCGTTCTACTCGCTCGTCGGGCGTGTTTCACTGGCCCGAATCGGGTTCCAGGTCGACCGCTGTGATCACTGCGGTGACTGCGTCGTGGTCTGCCCGGAGCCTCACGTCATCGACTTTCATGAAATGGCACAGAAGGGAATCGTCGGATCCGGCGACTGCCTCAACTGTGCACGTTGTCTCGAGGTTTGTCCCCGAGACGCCTACCGATTCGCGTCGCACTTCCATCGGAGTGCGGCACCTGACTTGGATGAAGGAGATCATCATGCGACGAAACATGCAGCATAGTTTTTGGTTGGCGGCGGTTCTGGTTCCGTTGCTGGCGTTGACCGCCCAGGCGGGAGACAAGAAGGAAGTCAAGGACGGCATGGATGTGTACTTCCGCGACTCGGCTCTGCTGTCGCTATCCCAGCAGGCCCCGACGCTCTACCCCAGTACCAAGGCGGGCGAATCGAAGTCGTTCGGGCGAGACTTCCCCGACGCGCCTCCGCAGATTCCGCACACGGTCGAGGACATGTACCCGATCACGGTCGAGGACAACGAGTGCCTCGAATGCCACCACCCCGACACCGTTACGTCCAAGAAGGACATTCCGGTTCCGGAGAGTCACTTCGAGGCGGTCGTGATGGGCAAGGGGGGCGCCAACAACCCGATGCTCTGGGTGGTCAAGGACTACAAGAAGATCGACGACGTGGTTGGCGCCCGATACAACTGCAGCATGTGCCACACCCCGCAGGCGATGGATGTGAGCACGCCGAACAACAAGTTCATCTCGGCCCGCAAGGCGATGAAGAAGAAGTGGTGGCAGTTCTTTCGCCGCTAGGTCTTTCGCCAGCCAGGGCTAGGGCACTTCGAATTCGATCACGATGACTTCGAAGTGCCCGGGTGTCACCATGCCGGTGCGCGTGAGGACGTGTGCACCGGTATCGACTCGTACGATGTAGAGCCCCTGCTTGCGTTCGTCAGTCGATAGCGCGGACTCGCCGCAGATCTTGTGAAAGTCGACACCGACCCGGTAGCGCCCCGCCATCGGGTCCGGAAAGTGGACCGCTTCGACGCGAGGGGATGCGTCGTCGCAGCGACGGTCGTCGACGAGTGTGCCGCCGCTGCGCGTCGGCGTGTTCGCGAAGTAGACCGATTCCTGCGTCGGGTCGGTCACGAAGAGATCGAGATCCGCTGCACCGTCGAATCCGAGGCGGACCACCAGGCCTCCAGGCAGGGCGGGTGAGGGCGGCCCCGTAAGCGCCTCGCGAATGCGATCCAGCCGCTCGCGCTGGTCCTCGTCGAAGACCGGGTCCATCGCCTCGTCGGTCGTCGGTGCGCGAACCGGCGCAATCGGTTGGGAGGCTGCGCATCCGATGAGCGCGGCCATGCAGAGCGCCGCCACGCACAATGCGGCAAACGCGAGCTGGATTCGTCGATGATGTCGGCGTGGCGTCATGAGCGGTGCGGACCCCGGGTGATATCGTCGGGGATCCGCGCTCCCATGAAAGGGCTGAACGACATGTCGTCCTCGTCGATCTTTGCAGTGCTTCCCCGTGCAGCTGTGCACTGCCGCAGCCTATCACCGATTCGCTTCCTGGGGGCTTCGCTCATCGCGATCGCCCTGGTCGTGACGGCGTTGCCGGCCCCTTCGCAGTCGGCCGAGCAGGTGGTCCGTGGTTCGGTGCGCGACAGCGAGGGCGCCCCGATTGTCGGTGCAATGGTTTCCCTGCGCCAAGGGAAACCGTTTCACGAGCGAACCGTCTTCACGGATCAAGCCGGCGCCTACCAGAGCACACTTCGTGGGGGCATTCCCTTTACCGTCCGCGTGCGGCGACTCGGGTGGCGTGATCTTCGCCGGGCCGATCTGCCGCCACTCACGCCCGAAGCCGCCCTCGCGTTCGATCATGCGCTCGAGCGCGAGACCGATCCCGCAGCTCTCGCCGCGCAACTCCCCGCGAACCACTGGTTCGGCCTGCTGCTGGCCGAGATCGAAGACGAAGGCCATCGCGAGGAATTCGTTCGCCAGTGCACCTACTGTCATCAACAGGGCAGCCGCGCGACCCGCCTCCTTCGCGACGACGTGGAGTGGGAGAAGATTCTCTCGTTGATGGCGCGAATGGGGGGCGTCCTCTCCCAGGAGCTGCGCGAGAAGGTCCCGGGGCTCTGGCGGCGTGCCTTCGATCGCGAGCAGTCGGTGGCGGCGTTGATGGAATCGACCCCCGAGCTGTTCGACCTCGAGGAGGCGGCCTCACCGCTCGAAGACGAAGTGCTGCGGGCCGCCGTCGACGAATGGGCGCTCGGTCATCCCGCCTCGATGCAGCACGACCTCGCCGTGCATCCCGACGGGCGCGTCTACAGCGTCGATATGATGCAGGACAAGCTCTACCGCTTCGATCCCGAGACCGAAGCGCGCGACGCCTTTGCCCTGCCGCACGGCAACCTTCCCCTCGGTGGCGTGTTCGGTGCAGCCAGCGGGCCGCTGCCCCCCAATGCGAACGCCTTCGTGGGACCCCATTCACTCCAGGTTGCGCCGGACGGTGCGGTCTGGTTGACCCTTGCGCTCGGTAGTCAGCTCGCTCGCTTCGACGCGAAGGACGAGACCTGGGAGATCCACGATCTCGAAGAGGGCATCTATCCCCACACCCTTCGCTTCGATCAGGAGGGGCGCATCTGGTACACGATGGCGGTGTCGAACCACGTCGGTCTGCTCGACCCCGCAACGGGCAAGCAGACGAGCATTCGACTGCCGGCCAGCAGCTTCGCCCAGGGCCTGGCTCTGCGCGCGATCCCGATCGTGCTGTGGCTGGGCAAGTACTTCGACATGTCGGGTGTGACGAGCGGGGAGGGCGGCGGCAGTGGCCCCCCGATGCCCGTTCCGTACGGGATCGACGTTGCACCCGATGGAGACGTCTGGTTCAGCCAACTCAATGAACATCGCATCGGGCGCATCGACCCCAAGACCCTCGAAGTCGAAATGGTCGACACGCCCTTCAGTGCGCCGCGTCGGTTGCGCTTCGATTCGAAGGGACGCCTCTGGATCCCCGGCTTCTCGTCCGGGCTCGTGTCGCGCTTCGATCCCGAAAGCCGCGAGTTCGAGAGCTACCCGTTGCCGATCGAGCCGGTCGGCACCGAGACGCCATATGCCCTCAACGTACATCCCGAAACCGACCACGTCTGGATCTGTGGAACCAATAGCGACACCATGATTCGCTTCGACCCCGAACGCGAGAGCTTCACGGTCTTCCCGCTTCCCACCCGGGTCACCTACACACGGGAAGTCGACTTCGACGAGCAGGGCCGGGTCTGGACATCCAACTCCAATCTGCCGGCGTGGCAGATCGAAGGCGGGATGCCGCGAATCCTGCGGCTGGACCCCACATTCCAATCGGTCGAAGCCGTCGGAATGAACGCATCAGCCGCGGCCCGCCAGTAGCCCAACGCGCAGCGCGTGGGCCCCATCACTGCCCGGCGCGTTTCGCCATGGCGAGACTGATGCGCCGCAGCAGCCAGGGCGCGAAGCGCTTCAGGTAGTAGAGCCCCCATGCCTCGGGCGAAATCGGTGCGACCAGCCGGTTCCTTTCGACCGCCTTGAGGATGTTCTTCGCGACCCGGTCCGGCGTGTAGCCCCGACGCTGATAGCCCGACACGATCTCTTCGCGTTTTTCGGGCTTGTCCATTTCACCGACGAGACGGGTATTGCGCGTGATCGGGGTGTCGATGATGCCCGGGCATACGGCCGTGACTCCGATGCCGTGCGGCTGGAGCTCGTCCCACAGCGCTTCGGAAAGCCCGAGCACCGAGAACTTCGTGGCGTTGTAGGCGGCGAGTGTCGAGCTGGCGCTGTAGCCCGCAGCCGACGACACGTTGATCACGTGTCCATCCTTGCCGCGCTTCACCATGTTCGGAATGAAGAAGTGGCAACCGTGCACGACACCCACGGTGTTGATGCCGAGGATCCAGTTCCAATCGTCGAGTGAAGTCGAAAGGAACGGGCCGCCGATCGCCACACCCGCGTTGTTCATCACGATGTCGACGGCTTCGACGCGCTCGTGAACGGCGTCCGCAAACGCCTGCATCTCGTCGCGGTCCGCGACGTCGACACGGCGGGTGAGCACGCTGCGACCGAGGGCTTCGATGCGCTTGCCCGCGGCGGCGAGCCCGGCTTCATCCAAGTCGCAGATGGCGAGGTCGGCGCCTCGCTCCGCGAAGGCGAGCGCCGTTTCGAGGCCGATGCCACTGGCTGCGCCGGTGACGACGACGGTCTTTCCCGCGAGCGAATCGAGCTTCACTTCCATCCTCCTGTCGACGTGTCGATGCCTGAGTGTGCCAGACATCCATCACGCCGAGCGAGAACGAGAAGATGATTTCTGCGAAGGAGGCTAAAGGAGGTTTAAAGGAGGCTCAGTGCTCCGGCGGTTCGCCATGTGCTTGTTCTCTTCGTCGAGGAAGTGGGGGAGGTGGTCGATGACCTCGGCGACGCGTTCGTGCACGGATATGCGACGATGCTCCCGCTCTCTGTTGCTTTGTGAGGATTGTGTAAGAAGCCTGCGCGGCGCGCGCAGCTCAGCTGCGAGTTGATAGGCTCGCCAATCAGTCGCAGCGATGAGGCGCACTGCCAGCCCCCGTGAAGAAGAAGAGGTCACTTGTCAGCCCACGAGAGCGTCAGTTCGGTCGCCGTCGCACCGTCCACTCGCAGTGAGTACACGGCTCGCGAAGAATGGGTCCACACAATCACCCACGGCCTCGGTTTCCTGGCTGCTGCGGTCGGTTTGCTGTTCCTTCTGGCGACAACCGTAAAGCGCGGAAACGCTCTGGACGTCGTAGGAGCCGTCGTTTTCGGGTCCACGCTCACTCTCTTGTACGCAGCTTCGACGCTGTATCACGGCCTCCCCGAATCCAGTGCGAAGCAACTGATGCGCAAGCTCGACCACATCGCGATCTACCTGTTGATCGCGGGCACCTACACGCCCTTCGTGCTCTCGCAGCCGTTGGGGCCTGAAAGCCATGGGCTGCTCGCAGTCGTCTGGGGCCTGGCCTGCCTCGGTGTCGCACTCGAAGTCGTCCGCGATAGCGCGACCCGAAGGACTTCGTTGGTGCTCTACGTCGTGATGGGCTGGTTGGCGGTCTTCACCCTGGGGCCGCTGCTCGAGACGCTCGCGCCGACCGGTGTTGCGCTGCTCGTCGCAGGCGGGCTCGTCTACTCGGTCGGCATCATCTTCTACGTCTGGCGCGCGTTTCCATACAACCACGCGGTATGGCATGCCTTCGTGCTGGCAGGCAGTGCGCTGCACTTCGCGTCGGTGATGGGGTTCGTGGTCCCATAGGGCCTCTAGCCCGCATTATTCATGAACATCCTACTGCGACGG
>JASMLK010000138.1 GCA_030748735.1 Myxococcota bacterium | reverse complement strand
TCGTAGCCGGCGGCGAAGACGCTCCCCTCGTCCTGCTGATGCACGACCCGCTTCTGGTGTGGCGCGCACTTGGCGTTCACCATGATGCGGCCTTCGAGCTTGCGCTGGAGCCGAGCCAGTTCGTTCAGGGCCTCCTCGTATTCTTCGGCGGAGAGGTCCGTCACTTCCTGGCCGCGACCGGTGCAGACGAGGAAGTAGAAGTTGACCGTGGTCGCGCCGAGTTCGAGGGCCAGCAGGGCCAGCGCCTCGATTTCGTCGCGGTTCCACGAAAAGATCGACGGCTGGACGACGAAGGGGATCCCCACCTTTCGCAGCACTTCGAGGCCGGCGAGCGTTCGCTTCCAGGCACCCGGAACACCGCGTACGCGGTCGTGGGCTTCGGGGGTGGTCGAGTCGATGCTCACGCCCCAGCCGCCGAGCCCGGCGTCCTTCAACGCACTGGCGGCCTCTTCACGAATCAACGTGCCGTTGCTGCCGATCACCGGGGTCATGCCCGCGCGGGCGGCTCGCTCGACGATTGCGCGCAGGTGTGGATGCAAGAGCGGCTCGCCGCCGGTGAGAATCAAGACCATGCCCGGGTTCAACTCGGCGAGTTGATCCACCACCCGCACGCATTCGTCCGCACTGAGTTCGCCGGCCTGGGGGTCGGAGCGTTGGTCGGCATCGAGGTAGCAGTGCGCGCAGCGCAGATTGCAGCGGCTGGTGAGGTTCCACGAAACCGCGTGGGGGGTCGGAACCGCGGCGCGCGTGGCTGTGGGCGATGGGTTCAGCATCGGTCGGCTCCCGTACCCACGAGCTTGCGCAGGAGTCGGGCGCTGCGCAGTTGTCGAAGATGTCCCCGGGCGCTCAGCAGGATCAACAGGACGACGACGGCGCGCAGGCCGCTCCACGATTGTGACCAGCTGTAATAGACGATGAGCCCCGCAGCGATCGTCAGGTTCCCCCACAGAAAGGCGGGGAGCATGCGTTCGAGGCAGAGAACGCGTTCGAGGTGTCGTCGGTCCAGCGCGTCCAAATCCGCAGCGGCCGGTCCTCGTGTTCCGCTCTCAGCGGGCGCTGAAGCGAAGGTCTCGGCTTCGTTGGAAGCTTCTGCCTCGAGCACTGAGTTCATCGGGGCCGGGTCTCCTGCAAGGCTGGATGCCGCCGAAGTGGGAGAAACCTACGACGGCAGGCAATGGGGTCAACACCTCGGATTCGATGAAGGCTTGCATACCTCGCGCCAACCATGAGGCGAACGACCTCACAATTCAGCGACCGCGTCAGCATCGGCGATGAGCGGGAATTCTTCACGAGCACTTCGATGTTCTTCCACATTCGCGATTGGAACCGGTGGCATGTGTGTTGCAACTGCGTGACGGCACCATGACTTATAAATCTCTACTCAGCTTGATCGTGATTACTTTGGTGGTGCCAACCGGCTCGTCCTCGGCGGGCTGGGAGGACAAAGACGCTCCTGGAAGCCTGCTGGAGCGTCTTACGCTTTCGGCGGATGGTCGACTCCGCTGGGAGATCGATGCGGGCAGACCGGATGCGGTCGGCGGAGCCGATCGAGATGTGCGTCATCGCGGCCGCGGTCGTTTCCGCGTCGGGATGAAGGCGCAGATCACCGAACAATGGAGTGGGCATCTGCGGGTCCAGACCGGCAACGATGACAACAGCCCGCACGAGAACTTCGGCAGCCGCTTCGGGACCGATGGTAATTGGCAAATTTCCCTCGGACGCGCCTACCTCGAGTACAAGCCGGAGCCGCTCGAGGGCGTGCGCATGACAGGTGGTCGGCTGCCCCTCGCGTTCAAGAAGAACCCCGTGTTCGGGGAGACGCTGTGGGACGATGACCTCAATGTCGACGGTGCTCAGTTCGACTACACCCACGCCCATGACGATCACGGCTACGCGGCGACGGCATCCTACTCGGTCCTGGGCTTCGGCGACGTCGTCGACGATTTCGAAAAAGCCCGACTCATCGCCGCCCAGGTGAGCGGCTGGGCCAACGTCGGGGACGTGAAGCTCGGTGTGATGCAGGGCGCCTACATCTATCGCAACCTGGCAGATACGGGGGTCGGGGGTGTGCCCGCCGATGGTGGCAGTCCAGACGTCCTGAACACCATCCTGTACGGCACGGTACCCGTCACGTCGGACATAAGCCTCACACTCGCGGGTGACCTCATCGTCAATCCTTCCGCGGATGACGACGAAATGGGTTACACGGCGGGTGCGAGCGTCGGGTTTCCCTTGTGCGGGAAGAGCGCCAAAGCGTACTACCAGTGGGCGCGAATCGAGGAGAACGCGCTGTTCGGTCCCGCCAGCCAGGATGATCACCAGTTCTCTGGTGGTGCGAGAAGCGGTCTGGGAGCCAAGACGGGGTACAGCGGGCACATTGCTGGCGTGAAGGTGGCATTCACGAAGCGATTGCAACTGCATCTGTGGACGCTGAGCGCGAAGGATCTGCGGGACGGCAATTCGGACACGTTCCAGCAGCGGTACCGAATGGACTTCAACGTCAAGTTCTAGCTCGGCGCGTCATGTGATGACGCCAGGAAAGGAAGTGGGGGCCGTGCTTGTGCACGGCCTCTTTCTTTTCTCGGCCTGCTGCTCCTGAACGACGTGCGCAGCCGACATTCGTGGGGAACGCGCCCCGGAAATACCCGCGATGACTGCGGTCAAGGTCGTGTAGCTGGTCAGGCTCTGACCGCTCGCCCGCAAGTGTGTACAACCGCAACGGAAAAGCCCGCCGACTGCGCGATCGACACGGCTGCGCCTTCAGAACCTGACCATTTCCCGAAAGGCAAATCGCCTCCGGAGCACGTGTCTCCGGAGGCGATTTGCTGGCCGAGGCGCGGCGCCCGCCGCCCCGTCCAGGGGAATCGCTAGGTGATGATGCGTGGCGCGAACGACATGCGGTTCAGGTCGTTCTTGTAGGGCGATTCGCCCGTCTTCTTGACGAATGCCACGCCGAGCTTGAAGCGATAGCGATTGCTGATCGGGTCCGGCACTCGAGGCACGAGGGCGTTGGCCGACGCAGTCTTGTGAAGGAAGTTCATGAAGGTCACTCCCTTCTTCATGGCCGGGGTCACCATCGCCACCGCGGGCACGCGGGCCTGGGTGAGCTTGATCAGCCCCTTCTTCTGCAGCCCGGTGAAGGTGAGATCGTCACCTTCGACCACGAAGCCTGCGCCCATCTGGACCGGCACGCGGTCGCTGTAGCAGAGCACTTCGTCGCCGCTCTCGATGCCACGTGCTGCGGCGTCGTCCGGATGGATCTCCAGGAAGTTGTCGGGCCAGCGCTCGGTGATGTACGGGCGCCGTTCGATGTCATCGAAACCCGATTGCCACACTTCGTTGACGCGCCCATTGGTGACCCATAGTTCGTTCCCCTGCGGCTTGATGAAGTCGAAGAAGTCGGAAAAGATCTCCCACGGGCTCTTGATGAAGTTGAGCTTGCCGGTCTGCGAATTGAAGGCGTAGTGGGCCTTCTTCACGACCGTCGGCCCTTGCGGCGTAGGCACCTTGGCGGTCGAGTCGTGCAACCGCTTGGTCCCGACCAGCTTGCCGTACTCGTAGCGCACGGGTCCCTGGATGCCGTTGGTCCCGTACTCCGACAGCAGATCGTGGCCCTTCTTCCCATCCTTCTTCGCCTTCCAGACGATCGGGTAGAAGTCGGTTCGGCCACCGCGGCTGAAGCGGGCGCTTTCCTCGAACACTTCGTTCGAGTCCTTCCACTTGTAGCCCTCGTAACCCATCTTCTGGGCGAACTGGGCAACCGCCCACCAATCGGGTTTGGACTCTCCGGGGGCATCGTAGAAGCCCTGGAACACGCGCATGCGCCGCTCGCCGTTGGCTCGGGTGAAGTCGTGCTCCCCCCAACCCGAGGCGGGCAGCACGATGTCGGCGTACTCGGTCCCGATCGGTGCACACGGATAGATGTCCGAGTTCACGACCATCATGCCGCCGTCGTCGATGCGCTGCTTGATCGCCGCCACCGCACTCGCGACGTTCTTGGAGGTGACCTGGCTCGGCTGTTCCACCGTCATTCGCTTGAAGGCGTTGTCGAGATCGACGGACCCCGCCATGGCCTGGATCCAGGTCGTCCCGATCACCCAGGCGAAGCGAAGATTGCCCTCGACCATCCAGCGGTCGAGATCGATCGGTCGCTTGCGCCGACCGTTCACCTTTTCTGGACTCTCGGCACGCGGATAACCACCGGCGGATCGTCCGCCACGCTGATGACCACCGAAGCGCGAGATCATCTGGCCCGGGCGATTGCCTGCACCGCAGACGACGCCCAGACACGCGAACGACGAACTGTTGGTGTAGTTGTTCGACCAGTAGTTGCCCTTCTCGAGACCGAAGCTCGCCTTCGGGCGCCGGCCGTTGATGGGCTTGGCGAGCATCTCGGCCGCCTTCTGGATCTTCTCCTTCGCGACGCCCGTAACCTCCGACGCGGCATCGAGTTCGGCCCACTCCTGCGACAGAACCCACTTCTTGTAGTCGTCGAAGCCCTTGACGCTGAACTTCCCCCACGTGGTTCGCCACTGCCAGGGCGTGTTGCGCGTGCCCTGGCCGAAGCCGGAGTCGGTTTCCCACTTGTTGTTGGTCCACTTTTCGATGAACTCTTTGTCCTCCCAGCCGTTCTCCAGGATGATTCGGAGAATTGCAATGTTGAGGACCGTGTCCGTACCGGGATAGAGATCGAGCCAGAGCCCACCGGTCTTCTCGGCGAAGGCCACACCCGCTGTGGAGCGTGGCAATACGTAGATGAGCTTCTGTCTCCCCGCGTCGACGGCCGGCTTGATGTACTCGTTGAAGATCATCGTCTTCGTCTCGTACGGATCGGTCCCGGAGCAGAAGAGTACTTCTGCGGAACCCCAGTCGTCGTAGCTCGCGGAGAACTTGTCGATTCCGACGTCTCGCAGACCGATCGCATCGCCACCCGGACCGGGTTGGTCATGGGGTGAGAAGCACGGCGTCTTCACGCTGCGATAGGCCAGTTTGGTAATCGCGTAGGTGTTCTCCCAGAATTCGTAGGAGTACGCCTTCATTCCCCAGGCATGCACACCGAACTTCTCGAGTATGTACTCGGAGACCTGGGCCATGATGTCCGTGGCGTCGTCCCACGAAACACGCTCGAGCTTGCCGTTGACCCGCAGCTGCGGGTACTGGTGGCGGTCGCGGGTCGGGGTGTCGGGGTTGTAACACTTCTGCGCGATGCACCCCCCGCGAATGGAGTGATCGCCGTTCTTGTTGACATGCTTCATGTCGGGGTCGGGCAGCACGATCACGTTCTGCTTCTTCCCGTTGGCGGTCACGACGTTGTGCATGCTCGGGCTGACCCAGCTGCCCGACATCGCTGCGGCCGGAAAGTCCACGCCCAGCGCGTTCTCGCTCGCCGCCGTTCCGCCATTCGGACCCTTTACCGGCCAACGGAAGACCTTGTAGCCACAACCCGCGATGCAGTAGTCGCAACCCGTGGTGAAGACCTCCGCATCCTTCGGCGGAAGGGGGATCGCGTCTTCTCTGACGTACTGATCTCCATTGTGCTCGCTTGACATTGTTCTCTTCCCCTTCGCTAGGCCGTGTTGCGGTTCAGGCCGTAGATCAGACCCATGACGGCGGTGGCGTAGATCTCACCGTTTTCGATTTCGAGTTTCACCTGGGGCAGTGTGTCGGTGCCGTGCCCGGACACCACCATGCCGTGCTTTCGCAGGTCGAAGGTGGTGAGGTGGAGCGGGCAGGGTCCTACGACCGCGTGATCGCGCCGGTACTGACCCGAGAGCGGACCACCCATGTGCGTGCAGACTCCGCTGAACGCGACGATCGAGTTGTCCGGTCCCACGCCGCCTGATGCTTCTCCGTCCAACTGGACGAGGAAGGAGTTGTACAGCGGCCCCGGTTCCGGATAACTGAACGAAATGGGTCGGTGCGCGCGTACATCACTCAGGCTGGCGATCCGCTTGCGCGGATACTCGACGATCCTGAGCGCGGTCCCCTTTGGAAATGAAAACCCGGCGCAGCCGGCGGCGAGAACCACCGTTGCGCTGCTTCCCGCCAACAGAAAGCCGCGGCGGGAGAGACACGGCAGTCCTTTCGTCGGGGTCTGTGTCGTCATGTCGTTCTTTTCGTCACTCATCAGTTCATTACCTCGTAGGGCGGAAGCTCGGGCGGGTCGACGATGATCTCCTCTCCGGAGAGCGTCTCCAGGAAGGCCAGAAGGTCTTCCTTCTCGGTGTCACTGAGCCCGAGGGGCTTGAGCAGGGAACTCGTCACTGGCAGGTCTTGGCCACCCCCTTCGTTGTAGAAATCGATCACTTCTTCGAGCGTGAAGAACGCTCCGTTGTGCATGTAGGGCATGGTGTACTTCGTGTAGCGAAGCGATGGAGTTCGGAACTTGCCGATGTGCTCCTTGCGCTTGCTGCGGTAGTACAAGCCGAGATCCGTCCGCGTCTTGCGGTACAGGTCCTCTGACACGCCCTTCGCGTAGTGCTCGAAGCGCCAGGTGATCTGTCGCAGCGGGTCTTCTTCGAAGACCGGGTTCTCCGGCACGCCGAGTCGGTGGAAGCGCTCGTCGCTCAGCAGGGACCCCGAGTGACACTGGGAGCACCCCGCCTTGCCGTCGAACAGCGCCAGGCCGCGCTTGGCGGAGTCGTCGATCGCACCCTTGTCTCCACGCATGTAGTTGTCGAAAGGCGTGTTGGGCTGGATGATCGTGCGCTCGAAAGCTGCGATGGCCTTCCAGGCATCCTTGATGTGCGGCCGAGCTCCGAAGACCTCCTTGAAGCGTCTTACGTACTCGGGAATCTGCCGCAGTCGCTCTTCCATCATCTCGCTCTCGCCGTTGCCTGCAACGCCACCCTTGGCAGCCGAAGGAGCCTGCTTTTCGAGTGATGTCACCGAGCCAGCCCAGAAGAGCTTCTTGTAGAAGGCGGAGTTCACGATCGTCTGGGAGTTGCGCCAGTGAACCGTGCCGGGATAGCCACGCGAAACGTCGCTGCCCTCACCCCAGGCGAGTGTCGGGTCGTGGCAGCTCGCGCAGGAAACGCTGGCGTCGCCTCCGAGCCGCGTGTCGAAGTAGAGGAGCTTCCCCAGCTCGACCTTGGCATCGGTCTGCGGGTTGTCAGCCGGGATCGGCGCGGTCATCGGCAAGGCCGCCAGCGGCTCCGTCGACGCAGCTTCGTTCACCTCGAGATCGGGGCGAAGCAGGTCCGCCAGGTCGCCACCCGGCTTGCCGAGCGGGACGATGCCGTATTCCGGCGAACTCTCGGGGATCGCGACCTTCGGCAGCTTGCCCGTCAGTCCTTCCTTCAGGAATGCGACGAGATCGCGCTGCTCGGCGGGCCTGAGCCGGAGAGGGGAAAGACCCGAACCGGGACCGGCACCCTTGTTGTAGAAGGCGACGACATCTTCCAGGCTCGCGATCGTGCCGTTGTGCATGTAGGGCGCCGTTCGTGCGACTTCTCGCAGGGTGGGTGTGACGAACGCGCCGCGATCGGTCTCTTCCTTCGTCACCGCGTAGTAACCCGGGTCGGTCCTGAGGTTTTCGTAGTTGGGAACGCCGAACCACTTGTTCACGGCGCGCAGGGTGATGTGCCGCAGCGGATCGCCCACCACGTCCGGATGCTCGGAAACGCCGAGATCGTGGGGCTGCCAGTCGGTCAGCATCGGCCCGTTGTGGCAGCTCGAACAACCGGCCTTGCCGGTGAAGAGATCGAGCCCCCTCCTGGCCGAAGCCGAAAGCGCATTCGAGTCGCCCTTGAGGTGGCGGTCGAGTGGCGCGTCCCGGGTCACGAGCGTTCTGGTGAAGGCGGCAACGGCCTTCAGGGTCTTCCCGAAGCTCGGCTCACCACCGAAGGCCTTGTCGAACAGGGCCACGTATTCGGGCACCTGGGCCATGCGTTCCTGCATGATCCGGCCGTCGAGGTTCAGGATGTGGGTTTCGGTGATCTCGTTGCGAATCATGCTCGCGGGGTCGTCACCGCCCATGTGGCCGTCCCAGAAGTAGAAACGGTTGTACGCCGTGTTCAGCAGGGACTTCGAATTGCGAAAGTGCAGCGATCCGGGATAGGCGTCGGCGAGTGGCTTGTCGTCACCCCACGCCTTGCTCGGATCGTGACAACTCGAGCATGAAATTGCGACGTCGCCCGAAAGGCGTACGTCGAAGAAGAGCTGCCGGCCGAGTTCCGCGGCCGCCTTGTTGACCTTGGGGGCCGGGGGTAGGGGGGCAAGCTCCGCACTCGCCGTTGCTGCACCGGCATCGCCCGGGAGTGCCGGACTCCACGCTACCGGGACCACGAAAACGGCCAGCAACCAGAGTAGAGAGACTCTTTGCCGCATGAAATTGCTCCTTCGTTTCGGCGTAGATTCGAATCATGAACCCAGCTTGACGGAACCGCGCCTCGTTGGAGACGAACTCCCGTCGACTCGATCGCGACCGGGAACCACCCCGCCGCGTCTTGCTCGCTATTTGACAACGATCTTGCGAGGGATTTGTGGAGCAATTTGCATGCCATGAAGCTGACCTACGCAGGAAAGCGCGTGCCGATCGCGCGGGCAGGGACGGCGGCCGTCGCCGTGGTCGTGGGATCGTTACTTGCAACGTCTCGACGCAGTCAGCGACCATGGTCTGCACGACCCAATGCGATTGCGACGAGTTCGCAGCGACTGCGATTTCTGCGCTCTCGCTCCTCCAACCCTTCGGCATAGACACAGATGAATCGATCGAAGAGCGACGGAGAAGACCGCGAGAGTTCGTTGCGTGCTCATCGCCTGGCCTTCGTCGTCGTGGGCGTGGCCGGGGGGGTATTGCTCGGTTCCGAGCTGGTGATTCGGGTGTGGCTCGAGGGCATTGGGTCGGAAATCCTGCGCTCGCTCCGTCTCCTCAGCCTGACCGCTGCGACCACACTGGCCGTCGCGGTTGTGACGTTCTGGATGGCATCCGGCGCACGCGAGGCCTCTTTCGGACAGCTCCCGGTAACAGAACGCCCCCACTGGATCCGACGGATCCAGAGCGTGAGCCTGCGGACCAAGCTCATCGTTCCCATGGTGGGGCTCGCGGTGGTGCCCGCGCTCGGGATCGGTGCGTACACGATCTTTCGCATGCAGGAGACGCTCGAGCAGACCGCGATCGAACGAATCCAATTCGCGACGGCGTCCCGAGAGCGCTCCCTCACCGATTTCGTCTCGGGAATGGAGGAAGACCTGCTGTTTGTGGCGAACCTCGGCGTGCTGCGCAATCTCGCCGACGCCCTGGCCGACGGCGATGCGGAACGGGTTGCCAGGCTACGCAGCGACGCGGAGCACGAGCTGCAGGTGTTTTCCCAGAGCGAACGCGCCTACTACCAGGTTCGCTACCTCGACGCCGACGGACACGAGGTCGTCAGACTGAACGTGGTCGAGGGTTTGCCCGCGGTCGTGCCCCAGGACGAGCTGCAGGACAAGAGCTCTCGCTACTACGTCCAGGCCGGCATGGCGGGACGCGTAGGCGAAATCTACACCTCGCAGATGGATCTCAACGTCGAGCACGGCGTCGTAGAGATTCCACACCGCGGAGTGATCCGTTACGCGACCCGAGTGATTGGTTCTCGCGGCCAGGGACACGGCCTGTTGATCATCAACGTCGACGCCGACTATCTGATTTCCCTAGCCGGTTCGCTGCCTTCGGGCGAGGACATGTGGCTGATCGGTGAGCATGGGACCTACCTGGGCCATTGCGGTTCTTCGCCGGAGCGTCCCGAGGTGTTCGAGCTCGAACAGGGGCGTCCCCTGGCAGCGGACTTCTCACCGGAACAGACGTCCCGCATCCTTCAGCAGCGAGAGGGCACTGGAACGCTCGAAGCCGACGGCTCGCTGTTCGCATTTACTTCGATCGGCTTTGCTCCCCAGGCCCCGCACCGCACCTGGACGCTGCTGGTCAGCCACTCTGCGGAGAAGATCCTCCCGGCGATTCGCCATGTGACCGCATCGATGCTGATGCTGGTGGGGATCATCATCGCCGTCGGCGCGACACTCGGCATTCTGGTAGCGCGCTACCTCGCGCAACCCGTGGAGATCCTCCGCAAGGCGACGCGGGCGATCGCGGCGGGCGAACTCTCGCAGCAGGTTGCGATCACGACGGCGGACGAAATCGAGGGGCTGGCTACCGACTTCAACACGATGGCCGAGCAGCTGAGCCGCGCCCAGGACCAACTTGCGGCGTGGAACGAGGAACTCGAGCGCGAGGTCGCGGATCAAACGGAACGGCTCCACAGCCTTCAGAGCGGCTTCGCGCGCGCAGACAAGCTGGCCTCGATCGGTCAGATGACGGCCGGCGTGATGCACGAGGTGGGGAACCCACTCGCCGCACTGAAGGCTCGAATTCAGGTCGCCGAAGAAGACGAAGCGCTCTGCGCGAACTGCCGCGACTTGCTCGACGACCTGCTCGACGAGGTCAATCGACTGGCGAAGTTCTTGCACTCCTTCTCACGGCTCGCACGATTGCCCGCCCCCGAGCGTCGCGTCGTGGCGCTGAGCGAGATCATCGATGGGGTCGTCACGCTCACGTCGGCGGAGCTGAGACAGCGGGGGATATGCTTGCAGGTCAGCCAGGTGCCGCCGGTATCGACGATTCGCGGCGACGCGGATCGACTGCGGCACCTGTTCATCAATCTTGTCTTGAACGCAGCCGACGCGTCAGAAGGCGGCGGGGAGGTCGAGATTCGGCTTCACCTCGAAGACGACAAGCCGGAGGATCACGATCTGGCGGCCAGCGCAGCGCGACGCGTCGTCGTCGATGTCGTGGACCACGGGGCCGGCATGCCGCCGGAGGTCATCGCAAGAATCTGGGACCCCTTCTTCACGACCAAACAGAAGGGTACGGGGCTCGGTTTGTCGATTTCCCACGAAATCATCCGGCACCACGGGGGAAGCGTCGAGATCCTGAGCGAGCCGGGGCTGGGGACGACGGTTTCGGTGAGCCTCCCGCTCGAAGAATCCGACGTCGGCACGAACGTCGAGCGTGTCGAATCGGCTGCCTCCACGCAGTCCCCACACGTCGAGGAGCACCCATGAAGCTCACCATGCTGATCGTCGAGGACGATCAGGGCGTCCGCTCCTCGCTCGAGCGCTCCTTCGAACGCAAGGGCTACCGCGTCATGGGGGCCGCCACCGTCGAAGCGGCAACGCGCCTGCTGTCGATGCAGAAAGTCGACCTCCTGCTGCTCGACATTCGTCTGCCCGACGGGTCCGGCCTCGATCTGCTCGCGGCAGCACGTGATCTCGACGAGGAAATCCTCGTCATCATGATGACCGCCTACCCCGAGATCAAGACCGCCGTCGACGCGATCAAGGGCGGTGCTCACGACTTCGTCATCAAGCCTTTCGAGCTCGAAGAAATACACCTGACAGTCGCCCGAGCGGCCGCCGCCTTCGAGCTGCGTCGCAAGGTCTCGACGCTCGAGCGCGAATCCGAACAACAGCGCGAGGTTCGTGAACTCATCGGGGAAAGCGCAGCGATCCAATCGGTGCACCGACAGATCAGGAAGGTGGCGAACGCGGATGTCCCGGTTCTCGTCATGGGGGATACGGGCACCGGCAAGGAACTCGTGGCCAGCTCGATCCACCGGCTGTCGTCGCGAGCGCAGGCGCCGCTCGTCACGGTGAACTGCAGCACCTTTTCGGAGCAGCTGTTGGAAAGCGAACTCTTCGGCCACGAAAAGGGCGCCTTCACCGACGCCAAGCAGGCGCGCGCCGGTCTCTTCGAGATGGCCGACGGCGGCACGCTCTTTCTCGACGAAGTCTCGGAGATGAGGCTCGAACTCCAGGCCAAGCTGTTGCGCGTGGTAGAAGGGCAGCCCTTTCGCAGGATCGGCGGCCAGCGGGAACTTCGGACGAATGTCCGGCTCGTCGCCGCGACGAATCGTCACATGGAGGACCTCGTCGAAGAGGGGCGCTTTCGGGCGGACCTCTACTTCAGGCTCAATGTCTTCCGAATCGATGTGCCGCCCCTTCGCGATCGCGGGGACGACATCGTGAAGCTGGCCCAGTTCTTCCTGGGCCGGTTCAGCCAGGCCTCGGGAAAGAGCCAGCCACGGCTGACCGGACCCGCCAGGAACCTGCTGCTCGCGTACGACTGGCCGGGCAACGTTCGCGAACTACGCGGCGTGATCGAGCGCGCGGCCTTGCTCTGCGAGGCGGGCGAGATCGGGCCGGAGGATCTGCCGGCCGAGATGCATGCGTCGTCCTTCGTGCGTCGCGAGACCGACTCTGGTTCCTCAGGCAAGGTCCCGACGCTTCGGCAGATAGAGAGCCGCTACATTGCTCATGTACTGCAACTCGTCGATGGAAATCTTTCGGAAGCCGCGAGGGTCCTGGGCATCGCACGAAATACGCTGAAGTCGAAGATGCGCGGCCGCAACGATGGAACGAACGGCTCGGAGTAGCGGGATTTCTCGTGGTCAATGGCAGGCAGTTGGTCGAAACCTGACCACGCTGTTGCAAGTCGCTAGAAAGCCACGTGAAAGCGTCGAACCCTGGTGTCGATGTGCGGCGGGACGGCGAATCGTGACCAGTTGCGATGTCCGGTGCGCATTGGCTCAGCGACCATCCATGAGGTTGCGTCGCGCTTCCTGAACAACCCCGAGCGAAACGGTTCCGAAGCCACGTTCGGTCGCGTACGACTCGACGAGCCTGCGGATATGGTTCTGGATCATGGCCGGCGCCCGCGCCACCGCGGCGAGCGCATCGTCGTCCCACGGCAACTCGAGTTCGAGGTCGTCGCGGTTCGCCGCGCGGTCGTCCATTTCGCCGATCCGGCGGAATGGCGTCTTGGACACGCACTCCGAGATCCAGAAGACGTAGGCGTAGGGGAAGTTCTGTTGGGTGATGTGGAAGTCGTCGTACTCGAACATCGTCCGAGCGAGTGTGATGAACGTGTACCGCGGGTCGCCCGGGCCGATGATCTCCACCGCGCAATTCACCTGGAAGCTCGTGAAGGCCGGGCTGTGGCCGGTGAACAGCAGACTCGCCAGGGGCATCTTGCTCAAGTTCTTGAACGTCTGCCGTTCGAAGATCTCGAGCGTCACCAGACAACGTCGATCGATGAACTCGGGGTTGAGATTGAATTCCGAAGCGACACCGACGCGCTTCTTCAACGACTCTTGCCAGGGCTTGCCCTTGCACTCTTCGATGGTGTCTCGATACCGCTCGATGAAGTGGTCGACGTATTGGGCGTGCGGCAGGTATCCCACGCCCTTGTTTCCGCACGTGAAGGGAAACACGTTGGTCTGGTTGTAACTCACGACCATCGGGAGATGTTGAGCGAAGAAGCGAACGGGCGCGGCCCCGGGTTCGAGCAGCGTCTCGTACATGGACCGACGTCCCTCGTCGAGCCAATCGGAAAGCTCTTCCGTGGCTTCGACCGAGGGCATACGGATCGGGCCGTCTGGCAACGGAACGACGATCGATTCTTTTTCGACCTGGATTTGTGACGTGTTTGCTTCACTCATGTTCGCACCTCGGAGCCGAGTGATTCGGCGGTCTAGAAGCTGAAGTCGACGTTGGCAGCCTTGCCGGCCTCGACCGTCACATCGACGGTCTTCTCACCGAGCTCTTCGTGCCAGATGGTCAACGTGTGGCTACCAGCGGGTACATCGCTCATGTTGAAGCTTCCGCTGGCGTCGGTCACTTCGGCGTACGGGTTCTCCGCGACCCAGATCCATGCCTGCATGAAGTCGTGTGCATCGCATTTGACCGACAGCAGGCCGGGCTTGCGCAGGATCTTCTTCTTGCCGATCTCCACGCCCTGCCTGGGGAGCGCGAGATTGATCACGTTCTTCTTGCTGCTGTCGGCCTGCACGAGGTAGAAGTGCGAGTTGTGCAGCACGGGGTCGTCGTTGCGCACCTTCATCGTGGCGCCCTTGGGTGCGACCATGACGTGGGGGTCGAAGCGACATTTCACGTTGGACACGGTGAAATTGCCCTCTTTGTCGATGGGCTTGCCGCTGTCGATGGCGTCGATCCTCACGATCACGTTCTTCAGGCCGCCGTCGCCCGAAACGATGAACTTCTCCGCGGGAACCGATCCGCCGCAGAAGCTCTTGTCCTTGACGACCTCCTTCGTCTCGTCCTGCTTGCCGCTTACCGTGATCTTTCCCTTGATGCTGCCGCCGTTCGAGACAGCACCACCGGTGTAGGCCGCCGCGGGTGTCGCGATCAGCAGCACCACGGCCATCGAGGCGGCCAGGTCTGCCAGTCTTCCGAGCTTCGTTGAAATGTGACGCATCATTCGATCCTCCTTTCTGCGACTGCAGTGACTACGATTGCCCGCCCGCTTGCGAGCGCCTTACGCTCGCGACGACGAGCAGTTCAGCCACCAGGGCGCCGAGGCCCATCATTCCGGCGGCTTTGTAGGCCTCGCCCGTATCGGGTGGGGCCAGATAGAGGTGGTACCAACTCGATATTGCACGACGGTTGCCCGACTCGCGAGCGAGGCCGGACCAGACCGAGAACGCGATCGGCACGAAGGTCTCCTGGGGGACGCGCTGGGCGTCGCCTGAGCCCCGTGGAGCAACGAAGACGACCTGCCAGCGTCCGTCTTCGTATACGCCCTTTGCGCGGATCTCGTCGCCGCCTGCGGGCGCTGGCGCCAGATTCTCTTCACCGCGCCCCAGATACACGCGGGCCTCGTTCGCTCCGGCTTCGTAGAACCACAAGTCGACGCTGTTGGCCGGGTCTCCGTAGAACATGTAGGGCTTCGTGCCGCCGTGCTTGCTCGGGAGCTGCACCGCGACGGCGTCCGACAGTGCGGCGTCAGCTGGTGCGGCGTCACGTCCGTTGGGCCGATTGCTTCCTTCGCGTCGTCCCGCAATGTCGTGCCAGCTCACCAACAGGGCGACTTCTTCGTCGTTGTAAACCGCGCGAACCTCTACGGCGTTCACGGCCGGCGCGAAGGCCCGGCCGGGATCGGTCACCTGGCCGAGCATCGGGAAGCGTGTGACGGGGGCGTTGGCAAACGAACCGTCGCCGGGATCGAGCGAGAGCGGTCCTTCGACCGGTTGCGCGACGACGACACTGCCGTAGCCCGGTTCGTCTTCCGAAAGGGAGTAGACGTAGTCGACGAGCTGCCAGCGCTGTTCTTCGTCGATCGAATCGGCATACGAGGGCATGGGCGTTCCGTCGAGGCCCGTCGTGAAGGTGCGATAGATATCGCTGCGCGAGCTGCCGCCCCGGAAGGTCCAGCGCTTCGTCATGTCGGCGGGACGAATCGGAATGCCCGCGTCGGTCATGAGTGTCGGCGCAGACTCTCCGTCGCCTCGCCCCTGGTCGCCGTGACACTCACCGCACTTGTTCTCTACGAAGACCTGTCGCCCCTTTTCGACGCTTTCTTCCGTCATCGCGGGCGGCGAGGGGATCTCGACCGGATCGACGCGCATCTCCGGATCGGCGAAATCTTCGTTGAACGTCTGGATGTAGGCCACGAGATTGGCGATCGCTTCGTCGCCGAGGAAGTCCCAGGCCGGCATCCCCGTGTAGGGCATGCCTCGCTCGATGATCGAGGCGAGATCGGGATCGGTGGGGAGTTCGCCACTCGGTGTCGTGCGGATCTTGAACGAGCCCGAGGTGAAGTCGCGCGGTCGTGGGTCGAGGGCATCGGCCGCGACGCCGTCCCCCTCCCCCGAAAGCCCGTGACACTGCGCACACTTGTCGTCGTACAGCGCACGTCCGGCTTCGAGGTCTGCTGCGCCAGCCGCTGCCCCAACCACGATCGACCCCGCCGTGATTGCGAGAAGTTCGATGATCCCGATGCCACCCTTTGCGCCACGCATCATCTACTCCTCCCAGCTCCGCGGGTGCTGGTCCGTGAAGTCGTAGAGAAACAGGATGACTTCCCAGATCTCGTCTTCGTCCAGGAACTTCTCCCACGCGGGCATGGCTGAATCCCAGGGCGTTCCTTCGACGGGAAGCCCCGGGCCGCCCTTCGCGATGCGCCAGAACAGATAGGACTCCTGCAGCTGCGCGATCGTGCCCGGGTCGGCGAGGTTGGCCGGAATGGGGGAGAGGCCGTGGGCGTAGAGACCATCGCCTTCGAGGTTGTCACCGTGGCAGAAGACGCAGTTGCGGTAGTAGACGTCCTTGCCACGGGCCACGTGTTCGCGAAACGCCTCGGGCTCTTCTTCTGCGAGGTGCCGAAACGGGTTCTCGGCCGTCAGCACATCGATTCGCTTGCCCTTGAAATCGATCTCGTTGGGAGGGGCGGGATGCACGGTCCGTTGTTGACCGGGCGGGGCGATTTCCGTGTGAGCCCCCGCGTAGCCGAGATAGGCGACCAGGAGCGGAAAGACAGTCCCCAGCACGAGTCGGGGGACTTTGTGCTCCCGCGCGGTCAATAGCTGGATCAGCGGCCGCTTGAATTCCGCGAAGCGGTCGTCGTCGGACGAAACGAAGAGCATGAGCGACACGCCGACGAAGAACATGTACATCCCGAGCACGCTGCTCGGGATGGGGGGCTGCACCGAGAATCGCAGCAGCAGATAGGCCCCTGCGAAGACGAGCGCGACCTGCGCGATCACCGGAAGGCCTCTACCGTTCTGCTTGTCGGGCATGACTATTCGCCTCCCTCGAGCGAGGCGAGATGCTCGACCAGTGCGGTGAGTTCGGGCAGCGTGAGCGTGTCGTAGAACCCCGTGGACATCAGCGTGGCCGACATCAGTCCCGGCGTATAGGGCGGCTCACCGGCTGCGATTTCCGCGTCGGGTTCGACGATCGAATGCAGGATCTGCGCTCGGGTCTGGCGTGCGCCGATGTCGTGGAGAGGCGGCCCGAGGCGGCGCTCGGCGCCCGCGAGGTCGTGACACGCCTCACAATTGTACTTCTTGATGATCGCCAGGGCGTCGAGTGGCCCCTCGCCCTCGGTGCGTGCGACGGGTTGGCTGCCTGCTTCTCCCGCTGCTTCGAAGCGCGTGGCTGGTGTTACGGTGATCTCGCCGCCTTCGTTCTGCAGGAAGGCCACGACAGCGATGATTTCGCCGTCGGTGAGGCCGATCGGGGCGCGACTGATGTTCGGCATCGTGGGCTGGTAGCCATCCACCACGTACTCGTTGGGCTGATACATCGACTGCGCGAGGTACTCCTGCGCCGACACGCCTTCGATGCGGCTCGCTGCACGGCGCCCGATGCCCTCGAGGTCCGGACAGCGTTCCCCCTTTCCACCGATCGTGTGGCACAGCGCGCAAGTCCCCTTGCCGAAGAAGATCTCCTTGCCCGTCGCCGCGAGTTCCACCGGGCCCATGTCAGCTCCGATCTCGGTCGACTTGGGTGGGTGCGCTTCCATTTGCGGCACGATGGCGCCGACGTATGTGTAGAAGCCCGTAACCGCCAACGTGAAGAGAACGATCTTGAGGGGGACGTTCATGACTGGGCCCGATACGCCTGCTTCTGGCTCAGGCGGCTCAGCCAGAAGATGAAGACGAGAAAGGCGAAAAAGATCAGCACCGTCACCGAGACGACCATCGTCGCGTAACCGAGGGTGGGGGTGAACGCATCGGCCGAGGTGTCTCGCACCACGCCGTAGACATGCCAATGCTGCCGGAGTCCGGACCGCACGTAGCCCATCAAGCCCATGAGCCAGGTAAACGAGATGGCCAGGAGCAGCAGCGCGTACTGCGAGCGCGGACTGATCTCTCCCCAGCGAATCCCGCCCGTCTCACGGCAATCCTTGAACAGGAACGCGTCGATGACCGTGACCGCGATCATCGCGAACAGCACCGCGCCAACCTGCGGGACCGAGAAGCCGATTCGCACCGAGGCTTCGACGTAGTAGCCGTAGACGCCCAGAAAGATCACGACAGCGGCCGCGCCGACGAAGATCGCAACCTGCGCGATGTTCCCGCTCCGGGCCCACGCGACGGTCGCGATCCGGTTCCCACGTCGATACAGCAGAAAGCTGATGTAGGTCGTGAGGATCATCAGGTTCACAGCCGTGTTCTTGGCCGACATCACGCCCAGGAAGCCCAGGACTGGATGGTGGGCACCGCCCATCTTCCGCGACTCTTCGAGGCTCGCGACCATCGAGTGGGGCGTGGCCCAGATCATCAAGCAGATGGTGAGCAGGATGAGCAGATACTTGATCGCGGGCCGGAAGCGCTCGGCGCCTTCGATGCGCGCCATTCCCAACCACAGGTAGTAGTTGGCGGCGAGGAAGAGCGCGCCGATCAGCACCGCCTGCACGATGAAGAGCCAGGAAAAGACCCCGCCCATCATCGTGATGCCCATCTGCTGATTGAATGCGTAGATCTCGCGACCCAGGTAGTAGCCCGCGAAGGGCAGGGGCAGCAGGGCAACAATCGCGACGAAATTGCCGATGTAGCCCATCCAGTCGTAGTGGGCGCGCTCCTCGTCCGTCTTGGCGGTCAGGAAGTTGAAGGCCGCGTATGCCCCGGCGATCGATCCCCCGAATGCGACGTTGGCGATCACCCGGTGGATGTTGATGGGCATCCAGGTGGGGTTGGCGATGGCGTCCCACACGTTCACCAGAGCGCCGCTGTCGTCGATCCCGGCAGGGCTCGTCATGAAGGTCACCCAGGCATTGGCGACCATCATCACGAGGATGCCGATGACGTTGAGGAGCACGCCGATCGAAAGGTGGACCCTGGGAGAGAGCTTTCCCCAACCGTAATAGTAGATGTAGAGAGAGAAGGTCTCCCCGAAGAAGAGCAGGACGTAGGGCAGGAAGGTCGCCGAGAAGATCGACGACAGGTAGCTCATGAACTTGGGGTACAGCCCCAGGAGCATGAAGAGGAGCATCGCTCCGAAGATCGCCGTCGTGGAAAAGGCCATCGTGAGCAGGCGGGTGAATTCGTGTGCGAGGTCGTCGTAGCGCTGATCGCCCGTTCGCATGCCCATGTATTCGATCGTGACGGCGAACAGCGGCACGGCGAGCACGAAAGCGCCGAAGAGCAGGTGGAGCTGAGCGATCACCCAGATCGCGACCCGGCTGCCCACGATCGGGAAGTCCCGGTAGGCCTCTCCCCCTTCTTGCGCCAGCGCTGGGCCGGCGAGGACGAGCACAGCCGCGACCAACAACATGGCGCAGGATGTCTCGCCTCTGCGCTTTCCCTGTTTCGCGCGCTCACTGCGGCCTCGAGCTTCCCGGCCTTTCGTTGGCTGCTTCTTCATGGACTCCGCGTACCCCCACCCCGAACCTCCTTGACCTCTCGAGGCGGGTGCTGACTAGCGGAGACCAATGCAAGAGGAGTTCCAAGACATGCCGACCGTGAAGAATATTCACACTGCAGGCATTCGCGCGTCTTGATCATCTCCCTGCCCGTTCACTCCTGACGATGTTTCGCGCGCATGGGCGCGCTTTTTGCAGTTCGAATCATCAAGCAAGACGAGCGGCGACGCGTGAGCCGGATCTGGTGCACGTCCGTGGCTTGGAACAGTCAACCAACAGCTGTGCCCGCGTGCGTTCGCCGCGGCACCGACAAGCTGATCAGCGTCAAGGATCAAGGAGCGAGTAGAACCATGCGACAGTCGATGGGTTTGGTGGGTGGCCGCGTGAAGGACCTGACAGGGACCCTGGCGGTCGCCGGTCTGTTGGTCCTGACTCTCTTTCCCCTCACGGCAATCGGTGCAGCCAAATATAAAGAAGGAGCAGTCGCCGGTGGAGGGAGCGTAAGCGGCACGGTGAAGTTCTCGGGCACGGTGCCGGAGCCCGAGAGCATGGCGATCAACAAGGACATGGAGGTCTGCGGAGGCGATCACCGACTGCATGAAACCGTCAAGGTGGCGTCGGGCGGCCTGTCCGAGGTGGTCGTCGCGCTGAAGGGCGTGAAAGAGGGCAAGGCGTGGGACCCCGAAATCGCCAAGGCCAACGTCCTGCAAGAGAAATGCGCCTTCCTCCCGTACCTGCAGATCATGAAGAAGGGGGGTGACCTCGAGGTCAAGAACGGCGACGCCGTATCGCACAACATCCATACCTACGAGATGATCGGCAGGGCCCGGGTTTCCCAGTTCAACGTGCAGCAGCCGGCGGGCTCGTCGTTCAACAAGCCGATCAAGATGCGCCGGGGCAACGTGATTCGCATGGAGTGCGACCAGCACGACTTCATGATCGGCTGGGCCTATGTCCCTGACAATCCGTACTACGCGGTCGTTGCGGCCGACGGGACGTTCTCGATCGCCGATGTCCCGGCGGGAACCTACAAAGCCGAAGCCTGGCATCCCTACCTCGGGATCAAGAAGGGCAAGGTCACCGTAGAGGCTGGTGGCGCCGCAGCGCTCGACTTCGAGTTCAAGTAATGGGAGACGGTTCCCGGTCCGTCTTTTCACGGGGCGGTGTCGTTGCGCTGTTCGGGCTGCTGGCTTGTTTCGTTGCGGCTCCCGTTCTAGCGCAGGACGTCGTCGGCGAAGCCCAGTACCGCTCGATCGGTGATCTCGACTCGCGCATGATCATGTGGGTGGTGGCCGAGCTGCACCTGATGTTCGGCGCCTTCGTTCTCGGTGTGCCCATCTTCGCGATCATCGTCGAGATCATCGGTATCCAGACCGGCGACAAGCGCTACGACGACATGGCGCACGAGTTCACCAAGCTGCTCTCTGCCGCCTTTGCCACGACGGCGGCGCTCGGCGGACTGCTGGGCTTTCTGCTCTTCGGGCTCTACCCGCAGTTCATGGGTCATCTGACCGGGGTCTTCCACGGTTCGATGTACGTCTATGCCTTGCTGTTCTTCGGCGAGACCTTCTCTCTCTATATCTACTACTACTCGTGGGACAGGCTCGCGGACCGCAAGTGGGTGCACGTCGCCGTGGGTGGCGCGCTGAACTTCTTCGGCCTTGCGATCGTGCTCGTCGCCAATTCGTGGGCGTCCTACATGATGAGCCCGGTGGGGCTCGACCCCGACACGCTCGCGTTCAACGGGGACACATGGGGTGCGCTGATCAATCCCCTCTGGCTGCCCCTGAACGTCCACCGCTTGCTGGCCAACATCGTCTTCGGTGGCTTCGTCGTCGCGGCGTATTCCGCGGTGCGATTCCTGGTGACGGCGAAGAACGACGAGGAGCGGGCCCACTACGACTGGATGGGCTACGTCGGGAACTTCGTCGGCATTCTTGCGCTGATTCCCCTGCCGTTCGCCGGTTACTACCTCGGACGAGAGGTCTACAGCGTGAGTCCCGTCATGGGGAACAACATGATGGGCGGCGCCTTCAGTTGGACGTTCATCCTGCAGGCGCTGCTCATTGCGATGATCTTTCTGGCGGCGAACTACTACTTCTGGACGAGCATGGACCGCATTCAAGGGTCCAATCGCTACGCCGGAAGCATCAAGTGGATGTTGTTCCTCCTGCTCGCCGCGTTCGCGGTCTGGATGACACCCCACAACCTGCCACTGAGTGCGGCCGAGCAGATTCGCATTGGCGGCCAGTATCACCCGGTGCTCAAGTACCTGGGCTTGATGCCAGCAAAGAACGCGGTGGTGAATCTCATCATCCTCGTCACCTTCGCGAACTTTCTGATTTACAGGCGGGCGAACCAGGGGGAGACGGTCCCCGTCTCACAACAGGGGCAGTCGCCGAAGCTCTTGATTCCGATCGTGTCGGCCATGGTGCTCGCCTATCCCCTCTACTATGGCTTCTATCTATTGGGACTCGATCCGGCAGAGCTCGACCTTCCTGCGGAGAAGGCTTCACTCTTCCGGGTTCCCGCCTACTTGCTCTTCATCGAAGTGATGGTCGCGGTGTTGGCGTGCGTCGCTGCGTTGTACGACCGCGGGCGACTGGCGCAGATGGTCTTGCTCGGCCTCACCGGCATCCTGGTCACCGGCGTGCTCGGTGTGTACGGCTTCGAGATCCTCGAGAAGGCCAACCCGTTCCTGCGCAACATCGCCGTCGTGCAGGTGCTGTTGATGATCTGCGGAATCCTGGTCGCGCTCGTGATCGACATCTTCGAGTTCCGCAACGCGGAAACCCTGGGAGACATTCGCTGGGGAGACGCGCCAGCGCGTTCGCAGTACGCGCTGATTCTGCAGTGCCTGGCGATCGTGATGTTGATGGGCCTGATGGGCTTCATCCGCTCGGGTTTGCGAGAGGACTGGCACATCTACGGCGTGTTGAGAGACACCTCTGCGCAGTCGTGGACGCCCACCAACGCGACCATGACCATCACGGTGGGCTTCATCACCCTGGTGTTCGTGAGCTGGATCGGGGTCCTGTTCTGGATCGCTGGGCTGTCGGACAAGAAGGAACAAAGCGCGCAAGGGGGTGAGGGTGCCTGAACGACCCGACGATGACGGTGGAAAGCTGCTTCTGACGACGTCAGTCACGCTGATCGCGATGTACGTCTTCCTGCGCTTCATCTTCCCCACACTTGCAGCGTGGATCGTGAGCGCCCCGGACCCACTGCCGATCCCGGGCTTCGCCTTCTTGATCTACTTCGGGCTTACATTCGTCGGTGTCGCGATCTTCGTCACCACGAGTGACGTGCGGCTTAGCGACTTTGCCACTCCGATCGAGCGCTTCCTCATCCCGGGTGGCTCGAGTAGGCGACGCCAGGTGCGTATGGTTGTGCTGGTCGCAGTTCCCCTGATCGGGGCGTACAACACCTACGCTGCGCTGGCGCCTTCGAGTGAGCCCCCGACCGAGTCTCGACTCCAGCACCCGACCATTCCCGGAGAGTTCGAGAAGCTCGAGAGCGAAGCGCGTCATCCGGGCGAAGAGGCGGTTCATGCCTTTGCGGCGGCCAACGGTCTCGAGGGCGCGACGCCCGAAGCCAAGGCCGCGCTGATCGCGGCGAACATGGAAGAAGGGCGCGTCCTCTACATGATCAATTGTCGCCCGTGTCACGGCACCAAGGCAGACGGTGTCGGTCCCATGGCGCGGGGCTTTCGCTTGAAGCCCGCCAACTTCACCGACCCCGGCACGATCGCAACCCTCGTCGAACCCTATCTGTTGTGGCGTGTTCGTACAGGCGGCATCGGTCTGCCAGGGGTCGCGGCTCCGTGGGATTCGGCGATGCCGCGTTGGGGCGCCGATCTGAGCGACGAGCAGATCTGGAAGATCATCCTTGCGGAATACGACATTGGTGCCGTCGAACCCCGGCTGCCGGAGACGATGGAATGAGCATGCTGAAGCCGACGAGACTCCGGGCCCTGGCGGGCGGATTGCTCGTTTCGAGCATCTGCTGGGCGGTACCCGCAGCCGCAAAGATCGAATCTTCCCCGGAAGTGCTCGAAGCCGGCAAGGGCGTTTACGAGCGCCGCTGCACCTTCTGCCATGGCGAAGAAGGCGCGGGCGATGGGCCGGTTGCCGACTACCTCGACCCGAGGCCACGCGATTTCACGATCGCGACCTTCAAGTTCCGCAGTACGAAGACGGGCTGCCTGCCAACGGACGAGGATCTGTTTCGAACGATCACCGAGGGGGTGCACGGGACCGCCATGCCGACCTGGGGCAAGGGGGATGGCGCGCTCAGCGAAGAAGAGCGCTGGCAGGTGCTGCACTACATCAAGACCTTCGACATCACCGAAGCCTTCGGCAATGAGGACTTCGATCCCACGACGCCCGAGTGCGCAGTTTCGATGGGAACCCGGCCGGTGAACAATGGGGCCAGCATCGCCAAGGGTGACGAGATCTTTCACGACACGGGCAAGGGCGCTTGCGTGAAGTGCCACGGGCTCGACGGCCGCGGCGATGGCGCCGACAACGAAAAAGGGCTGCAGGACGATTGGGGCTTCCCGATCAAGCCGCGAATCCTTTCCGAAGGATGGCGCTACAGGCGCGGAACCACGGCCGAGGACATCTACTTCACCCTGCGCGGAGGGTTGATGGGAACGCCGATGCCCAGTGTCGCGGACACCTTGTCCGAAGAAGAGACATGGCATCTGGCCCACTACGTCGTCTCTTTGATCGATCAAGAAGACCTGAGCGGCAACGTCGTGTTGAAGGTCTTGCGCGCTGAAGGCGGCGTGCCCACGACGATCGACGACGAACGCTGGGCGCTTGCTCCGGTGCTGCACGTACCGTTGGTCGGCCAGGTCCTGGTCACGCCTCGTTGGCAGAATCCGTCAGTACAGCGCACGACGTTGCGTGCCTACTTCGACGACGAAAACATCGCCATTCGCGCGACGTGGAATGATCGCGTGGAAGATCGCGGTACGGACCAACCGACTGATCCGGGCCTGCGCGACCCCGACGCCGCACCGGGCGAGGTGGAAACCTACTTCAGCGTTGAACGCGCCCACGCTCGCGGCGCGGAGAACCTGTCGGACCGGTTCCTCTTGCAGTTCCCGACGAAGCTTCCCGACAGCCCGGAGAAGCCCCACTTCTTCATGGGCAGCCCGCGACTGTCCGCGAATCAATGGGTGTGGTCCGGTTCTACCGACAGCGGGGTGGAACAGAACGCCAAAGGCATCGATCGCGATCCCGAACCACAAGCCGACGAAAGCCAGCAGCTGATCGTTCAATCGAGCTTCGAAAACGGCCAGTGGACTGCGCTGTTCGTGCGCCCGTTGAATACGGACAACACCAAAGGAGACGTCCAGTTCGAAACGGGCCGCATGATCCCCATTGCGGTCAACGCCTGGGACGCGTCGTCAGGCGAGTGGGGGCTCCAGCGTTCGATTTCGTCCTGGTACTACATCGAACTCGAACGACCCGTTGAAGGGAACGTGTACGCCGCCAGTGCGGTGGTGGCCGCATTGATCGCGGGCATCGAGTTGTTGCTGATTCGTCGGGCGCGTACGGGCGACTCGACGGGAGAGCTGTCATGAACCCGCACGTCATTGGCATTCCGGCATTTGGCCTTGCCGTCTTGCTCGTCTTCGCCTTCTTCGGCATCTGGGTGACCGACTTGCAGGGCCAGAAGAGCGGTGGCTCGCAGCTGAGCGGTGACATCTCGGCCGAGGCGGGTCGCGAGATCTTCTGGGGCAAGGGCAAGTGTTACACGTGTCACAGCATCGGAGGCGAGGGCAGTGCTCAGCGCTGTCCCAACCTGGGTACCAACGACCAGTTCTCGGATCCGATCTGGGTTCGCGCGGCTGTACGCAAACAGAGCGAGGGCTATAGCCGCGAGCGATACATCGTGGAATCCATCTACGATCCCAACGCCTACGTGGTCGAGGGCTTCTCCAAGGGGCTCATGAAACCCATCAACAAGCCGCCGATCGCGCTTACCGACGACGAGATCACCTCGGTGATTGCCTACCTGCTGACTGAAGCTGGAGCCAACGACGCGGTACCCGAAGACGTGATGGCGGCCGTCCTCGATGCGCAGCGCGACTTCGCTTCGGCCAAGGTTGCAACCGAGGAATTCGTGCCCGGCATGCCCGTGCCGGAGGGAGATGCCGAAGAAGGCTTCTATGTCTTCGAAGAAATGAAGTGCCACAGCTGCCACAAGATCGATGGTATGGAATTCGAGGCCGCAGGGGACGCAGAGGGTGGCGTGGGGCCGGATCTCACCGGGATCGGTGACATCCAGACGCTCGAATATCTCGCCGAGTCGGTCATGGATCCCAATGCCATCATCGTGGCAGGCGACGGCTTCAAGGGGGACGATGGAAACTCGAAGATGCCCGAGTTCCACGACACGATGACCCTGCGCGAGTTCATCGACCTGGTGGCCTTCCTTTCCTCGCTCAAGGCCGAAGGCTGACAGCGCTCGTCGAAGGTCACGGAGGTCAGGGCGTGCGCTTGTTTCGGTGCGCAACTCTTTGCGTAGCCATGACGGTGCTGCTGGGCGTAGCTTCGTGCTCAGGAGTGCCCCGGCGCCCGATCGTGCCGAAGCCGGTGAACTGTCCGGACGGGACCACGCGGGTCGAGCGCGTGTTCAGAAACGAGCAGGCGACGCCGGAGATCGTCGGTATCAACGAGAGCTGCGAGAGATCCGATGGCACCCTGCACGGACCCACGGCCGACTGGCACACGAGCGAAGAGATCGAATATTCGGGGCTGCGACTCGTCTATCAGGGACAGTATGACGACGGCCAGGAAGTCGGCGTCTGGCGCGCGTGGCATCCAAATGGCGAAAAAAAGTCCGAAAACCACTACCTGCGAGAATTCGAGATCGTCGCCCACCTCTTCTGGTATCCCAACGGTCGGCCTCGCGCTGCGTATCAGTATTGGCAGCGCAAGCGACACGGCAGCGAGATCTACTGGGAAGAGTCCGGAGAGCTCGACAGCGTGCGGGTCTTCGACCGGGGGCGCCTCGTCCACCCCGCGAACCCGGACCCGGGGATGCACCGACACTCGCACTGAGCACCGCGACGCCCCCCCTGTCTCGCGCGCGAAGCCTGCCTCGCTTGTGGCCGTTCGCCACGCGCTGTATTCATCTGCGCCCCAAGATTCAGACGCAACCAATCACCATCGAAGGATCGAAAATGTCGAAGACGCTCACGACGATGTCACTCATACTCACTCTCGCGCTCACCGCGCCGGTCGCGGCCTTGGCCGATGCCGAAGCCGATGCGAAACAGGGAAAATCCGAGAAGACAGAGAAGACCGGAAAGGAACTGTTCGAAAGCGCAGAGGGCGGCAGCTGCTCGACCTGCCACCACACCACGAACATGCTGAAGGTTGGCCCAGGGCTGCTGGATGTTTCGAAGCGCCACACCGACGAATGGTTGACGATGTGGCTGAAGGACCCCCAGGGTACATGGCGAAGTGAGCATCCCGAAACACTCGAGTTGCGGGAACGGACGCGCAAACTCCGATCGCGCGCGACCAGCTGCGTCAAGAAGCCCATGGACGACGAAACCAGGCAGAAGATCGTCGACTACATGGGCACACTCCTCAGTACTCCCGCTGCGGAGCCCACCAAGTAGGCGCCGACTCGTACCTCATTCCACTTTATTCGCGCAGTTCCGAAATTGGACGCAATCAATCGTGCGTCGCGCTCGTTTCACAGAGCAGGGGCGTTCTTCCGGACCGTGCTGCCCGTTGCAGACCCGAGTAGAGCGCCAATCGGGAACTCCCAACCCAGAAAGGACACACGAACAATGAGGTACCTCGAAAGACTCGTCGTCAAGAGGGCTCTGCTGACTTTCATGCTGATCTTCGTTGCGGTCAGCGCTCAGGCGGGGAACGACCCCTCCATCCAGGGCACGCTGCGAGAAGACATCCAGAAATCGATGAATTCGTTCATATCGCATCAGAGCATCGGCGGTGTGATGTCGCTCTACGATGCCGTCGATGGCAAGTTGCTGCGCTTGAAGCTCGATTCGCTGCACAGTGGCATCGTCAAGAAGGGCGACTTCTACGTCAGCTGTGCTGACTTCGTCGACCAGTCCGGCCGCGCGATCGATGTCGACTTCCTCGTGCTTCCCGGCGAACGAGGCGTGCAGACGACGCAGGCCATCGTGCATTCGGTGGACGGGAAGAAGAGGAAGTACCACCTCGAGTCGAAGTGAAACGCCCCGCCTGGACCTCGTCTGCGAAGCTCGATCGGGAAGAAGATTCTCGACGACTAGAGCGCTGGCGGGCGTGCTGCTCGATCTGCTGCGTCGCGGAGAGGGCGCGCCGCGGCGGCTCGAGGTCGTCGAGTGCTTGCTCGAACTCCTGCTCGACCGCATCGAGGTGCGGCCGAACATCGACTTCGCCCTCGGTGCCCTGAGTTACGTGTACGGCATGAACGAACGCGCGGGAGAAACCCTCTTCGCCATCGCGCGAAGCGCGGGGTGGACGGCGCACGCCCTCGAGGAGTACCGCGAACCCGCGCTGCGCTTGCGCCCGCGCGCCCACTACACCGGGCCGGCGCCCGAAGGCGGTGGCTCAGCGCGGGGCGACTGAGCGACGGCGCGCCGCGTGAGCGAGCGCGGCGATCACGAGCAGGGCCGTCGCCCGCAACGCCGTGGTCGAGGCCTCCGGGACGAGCGTGACCTGGATGTCGTAGGCCTGCGCGTCGTTGACGCCTCCACCGTTCGTGACTTCGATGTAGCCGCCAAAGGTCGAGAGCCGAACGTCGTCGAGGGTTTCGCCGCTGCCAATGCCCGCGGCGTCGCTCGACGCCAGCAGCGTCGTCCCGTCGAAGTCGTAGACCGAAACCACGAGGTCCTGGATGTCGCGGGGGTCGTAGGTCGGTTGCGTTCCGCCCGGGCAGGATGCGCCGGTTGGGATCGAGAGCGGGTAGGGCGTCCCTGCCGGGTCGAGTTGGATCAACACCTCGGTGAGCGAGCCGGCGGGGACCTCGTACCAATCGTCGTCGCCGGTGCCGTCGAGCGCGAGCCCCGTTACGTTGGTCACGCTGTCGATCGCGAGTCCCAGGTCGGCCGACTCGCTGACGACGTCGTTTTCCTCTTGTTCGTCCCCGTAGTTGCGGTGTGCGCCGAGCAGGTCGTCGAACTGCGGGCCGGCGAACGCCAACGTGATCACGGGTTCCATCAGCTTGGTCGAGTCGCTTGGACACGTGTGCCCGAGGCCAATCGAATGCCCGGCTTCGTGCGCCACCACATTGTGAAGTCGGCTCTGGTTCGTGTTGAACGTGTCGGCGGTGTCGATGACCATGTCGCCTCCACCGCCAGGAAAGAACGCGTAGGCGACGGTGCCGAAATTGCCGTCGATGTTGTGGCCGCCGATACGGATGTCCGCGCGCACACCGTCAACGCCCTGTGCACTGCTCAACTTGAGCCCATCGTCGTTCGGTTCGTAGACGAAGGTAACGCCAGGCCCATCACTCCAGCCATCGAGTGCGGCCTGCACGATGGAACTCCAGGTGGCGAAGTTGCCGTAGTGATTATCGAGAAATGCGCGAAGATCGCTCGGGTCACTGCCGTCGCCTACGGTGGGGGCGCCATCGATCGCGGTACCGTCTGGAACCACGCTCCAGGTAAGCGTGATCGGTTCGCCGCGCGAGATCCCGCTCCCGTCGGTGGCCGTGCGGTCCCAGCGGTCGCCGACGTTCGCGGCCAGGGGGCCGGCCTGCGCGGCCGCCACGAGATGTTCGGCGATCCGGCCGGCGGGTGTGCCCTCGGCGATGCAGGCGACGGGCTGTGCGAGGGCTGCGCCAGGGGCGGCAGAGAACAGCAGCACGGCGATGCCCAACGCGCATCGCTTGCGGCGGTCTGCCCAGCTGGCCTGTACGAGGCGCACGTTCACCGAGGCTCCATCGTAGGGGACGCGCAGCTCGAGTGCGCACGCCCTCCACCGGGTCGAGCAGGGCTCATCGGCCGACCCTGCGGCCGCATTGAATCGGCAATGCATCGGCAGCGGGGCTCGAAAGGTGTGTGATCTTCGTCAGCAAGCTCAGACGTCGAGACCCACTGCGCGCATCAATTCGAGGGCGTTGCTCTTTTCGACCACGCCCGCCCGCATGCGGTAGTCGAAGGCCATCTTGCCTTCTTCCATGTGGTCCTGGAAGTGGACGTTCTCGATGGCTCCCGCCATGTCGTCCGCGATCCTGGCCAGCGCGAGGTCGTGGGTGGTGACGAGCCCGAGCGCGCCACGCTCGACCAACCCCTTCACTACCGCGGCTGCACCGATGCGCCGATCGTGGGAATTGGTGCCGTGGAGGATTTCGTCGAGCAGGAAGAGCGCGGGCGTCTCCCCCTGGCTCAGCTCGACGATCTGACGCAGGCGTTTGATTTCGGCGTAGAAATGAGATGTGCCTTCGAGCAACGAGTCGCTGATCTGGATCGACGCCGCGATCGTGAGTGGCGTCATGCGCAGCGCTTCCGCGCGGACCGGTGCGCCGATCAGTCCGAGCAACAGATTGCAGCCCACCGTGCGCAGGTACGTGCTCTTGCCCGACATGTTCGAGCCGCTGATGATGAGCGCGCGCTGTTCGCCCCCGAGCGCGACGTCGTTGCGAATGCACTGGCTGTCGGCGAGAAGGGGGTGGCCGAGTGCTCGCCCGTGCATGCACGGGGCGCCTTCGATGATCTCGGGAAAGGTCGAGTCGGGGTTCTCGAACGCGTAAGCGGAAATCGACGCCAGGGCTTCGAACTCGCCCGCAGCGACCAGCCAACCTTCGACGGCCGGGCCGATCTGCTGTCTCCAGCGCTCGATCGCGACACCGAGGTGCGTACCCCAGAGCAGCAGCGCGGCGAAGGGCGCGAAGAGCTGATTGCGCCGCGCGTCGAGCAGGTCGACGAGGCGTCGCAGTTCGGCGATGCGCTCCGATGGTGTGTGCCCGCCGGTTTCGAGATCTCGACGCAATGCGACGAGCAGCGGGCTTTCCACCGGTTCGGCTTCGATGCGCGCGAGCAGGTCGCGCACCAGGGCGAGGTCACGCGTCGGCGCTTCGGCCGAGGCCAGCAAAGGCGCGAGTTGCCGGCGCCGCACGGTCGCGAAGAGGGCCTGGGGCACGAGCGCAGCGAGGAAGGGCAGGGGGCCGAGGCTGAAGCCCAGCCAGGCGACCAGGGCCGAAACGCTCAGTGCCGAAAGCACCCCTGCGATGACGTGGGTCGAGTTCTTCGGTGTGAAGTGCGGCGGCTGTTTCGCCCAGGCGATCAGGGCGTCGGGGCAGAAGCGCGTGCGGACGTCTTCACCGAGCAGGCAGAGGTCGTCGCGCAGGTCGAGGCGTGGCGTGAGTTCGCGCACCGCGCCCTGGCGTGCGCGTGCGCGTGCAACTTCGGCATCGGACGCGGTCTTCAACCAATCGGCGAGAGTGCGCTGGCCGACGGGGGTGCGCGCGGTGCAGAGTCGTTCGAAGAGCGACCCGGTGCCGAAGAGGTCGAGGTCGTCGGCGTAGGGGTGTCGCGCTTCGCGAAATTCGTCGCCCTGGGTGCCGTGGCCCATCCAGCGATCTTCCAGCCGAGCGATGCCGGCTTCGTAGTAGGCGGCCCGGCGGTCGGCTCGCTTGCGCGACTGGATCACGCGGTCGTGGACGACCAACAGTGCAACGAAGACCACGACCGGTGGCCCGATCCACTCGACCGCGAGGTCGCGGCTACCGAAGATGAACCAGCCGACGCCCAGGATCAGCAGGAACGCGACGAGCCGCAGGTTCGACAGCACGCGGTCCCAGCGTCCCCAGCGCTGGGCTTCGCCGCGGGTGCGCTGCAGGCGTTCGCCATAGACCACGCGGGGACTGTGCTCGGACGCGGGGCGCGGTGTCGGACGGTTCGCCCCGGCTGCTTCGTCAGCAGTCGTCATCGCGCCGTTCGATGCGACGTCGTGAAACCGAGCAGCTGGGCTCCGCCGCCAACGACGTGCGCGTTCGAAATGCCTTCCGCAACGAATGCGCGCGCGTGTTCCACGGCTTCCACGATGCCTCGTCCCTGGGCGAGCCCGGCGGCAATGGCGCTCGACAGCGCGCACCCCGTGCCGTGGACGCCGCGCGCTTCGCCCTCGATGCGCGTTCCCTCGAACCAATGCAGTTCGGGCCCGGCATCGCCGCGAATGGCGAGCAGGTCGTCGGGGGCGCCGTCGCGATGGCCCCCCTTGATGAGGACCGCCGCGCTCTTGAATTCTTCGACAAAGCGCGCGGCCGCACGCTCGCTTCCCCGGCGCCCCGAGGCGTCTTCGCCCGTGAGCGTTTCGACTTCGGGCAGGTTCGGCGTCACGACGGTGGCGAGTGCGAACAGTTCGATCAGCGCCGCGTAGGCGCGCCGTTCGAGCAGTGCCGTGCCGTCGCTCGCGAACAGGATCGGATCGATCACGATCGGCGCGCCTTCGGGCAGGCTCGCGAGCCCGAGGCTCGTGTTCCGCACGACGTCGTCGCTGGCCAGCATCCCGATCTTCACGGCGTCGGGTTGCACGTCGTTGACCAGACAGCGCAGCTGGTCGAGCACCACCGAAGGGAAGACCGGAAGCACGCTGTGGACCTTCTGGGTGTCCTGCACGGTGAGGGCCGAAACCACGCCCATGCCGTGACAACCGAAGTGACGGATCACCTGGAGATCCGCCTGCAGCCCGGCCCCCCCCGTCGGATCCGAACCCGCGATCGCGAGTACGCTTTTCATGACGCGGGAGAGTAACGCCGATTTTGCCATGAGTCCGATAAGCTTCGCGGCGATGTCGAATGGTGCGCGCAGGGATGGCAGCGAGAATCGACGCGTGCGCACGTTCGTCCGCGCGCGGATGCGAAAACCATGGCGCGTCGGCGGGCACCGGTTCGCGCTGGTGGTGTGCGCGCTCGGCGCGTTCATCCTGGCTGCGGCCTGGGCGAACGCAGGCCCCCCCGCTCCGCCGACCGTCATCTTGATTTCACTCGACGGCACACGCCCCGCCGACGTCGACCGCGAAACCCTACCCACCCTCGTCGATCTCACGGCCGATGGCGTGCGCGCACGAGGGCTCATCCCCGCCACCCCGGCGAACACCTTCCCCAGTCACGTGACCCTCGTGACGGGGGTCCCACCCGACCGCCACGGCCTCGTGAACAACTTCTTCATCGATCCGGACCGGGGTCCGTTCAAGAAGCGCGACATTCCCAGCTGGATCGAAGTCGAACCCCTGTGGTCCTGGCTCGAAGCGCGCGGTGTCGCAACGGCTTCATACCATTGGGTCGGAAGCGAAGGACGCTGGCCGGCGGGGCATGCGCCCAGCCACTGGAGGCGCTTTTCGTCGTCGACACCTCCGCTCGAGAAGGTGAAGACGATGCTCGCCTGGCTCGACCTCGATGATCCCGACGAGCGGCCGCGCTTCATCACGGTCTGGTTTCCCGGTGCCGATCATGTCGCCCACCGAGATGGTCCGGGGAGCGCGCGCGCACGCGCGGCCCTCGCCAAGCAGGACAAGGCCTTCGTCGCGCTGCGTGACGGGTTGCAGCAGCGGGGGCTCGTCGATAGCACGACGGTGATCGTGGTGTCGGATCACGGCATGGCGGCGGCGCAGCGCCTGCTCGACTTCGACGACGTACTCGACGACGCGGGCATCAAGGCCCGCGTCAGCGGGCTCGGCGGTTTCGCGAACGTCTATCTCAGGGGCCGTGGCCTCGATGCCGCCGCGCGCATGGCGACCTATGAGAAGATCGAAGCGCTCGCCGCGGAGGCGGGGATCGAGGCGGTGCGCGTTACGGAGGACGACCCGGAGGCGCGGTTCAGCCATCCGCGCTTCGGAGACATGGTCCTGCGCGCGCCGCTCGGAACGGCGCTGCACCGCAGGGGGCTCCCGACGGGAGGCTTTCACGGCTACGCGTCCGACATGCCGGCGATGCACGGTCTGTTCATGGCCTTCGGGCGCGAAGTCGGGGCCGGAGCGGAACTCGACCTGGTTCGCGCGATCGATGTGGCGCCCACCGTGCTCGCATTGTTGGGTTTCGAAGCGCCCGAATGGATGGAAGGCACGGCGATCGCACTGTCGTCCGCTGCGCCGATGGGTTCGCGCGAAAACACGAATGCCGCGGGAGAGTCGAACCAATGAGGACGCGTCTCATGTCGAAGCGAACCCGCTGGATCGTGGCCGCGATTCCGTGGCTCGTGATCGCCCTTGCAACACCCGCCACGGCCCTCGATGCGAAGGCCGGCAAGAAGACGAAGTCCACCAGCGATGCTGCCGCGACAGCTCCCGCCACCTGGTACGCACGCACGCGCATCGCCACGAAGTTCGGCCCCGTCGTGAACCACTACTGGTCGAAGGGGCCGTGGCTTCGCAGCGAAACCATCCTGGCCGGTCACCGTGTGATCACGATCGTGAACGCCACCCACTACTACGTCTGTGATCTCGTGATGGGGGAAGGCACGGCGATCGAGCGCAGTCCCAAGGCGATCGCGCAAGACAAAGACCGCGGCCGGCCCTTTGCTCGTGAACTCGATGATCTCATCGCCTCGGGGGGCGAGATGATCCACGAGGGCGTCAGCGAAAGCGCGGGTGTCCCCTACCGCGTGTACCAGCTCACCAACGAAAACGGACGCCGCCGCGTTTCGGTCACCGACTCCGATCCCCCGCTGCCGATCCGCGTCGAGACCTTCGTGCGCAGCAGTGGCCACAACGGTCTGCTCGAGTACGCGGGCTGGCAACGCGATCTCGGCATCGCCGATTCCTTCTTCACGGCCCCGGATACGATCGAATGGCAGCGGCTCAGCTACGACGAGTACGTGACCCGCGCGCCCAGGGAGACGATCGGTCCAGCACCGATCTACTTCCGCCACCTGCTGCACGGCGAGTAGCAGGGCGCTTCCCTCCGTGGGGCGCGACTTCCGGGCTTTTCCAGCGAACCGCCATGGCGGAGGACGGCGCGATTACGCGCCCGATTCGGAGCGCTATGGTTCGTCTTCGCGCGATTCCCCGCGCGATCACCTTCGCGCAGCCCGGCGCAGCGAACGAGGAGAATCCCCATGAAGATGACCACCGAAGAAGCCTTCGTGAAGGTGCTGCAGATGCACGGCATCGAGCATTCGTTCGGGATCATCGGCTCGGCCTTCATGCCGATTTCCGATCTCTTTCCCAGGGCGGGGATCACCTTCTGGGACGTCGCCCACGAAACCAACGGCGGCTACATCTGCGACGGCTACACGCGTGCGTCGGGCAAGATGGGCATGGCGATCGCGCAAAACGGTCCCGGCATCACGGGCTTCGTCACTGCGATGAAGACCGCCTACTGGAACCACACGCCGATGCTGCTCGTCACGCCGCAGGCGGCGAACAAGACGATCGGGCAGGGCGGCTTCCAGGAAGTCGAGCAGATGGCGATGTTCCGCGACATGGTCTGCTACCAGGAGGAGGTGCGCGATCCTTCGCGCATCGCCGAGGTGCTCAATCGCGTCATCCTCAAGGCGTGGCGCGGTTCGGCACCGGCCCAGATCAACGTGCCGCGCGATCTGTGGACCCAGGTGATCGACGTCGAGCTGCCGCAGGTCGTTCGCTTCGAGCGACAGGCGGGCGGGCAGAAGGCGATCGCCGAAGCGGCGCGCCTGCTCTCGGACGCGAAGTTCCCGGTCATCTTGAACGGCGCGGGCGTGGTGCTCGCAGGTGGGATCGATGTTTCGAAGGCGCTCGCTGAGAAACTGAGCGCACCGGTCTGCTGCAACTACCAGCACAACGACGCCTTCCCCGGCAGTCACCCCCTGGCGTGTGGCCCGCTCGGCTACAACGGTTCGCAGGCCGCGATGAAACTGATCGCCCAGGCGGACGTCGTGCTTGCATTGGGTACCCGGCTGAATCCCTTCTCGACCTTGCCCTGCTACGGCATCGACTACTGGCCCACCGACGCCAAGATCATCCAGGTCGACATCAACGCGGATCGCATTGGTCTCACGAAGAAGGTCACGGTGGGAATCGAGGGGGACGCCAAGCTCGTCGCCGAGCAGATCCTCGGCAGCCTCGGCGCGAACGCCGGCCATGCGGGTCGCGGCGACCGCGAAGCCCTGGTGGCTTCGACCAAGGCCGAGTGGGAGAGCACCCTCGCCGCGATGGAACACGAGGACGACGATCCGGGCACGACCTGGAACGAACGCGCCCGCCAACGCGACGCCGACCGGATGTCCCCGCGTCAGGCGTGGCGCGCCATCATGGAGGCGCTGCCCAAGGACGCGATCACGTCGTCGGACATCGGCAACAACTGCGCGATCGGCAACGCGTATCCGAGCTTCGAGCAGGGGCGCAAGTATCTCGCGCCCGGCCTCTTCGGTCCGTGTGGTTACGGCTTCCCGTCGATCGTCGGTGCCAAGATCGGTTGCCCCGACGTACCGGTCGTGGGCTTCGCGGGTGACGGCGCCTTCGGCATCTCGATGAGCGAGATGAGTTCGATCGGTCGAGAGAAGTGGCCCGCCATCACGATGATCGTCTTCCGCAACTACCAGTGGGGTGCCGAAAAGCGCAACACGACGCTCTGGTTCGACGACAACTTCGTCGGCACCGAACTCGACCCCCAGGTGAGCTACGCGAAGATCGCCGAGGGCTGCAGCTTGAAGGGCGTCCAGGTTCACACCCGCGCCGAAATGACCGAGGCCTTGAAGATCGCCTGCAAGGAGCAGAGCAACGGCGTCACCACCTTCATCGAAGTCGTGCTCAACCAGGAGCTCGGTGAACCCTTCCGCCGCGACGCCATGAAGAAGCCGACCGTGGTCGCGGGCATCGACCCGAAGGACATGAAGCCGCAGCAGGTGGATTGATCGCCTGTAGCCCCCGCGACGGTCACTTGAGCGCGGTTTCGTGGGGCGAAGAACCACACTCCGAAAACACCCTTGCGCCCACGCATGATGTCGCGATCTCCTTGCACAGAAGGAGGTGAAGTCATGCCAGCGATCAAGGCGTCCCGTGCGCTTCGAGGTCCCGATTCCATCGAGACGAACAAGCGAGGCTTCTGGCTGCTGAAGCATCCGTCGACCAACAAGGACCTCGGCTTCACGCAGCAAGAACGCGACGAGCTCGGCCTCAACGCGTTGCTGCCACCGCGAATCTGCTGCATCGAAGAGCAGGTCGAACTCGAGATGGAACACCTCGAGGCCAAGGCCGATGACCTCGAGAAGTACATCGGTCTGGCGGCGCTCCAGGACCGCAACGCCGTGCTCTTCTACCGGCTGTTGGTCGAGCATCTGCGTGAGCTCATGCCCATCGTCTACACACCAACCGTGGGGCAGGCGTGTCAGCAGTACAGTCACATCCAGCGCAGTGTTCGCGGTATCTGGCTCACGCCGGACGACATCGACGTCATCCCCGCTCGCCTACGGGAATACCCCTTTCAGGACATCCGCTTGATCGTCGTCACCGACAACGAGCGCATCCTGGGGTTGGGAGACCAGGGGGCCGGCGGGATGGGGATCCCGGTCGGCAAGCTGGCCCTCTACGTAGCCGGCGCCGGGATCCACCCGTCGAAGGCCCTGCCCATCAGCCTCGATGTCGGCACCAACAACGCAGACCGCCTCGAGGACCCGCACTATATTGGCTATCCGAAGCGCCGGCTGCGCGGCAAGGCCTACGACGATTTCATCGAAGCCTTCGTCGAGGGTGTGCAGCAGGTGTTTCCGAATGCCGTGCTCCAGTGGGAAGACTTCCACAAGCATCACGCCTTCGACCTGCTCGCCAGCTATCGCAAGCGCTTGCCATGCTTCAACGACGACATCCAGGGGACGGCCGCGGTTGTCGTCGCCGGGGTGCTGGCCGGGCTGCGGATCACGGGGCAGCCGCTGGTCGAGCAGCGTTTCGTCTACATGGGCGCGGGCGAAGCCTGCGCGGGAACCCACGACCTGCTGTGTACCGCGATGCGGGCTGAGGGCGCTGCGGAGGAAGAGATCGCGAAAGCGCATCTGCTCTTCGACAGCAGGGGACTCGTGTGCGACGACGGCAGCGAACGGGATCCCCACAAAGGCGCGCTCACCGCGAGCGCCTCTACCTTGGCGTATTACGGTATCGACGCCCTCGCGAACCCCAGCCCCCAGGATGTCATACGTGCGATGAAGCCGACGGTGTTGATCGGGGCGACCGCACAAGCCGGGGCATTCACGCGGGAAATGGTCGAAGAGATGGCGAAGCACGTCGAGCGACCGCTCGTCTTCCCGCTCTCGAATCCGACGAGCAAGGTCGAATGCACACCCGCCGAAGCGCTCGAATGGAGTGACGGACGCGCGATCGTCGCGACTGGAAGCCCATTCGCCGACGTCGAATACGACGGCCAACGTCACGTGTTCGGGCAGGCGAACAACGTCTTCATCTTTCCGGGGGTCGGGCTGGGCATCATCTTGTCGGAAATGCGGACCGTGCCGAACGAGGTCTTCTATGCGGCCGCCAAAGCACTCGCCGATGGCATCGACGACGATCGGCTGAAGCTCGGCGCGCTCTTCCCCGACCAATCCATGCTGCGGGAATCCAGTGCGCGTGTGGCCGCAGCGGTCATCCGCTACGGCCGCGAAAACCAACTTGGGCGTCCGATTCCCGAGGAGGACGTCGAGCAGGTCGTGCGCGAATCGATGTGGTTCCCGGAATACATCCCCATCGTTGCGCGAACGCAGGGGGAAGGCGCCGGAGACGCGTAGCGGCGCTTCCCTTCGGGTCCTTCCTGGCGGACCGGCTACGTCGGGGGTGTGAGCTTCTCGGCGGGCCTGTGTCTTACCTTCTAACCGGCGCCTCCACGGGCAAGAA
>JASMLK010000137.1 GCA_030748735.1 Myxococcota bacterium | reverse complement strand
GAAGCGAGATGCGGCCGATCTGCCCGCCAGCTGCTCCCCGTTGGGCATGAGGTGCGCCTGCACCCTCTTGAAGAGCCTTCGGGGGCGGAAGTCGTTCCGCGAAAACCTGCGCTCGCGCGCGTGATAGACTCGCCTGCTTCTTCCTGGGAGGCGCCATGGCCTGGCTACCGGCATCGATTCCCCAGCGCATCGTCCTCGTGCTGGTCGCGCTCCAATTCACCTACGTCGGCGTCAGCCACTTCACGAACCCCGACTTCTTCGTCGCCATCATGCCGCCCTGTCTGCCGGCTCATCTCGAACTCGTCTACTTGAGCGGCGTATTCGAAGTGCTCGGCGGAGTCGGGGTCCTGGTTCCGATGACACGTCGGTTTGCGGGCTGGGGACTTCTCGCCCTGCTCGTCGCGGTCTATCCGGCCAACATCCACATGGCGATGAACCCCGAGCAGTTCCCGGACATGAGCCCCGGCGCGCTCTACGCCCGCCTTCCGATCCAGTTCGTGTTCGCCGCCCTCGTCTGGTACGCGATGCGCCCGGACGCAAGCCGCGTCACCGACTCGTGACACTCGCCGCACTGGCGGTGGCAGGACGATCTACGAGACGCGGTCGGGTTTCGTTCGACATGGGTCGATTGTTCTGTAGGAACAATGCCGCACCCGGACCGTCGCTGGTCTGTGACGATCCTGTATCGTTTGCACGCGGTGTCACTGGTTCGACAGCACCGGAACCGCCCCCTTTGCCTACGATCCAGTGCTGTGTCGCCCGAGAGAAGCACGACCTGGTGTCTTGAATTCCACTGGACTTCATATTTCGACAACCTGGACTTCGCACACGCGCCAACCTCATCCCCAAAAAGCCTCGACCATGCCCATTCGCATCACCACCGAAGACGAATACGTGCTCGTGAGTGCCGAAGACGACTTCGACATGATCGATGTTCGGGCCACCTTGGAAGAGGCCGCGAAGCGCAACGGCTCGAAGCCCCTGCTGCGCATCCTGGTCGATGCTCGAGCAACGGACTTCCGCGTCACGACCGACGACGTCGGGTTGATCGTACGCATCTGGCAGGAGGTCTTTCGCAGCCGCTCGGTCCAGATCGCACTCGTCGTGTCGACAGACGTGCAATTCGGCATGGGACGCATGCTCGGGGCCCTCTCGCACGAAACGCCGGTCTCCTACGAAGTGTTTCGCGAGCGCGACGACGCCGAGCGCTGGCTGCTCGGAAAGCCCTATCCTCCTGGTCCCTGACTCGAGGAGAACTTTCGATGGCGGATGACACCCCCCGCAAGGACACAGGCGCCCCGCCCCCGCGCTGGATCCTGAAGGCCATGACGCGCGCCCACATCTTTCTTCACCGACTCACGGGTGGGCGCTACTTCAACACCCTGTCGGGCGACGAAGTCTGCTTCGTCGAAATGAAGGGGGCCAAGAGCGGACGCACGCTGACCTTCCCCCTGATGTACGTCCCGTATCACGACGGCGTGGTCTTGGTCGCGTCGCAGGGCGGCGCGCCGAAGAACCCGGTCTGGTACGCGAACCTGGTGAAGAACCCCGACATCGAGGTGAGCCACCGCGGCCACCGCGTGAAGTTGCGCGCGCGCCTCGCGACCCCGGAAGAGCGCCCCGAAATCTGGCCCGTTTGCGACGAACACTATGCGCCGTTCGCCGACTACCGGGCGCGCACGGACCGCGTGATCCCGATCTTCGTGTGCGAACCGCGCGAATAGCGAGAGCAACCCATCGAGGCCTTTTGCCAAGCCGCGCCGAACTCCATCGCCGAAAACCTCTATGGCCCGACCGAGCTTACCATCGCGTGCACGCTCTATCGCTGGGACAGCGAACGGTCACCGGCCGACTGCGAACTCGGCCTCGTGCCGATCGGCGAGCCCTATCCCGACATGGAAGTCCTGGTCGTCGACGAAGAGCTGCGCGAAGAAACGAGCGTCGACACCACTGCCGCACTCGGCCGCGCGAAAGAACGCTTGCCAAACTACATGGCACCCCGCAGCATCGAGACGATCGACGACTTCCCCCTCAACGCGAACGGGAAGGTCGATCGCAACGCACTGCGGGGGCAGCTGCGGGACGCCGCGAAGAAGTAGTTCGCTCCCGCCGCATCGGCTGCGAACGAGCGGCCGGAAGGACATCCGTTGGTGAGCATCTCGGAAACCGGTTCGAACCAGGCGCGCAAGCGTTTGCGCAACACCGACGTCTTGCTGCTGGTTGCACTGCTCGCGGCGCTTTCGGTTTCGATCTTCGATCTCGTCGTGCACTGGGTCGCGAATCCGTGGTCGCGCTACTCGGTCGTCTTCGCACCCCTCGTCGCCTGGGTGGCGTATCACGAAACCCATCGAAGGCGTCATCCACGACTCGGCGCACTGCTGATCGTCGTGGGCATGACGGCCCAGCTCTTTTCCGTCATGGCCGACACCCTGGCGCTTTCGCGCCCCGCACTCGTCTGCGCACTGATGGGCTTGTCGATCAATCGTGGCTTCGCGTCGAAGCGATGCGCGTTGCTCTCGGTGTTCATCATCCCGATCCCGTATTCCGTCGCCAAGGAACTCGCGGGGCTGAAGATCGCCGAGTGGTGGATGAGCCTGGTCGCAGACGCCCTCTCGATCGAACACACGCTGGTGCTTCACGTCTTTCGGGTCGTCGATGGCCAGGCCGCGCTCGAAGTCTCGGCAACCCATGGCGGCGTTCCGCTCCTCGCGCTCGCCCTCGGCCTCGCGGGCTACGCGGGCCTGCGTTTGCATCAGTCACTCGCGCAGACCGGCGTGCAACTCCTTCGCTGGGTCGCGGTGCTCATTCCGGTGCAGCTCCTCGCGCTTGCGCTTGCCGTCGTTGCGCTCGAACCGCTGGGGGCTGCTGCAACGCACTTCTTCCTCGATCAGGCGGTCTTGATCGCAACGACCGGCGTGATCGTCTACCTGACCGAACGCAGAGCCATGCACACGAAGGCGGCTGCGAACCCCGCCTAGGCCTCTGCTACGCTGCGCCGCCTTCGCATCGCTACGGGAGCCGCACAGCATGTCCGACGCCGACGACAAGAATCGCAAGCACGAAGAACGCCTCGCGGAATGGGCGAAGTCGGGCAAGGAAGGCACGAAGCCCGTCAACGCGGCGACCGTCATCCTGCTGCGCGACACCGACGGCGACGGCGACCTCGAAACCCTGATGCTGCGGCGCAATTCGAAGATCGCGTTCGGGGGCATGTGGGTCTTCCCCGGTGGTCGCGTCGATGACGCCGACCGCGAAGGGCTCGCCGAAGACGACGAACTCGGCGCCGCACGCCGCGCGGCGGTACGCGAAGCCCACGAGGAATCGGGCCTCGACATTTCCGAAGCCGACCTCGCGGCACTTTCCCACTGGACGCCGCCCCCCATCACGCCCAAGCGCTTCCTCACCTGGTTCTTCGTCGCCGAAGCACCGGAGTCCGAAGTCGTGATCGATCAGGGTGAGATCGAGGATCACGTCTGGTTGAGCGTGCGCGAAGCACTCGACCGGCGCGACCAGGGTGAAATCGAACTCGCGCCGCCGACCTTCGTCACCCTGCAGTGGCTGGCAGCCCATCGCTCCGTGGGCGACGCGGTCGAGGACGCACGCAACCGCGAACCCGAGTTCTTCTCCACCCGCATCGCGGTCAGCGACGATGGTCCCGTCGCGATGTGGCAGGGGGACGCGGGCTACGAAGCCAGCGACGCCAACGTAGACGGTGCCCGCCACCGGCTTTCGATGCACAAGGGCGTCTGGACGTACGAGCGCAGCGAATAACGCGTCGGGCTAGAGATAGAACCCGCCACCTTCACCCGGCTTGGTGGTCGGCAGTTCCCCGACCGTTCGTCCGGCGATCACCTCTTGATAGGTCGCGCCGCCGAACATCTGCTTCAGGCGGTCGTCCCATTCGTCGGCGGTGGATGCAACGACGTGGATCGCGGTGCGGAGTTCTTCTTCGCGGAACTGTTCGCCGAGCAGGGTTTCGTCGACCCAGATCGAACGATGTGGTGCGTCGAGGGCGAAGCGACCGAACATCAAGCCGAAGTTGAGTCGCGCGAGGAACAACCCGAGTTCGGGTGTGACTTCGATGCCGACGTTCGTGACCGCAACGACGCGAACGATGATCTGTCCATCCGGTGTGGCGCGCGGCGCGACGTTGACATGCACCTCGCCAATCGGAAGCACATAGTCGAGGGCTTCGTCCTGCTCGGGCGGCTGGCCGAGGATCTCGGTCACGATCTTCTCGATCCGCCCACGCGCCACGTCGAGCTTCTGCTGCGCTTCGTGTTCGACCCGGTGACTGCCGTGGTGGGTGTCGAGACTGCAATCGGGCTTGTCGTGGAAGACGGAAACGAGCAGCTCGTACACGAGCTTCAGCGCGGCGTCGGCATCGGCCACGCCGCGGGTCCAGGGCCGGTTCGAATCGGTGGGATCTTCGTTCGCGAATTCGCGCTCGCGAAGTGCCGCGCACACGCGGGGTTCGAGGGCGGGCAACGCTGGGGGGCGTCCGGGCACGCGAACTTCGAGTTCCCCTTCCTCGAGCCGGGTCACTTCGAGGAGGTGGAGTGGACGGCCGCTCGGCGAAATGGCGAGAAACCCGAAGGGTTCGAGATCTTCGATTTCTGCTGACAGATACGCCTGGGTGGCTGCGGGATACGTCACGGGGGTTCTCCTTCGTCGTTGCGATGGTGCGAGTGGCTGACGGTACTCGCTGCGCTCGTGGGTTCGAGGTCTCGATCGAGACCCTCCGGTCGCACTCGGGTTCCCGCGCCGTCGGAAAGCATACGATGAGCGTCTTCGAGTGCGCCAATCACCGCGCTGCGCCCCGTTGCCTCTACGAAGCGACAGGCGGCTTCTACTTTCGGGCCCATCGAACCCGGGTCGAGGGGAAGTACGCGCAGCTCACTCGCGGTCGCCTGCGCGATCGGCTCCCGCTTCTCCGGCCAATCGGTGTAGACGGCGGGTTCGTCGGTCAAGAGCAGCAGGGCGTCTGCACCAATCGCCTCGGCGAGTAGTTCGGACGTCAGATCCTTGTCCACCACGGCCTCGACACCGCGAAGCTCGCCATCAGACGCGCGCGCAACCGGAATGCCGCCACCGCCCGCACAGATGAGAAGGATCTTCGATTCGACGAGTTTGCGGATCGCCGCCAATTCGAGGATCTGCGTCGGCTGCGGCGACGCCACGACTCTGCGCAACTTCCCCGGCGCCACTTCGACGGTCGACCAATTCGCCTGCAGCTCGTCGTCGACGCCATAGACGGGGCCGATCGGCTTTTCGGGCCGGTCGAATGCGGGGTCGTCGGCGCCGACCTCGACCTGGGTGAGCAGGGTGGCGATGTCGCGCTCGGGAAGCCGACGGCGAAGCTCCGCTTCGAGGATGTAGCCGATCATGCCGTCGCTTTCGGCGCCGAGTACATCGAGTGGAACCACGGGGGCCTGCGGGTCTGCCTGCGCCTGGGCGGCGAGCAGGCCCACCTGGGGGCCGTTGCCGTGGGTCAGTACGACGTCGTGAACCTCGGCGAGACGAACCAGCGCATCGGCGGCGAGGTGCACGTTGCGACGCTGGGTCGCGACGTCGATCGCAACGCCACGCGGAGCGATCGCGTGACCTCCGAGTGCGACGACGACCAACACGGCTCGTTCACTCCCCGGCCTTCGCCAACTGCATGCGTTCGACGAAGTCGTCGAGCACGCCAGCCAGGCCCGGCTCCGCGTCCTCTTCGTAGCGATAGCGCGCGCGCACCACCGGACGGTCGAGGTCGAGCAGTGCGCCGAGGTCGATGGGGGTCCCCGCAACGACGACTTCGGCGTCCGACCGCATGATGGTTTCGCGAAGCGCCTCGAGCTGCTCGGTGCCGTAACCCATGGCGGGAAGCACGCTCCCGATATGGCGATGACGTTGGAACACCGCGGCGATCTCCGGCACCGCGAAGCGTCTGGGATCGACGAACTCCCCCGCACCCGCTTCGACCGCCGCCACCCATCCAGCCCCATAGGGCATGCCGCCGTGCGAGATCGTCGGGCCGTCTTCGACGACCAGGACGCGCTTGCCCTCGACCTTTTCGGCTTCGTCCAGCCGAACCGGGGAACGGGCGCGCAGGATCGCGGCTTCGGGGTTCACCTGGCGCGCGAGTTCGCTCACGCGCTGCACGTCGGCGGGCGAAGCAGCGTTGACTTTGTTGACCACGATCACGTCGGCCATGCGCAGGCACGCTTCACCCGGGTAGTGGGTGTCGACCTGGTCGGGACGAAGCGCGTCGACGAGTACGACGTGCAGGTCGGGGCGGATGAACGGGAAGTCGTTGTTTCCCCCATCCCAGACGATGACGTCCGCTTCGGCCTCGGCGCGGGTGAGGATTTCGGCGTAGTCGACCCCGGCGTAGATGTGCGCGCCGAACTCCAGGTAGGGCTCGTACTCTTCGCGTTCTTCGATCGTGCAATCTGCGGCGTCGAGGTCCGTGCGACTCGCGAAGCGCTGCGCGCGTTGCTTTACGAGGTCGCCGTAGGGCATCGGGTGTCGAATCGCCGTTGCACGCAGACCGCGTTCACACAGGCGGCGTGTGATCCAGCGCGCGATCTGTGACTTGCCGCAGCCCGTGCGCACGGCCGAGACCGCGATCACGGGGCACTGCGATGCGAGCATGGTGCGCTCGGGGCCGAGCACGCTGAAGTCGGCGCCCGTGGCGAGTACCCGCGAAGCGGCGTGCATGACTTCGCCGTGGGTGACATCGCTATAGGCGAAGAGCACGCGATCGACTTCATGGGCGCGGCAGAGGGCTTCGAGCTGCGCTTCGTCTTCGATCGGGATCCCCGACGGATAGAGAATGCCAGCGAGCTCGGCGGGGTAGCTGCGATCCGCGATGCCGGGGATCTGGCTCGCAGTAAACGCGACGACTTGTGCGGTTTCGTCGTCGCGAAAGCACATGTTGAAGTTGTGGAAGTCGCGGCCCGCCGCGCCCATGATCACGACCCGTTCCACAGGGTGATCGGCTTGCGCCGCTTCGGTGTGCGCGTTTGCTGTCACCGTGGGCAAGCTCCCATCCATGCGGGCCGTTCTGGCGCGCGTGCCTTCGCGTTAGTCGCGTGCCGCAGCACGCTCCGCCGCTTCGGCGCAACCGATACAAAGAGTGGCGGCCGGGTCGGCCCTGAGCCTGGCTGGACGAATCGGCTCTTCACACGCGTCGCAGGTGCCGAAGGCCCCTTCTTCTGCACGGCGAATCGCGGCGCGCACCGCAGCGAGTTCCGAACGCTCGACCTCGTCGAGCCCGTCGAGAACCTCGTCGTTCTCGCGCTGGGTGGCTTGCTCGGGAAACGAGGGGTCGAGACTGCCGTGTGCCCGGCGCTTTTCCGCGCCCACGGCGGCGACGCGACGTGCAAGTTCGACTTCGCGTGCTCTCAGGCCTGCGATCACGTCCTCGAGCTTCAGATCTTCCTGATTCGCCATCCCGATTCCTCCGTTCGTGGCTGCATCCGTAAGGATATCGACACTGGGGTCGACTGCAGTATTCGTACCATGGCCACTCGGGCGCGAAGTTCAAGAGGGCGCGATCCCATTCTCGCGCCAACACCCCGGCGAGGGACGTCGTGGCCAACCTCGGGGCGCACTGGGCAGCTCAGCCTGCTCGCTCCCCGCTCGCCTCGGTTCGCGATTGATCTATTCTGGCTGACCATCCCCATCGAGCGCGCCGATCGGAATGCACTGAAACAATGGAAGCCCCCCGCTCTTCGTGGCAGAAGCTCGGCAAGACGGTCGTCACTCTCGCGCTCGTCGCCGGCGTGCTCTTCGGCGCCCAGCTTCTGCGCGAGCGTCTGGGGATCGAACTCACGGCCGAGTCGATTCAGCAGACCGTGCAAGAACTCGGGTTGCTGGCGCCCATAGGCTATGTGCTCCTCACGATGTTTCGTCAGGTGCTCGCCATGCCCTCGATTCTGGTGCTGACTTCGGCGGGCCTCTTGTTCGGCGCACCGATGGGCACCCTGCTCGGTGGGATCGGGATCACCCTCAACGCCTTCACCCTCTACACCATCGCGCGCGTGGCTGGGCGTGACTGGGTGCTGCCACGGCTCCACGAGCGCTACCCCGACTTCGAGGCGCGCTCGCGAACCGCAGGCCCGTGGGTCATCGCGTTGATGACCGGACACCCGATGGGCGTCCTCACCCCGTTTCACTTCACGGCGGGTGTCACGGGCATCACGGTACCGGCGTTCTTCGTCGCCGTGTTTCCCGCCGCCATCTTCCGCGCCGCGTGTTACGCGTACCTCGGCGCCAACCTGCTCGATTCGGGGTCATCGGGCCTGTGGATCGCGTCGGCGGTGCTCGTCGCCGCCGCCGTGCTCCCACTCGCGCATCCGGGTTTGCGCGCGCGATTGCTCAAGGGCAAAAAGAAAAGCGGCGACCCGGAAACCGGATCGCCGCCCTGAACTTGCGATCGACAGCAGGTTTACTGCGGTTGAACGCTCGTGGCCTCGGGGCCCTTGCGGCCTTCGCCCGGTTCGAAGGTCACCGTCTGACCTTCCGAGAGGGACTTGAAGCCGTCGCCCACGATGTTGGAGTAATGGACGAAGAGGTCCTTGCTGCCGTCATCGGGAGTGATGAAGCCATAACCCTTTTCGTCGTTGAACCACTTAACCGTACCACCTGCCATGCTGTGTCTTCTCCACCCTTCCCCTGGCGCGGTCGACTCGTACGATGCTCTCGTTTCGAGGGCTCCGAAAGCCTGGGCGACACCGGAAGGGTTGTTGCGATATTGCGATTTTGAAGCGCTTATCGTTGGTTGTTCTGACGCGTGTCTCGAGTCATTCGATCTCGAAACATACGGCCGCGAAACCTCGCGACCCGGAAGACTCTACCCTACGAGACTGCATTGCCAATCGGCCTGGAGAATCTCGCTTGAGAATCCCTCAGGTTCCCAATCGAGCCACAGCACGGGAGAAGCCACATGATCCAGGGGAGTTGCCTATGTGGAGCCGTCGCATTCGAGATCGATGGGCCCCTGAGTCCCATCCAGTACTGTCACGCCGCGCGCTGTCGCAAGGCGTCTGGCTCCGCATTCGGGAGTGAATGTGCGGCTCGGAGCGCTGATTTCCGTTTCACGCGAGGTGAAGACAACATCGCGACCTACGAGGCACCGCCCCTGAGGGAACCACCCGCCTACCGACGCGACTTCTGCCGCACCTGTGGGTCGCCTCTCCCGGTGCCAATGGGCGAGGCCGAATTCGTGGTGATCCAGGCCGGCATTCTCGATGGTGATATTCCGGCGCGCGTGTTTTGCCACATCTTCACCGATCAATCGGCGGGCTGGTACGAGGTCGACGACGACCTGCGCAAGTTCGAAGGTCGCCCGCCACCGGAAGGCCGCGTACCGAGCAACGAGGACATGCAAGGTTAGATGGCGTGTCGGCTACACGACCATCAGCGATCCGTCAGTCCTCGTAGTGCCCAGAGCCGGTCGCCAATCGACACCAGGGTAGATAGCGCGAGCGCGATACCCATGAAGGCGATCCACGCATCGGGTGGCCACGACCAACCGAGCATGTTGCGCACGATGGGTGTGCCGAGCACGACGAAGTAGAAGATGCCGTTCCAGCGGCCGAGCTGGCTCGCGCGCAACGGTTGGCCCGCGAGGGCTTTCGAGTCGAGGGCGTACTGGACGAACGCCACCGCGATCAGTGGTGCGAAATAGACGGGCACGAACTCGCGGCAGGCGAGTGCCGCGTTTCCGAGCACGACGAAGGTGGCGTCTGTGCCGTGATCGAGTAGGGCACCGAAAGGCGAAGTCTCTCCGCGCTTGCGCGCGATGGGCCCGTCCGCGAAGTCGGTTGCAATCGCGATCGCGAAGACGACGACCGCTTCGAAGTCACGCGCCTCGACGATCAGGTACGCACACACGGGTGCCAGAACGAGGCGCAACGTGGTGAGCGCGTTGGCGGGCGTCAGTCGTGAAACCTGCGAAGCGTTGTGCGACGCCATCGCGACCCCTGCCGTTCAGCGCCGGTTCGCCAGCACGGCCTCGGTGATGGTTTCGCCTGCGTGCTCGACCCGGATCTCCGACTTCTCGCCGTCGCGCCGCGCGACGAGTTCGACGACGCCCGCCGCGACACCCTTCGGTCCGATGGTCACGCGATAGGGAAAACCGATCAGGTCGGCGTCGTTGAACTTCACGCCCGGTCGTTCGTCGCGGTCGTCGAGCAGGACATCGATGCCCGAACCCTTGAGCGAGTCGTAGAGACGCTCACCGGCTTCCATGCATTCGACATCCTTCGGCTTCACGACGGTGATCACCACTTCGAACGGCGCCACGTTCACCGGCCACACGATGCCGTTTTCGTCATGGGACGCTTCGACGACCGCCGCGAGTGCACGCTCGATTCCGATGCCGTACGAGCCCATGATGATCGGCCGTGCTTTGCCATTGCGATCGAGCACCGTCGCCCCCATCGCTTCGCTGTACTTCGTACCCAGCTTGAAGATGTGGCCGACCTCGATGGTCTTGAACACTGCGAGCGCCTTGCCGCACTGGACGCAGGGTTCGCCTTCCTTCACTTCGCGTAGATCGAGCCAGGCGTTGCTCTCGATGTCGCGCTCGACCGACACACCGCGCAGGTGAAAGTCGTCGACGTTTGCGCCCGTCGTCATGTTGGTGCGACCGCGCAGCGCCTCGTCGGCGATGATGAAATGCTCCGTCACCCCGACACCACCGAGGCTGCCCGGTTGAGCGCCGAGCGCTTCCTGGATTTCATCGGCGGCGGCCGGTCGAATCTCTTCCGCTTCGACGGTGTCGACGAGCTTCTGTTCCGAAAGCGCGTCGTCGCCACGCAGCAACAGAAGCACCGTCTTGCCGTCGACCTTGTAGACCAGGGTCTTGATCTGGCGCGAACCCGGTGCACCCCCTTCGAACTGCTCGAGGTCTTCGATCGTGCGCACACCCGGGGTCGCGAACTTTTCCGGTGCGTCGAGACCGGCCTCGTCGCTTTCGGCCGCGAGTTCGCTCGTAGCCTTTTCGACATTGGCCGCGTAGCCGCAACCTTCACACGACGCGATCCAGTCTTCGCCCGCGTCGCTCTTGAGCATGAACTCGATCGACTCGTTGCCCCCCATCGAACCCGAACTCGCTTCGACGGCGATCGGTTCGAAACCTATGCGTTTGAAGATCTTGCGGTACGCCTTGAAGTGCATGTCGAAGGCGTGATCGAGCCCGGCTTCTTCGATGTCGAGCGAGTACGAATCCTTCATGGTGAACTCGCGCACGCGTAAGAGCCCGCTCTTCGGTCGCGCTTCGTCGCGGTACTTCGTGTGGATCTGATACCAGTTTTGAGGAAGCTGCTTGTAGGAACGAAGCTCGCTTGCGAGGTGGGCGAAGATCTCTTCGGCCGTCATCCCGAGCCCCACGTCGGAGCCGCGGCGGTCCTCGAAGCGGAACATCTCCTGTCCCATCGCATCCCAACGCCCGGAACGTTCCCACACGTCCTTCGGATGCAGGGTGGGGAGGCGGAATTCCTGCGCGCCGAGTTCGTTCATTTCTTCGCGCACGATCTCGGTGATCTTGTGCGCCACGCGATAGCCGAGCGGCAGCAGCGTGTAGACCCCCGCCATCAACTGACGCATGAAGCCCGCGCGCAGCAGCAGCTTGTGGCTCACCGCTTCGGCGTCACTCGGATCGTCTCGAAAGGTCGGATGAAAGGCTTTGGACCAGCGCACGCGCACCCCCAGGCAGGCGACCTGAGGCGTTGGTCAGGTCACGGCAGGCGGCAAGCATAGCGGCGCACGCGAGAGCGACGCTGCTAGATCGCGACGCCCTTCGATTCGCGGTACGCCGGGAAGGCTTCGACGAGGCGGTCGAACACCGGGCGTGGAGGCGACCCGACGGTTTCGCCGTCGAGGGTCGCCACGGGAACGAGCCCCGCACCCGAGCCCGTCAGGAACACCTCGTCGGCGCCCAGCAGATCGAAGCGCGAGAGCGACCGTTCGCGGGCGTCGATCCCCAGTTGGCCAGCGACTTCCAGCACACTCGCGCGCGTAATGCCCTCGAGCCCGCCGTCCGTCGCGGGTGGCGTCGTGAGCACCCCGCCCTTCACCGCGAAGATGTTCGCCACGCTCGCCTCGGCGACGTGACCCGCGTGGTTCAGGATCAAACCCTCATGCGCACCGCGCAGCCGGGCTTCGCGCTTCGCGAGCACGTTGTTGAGGTAGTTGAGGCTCTTGACCCGAGGGTCGACCGCGTCGAGGGCGGGCCGGCGCACGCTCACCGTCACCATGTCGAGGCCGCGTTCGAGGGTCTGCGCGGGAAACAGCCGCAGCTCGGTCGCGATGCACACGAGCGTCGGGTTCGCACAGGTCGATGGGTCGACCCCCAGCTCCCCTTCTCCCCGCGTGCAGATCAGGCGGATGTAGCCCTCGGGCTCACCGAACGCGCGCGCGGTTTCGCGCACTGCTTTTTCGGCGCGCTCGATGCCACCCGGTAGCGCCAACCCGATCGCCTTCGCGCTCGTGGCAAAGCGATCGAGATGATCGTAGAAGCGGAAGATGCGCCCCCCGTAGATGCGAATGCCCTCGAACACGCCATCGCCATAGAGCAGGCCGTGATCGAAGACGCTGACCTGTGCCTCGTCCTTCGACACGAGACCCTCGCCGAGCCAGATCTTCATCGCGCTGCCTCCAGTGCCTGTCGTGCGTATTCGCTCTTGTCTGCCCGAAGGCGCGCTTCGATGCGCGAAGCCGCTTCGCGTACGTTCGCGAGCACGGCCTTTTCTCCGATCTCGCAAAGGCGCGCGGCGGCACCGCCAAGCGCCACCGTCGCGATCAAGCGCTCGCGAAAGAAGACCGGCGCGGCCACGACGCCGAGCCCGGGTACCCATTCTTCGTCGTTCGTCGCGAAGCCCTGTTCGCGCGCAAGCTCGGCACTGCGCTGCACCGCATCGCGCGCGGTTTGGGTGTGCGCTGTGAACGTTTCGGGTTCTTCGGGCAAACCGACCGCTTCCGGCGCGAAGGCGAGGTAGAGCTTGCCCACGGCCGTCGCGTGGACGGGGACGCGCTCGCCCACCTGCGGTGACACGCGCAGGAAGCCCGTGCCCTCGACCTTGTCGATCACCACCAGTTCGCGTGCACGTGCCGTGACGAGGAAGAGCGTTTCGCCGAGAACCCCCACGGCGTCTTCGAGGACATCGCGCGCGAGTTCGACAACGGGGTCGCGTTCGAGCTGCCCCAGGCCAAGGGCGATGAGGGCGCTGCCCGGCTGGTAGCGACCGCGCGTCGAGCGTTCGACCAACCCGCGCCGACCCAGCGCACCGAGCAGGCGATGGGCACTCGATTTCGGCAGGCCCAGCGAGCGGCCGATCTCGGTCACGCCCTGCGGTTCGCCAGCCTGATGGAGGTGGAAGAGGATGTCGACCGCCTTTTCGACGGTGGAAAGCGGATCCACGAGATGCCCCGATGACTCGATTGTTCCATTATATGGAACTGCCATTCAATTTATGGAACAAAGCTATCGGGCGGACCCCTCCCTCGCAATGCGCCGAGCGAAATCAATCCGCCATCGACGCGAGCAGGCTGCAGGCGGGCAGCGGCTGGCTGCTGCCCCCCAAAACGCGAGTCGGGCCGAAGATCCAGGCCGTCGCGATCCCCACGGCACCCCGCTTCGCGAACCAACGGGCCTCGCGCTCGAACTCACCTGCCGCGGCGGGGTCGCTTCCGGTGCCACTCAGGTAGAGCCCCAGCCCGGCCGGGGCCTCGCCCCGATTCGCCCCGAGGCGCTCGAGGTTCTCGCGCGAAGCGACCACATCGAGGACCGCCACTCGGACCCGATCGCCAGCCGCGACCGCACCCGGAATCAGCACCGCGCCACGGTCGAAATCCACACCCGCGATCGGACACAACGCGCTTCCGCCCGGATGGGCGACCTCCATCACGAGGCGACGCAAGCTGTCAGGCGTTTCAGCGAGGTGGGCCCCGCGAGCCGCCGCGCGCAGCACATCCACAGCGTCGGCTTCGCCGATTCCACTCACCCAATTGCCGCGGGCCCGGGAGACGACGCGCGGCTCGTCGATGGGGCGGCAGCGCGCAACGAGCGAGACGTCTGGTGCAGCCCCGGCGCGAATCGCCAGCGCGAGCACGCCGCCCGCGCTGCGCCGCCCATGGGACCACACCATCGACGCACCTTCTCCCGCCGCCACGCAACCCGCTCCGAGTGCCCGGACGCCCTCCCCCGCGTGCTTCGCGAGCGAAGCGAAGAACGCCGAAGCATCGTGGTGCGCGAAGTCGGCGGCCACGAACAGCAGGTCTCGTTCGCCGAGCGCGACGCCCAGGTGATCGTGCACTTCTTCGGCAGCGTGGGGGTCGTCGATCGGAAGTTCGTCCAGCAACACCGCGTGCAGTTCGGCCCCGGCGAGCAACGCCACGGCGAGGCCCGGGTTTTCGACCGCGGCCCCACCGGCAGCGAAGACGCCCGAAAACAACCCTCCGTGGACCGGCACACCGCCGAGTTCGGCTTCGACCGCGTCGAGCACGTCGTCGATCGCCAGCCCGAAGGCCCCGGTGGCAAACACGAGTGCGTGTTCGGGCGCGGTGCCCAACGAGACCCGCGCCGCGACGACCGCCTCCCGCGCCGCCGCCTCGCCCCTGATCGCACTCGAAAATCCCAGGCCCTGCTGCATGACGCGCGCAGCATACGTGAGCCGGCGGCCCATTGAAGCCGCGAGAACCTGCGCAAAATCGAGTATCTGGGGCAATGTGGCATTTCCCGCCAAGGGGGGGTCGGCTAGGATGAAGTCTTGCGGTGCCCCCAACCCTGGTTCGGCAACCCACCCCCGGCAGATTTTCAATCCATGCCCCGGTGTCCCTTCGAGATCGGTACTTCACCGATCGCCCGTTGCCCCGGACCAGAGGTCGGACTTGGCTGATTTCGAATTCGTCGACGCCGCAGAGCGGCTCGAAGAGCTCTCCAACGAGTGGCTCGACGAGAAAGTGATCGCTGTCGATACGGAAGCCGACAGCTTCTATCACTACTTCGACAAGACCTGTCTCGTGCAGGTCGCCACGCCGAAGCACGCCTACCTGATCGACACCCTGGCGTTCGAGGGCCCCGACGCCATGGAGCCGTTCGGGCGCATTTGCGCTTCGCCCAACGTGCGCGTGCTCTTCCACGCCGCCGAGTACGACATCTACGTGCTCAAGCGCGACTACGGGTACACGTTCGCAAACGTCTTCGACACGATGATTTCCGCGCAGTTGCTGGGATATCGCTCGATCGGGCTGGCCGCGATGATCGAGCACCACTTTGACGTGAAGGTCCCGAAGGACGAGCAGCGCTCCGACTGGTCGCGACGCCCGCTCACCGAAAAGCAGCTCAATTACGCGGTCGGCGACGTGCTCTACCTCGCCCGCCTGGCCAAGAAGCTCGAACGCGAACTCAAGAAGGCGGGTCGCCTCGAGTGGGCACAGGAAGAATTCGACACCCTGTGTGCACGCGAATGGCCCGATCGCACCTTCGACCGCCGGGGCTACCTGCGCATCAAGGGCGCGCGCAAGCTCGAGCCGAAGAGCTTGAGCGTGCTCAAGGAACTCTTCCTGATGCGCGACGCGCGTGCGCGCGAAATCGACCGCCCGCCCTTCAAGGTGCTGGGCAATCGCACGCTGCTCGAAGTCGCGACCGCCAAGCCGACGCGCAACAGCCAGCTCAAGTCGATCAAGGGCATTACGGACCTGCTGGTTCGGCGCATGGGCGAAGACATCCTGGCCGCGGTCAACAAGGGCCGCGACGTCGAACATCCGCCGATCCCCAAGAACCTCGGCAACGGCAGCGGTCGCCGGCGCATGGACCGCAAGACGGAACGACGCGTGAACGACCTCAAGGTCTGGCGCACGGGCCGCGCCGAAGACCTTTCACTCGACCCCGGGGTCCTGTGCCCAAACGCAGCGCTCGAAGCCATCGCGTGGTGCAACCCGGAAACCGGCGCCGACCTCGCCGATGTCACTGAACTGAAGCCCTGGTTCAAGCGCGAGTTCGGCGACGAAGTCGCGCAGACCCTGCGCGAAGCAGCCGAGCGGGCGAAGAGCCACGGCAAGAGCGGCGGCGGCGGTTCAGGCCCGAAGAAGAAGAGCGGGCGCAAGTCGCAGGCGCGCAAGGGCTGAGCCGCGAGAGACGGGCTCTGTCCCATTGCCCCTTTGCCCCGCTGCCCCTTTGCCCGAAACGAAACCGGGCCCCCGACTTTCGTCGAGGGCCCGGTTCGTTTTGCGAGCTACGAGCAATGCTTGTTCTTGCTGTTGGTCGCCGCCTCTGGGACGGACGGCGCCAGAACTACCGTCTTACTTACAGTCTTACAGTCTTACAGTCTTGGAGAGACACAGAATTCATTTCGGAGGATTGGCCCCCCGGTCCGGCCATCGGTCCGGGGGGCCCACTTCCTAATCCGATCACCAGGGGCGACATGCATCTTCGGGGGTGCTGTTCTTGGGGGAAAGCGCCTCGTGGATGTCTTCGCTCCGAGTGATGGTTTGGACTGGATGAACGCGCCCGAAACATCCAATCTGTCACCGTCGGATCTTGCTTGGTTCACTGTAAGAGCACGTTATGTGCCAAGTTCGCCCAAGTGCAGCGAGTTTCTGCAAGTTCCGGCCATTCCAACGTTTTTCGAGTTTCCCTGGAAGTCGCGGCCGAAAAGAATCTCGAAAAGATCCGACGCCCATTGATGCATCGACTTCGAGTCAAGGCGGGTCGAAGCGAGACGCGACATGCGGCCCGAGTCGGAAAGCCCCGATCTTGCGAGCCTTTCTCGCCGGACGGAAACAAATGATGCAGGCTTTCCCCGGTGCAAACGCAGGTGGCACCTTCAGATCGGCTGCATCGCGATAGACTGCGCGCGTGTTTGCCGAGAGACGCCAGCGGTTGCTCGAAGCCATGGGGGAGGACGCCGCGGCGATCGTCGTGGGCCACCGGCTCGCCACCCGCTCCGCAGACACCGAGTTCCCCTTCCGCCAGGACAGCGACTTCCACTACCTCACGGGCTTCGATCATCCGTGCGCAGTCGCGTTGTTCCGCACCGGCGGCGACGGCCCGCCCTTCACGCTGTTCGTCCAGCCGCGCGACAAGGCGGCGGAAACCTGGACGGGTTACCGCCCCGGGACCGACGGTGCGAAGGCCGACTACGGAGCAGACGAAGCGTATCCGATCGACGCGCTACTCGACGAGCTGCCCAAACAGCTCGAGCGCGTCTCTCGTTTGTTCCACACCCTCGGTCGCGACGAGCAGCTCGACCGCACGGTGGTTTCGACGATGGAGTCACTCCGTGGCCGCAGCAAGCTCGGCTTCGAACCGCCGAGCGAGATCAAGGACCCGCGCGACCTGCTGCACGAGATGCGCCTCACGAAGTCGCCCGCAGAGATCGAGTTGATGCGACGCGCGGCGGAGATCTCGGCGGTCGCCCATCAGGAAGCCGCAAAGCTCTGTCGCGACGGCCGGTTCGAATACGAACTGCAAGCTGCGCTCGAGTACGCGTTTCGCAGACTCGGGGGAAGTGGCCCGGCCGATGGCTCGATCGTGGGCGGCGGGGGCAACGCGACCATCCTTCACTACATCACCAACCAGGACGTGCTGCGCGGCGGAAACCTCTGCCTGATCGACGCCGGTGCCGAAGTCGAGTGCTACGCGTCGGACGTGACGCGCAGCTATCCCGTGGGAGGCCGCTTCGAGGGTTCCGAGCGGGCGGTCTACGAAGTGGTGCTCTCGGCGCAGAAGAAGGCCCTCGAAGCGTGCGCACCCGGGACGACGCTCCCCACGATCCACGACCTCACGGTGCGGGCACTCGTCGAAGGCATGGTGTCGTTGGGGCTCTTGAAGGGAACGGTAGACGAACTCGTCAAGAGTGAGGCGTATCGCACCTATTACATGCATGGGACGAGCCACTGGCTCGGTCTCGACGTGCATGACGTCGGTAGCTACACCACGGCGGGCAAGCCTCGCACACTCGATCCCGGCATGGTGTTCACCATCGAACCCGGTATCTACATCTCGCCCGACGACGAAAACGCACCCGAACACCTGCGTGGTATCGGAGTCCGTATCGAAGACGATGTCGTCGTCACCGAAGACGGCATCGAAAACCTCAACCTCGCCATCCCGAAAGAGCCCGACGAAGTCGAAGCCTGGATGAAGTAGGAGTCGCCCCCGTGTCCGATATCGAATCCCTGCTCAAAGAAACGCGCAGCTTCAAACCCGACCCGGCGTTTTCGAAGCAAGCCAATTGGAACAAGAAGACGGCCGCCGAATACCGCAAGGCGGGGGCCGACAACCCGAAGAAGTTCTGGGCTGCGCGCGCCAAAGAGAACATCACCTGGTTCACGCCGTGGAAGAAGGTGCTCGACTGGAAGCCGCCGTTCGCGAAGTGGTTCGTCGGCGGCAAGTTGAACGTCAGTTACAACTGCCTCGATCGGCACGTCGAAGGACCGGGCGCCCAGCGACGCAACAAGGCGGCCATCATCTGGGAAGGTGAACCCGGCGATACGCGCGTCATCACCTACGCAGAGCTGCACCGCGAAGTCTGCAAGTTCGCGAACGTGCTGAAGAGCCAGGGCGTCAAGAAGGGCGATCGCGTCGTTCTCTACATGCCGATGGTTCCCGAGCTCGCGATCGCGATGCTCGCCTGCACGCGCATCGGTGCGCCGCACAGCATCGTGTTCGGAGGCTTTTCCGCGGACGCACTACGCGATCGCATCAACGACGCCGGCGCGAAGATGGTCATCACGGCCGACGGCGGCTACCGCAAGGGGGCCGGGTTCCCCCTCAAGCAGGCGGTCGATGACGCGCTTGCCATGACGGACATCGTCGAGCACGTGATCGTGGTCGAGCGCACGAAGCAAGACGTCACCATGAAGGAAGGCCGCGATCAGTGGTGGCACGAACTCATGGAAGACGCGAGTCCGAAGTGCGCCCCCGCGAAGCTCGACAGCGAGCATCCCCTGTTCATTCTCTACACGAGCGGGAGTACGGGAAAGCCCAAGGGCATCCTGCATACGACGGGCGGCTACCTCACCCACGTCACCACCACCTTCAAGGCGATCTTCGACATCAAGGACGAAGACGTCTACTGGTGCACCGCCGACATCGGTTGGATCACCGGGCATTCGTACGTGGTCTATGGCCCGCTCGCGAACGGCGCGACCACGATGATGTACGAGGGCGTGCCCGTACACCCGGGCCCCGACCGCTGGTGGTCGTTGATCGCGAAGTGGGGCGTCAACATCTTCTACACGGCCCCGACCGCGATCCGTACCTTCATTCGCCTCGGTGACGAACACCCGAAGGCGCACGATCTCAGTTCGCTGCGTCTACTCGGCACGGTGGGAGAGCCCATCAATCCCGAAGCGTGGATGTGGTACCACAAGGTGATCGGCGGCAAGCGCTGCCCCATCGTCGACACCTGGTGGCAGACCGAAACGGGCGGGATCATGATCTCGCCGCTTCCGGGTGCGGTCGCCACGAAGCCCGGTTCGGGAACGCTGCCCTTCCCCGGCATCGACGCCGAGATCTACGACGACGACGGCCACGTCGCGAAGCCGCCGAACGGTGGCCTGCTCGTCGTGCGCCAACCGTGGCCCGGCATGCTGCGCGGGATCTGGGGTGACAAGAAGCGCTACCGGGAGCAGTACTGGGATCGCTACGGCAAGGACATCTACTTCGCAGGTGACGGCGCCCATCGCGACAAACAGGGCTACTTCTGGATCATGGGTCGCATCGACGACGTGATGAACATCTCGGGTCATCGCATCGGCACCATGGAAGTCGAAAGCGCACTGGTCTCCCATCACGACGTTGCCGAAGCAGCGGTCGTGGGACGCCCCGACGAGATCACCGGCACCGCGATCGTTGCCTTCGTGAGCCCCGTTGGTGGCACGGACGCCAGCGACAAGCTCAAGCAGACGCTGCGCGCACACGTGAGCAAGGAGATCGGCGCGATCGCAAGACCCGCCGAGATCCGCTTCACCGACGCGCTGCCGAAGACCCGTTCGGGCAAGATCATGCGCCGCCTCTTGCGCGACGTGGCTGCGGGCAAGGAAACCGCCGGCGATACGTCGACCCTCGAGGACTTCACCGTGCTCGCGAAGCTGCGGGAGAGCGACGAAGATTAGAGGCCCGCGCTTCTCACCAACCGTCGAACAGCCCGCCGTCGTACCAGTCCCACAGGAGGTAGCCGCCGACACGCGTCGGGCGGGTGTCGGAGTCGGTCAGGGGGATGCGTGCACCGACGTTCAACCGCACATGTTGGCGGCGGTTCAAGGGAATCTGGATCTGCGGTGCGATGTCCCAGCTCGCTTCGTCTTTACCCTGCAGCTCCCATGCGCCGATGATCTCGACCATGGGTGCGAAGACGCGGCCATGCGGGGTCGGGGTGAAGGTCCAGCCGAGTGCGGTACGTAGCTGCACTTCGTCAGAGAGGTCGCGATCCGTCGGGATCTCGCCGAGTAGTTGGACTTGCGCGAAGCCATCGCTGGCAACGATCTGGCCGAGTGCAAGATACGGCTCGTAGACCACGCTCCCCTTGCCGAGCCCCCGGGCGTCGTCGCCGGTCGGGAACTTGAACTCGCTGCCGAGGCTCGAGATGAAACCCGCTTCGAGGTCATGGTAGAAAGCGTACTTCGCGCCAAGCCCGAGGTCGCCGATCCCCGTTTCCCTCTTCTCGCCGCCGCTGGAAGTCGGGACGTCGGTGGATTCGATTGGCAACGCGATTTCCACCATGGCACGCGGTCCGATGCGCTTTTCGAACAGGAGCTCCGTCGAAACCTCGTCGGCCGTCCGGTTCACATCGCCCACGGTCGTGATGACCGCTTCGTCTTCCGGGAATGCCTTCTCGGTGAACATCGGTCGAGGCAGGTTCAATTCACCGCGGGGCCAACGGTCGTCGCTACAAAAGCCGCGCACGTGATCGAGCACGAGCTGGATCTGCTCCGGCGTCAGCAGGTCGCGATGTGCGGGCATCAGGGGACTGAAGCCACGCGCGGGACCTCCGTCGGTGGCCACGGCTCCCCAGTCGGCGTCCGCTTCACGGCTCGCGAACGCGCAGTCGGTGAAGTCGGGGCGGGGCACCACGATCCCCGTGTTCTCAGGAGCTCCCTTCCCGTCGAGTCCGTGGCACAGGGCGCAGCGTTCTTCGAACAGCGCCCGGCCAGGCTCGGGCGAGTCGTCGGTGGTGGCGACGAAGGGGATCGTCGATACCCCTGCGACGATGAACGCCGTCAGGAGCGCCGACGACGTCCGTGCGGCTCGGGGCGAGTGGTCGCTGGTGCGGGTTGAGTTCGAACAAGGGGCTTCGTTTTCACCGGTCGACATCGCGATCTGGCTGACCTCCGGGGCATGGCGCGCAGGGATTCTACATTCGCCAGGTCAATTGACCGCTTCGAACGTAGGGCTGCCATCCGACAAATGACGCAGTACCCGAGGTCCGGGCCTGCCGATCGCAGCCGGGCATCCATTGCCCGAACGGCGAGAAACTACCCCCGCACCACAGCACCTTCTTTGATCGTTGTCTGAGCAACGCCTCGACCCCGAGGGAACGTGCAGTTCACCGGCATCATTTGCGATTCCAGCGTCACAGCAGCGTGATGATCAGCACGGTGAACAGCGCGATCGCGAGAGTCTTGACTCCGCTCCACAACCAGGACCGTCCACCACCGCAGGTGGGCCGCAGCTTGCTCGAACCGCTTCGCGCAGAAGCAGCTTCGGTTCCCCGGCCGGGAACCGGTTCGCAGGGTGCACGCAGAACGGTCGACTCGAGTTCCGACTCCGACTCTGTCGACGAATTCGACGTATTTCTGGTAATGAAATCTCGCGGAGGTCCGATGAAGTGCGACGAAAAAATTGTGTGCAACTGCACATGGAGCCCCCCCCCATGCCCCCCCTCGGATCCATCGTCCGCTGCTCTATCGGAGCCTTATTGGTCTTCGTTCTCTTCATTCCCGCCACCGCGGGTGCGAAGGAGAAGGGAAAAAAGAACACCTGGCGCTGGCACATCGAGAGTGAACTCGCGAGCGAGTACGAAACCAACGTCTTCGGCCTGACGACCTCGGGAAAGGGCCGCGTCGAGACCCAATCTCAAACGAACATCGACAACGGCCGCCTGAAGAACATGGACTCGATCGACGACTTTGCCGTCGTTCCAGAGGTCAAGGTCGTCGCCAGCCGGAAGACGCCGCTTGGTCGTTTCTCGATCGAGCCGACCGCCTCCTACCATCAGTACACGATGAATCCGGCACTGAGTTATCCGGAACTCGGCGTGACCCTCCGCCAGAACCTCCCCGGGCATTCCTCGGTCTCTCTGAGGGCAGATGGCGCGATCGGCGTGTTCAAGCGCAACTACTTCGACGACTCCGTTGGTACCGGCGTCATCGACAAAGCGGACCGCATCTATCGGACCGGGCGCTACGACGATTGGGACATTCGCGTCGAGTACGAACGACGCCTGTGGAAGGGCAGCAAGAAGCACCGCAAGAAGGCCAAGAAGACCCTGATATGGCCGATGGAACTCGAAGGCAAGCTCAAGAGCGAGTATGGGCAGCGGCGATTCAGGAAGCACTTCTCGAATCGCGATTCCGACACCTGGAACGCCAAGGCATCTCTCGGCGCGGACATGGGACGCTTCGTCGACCTCGAACTCGGTTATCGCTTCGCGATGCTCTTCGCTCGGGGCGACCGTGAGGCGGTGCTGCTCGACGAGCCCGACCTCGGTATCGACCTGAACGGTGACTTCGACAGCAACGACGACAACGTCCGCGACGACGTGAAGATCGATCGGTCGAGGAACGAGCACAAGATCGGGATGACCATGAAGGTCAAGCCCTTCGATCGCGTGAAGTCGTGGGTGTCTTACGACTTTCGGTTGCTCGACTACGAATCGAACGAGGACATGGACCTGTCGCATCGCGGCCGACGTGATCAGGTACATGCCGTCGGCGCCGGCGTGAGCTGGAAGTTTGCCAAACGATGGGTTGCAAGCGCCGAGACTGAACTCGCCTTCCGCAATACGAACCGCGACGCCTCGTTGCTCGGCGACGAGGATTCGGAAAAGCAGAGCACCCTGGTGCGGGTCTCGGTCGGCACCCGGTTCTAACTCCAACTCACCCCAGCTTCGACCTGAACTGAAGAGGAATCGCCATGACCAAGAAACGCATCCTGTTCTCGGGCTACGCGAAGGTTCACTTCGTCTGCTTCTTCCCGGTGTACCAGCAACTCCGCAACGATCCCGAGATCGACATCTACCTGTCCGGTGGTTTCAAGTCGACAGACGGTGACGATGTCTCGTTCTCGGTCGACGGCTTCTACGACGACTTCGACGTCGATCATTCGAAGGTGCTGTCGGCGGCAGAGACGAAGAACATGGACTTCGACGTCCTGGTCTGCGCTCACCTGTCGGACGCCCTCTTTCCACGTTCGGCAAACCGTACGGTGCAGATCTTCCACGGTGTTTCGTTCAAGAACCTCGCGGTCCGCGAGAAGGCACTTCGGTACGACTACCTCTGCCTCCCCGGTCAGTATCACGCCGAGCAGTACCGCAAACAGGGGCTGATTCGCTCGGACGCCTCGACGGCACTGCTCACGGGTTTCCCCAAGACGGATCTGCTGATGGCCTTGAAGGATCAGCCGCGGCAGCTCGTCGAGAACCTCGGCCTCGATCCCGCGCTCCCGACCCTGCTCTTCGCGCCCACGGGTGACAAGCACAACTCCCTCGAGATCATGGGCAAGGCTGTCATCGACGCATTGGTGGGAGACGGCCGCTGGAACCTGATGGTCAAGCCACACGACCACCCCAAGCGCGACACCAACTGGTTCTCGAAGCTCGCCAGCCGCGAAGGTCCGCGCATGAAGTTGTTGCACGACTTCGACATCGCCCCGGCACTCGCCTCGGCCGATCTGCTGCTGACCGATGCGTCGTCGGTCGCACTCGAGTACACGCTGCTCGATCGACCGATGATCTTCCTCGACACGCCGAAGCTCTTCGAGAAGCTCAAGAAGCGCGCGCCGGCGCTCGACCTCGAGACCTATGGCCGAAAGCTCGGCAAGATCGTCGAAGGGCCCGAATCCATAGTCGAAGCGGTGGAGTCGAGCCTCGCAGACCCGAGTACCGAAGCTGCGATTCGAAGACAGGCGGCGGAACATCTGTTTCACCGGCCGGGAGCCGCGAGTGAGCGTATCGCCAAGGTCGTCCGACACGCAGCGGGGCTCGAACCCTCACTTCCCGAGGACGTCGAGCGTGTGTCGACCGACTGATACGACAGGTCGCACTTGCGCTTTTCGCTCGGGCCCGGACGCGTGAGTCCAGAACCCGCGACGCAGGCCAGAAAGCGAACGTACCGGCGCGCCTTTGCATCGCTGCGGGACTTCGGGCGAGCGCATCGATCCTGGTTTGCAATCGGAATCCTGGGTTCGGTCGGCATCGCGGCGTGTCGTCTTGCAATGCCCTGGCCGCTTCGCTGGGTGCTCGAAGCCGCGCAGCTCCCGAGCCCCGCGGAGGGGGCGTCCCTGGGAGATGACGCGTTCCTTCTGTCGGTCGTGTCCGCCTACACCGCGATTGCGCTCGCATTGGGTGGTTCCGAGTTCGTCCAACGCCTGAATCTCGGTCGATTCACTGCACACCTGACCGAAGACCTACGGGCGGCCGCTGTTCGGGGGAGCGCGCGCTTCGGTCCCGAAACACGGAACGGCACTGGCGACCTCAGCGTACGCGTGATCGGCGACAGTGCCCGGGTGCGGTCGGAGCTGTCGGGAATCGTTCTCAACGGCTCGACGAACGCCATTCTCTTCATCGCAGTCACCGCGATCATGTTCGTGGTTTCCCGTGCGTTCGGATACATCTTCCTCGTTGCCGGCGTCATTGCGCTCACGATCGGCTTCGTTGCGTCGCGCATGATCGAGCGGAGCGCTCGCAAGCAACGTCAGAAGGAAGGGAAGTACGCGGCACGCCTGCGCGAGAAGATCGAGCGCGAAGCCTTCTACGAACCACGCGAGCTCAACAAGGGATCGGCTGATCGCAAGGAGCTGCGATCGACTCGGATCATGACGCTCGCGACCTGGACGATGCACGGCCTGATCGGCGCGACGATGAGTTGGGGGCTCTGGTTGGGCGTCCACGAGGTCCGCAGTGGAGGGGTCTCGGGCGGCGAACTGTTTCTGTTCGTCGCGTACGCGCTCACCGTACATCGACGCATGGTGCAGGTCGGACGCCAGGTGGCGAGGACCGGCAAGCTCGTCGCATCGACGAACCGCCTCGGTTCCCTCGCTGCACAAGCAGACGAAGCCACCACTCGCATCGCGCCGCCCGCGAAACCTCTCATCGAATCACTCCAGCTCAACGACGTCGAGATCTCCTCCGAAGAGCGCGGGCCTCGGCTCGTTTGCTCTACCCTCGAATTTCCGGCCGGGTCGCGCACCGCAGTGATCGGGCCCATCGGTTCCGGCAAGTCGAGTTTGCTGCGCTTGATTGCCGGACGAGAACCCGAAGCGGATGGGCAGATCTTGTGGGACGGCACCTCGATCGGACCCGAAGACAGCCCGCTACGCATGAGAGTCGGCTACCTGCCCGAGTCACCGACCTTGCCCCGCCGAAAACTGTGGAAGCACCTCGGACTGCCGAGTAAGACCAAGCCGGACCTTGCCTTGAAGGAAGAGCTCCGGGGAATCGGGGGATGGCAAGTTGCACGACGGGTGTCTCGACGCTTGTCGACCCGCGTGAGCTCACTCGAACTCACGTTTCGCGAGGCGCGTTCACTCGCATTGAGCCACCTCTTGATGGCAGACGATTCGTCGGTCTGGGTCCTCGACGGTGTGCTCGAAGGAATTTCGAAGAAGTACGCCCAACGCCGCCTGAAGGTGATCCTCGACCGCGCGGGTCAGCGAACCGTCGTGGTCTCGATGGCGCGTGTCGTTGATCTCCAGGCGTTCGACCAGGTCATCGTCATGCGACGTGGTCAGGTGGTGTTCGACGGGTCGCCGTGCGACTGGAAAGAACGGAAGAGTGCCGCGTAGCCGCGAAGCACAACACGAAAGGATGTCCCGATGAAAGCATTGATCCTGGCCGCGGGCCGCGGAAGTCGCATGGGCGAGAAGACCGCAGAGCAGCCGAAGTGCCTGCTGCAGGTCGGAGGCAAAGCCCTGATCGAGCACCAACTGGAAACCCTCGCCGACTGCGGCGTCGGTCCCGTCGGAATCGTCGTCGGGTACTGCGCCGACGAGATTCGCGAAGTCGTGGGCTTCCGCGCAGAGTTCATCGAGAACACCGCCTGGCGAAACACCAACAGCCTGTACTCCTTCTGGACGGCTCGAGATTGGGTCGACGGTCCTGTGCTGGTGTTGAACAGCGACCTGCTGATCGACCCCAAGATCATCGAATCTCTCCTCAAGACCGACGGCGACGCCATCGCGTATGACTCGAGTTCGGGGGAAGCGGCTGAGCAGATGAAGCTGCACATCGAAGACGGCATGCTCACGGCCATGAGCAAGTCGCTCCCCGAGAGTGAGGTGTCGGGAGAGAACGTGGGCGTCCTGAAGTTCCAGGCTCGAACCGCACGTCGATTGTTCGAGTTGGCGAACAAGGTGATCGAGGGTGGCGGCGAAAACGATTGGCTGAGCTCGGCGGTTTCCGAAATCGCGTCCGAAGTCCCGTTGAAGCCTGTCGATATTCACGGCATTCCATGGGGTGAGATCGACTTCCCCTTCGACCTCGATCGCGCGCGCAAGGTCGTCTGGCCCGCGATCCGTGCGAACCGGCGCGGTCAATCCTGGCCACGTCGATTCGCTCGAGGTGTGGCGATGGCTGCGTCTGTGGCGACCTTGAGTCTCGTCGCCGCCAATCTTCTCGAAGCAGAACCCAGGCCAACCGAGTGGGAATCACTCGAGTTGCTCGACCTGAACTCCGTCCGCATTACGTCACAGGAGCAGGAAGAGCAACGCTGGTGGCGCCTCGACGACGGCAGTTCCACAGAAATCGACCTGAGTGGTCCCGTGCGACTCCGCGTGGCCTCGCGCGTGATGGTCGACCCCGAGGCGACACCCGGACGCTACGCAGTCGAGGCCTCGGTCGATGGGATCCCAATGAAGTGGCACGATCACCCCGTTCGAAAGTCGAAATCCTGGACCGCGGCCGATCAGGCGTTGGGTAAGCGATACGCGTTCGAGATCGAACTTCCCGAAGGCCGGCACCAGGTTCGCCTTCGCCTCGTTGCCGACGAGGACAAGAGTACGTTGGTTCGAGTTGCAAAGGAGCTAAACGAACTCGCTCCGGAGGAAGAGGAGCTGGGGCAGGCCTGGTGAGAACTCCAGGCTAGAAGACGTCAAGACTGCTCAGTCGCGCCACAGCGCGGCGTGCCAGAGCTTCTTGCCGCGCTTGATCAGGATCGTTCCGCCGTGGAGCAGGTCGCGCGTCGTCAGGCTTGCGTCGGCTGCGACCTTTTCGCCGTTGATCGAGATTGCGCCGTTGCCCAGGAACTCGCGCGCTTCGCGCTTCGATTTCGCGAGGGTGGTTTCGGGCAGGAAGTCCGCGAGAGCCACGCCTTCTCTTTCGAGGCTCGACTTTGCATGCGTGGAATGTGGAACGTCGGCGAACACGTCACGCAGCATTTCAGCATCGAGATCGCGAAGCTCACCCTTGCCAAACAACACCTGAGTCGCGGCTTCGACGCGCGCGAGTTCGTCTGCACCATGGACCGCACGGGTGACATCCGCCGCGAGGCGGTTCTGTGCGATGCGCTGATGCGGAGCCTTCGCGTGCTCGGCTTCGATGCCCTCGATCTCCTCGCGGTCGAAGAGCGTGAAGGTGCGCAGGAAGCGTCCGACATCGTCGTCGCTCGCGTTGATCCAGAACTGGAAGAACGCGTACGGGCTCGTGCGCTCTTTCGAAAGCCAGATGTTGCCGCTTTCCGTCTTGCCGAACTTCTTGCCGTCGGCTTTCAGCATGAGCGGCGTGGTGACCGCGAAGCTCTCGGCTTCGGCGTCGCGCGCGGCCGCGTCGCGGCGGATCAGGTCCATGCCGCTCACGATGTTTCCGTACTGATCCGAACCCGACATCTGCAATGTACAACCATGGTTGCGATGCAGGTGCAGGAAGTCGTAGGCCTGCAGGAGCATGTACGAAAACTCGGTGTAGCTGATGCCCTGGTCGCGGTTGTGCAGGCGGTCGCGCACCGAGTCTCGCTGGATCATGGCGTTCACCGAAAAGTGCTTGCCCACGTCGCGCAGCACTTCGATGTAACCGAGCCCGCCCCACCAATCGAGATTGTTGACGAGCTTCGCCCCACACCTGGGGTCTTCGTCTTCCCAGGTAAAGAGCGGCCGAATGATCTTCGCCTGGCAGTCGACGTTGTGACGCACTTCGTCTTCGGTGAGCAGGTTGCGCTCGGCGTCCTTGCCACTGGGGTCGCCGATCAGCCCCGTTGCACCGCCCTGCAACACGATGGGACGATGTCCAGCTCTCTGGAAGTGACGCAAGATCGAGAGCGCGACCAGGTTGCCAACACCGAGGCTGTCCGCGGTGGGATCGAAACCGCAATAGCCGATGCGCGGGCCGCCGGCGAGATGCTCTTCGATGCCCGGCCCCGCCGTCTGATGCAGCAAACCACGCCACTCGAGTTCGGCGAGAAACGTGTTCGGGGCGTCGGCCATGGTGGGTTGCACTCCGCTTGGGTCGCACTACGGGACTGGCGATCGAGAGGCCGCGCACTGCGCGCGGAAAGAACGAGCCGTTGGCTGGGCTCGAAGGCAGGCCAACTGTATGAGAAGCAATCGGCCGAAGCCAGAAAGCGCGACGCGAGGCGGCTAGTCGGGCAACCGGTCGAGCTTCCAGTCCGCCGCCCCTTGTCGCGCGACTTCGTAGACGGCCCCGAGCTCGGGATGCTCGCTGCCCAGGGTTTCCCCCGAAAGCCGCTCCGCGACGGTTCGCACGATGCCCTTGTGGGCAACAAGCAGGACGCTTCGCACCGGTAGCGTCATCACGCGTTCGAGCCCCTCGACCACGCGGGCGCGAAAGTCATTGCGACGCTCGCCGCCCGGGAAGTCGAATTCGATGCCCTCACGCTGCCACTGCGCGTAGGCTTCGGGGTCACGCGCCTCGATCTCTTCCCGGGTGAGGCCTTCCCAATGCCCGAAGTCGATCTCGCGAAAGCCGGCTTCGAGGCGGACGCGGCTTTGCGGCGCGATGATCGTCGCGGAACGCCACGCCCGCTGGAGCGGGCTCGCGACGACGCAGTCGAAGGCGACGCTGCCGCTGACCCTCGCGATCGCGCTTGCTGCGGCTGCGGCCTGATCGGCGCCGAGCCCGGATAGGGCGACATCCGTCGCGCCGTAGTAGCGGATGCTCGACTGCCCGACCGTTTCGCCGTGTCGCACGAGAACGATGCGTTCGATGCTCGACATCGGTCGGTCTTCTCCTCACTTCATGCGCGGCCGACCTGCGGGGTGCTGCGAACGCCGGCCTGGCGCGCGGTGTCTCGTACTCGAAACCGGGGAACCGGGCGAGGGATCGGCAGAACGACGTGACGAGAGCAACCGACACCCGGTAGACTCGTCGCGTCTGCACTGGGGGGTGGAGGCGAAGGTCGGCAAGCGCATCGCGCGCGTCAATCCCACGCGGGGGCGCGTGGGGGTCGACTTTGCGGGCAGGGGTCGAGCACGCGCTCGCCCGCGCTCCCGTCTCACACCGCCCGGAGTCGCGACTTTTCGGGGGCGAAACAGATGAGTAGTGCACTGAACTGGAAGGGCTGGTCGACCATCGCGCTCGTCGTTGGCGCGCTGGTGATCGCCGTGTTTTCGATGCCGCGGCTCGAGAGCACCGGACCGACACTTTCGGGTCCGGAGGCGGTGGCGCTCGGCACTGCGGGGCACGAGCTCGAACTCGAAGCTCTCGACACCGGAACCGGTCTTCGCAGCCTGCAGGTGCGCATCGTGTCGGGAGGCGGGGGGCAGACCGTCTACGACGAGACCTACGCGGGCAATCTCATCACCGGCGCCGTCGATTCGGGCAGCACTCGCGTAGCGATCCCCCTCGACCCACGTGCCCTTTCACTCGCCGACGGCACTTCTACCCTGATCGTGACCGCGCGCGACTGGTCGTGGCGCGACGCGGGTGCGGGCAACCGCAGCGAGATCACAGTGCAGCTCGATGTCGACACGAAGCCGCCCCGCATCCAGACGACGACCGGGCTCACGTACATCTATCGAGGTGGTGCGGCGGCGGCGACGTATCGCGTGGATGAAAACACCGCGCGCGACGGCGTACGCGTGGGCGACCGCTTCTACCCCGGCTATCCGGCGCCGGGGAACCTCGGCGGAACGGGCGATCGCGTGGCTTTCTTCGCTGTCGAAGTCCACGCACCCCGCGACCCCGAGATCCGTCTCGAGGCCGAGGACGCGGCGGGCAACGTTGCGACGGCATCGCTCAACGTACGTCTGAACGAACGCCGGTTTTCGGAAGAGCACCTGAATCTCTCGAAGCGCTTCTTCGATCGCGTGGTTCCGTCGCTCGCCGAGCACACGGGAGTCACCAAGCCAAACAACGTCGAAGCCTTCCAGGTGATCAACCGCGACATTCGCGCACGCGACGAAGCGCGCATCCAGGAGCTGGTTGCCGAGAGCGACCCCCAGCGATATTGGAGCGAAACATTCACCCAGCTTCCGAACTCGAAGGTGATGAGCCGCTTTGCGGAACAGCGGCGTTACTTCGAGAGTGGCAACGAGATTTCGCAAGCGACCCACTATGGCTTCGACCTCGCGAGCCGCGCCGCCGCACCCGTGACCGCGGCAAACAGCGGTCGCGTCATCTTTGCCGACGACCTCGGCATCTACGGCAACTGCGTGCTCGTCGACCACGGCATGGGGATCACGTCGCTATACGGCCATCTCACCGATTTCGCGGTGAAGGCGGGCGACATGGTGGAGCGCGGGCAGTCGCTCGGACGAACCGGCGCGACGGGGCTCGCGGGCGGCGACCACCTGCACTTCGCGATCCTGGTGGGTGGAACGTACGTGGATCCGCTGGAATGGTGGGACGCGCGATGGATCCAGAGCCACATCGAGGTGAAGTTGGCTGCCGCGGGGCGATAGCATCGCGCGGATGAGCATCACCATCCCCCTGCGCGCCGACCTCGAAGCGCGTCTGCTGCGCCGCTACAAACGCTTCCTCGCCGATGTCGAAACCCCGGACGGACGCGAACTCACCGTCCACTGCGCGAACCCGGGTTCGATGAAGGGGTGCTCGACGCCGGGGGCGCTCGTGCGCTGCTCGACGAGCAACAACCCGAAGCGCAAGCTCGAGCATTCGCTCGAGATGATTCGTGTCGGGCGAAGCTGGGTGGGGCTGCAGCCGATGCACGCGAACCGGCTCGCAGCGGCGGCCCTGGGCGCAGGCGCGATCGAGGGGCTCGAGGGATATCGCGACGTGCGGCCAGAGGTCGGGGTTCTGGGCGGGTCGCGACTCGACTTCATGCTCGACGGGCACGCGCGGAAGCAGGCGCCGGCGTATGTCGAAGTGAAGAGCGTCACCCTCGAGGACGAGGGCATCGCACGCTTCCCCGACGCGGTGACGTCGCGCGGCAAGCGTCACATGGAAACCCTCGAACGGTTGAAGCGCGAGGGGGCACGGGCCGTCGTGCTCTTCGTCGTGCAACGCGTCGACTGCGCGTACTTCGAACCCGCCGACGCGATCGATCCCGCCTACAGCGAAGCCCTTCGCGAAGCCTGCAAGAACGGCGTCGAAGCCATCGCGGTACGCGCGCGGGTGCGCGCCCGTGGGATCACCCTCGAAGACAGGCTACCCATTCGGCTGTGACCAGCCTCGAACTCGGCCCACCTACCTCGCGCGCTCGCATCCGCCGCCTGCGCGAGAAGCTTCTCGGCTGGTACGACACCAACCACCGCGATCTGCCGTGGCGAAGGTCGCGCGACCCGTACGCGATCTGGATTTCGGAAACGATGCTCCAGCAAACGCGCGTCGAAACCGTGATCCCCTACTACGAACGCTTCCTGGCCCGCTTCCCCGACATCGAGAGTCTTGCGACCGCAGACCGCGACGATGTCTACGAACACTGGGCGGGCCTCGGCTACTACTCGCGCGCGCGCAATCTCCACAACGCTGCGCAGATGATGGTGGGCGACTTCGAAGGCCGCGTCCCCGAACAGGCGGAAGACCTGAAGAAGCTTCCAGGTGTCGGTCGCTATACCGCCGGTGCGGTGGCTTCGATCGCGTACGGACAACCCGAAGCGGTCGTCGATGGAAACGTGATCCGCGTGCTGACGCGCTTGCTCGACATTCGTTCGGACGTCGCGCAGAAGAACGTCGTCGAACGCCTATGGCACGAAGCAGGCGCACTCGCGCTCGGAGAGCGCCCCGGCGATTTCAACCAGGCGTTGATGGAACTCGGCGCGACGGTCTGCACGCCGAGGTCGCCGCGCTGCAAACCGACATGTCCACTCGTTCGCATGTGCCACAGCTACGCAAAAGGCGATGTCGAGTCGCTGCCCAACAAACCGAAGAACAAGAAACCACGCCCCGTCGAAGCCGTCGCAGTCTGGATCCCGCGCCGCGAGCGAATCCTCACGGTGCAGCGCCCGGAAACCGGGCTGCTCGCGAATCTATGGGAGCTACCCGGTGGCGAACTACCACCGAAGGCAGAAGCGAAGGATCATGTCGAACAGATCGTGCGCGAAAGAGTCGGGCTCTCGCTCCTGAGCCCCACCTATGCAGGGACTGTCGAGCATGTGTTCACACACCTGAAGATGCAGCTGCACCTGTTCCGGACAGCAGGCGCTGAGGGGAGAGTGCGAAACGGCGGGCATCAGGCACACCAGTGGATCGCCCCCGACCGCTTCGACGACCTCCCGGTCTCGACACTTGCACGCAAGGCGTTCGAGTTGCTGCAGTAGCCCGCCCGACCCGCAGGCGGTAGCTCAGAGAATCGCCGTAGAGGGATCGAGATCGAGTTCCACCCGCCCCATGGTACGGGCCGCCTGGGTGGGATCCAGCGCAGCGTGTGTCGTCATCGCGTGGGAGTCTCGGAACGCGCGCTGCATGGGGCTCGAATTGAAGATGCCGTGTGCACCGCTCGCTCCGGAGAGCTTTGCGATCACCTCCTGACACGCGCGCAGGCCTTGACCGACATCGCGCTTGTAGCGAGCACGCTCTTCCAGGGTGAACTCGTGCTTGTCTCGCGTGCGTCGGGCAATCTCGGCCAGATCGCGTTCCCACAGCAACTCCACCGCGTCCAGCTGATAGGTCGCCTCGCCCAACAACACATGGACGGGAGTCTGTTCGGATTGCTTCTCGGCGCTGTAGGTGATCTGCCGGGTTCGCGCGCGCTCGAGAAACGAAGCGTAGGCGCTGCGCGCGAGTCCGAGAGCCGGGCCCACCAGCGCGAAGAGCAGCATGGTTCCGAAGGGAACGCGGTAGAGCGGGCTGTCGGCGTAGAGTTCCTGTCCGGGTGAACGGCCCGCCATGGCTTCGACGAGAGAAAGGGATCGATGTTCGGGGACCACTGCACCCTCGATCACGATGTCCTTGCTGCCCGTTCCCGCGAGGCCGCTCACATGCCAATTGTCGTCGACTGTGTACTCGCTATCCGGGACGAGGAAGAGACGCAGATCCGGAATGGGCCCCGACGACGGCACCACGGCTCCGACCATCATCCAGTTCGATGCGTCACAGCCACTGGCGAACGACCAGCGACCGCTCACCCGGATGCCGTCGGCCACGCGCTCTGCTTCGCCGGTCGGCGCGAACGAGGCGGCCAGCAGGACTTCCGGGTCCTCACCCCAGACGTCTTCCTGGGCCCTCTCTTCGTAGAGTCCCAACATCCAGTTGTGGACCGACAGCACCCCGAGGCACCAACCGGTCGAGCCACAGCTGCGTGCGAGTTCCGAACTCGCCCGAACCATCGCCGCGGGATCCAATTCGAAGCCGCCGTAACGGCGCGGCTGGACCAACTTGAACATCCCCGCGTCGCGGAGGTCGCGTACCGCCTCCGGGAGGAGCTTGCGTTGCGTTTCGGTTTTCTCGGCGCGCTCCAGGGTGGCGGGCAGGAGCGCACGAGCTGCGGGGACGACGTCTTCGAGCTTCATGGAAGGATCTCCTCGGTCGTGGGATCGTTCTGACTGTAGTCATTTAATGACTTGAGTCAAATTTGATCTGAGTCATAATAGAGAGCGTGAACGCAGACACCAGCGAAGCGGCGCAGACAGCACCGACGACCCGGAGCGAGCGGCGACGCGCGGGCACTCGGACGCGAATCGTCGAGGTGGCCGAGCGGCTCATGCGAGAGCGCGGGGTCGAGTCCGTCACCATCCAGGACATCACCGACGCCGCGGACATCGGGCACGGCACCTTCTATCTCCACTTCGAGACCAAGGGCGAGGTGCTTCGCCCGGTCATCGAGCGGTTGGGCGACCGTGTCCACGCACAAGTGGATCAGGCGACCCGCGGTGAGCAGGACCCCGCACTGCGCCTCGCGACGGGCATCCGCGTAGCACTGCGCGCGATCGCCGGTGATCCACTCTGGAACTGGTACGTCTTCCAATCGGGCACGCCTTTCCGCCGGCTTGCCGAAGGCATGGGCGCACCACCCGTCGAGGACATGAACCAGGGCATGTCGAGCGGACGGTTCCGCGTGTCGGACCTGCGCGCGACCTGGAGCTTCGTCGACGGTGCGCTGATCGGCGTCCTCACGGCCTGGAACCAGGGAGTGCTCGGCGATGATGCCGCAGAGACGACCGCCGAGATGGTGCTGCAAAGTCTCGGCATCACACCCGAGGAGGCAGAGCAGATCGCTCACATGCCGCTGGAACTCCCGTGACCGATACGCGCCGACTGACGATCGAAAGACCTACCGGCGAAAGGAAATAGAGACATGGCCAACAGTCCCCGAGCTCACTTCAGCCACATCGGCATCCACGTGCACGAGATAGAACCCATGGTCGACTTCTACACTGAACTGCTCGGCCTCGAGGTCACCGACCGCGGCAGGCTACCGCTGCCCGGCGATCCTCAGATCGTCTTCTTGAGTGCCGATCCGGAGGAGCATCACCAGATCGCGCTCGTCGAGGGGCGCCAGGATGGCGGAATCGAGTCCGGCGTGGTGAACCAGCTCTCATTCCACCTGGGAAGTCTCGAGGAGCTGCGGGCGATGAAGAGCGCAGCCGAGAAGCGGGGCGTCAGCCGCTTCTTGCCCATTTCTCATGGGCGCGGTTGGTCGCTCTATTTCCCCGATCCCGAGGGCAACGGCATCGAGTGCTTCGTCGACACGCCCTGGCACGTTCGCCAGCCCGTGGTCGACGCCCTCGACCTGTCGCTGACCGACGAAGAGATCCTGGCCCAGACCGAGGCGACGTACAGAAGCGCTCCGGACTTCCAGACGATGGAGACCTGGAAGCAGGCCTTCGCCGAGCGCCTGGCGGATAAGCAGGGCTGATGGACGAGCGGGTCGAAACGGACCTGCTCATCGTAGGCAGTGGCTTCGCTGGGCTTTGGGCGGCGGTCAGTGCACGCGAAGCCGGTGTGGAACGCGTGGCGGTCGTCGACAAGGCGTCCATCGCGATGTCGAGTCAATCGCGGCTATGCGCCGGGGCCACGATCTACTGCCTGCCGGAAGACGACGACGACGTCTGGCTGCGAGACATCGTCGAGGCCAATGGATTCCTGTCGCGTCAGCCGCTGGTGAAGGAGATCGTCGAGACCTCGGGCGAGCGACTGCGCAAGCTCGAACAGTGGGGCGTCCAGTATCCCCAAGCTGTCGGCGGCGAGTACCTGCGACTTCCATCCCGCGGCTTCCAGCACGTGAAGATGATGGTGATGCCCCGCTACCGCGACAAAGTGGGGGGCTCGGCAGTCATCGAGGCACTGCGACGCCAGGCAATCCGTTGGGGAATCGCACGGCACCCTCGCCTGCTCGTCAGCGACCTGCTGCAGCGGGACGGCCGCGTGGTCGGTGCGCTCACGATCGATCGCAGTACCGCGGAGCCCAAGCTCTTTGCCGCGAGAGCGGTGTTGCTCGCCACCGCGGACTGCAGCTTTCGCGGCAACTACGTCTGCACCGATGGCACGACGGGTGACGGGTTCCGGCTGGCCTACGACCAGGGCGTGCGTCTTTCCAACATGGAGTTCCTCTGCACCAACACGGGTTCGCCCCACTTCGGATTCGAAGGCACCGGGGTGGCGCTGAAGTGGGGCGGTCGCCTGCTCGACGCGCAGCGCGAAAGCTTCATGGAGAAGCATCACCCCGATGCCAACGCGGCCGAGATACATGAACTCGTTCAGGCCATGGCGCGCGAGGCGCGCGCGGGCAAGGGACCGCCCTTCTACATCGAAATGGGGGACGCCTGGGCGAATCGCATCGGCCCAGCGCTGCGGGGGATTGGTGGCTTCATGCCGCTCAACCTCGCCAAACTCGAGGACGCGGGGATCGATCTGCAAGAACCGCAAGAATGGGTTCCCGCCGTGCAGTCACTACGCGGCGGAGTGCGCGTCGGGCCTGATGGGCAGTCCGATCTACCCGGGCTGTTCGCTGCTGGGATGACCGAGGCGCTGGATCCCGGCCTGTTCAACGGCTGGTCGACGATGCGCGCCATGGGGTCCGGCGAACGCAGCGGTCGAGGTGCGGCGGCGTATCTGCGCGACGCCGAACCCGCCGAGCCCCGCGAAGACGAGGTCGCGGAGCTTGCACACCAGGCGACTCTTCCGCTTTCGACGAGCGCAACAGCGGCGCTTCGTCCCGACGAGGTCATCGAGCGAATGCATCGCACGATCTTCCGTCCCGACGTCAGCATCCTCAAGTCCAGTGGGAGCCTCGAGCAGGCTCTGAAGGAAATCGAAGCACTGCGCGATGAAGCCGGCCCCGAACTCACGGCCGCAGATGAACACGAACTGGTGAAGCTCCACGAGACCCGCAACATGCTGCTTTCCGCAGAGATGTTCCTTCGAGCGTCGCTGGCCCGCTGCGAATCGCGTGGTGCTCATTTCCGCGAGGACCACCCGGTAGCCGACAACGACCATTGGCTCGCCTGGATCAATCTTCGGCGATCCAACGAGGGCGGGATGTCGCTCGAGAGAGAAGAGGTTCCCATCGACCGCTACCCGGTTCAGCCTCGGGCGGAAACGGTGCCGTCATGATCGATGTTCTCGACGAGAAGCTCTGCACCGGCTGCAACATCTGCTTCAACGTCTGCCCATGCGACGTGTTTCGCCGACTCCCAGAGCAGCGCCTGGTAGAGATCGCCCACCGCAACGATTGTCAGACCTGCTTCCTCTGTGAACTCGACTGCCCCGAGGACGCGATCTCCGTCGGACCCATGCGCAAGCCGCGAGTCCAGGCCTGGTAGCGATCCGCTCACGGCAGGAAGTTCGTTCTATGAGAGCCGAACACCCTGCTCGCGCAGCGCGTCCTGCACGCGCGCGATGTCGACCTCGCGCGGTGTCACGTCCGTCTCGAGTGAAACCGCCGCCGCCACCCCGGCGCCCTGCCCCGTGACGGTGCAGCACATCATCTGCCGGGTCGCGGCATGCGAGACCTTGTCGCCCGCAACACAACGACCGGCCACGAGCAGGTTCTCGACGTTCTGCGGAAGCGTCACACCGTACGGAACCTGAAAGTACCGACCCGTCGAAGGCATGATCGCGATCCCGTTGCCGTCGAGGAACTCGGGGAAGATGCCGATCGTGTCGTCGAACTTCGCCTGGTTGAGCACATCGTCCTCGGTGAGGTCGTAATCGCCGACGATCTTGCGCGATTCGCGGCAGCCAAGCGAAGCACCAATGGTTCGCAGGCGCGCGTTCTCGAAGCCGGGTGCGTACTTCTTGAGCGCGTCCACGGCCCACATGACCTGCTTGCGGCCTTCGATCTCGCCGCGCGTGAGATCGCGCACGTCGGTGGGGTCGATGCCCGCCATGTGTATGGCGTTCATGTTCGGGATCTCACCGGCGTCGGTGAAGCTCCCCCAATAGCTCTCCATGCGCACGTCCTTCGGGATCTCGCCCGCTTCCTTCGCCTTGTCGAAGGGCTCGCGCAGGTAGGTGGAGAACTCGTTCGATTCCTTTTCTCCCGACTCGTCACCCCAATCGCTGATGGAACTCGGTTTCTTCAGGATGTACTCGATGAACTTCTTCAGGTCGATTCCCGTGCAACCAAAGTTCACCGTCACGCCCTCGAGTTCTTCCTTCGGATCGATCCGAAAGGGAGCGCCGGCACGTGCGGCGACGTCGGCGTCCCCAGTGGCATCGATCACGCGTCTTGCGAGGATCGCCTGTCGTCCCGACTTGCTCTCGGTAACGACGCCCGTGATCGCGCCGTCTTCGAGCAGGACATCGACGATCTGGGTATGAAGTAGCGGTTCAATGCCGGCTTCCTGGATCATCTCGTCGGCGATGTACTTGAAGACTTCGGTGTCGAGCACCTCGTAGTGGTTGACCTCGAGGCTGGCGTTCATCGCTTTGGCGCGCTGCTCGAACTCGGTTCCGATCCCTCCGGCGTCGACGGTGTCTTCACTGGTTCGGTACCAGGCGATCGTCCCCACCATCGACTGGGCGATGACCCCGCCGAAACAGCCGTAACGGTCGACCAGCATCACCCGGGCACCCTCGCGAGCGGCTCCCAACGCAGCGGCCAGACCGCCCGGGCCGCCGCCCACCACCAGGACATCGGTTTCCGCGAGCACCTCGGTCGTCCGCGCCGGCTCTTCGATCTGCTTCATGTCAGGCCCTTTCCGGATTCAACGGATACCGAACACAATTGGCGTAGGCAGGGGCTTCAGTTCGAGACCAGCGCGACGAGATGCGGCCCCATGACGAGCAACCCCACTCCGGCCGCCACCGCGGCTGCGATCAACACCGCTCCCGCCGCAACATCCTTCGCGCGCCCCACGAGCGGGTGCGATTCCTCCGTCACGGCGTCTGCCAACGACTCGAGGGCCGTGTTGAACCCTTCCGCGATCCAGACCAGCCCGATCGCGAACACCAGCGCACACCACTCCAAGCGGGACAACGGCAAGAGCACAGCGACCCCCACGACCGCAATCGACACCACGAGGTGTATCCAGGCGTTGTGCTGGGTGCGAAGCATGTGCGCGATACCCGCGAACGCGTAGCTGAAGCTCTCGACCCTGCGTTCGAGCGAGAAGCCGGGCGGTGCGTCGTTCGGGGTTTCGTTGGGCGGCGCCATGCCGACAACGATAGCGAGCCACGCTTCCGCGCGTTCCTCACCGACGACGCATGGTGTCCTTGCGGCTACCGCGCCTTGGGCTTCATCAACACGCGGTGCTGCGGGCCGCGGTCGGCCCCCTCGAAGGGATCCCCCGCGACCTCGAAGCCGACCGCACGGTAGAAATCCACGATCTCCACCGGGACGTTGGCCCACAGCAGCTTCCCACCGTTTCGCACGACGTGGCGGCTCGCACATTCCACCAGCAGGCGGCCGATCCCCTCACCCCGCAAACCGGGCGCCACCGCAATGGCCTGCATGCGCCATGCCTTCGGCTCCACCATTGCGGGCCGCGGCTCGTGGTGGATCGTCACGATGCCGAAGATCTTGCCCTTCATGATGGCACCCAGGTGGTGGGCACTGCGCTGGCGGTCCAGCGGCAGTTCGACGTCGCTCATCAAGCCCGGCTCGACGAGCCAGCGCTCGCGCAGGGGTTTCACTTCCTTCAGATCGATCGCTTTGATGTTGGGGCGCGGCATGCCCCTTCCATCGGAGTGTCACGCAGACGATTCGAGTCGTTTTCGTGTAAGCTGCCCCGCGATCGGAGCTAAGCGTGTCGAGCACTTTCGGGAAGATTTTTCAGATTGCAACGTTCGGCGAGTCTCACGGCGGTGGCGTGGGGGTCGTGGTGGACGGCTGTCCGCCGCGCCTCGAAATCAGCCCCGAAGAGATCCAGCGCGACCTCGACCGCCGAAAGCCCGGCCAGAGCCGCCTCACCACGCCCCGCGCGGAAGCCGACCAGGTCGAGATCCTCTCGGGCGTGTTCGATGGCGAAACGCTGGGCACCCCGATCGCCATGCTGGTGCGCAACGCCGACGCGCGACCTTCTTCCTATACCGACATGAAGGACCTCTTCCGTCCCTCCCACGCCGACTTCACCTACGAGGCGAAGTACGGCCTGCGCAACTGGCAGGGCGGCGGGCGCGCGAGCGCGCGCGAAACCATCGGCCGCGTCGCGGCGGGCGCGATCGCGCGCAAGATCTTGAAGCAGGTCGCGGGCATCGAGGTGATCGCCTGGGTGAGTCGTGTGCAGTCCGTGCAGGCCAAGGTCGACACGGCTTCGGTCACCCTCGAACAGGTCGAAGCCTCGATGGTGCGCTGCCCCGACGCCGGCGCCTCGCAGGAAATGGTCGAGCGCATCGACGAAGCGCGAACCCGCAAGGATTCCCTCGGCGGCGTGGTGTCGTGCGTCATCCGCAACGCACCTCCCGGGCTCGGCCAACCCGTCTTCGAAAAGCTCACCGCGCAACTCGCGGGCGCCATGTTCTCCCTACCCGCCGTAAAGGGCTTCGAAGTCGGCAGCGGCTTCGCGGGCACCGAACTCTACGGCAGCGAACACAACGACCCGTTCGTTCCCGGTAAAGACGGTGTGCCCGACACGTCGAGCAATCGCTCGGGTGGCATCCAGGGTGGCATCAGCAACGGACAACCGATCGAGTTCAACGTGGCCTTCAAACCCACGGCCACGATCGGTGTCGCGCAGCAAACCGTCGACCGCCAGGGCAACGCGGTCACGCTGGAAGCGCGGGGCCGTCACGACCCGTGCGTCTTGCCGCGCGCGGTCCCCATCGTCGAAGCCATGGCGTGTCTCGTGCTGGTCGACGACTGGCTGCGACAACGCGCGGTCGACGTGCTGCCCTAGCCCGGGAGCGGGCGCCCCGCGCAGCGAACCGGCCAGTTTGGGCCCGTTCAAGCTGGATACACCATTTTCCGATAGAATGGTGTATAGGGAATCGGGAGGCGAACGGATGGCCAGAACGAACATCGAATTGGACGACGACCTCATCGCCAAGGCGATGAAACTCACCGGGGCCAGGACGAAGCGAGAGGCAGTCGATATCGCCCTTCGCCGGCTGGTAGAGAAGGGAAGCCTCTATCGCTCGATGCGCCGCATGCGGGGGAAGCTCGCGTGGGATGGTGATGTCGACGCTTCGAGGCGGAGTCGCACGGGGCGCAAGTGATCGTCGTCGACTCGAACACCTGGGCCGACTTTTTCAATGGGGCAGATTCGGCCTATGTGGATCGGCTGGATCTCGCGCTCGAGCGCGAGGAGGACCTGGGTGTCGTGCCGCTGATCGTCACCGAGGTGCTCCAGGGGTTCCGGACCGACAGCGGATTCCAGCGCGCTCGCCGTGTCCTGACGGCGTTGCCCGTGATCGACCCCCCGATGGAGTGGCATGTCGAAGCTGCGCGGTTGTTCCGCAACCTCCGTGGGGAGGGGATCACGGTTCGAGGCGCGGTGGACTGCATCATCGCGCAAGCGTGCATTCGGACCCGAAGCGAACTCTTGAGCCCGGACAGCGATTTCCGGCGGATCGCCGCGCATTCCGCGCTTCGCCTGTGGACGCCGTAGTCCACCCCCGTTGCGGCCCAGCCGAATCGAAGTGCGTTTTCAGCGATACGCCCGGTAGATCTCGCGCACCCACGCGACCGCCGGGCGCTGACTCCACCGTTCGAGATCCGCGCGTGCGTTGGGGGGAATCTCGAGCGCGGCGTAGGTGGGGTGCTCACTCGGCAGTGCGAGCACGGCCAGGATACTCGCGGCAGTGATGTCCGCTCGCGAAAACCGATCGCCGACCAGAAAGCGACGACCATCAGCGATGAGCCCATCGAACCAGTCGAGTTCGTCGATCACGATGCGACGGGACTCTTCCCACTGTTCCGGCCCCAGATCCATCAGCCCCATCATCAGTTGACGCGTGACTCCCCAATTCTCTTCGATCAGGCTGCGCTCTTCGGGCACGAGATCACGCGCGAAGATCGGCAGCACCGTGTCGGGATAGTCGACCAGGGCTTCGGAGTAGTAGTAGCGGCGGCCGTGCACGCCGACGAGATCGTCGAGTCGCCGCTCGAGTGCCCGGCACTCGGCTGCAAACTCGAGGGCCGGGTCGAGCCGCTTCGAAGGCGTCGCCGCCGTGGCTTCGGCCCAGTCGATGATCGCGCTGGATCCCTGAACCACCTGCTCGCCCGAAACCAGCAACGGAAGCGACGAACCGGGAGCACCGAGTTGCGCCGCCACCTCCATGTGGCGCCCCGGTGCGAGATGCCGAAGCTCGTACTCGATACCGAGGTAGTCGAGTGCCCAGCGCGCCTTCTCGCAGTAATGGGAGATGGCGAAGACGTAGAGGTCGGGGCGTTCCAGGAAGTGCCTCCGGTGAGAGCGAAACCCGGCAATTGAACATCCAACGGCGGCGGGCTGTCAATCGCTGCCATTCGCTGATTCACTACATTCGGTGGTGTCCGGGTACAGCGAGAACGAACGGACCGGCGCGCTAGAGCGAACCCCGCGCCGCACCCCGCAACCACTGCGAAAGTTCGTCGCTTTCGAGCGGTTTCGCGAGCACCTGGTCGACGCCAACCGCGATCGCACTCGCGACGTCGACCTTCGAGCCTTCGCTCGACACGAGCAGCACCGGCACCTCGTAGCGAACTTCGAGCAGTGCACGGCAGAGCACCAGCCCTTCGATCGGCGGCATCTCGTCGTCGACGATCACCGCGTCGTAGTCGGCCGCCCGTAGAGCGAACTCTTCGAGAGCGAGCTTGGGGTCGCTGAAGCCCATGACTTGGTGGCCGAGGCTTTCGAGCAGAGCCGTGTTTTCGGCCAGCGCGGGGATGTCGTCGTCGACGATCATGACCCGGGTTCGGCGCACCGAGGACGTCTGGAAAACCTGCACCGGGTCTTTGGCGAACAAGCGCTCCATGTCGGCCATCGGATCTTCGATCGCTTCCATGATGAGCAGCACTCGAACGCTGTCGGCGGTGTCGGCCGCTCCTTCGTCGCCATCTCCGGCAACCTGACTGCGAACGCGCGCCCAGAACGAAGTGCGGTCGGTGCGTTGCATGAGCATGTCGCTCGCATCCGAGCGCCCCATGCCGCACGCGCACGCGAGGTGCTCGGCCAACTCCATTTCCGACGGTTCGCACACGAGGTCGTGCAAGTTGGCGTCCCGCGTCTGCGTCGACGCAGCTGCGGCGAGACCGAGAAGCTCTCGAGCGCGCGCGTTCGCCCGGCAGATCGAACCGTCGGGGTCGACGATCAGCATCGCCAACCTGGAGTCGTCGAAGGGACCCGCTTCGCCAGGTGCCGCCATCTCGATGGCTCCCCCTTGCGCGTTGTCGCTGGGGGGAGGCGATCAGCTGCAGCGTACGGTTGCGCGCCAGGGGACAGCCACGCTTTCGAGCGGGGCTCGGGTTATGCGAGGGCGATCTCCGGAAAACACCCGATCGCCGCGAGTCGTCGCGACCAGGCTCGCGTCAGGGCAGAAGCACGAAACCCGCGATCGCGGAAAGCGCGGCCACCAACATCGCCAGGACGCCAAGCAAGCCATGAAGATTGGCGTCACTCCCCTCGCCACCTCGCGCAGCCGTGCGCCCATAGAGCGCCGTCAAGCCGAACAACACGACCGCGACACCGCCGAGCAGACCGTGGAAGCTCTCGAGCACACCCCAACCACGCAACCACACGGCCGATGCCCCACCACCCACGAAGCCCAACATCGCGAAAACCACCGCGGGTTTCGCGAGGCGCAGGTGCAGCCTCAGGAGCGACACCTCGCGCGGCAGCTCCGCGAGCCGACGCTTGCGCATCTTGGTGCCGAGGCGCAGCACGTAGAAGAGCACACCGAGCCAGAGCGTCATCCACGCCGGGTGCAGGTGGGCGAGCCACCAGGCCGTCGCGTCATGGCCGGTCGGGTCCAGCTATTCGACCTTGTGCACGATCTCGGCGGGCAGCCGAGACAAGAGCGCTTCGAGGGCGCGCTCGAGATAGCCCATGTCGCGCGACTCGAGGGTGAGCAATACGCGGTAGTGCTCCTCACCCATGCGCGGGTACGAGCCCAGCATGAGCTCGTCGAAGTCCTCGAGCAGGTCATGCAGGTACGACGCGATCTCGCTCTCGAACGTCTTCACATAGACGCGCTTCAGCTGGACTGGGATGCCCGTCATCTGCTCGGCCACCGAGGGAAACTTCGCCTCGAAAAGCCGCGGGATCCCCGGCAGCACGTACACGTTGTTCACGCAGATCAGCGGGAACCACAGGTCGCCCGATTCCTGGACCCCGGCGCCCTTGGGCAGGATCGCCATCTTGCGCATGCTCTCGTTGAAGTGATCGCCCGTCGCATCCTCGATGCGTTTGCAGAGATCCTCGTCGAGCACCATCGGCAGGCCGAAGGCCTTGGCGACACCGTCCATCGTGAGGTCGTCGTGGGTGGGGCCGATGCCTCCCGATGTGATCACGTAGTCGTAGATCGCGCTCATCGTGCGGACCTCGTCGGCGATGATGTCGATCTCGTCCGGGATCGTCAGGATCCGCTCCAGGTCGACGCCGATCTTGCGAAGTTCCTTCGCGAGAAAGGGCGAGTTGGTGTCCACCACCTTGCCCGAGAGAATTTCGTTTCCGATGACGAGGAAGCCCGCGGTCGGCATCCCGCTAGCCTAACAAAGCCCCCTGCCCGCCAAACCCGGGGCGAGGGGCCACAACCCCGCGCCGTCAACCAGGTTTCACAGGGTCGACAATTCACCGGTCAAGCGCGATAACCTGCCCCGATGGATTTTCAGGTTCGCTTCATGCCTTCGGGAACAGAAGTAAGCGTCCCAGCTGGAACGATGCTCCTCGACGCCACTCGCCAGGCCGGGCTGCCGGTCGCGGCTGGGTGCGGCTCGGGGCAGCAGTGTGCGCTGTGCGGGCTCGAGATCCTCGAGGGCGAATCGAGCCTGGCCCGCGAAACCGAGGACGAAGCACTCCTCAAGCGGCTGAACCGCATCGACGAGCAGCTGCGTCTCTCCTGTCAGCTCGAGGTGAAGGGCAACCTCGTCGTGACGGCGCAGTATTGGTGAAGCTGCGGTGAAGCGGGCCATCGTCCTGATCGACCATGGCAGTCGCCGCGCCGAAGCCAACGCCCAGCTCGAAACCGTGGCGGCCGAAGTCCGACAACGCTGCCCCGATGACGTGGTCGCGTGCGCCCACATGGAACTCGCCGAGCCCGACCTCGCCCAGGCCGTAGCCGCCTGCATCGAGAGCGGCGCGCGAGAGATCGTCGTGCACCCTTACTTTCTCGGTCCCGGCCGCCACACGCAGGAGGACATCCCCAGGATGGTCGAGCAGATCGCGAGGGAACATCCCGAGGTCGCGATCCGCGTGAGCGACCCCCTCGGCGTGCATCCCGGCGTGATCGACGCCGTGCTCGACCGCGTTTCTCGAGCCCGCTGAAACCAATCAGCGGCGCGCGGTTTCCCGTTGCGCGTTAGCATCCGCCGCGCCCACATCCATGCCTTCTTCCCCGAGGCGACGGCGACTTCGGGTGCGTATGCGCTCGTCACGATGAGTGCGTTGGTGGCCGCCACCACCCACGCCCCCATCAGCGCGATCATCATCATCTTCGAATTGACGCAGACGATCGACATCATCCCGGCACTCATGACGGCCTGCGTCATCAGTTCGCTGGTGTGTCAGTCGCTGTCGAAGGGATCCATCCGCGAACGCACCGGCGTGCAGGTCCTGCTGCTACGCCGCGCACGAAAGCTCGCGAACCGCGCCAAGGAAGTCGTGGTGCCGGGCGCCGACGACGTCCTCGGCGAAGGCGACACTCTGGTCGTCGCCGGCAAGTGGGAATCGCTCGAAGAATTCGAGACGCCGCGTTAGACCGCGCGAGACTGCGTCATCACGACGGCGCGCGTCAAAGCTTCTGGTCGAGCGTCAAATCGATGCCGCTCGAACCGGGGGAAAGCGGGTTCGTGATCTCGCCCGCGAGGTCACCCGGCTGCTCCGTCATCGCGTTGCCGTCGCCATCGAGGCGGGCGGACAGCGCGATCTCGCCTTCGAAGCGCATGCTCGGAATCATCACCTGCGCCTGGCCGACCTCGAAGTCGAAGGGGAAGCGCGGGTTTTCCGCGCGCACCACTGCAAGCGGAGGGCCATTCGGCTGGCCCTGGCGGCGGGCGATCACGAAGAGCAAGCCGCCCTGCGGCGCGCCGGCTGCGAACTCGTCCGCGATCGTCACCGTGCCGCGAATCGTCTCGCCGAGCGGAGCACCCGCGCCGGCGCCCGACGGTTCGAGGCTCGGTGCACCGCGGCCTGCCGGTGCCGCGGGATTCATCGGCCCGGCGGCGGCGGGGCCCTTCGCCGCACGCGCACCTTCGGGGTAGATGCGATCGAGGTTCGGTTGCGAGGCCTGTTCGTCGGGATCGTACGGCCCGATGCCCCGGTCGCAGCCAGTGACCAGCGCCGTCGCGCAGACGAGCACCAGGCACCAGGCCAACGTCGTCGCCGACGAGGTGCGGGCCTCCGTCTTCTTCCCGCCTGGTCTTCGATCGTGCAACCGGTTCAGCATGGCGGCCAACCGTAGCCTGCTCGCGCGCAATCGCGATCCCAGGTACGCACGAACACGAGGTGATTGAGGTGAAAAGGCGCGCGCATCCGTGATACGGTCGAGCGCCACGCGCGTCCATCCCGGGAGTTCTGTCATGTGCCCGCTTACGCACGACCAGTCGAGACCCACCGCGAAAGCGACCACGGGCAAGCGGCAGGAAGCCGCCCTTCCCCCGCGCGGCGGCAACCCCTCCAGCGAGAGCGAGGGCACCACGCCCGGCAGCTTCGCCAACCCGGCGGACATCGGCGGTGCGCGCACCTTCAGTTCTCCCGACACCCCCGGCATGCCCCAGCCGAGCGACAAGACCGCCTGGGACTTCATGCCGGCCGACTGGACCTTCGACGAAGCCGCCGGTCGCTGGTCGGCACCCGAAGGGTTCGAACCCGTCACCCAGCTCGAGTTCGCTCGCCTGGGTGAGATCACCCCCGAGATGCGGCGCGTGAGCGAACGCGAACCGCACCTGACCCCTGAGCAGGTACGCGACGAGGTCGCGGCCGGGCGCATGGTGGTCCCCGCCAACAAGGTGCACCTCGGCTACCAGCTCGACGCCATGGCGATTGGCCGCGCGAGCAAGACCAAGGTCAACGCCAACATGGGCGCCTCGCCGGTCGCGAGCACGATCGACCTCGAAGTCGAAAAGCTCGAATGGGCCGAGAAGTGGGGCAGCGACACGATGATGGACCTGTCGACGGGCGGCGATCTCGACGCCACCCGCTCCGCCATCATCCAGAACTCGCGGCTCCCGGTCGGCACCGTGCCCATCTACTCGATGATCATTGGCCGAACGATCGAGGACCTCGACAAGAAGCTGATCCTCGACCAGCTCGAACAGCAGGCAAGCCAGGGCGTCGACTACTTCACGATTCACGCGGGTGTACTGCGGGAACATCTGCCGATGGTCAGCAAGCGACTGATCGGTATCGTGAGTCGCGGCGGCTCACTGCTCGCCAAGTGGATGCTCCACCATGGCGAAGAGAACCCGATGTACACGCTGTGGGATGACATCTGCACAGTCATGCGCCGCTACGACGTCACCTTTTCGATCGGCGACGGCCTTCGCCCCGGAGGGCTCGCCGACGCGACCGACGAAGCACAGCTGGGCGAGCTTTCGGTGCTCGGCGAACTCACCGAGCGCGCCTGGCAACACGGCGTGCAGGTGATGGTCGAAGGCCCCGGGCACGTCCCCTTCGATCAGATCGAATTCAACATGAAGGCGCAGCGCAGGCTCTGCCACGGCGCGCCCTTCTACGTGCTGGGGCCGCTCGTCACCGATGTCTTCCCCGGCTACGACCACATCACGAGCTGCATCGGTGCCACTTCGGCGGCCTACCACGGCGCTTCGATGCTCTGCTACGTGACGCCGAAGGAACACCTCGGCCTGCCCAAGAAGGACGACGTGAAGCAGGGCTGCGTCGCGTACCGCATCTCGGCGCACGCGGCCGACATCGCGCTCGGCATCCCCGGCACCCGCGACTGGGACGACGACCTCACCAGGGCGCGAGCCGCCCTCAACTGGGAAAAGCACTTCGAGCTGGCCTTCGACAGCGACACTGCTCGCGCGTTCCACGACGAAGATCTCGACGTCGACACCGACTTCTGCGCGATGTGCGGACACGACTGGTGCTCGGTGCGGATCAGCAAGGAGATCCAGACCTTCGTCTCGGGCAGCGATGTCGAATACGCATGGGACAAGCCGAAGGTGTCCGCAGCGCTTTCCGACACGCAGAAGGAGATCCTGCAGAAGCGCGGCGTGCTTTCGCCCGGCGAACTCCACCGGCTGGCGTCGAAGACCCGGCTCGAAATGGGCGAAACCGGTGAAGGGGACAGGGCCGCGTGTCACAGCGACCTGGCTCCGAGCGATGAAGCCCAGCGCATGCAGGAGCACGCGATTCGCGACGAAGCCCACGCCGTGCGTAAACAGGCGGCCGAACTCGAGGCGAGCGAGCTGCCCTGAGACGCGAGGCCTGAAACGCGAAACGCCTCGGAATCTTTCGATTCCGAGGCGTCCGATCGAAGCCTGTCCCCCCCCGAGATGGCTCCGATCTTGTCTTTACTCTTCGGAGCCGCCGGCCGGGCAGTTGAGTGATTTCTTGCCTGTCGGGCGCACAATTCCTGCGCGCTGGCGAGGGGGGCGGCCCCCGATCTCATCCCCTACCCAACGCCGCACCGCAGGTCCGGCTCATAAAGTCGCGATTCTGCGGGAGAATTCCGTAGCCTATTCAGAGCCCGTGTTGTATGATCTGTCGCTTCAAAAAATTGCTTTAAATTCAGGTACTTACGCGATTCCTCGCGGATCGTAACCGGTCGCTTGTGTGTGCGGCGCGGAAATGACCGCAAGCAATTGCGAAGAGCGGCGAGAAAGAGACCAGCGGGAGCAAGTCAGGCCAGCCAGGCAGGAAGGGCAGAGGGGAACGCTCGATGGACGTCAAGATCAAGCTCGAAGTGGAATTCAGCATCACCGAAAGCGGTCTCGAGGACGCGTTCGATGAGTACGATGAGCTGACGGTCGAGGGCCTGCTTCGCGAACTGCTCGACAAGTCGGTCGCCTGTGACGACATCGCGGTCAAGATCGTCTCGGGTCCCAACACCCTCGAAGAGTACGACGAAGCCAGCTCCTGAATCCGGCGGCGCTGTCCCGTTGCCCGGCATCGCGCGGCCGCTCGGCACTCACCGGTGACGGAAACCGCCCAACACCTTCGCACCATCCCGCTCTTTCCACTCGCCACCGTCGCGCTCTTTCCCGCGGTGCGCGTGCCGCTCTACATCTTCGAGCCGCGCTATCGCGAGATGACCGAAGCCGCGCTCGAAGGTGAGCGCGTGATCGGCATGGTGACCGTGCTGCCCGAGGGTCGCACGGCCATGGCGGGAGATCCCGAGATCCATCCAATCGGATGCCTCGGTCTGATCGACGGCGCCAAGCGTCGGCCCGACGGTACCTGGGACATCGCCCTCGAAGGCATCGCGCGTTTCGAAGTCGAGTGTGAAATCGACAAGCCCGAAGGGCGTCTCTTCCGCGATGCCCGGGTTCGCATGCTCGACGAAGAAGCGGTGTCGCAACCGGCACAGCAGGAAGAGATCGATCGCTTGCGGGTCGAAGTCCACCGCAGCTATGGTGCCGCCCTCCGCTTGTTGGCCCCGCAATACGTCGACGCATTCCACGCTCGAGACTTCGACTCCGTCCCCGACGACGTATACGTCAACACTGTTTGTCTATCTCTCGATATCGATACGGTAGATAAACAGTGTTTGCTCGAATGCCCGGGCACGCGCGCGCGACTCGAACGGGTACTGGCCGTGCTCGAGTTCAAGATCGCCGAGCTGAACGCGCGCGGTTCGGCGACTTCGAAGACGCTGCAGTAGTCGATTCAAGCGTGAATTCGGCGTTTTCAAATTTTCGAGCATTTTCGAGGAAATCGAAGTTTTTTTTCGTTTCGTTGAGTTCCGTTTTCGGGCGGAATTGCGCGGGTGACACGCGATCGCGATCGGCGAACTCATCTCAAGTTTGAATTGGAACTCCTCGAATTCGCAGCACGTTCCAAGAAACAAACATTGGTGCTGCGGCCGCGGGACGTTCGACTTATCAACTCGAAACTGTGTAATCAGGTCGACATGATTGGTGCGTTTCTGCTTTGCAAAAACGTCACGCACATGGTTTACTGCGCGCCGCTCGGGAACTGAATGCGACCCACGCTCGAGCGATTCGCAGCCACTCATCTGATTCATCTTGATCTGATTCAATCAACAGCGAGCGAGGTCGTCCTCCCCTTCCGACGCAGCGTGTGACGTGTGAAGTGAGACAAGCCGACGCGTGACTCCGTCGAACGCGCCCCCAGCGCAATCGGCAGAGACAAAGGCAGAGAGAGAAAGCCAACACGCCCCGGCCACGCCGCCTACGAAACGACTTCGCCACCGAGGCAATCCTGACTCATGACCTTCCCCCCCAAGGTCTGGGATGGCGTTCTGCGCCACCTACGAAATGAGCTCCCCCCTGTCTCCTACGAGATGTGGATCTCGAAAATCGTTGCGAAACCAACTGGCGCAGTTGGCTTCGACGGTGACCTCGAACCCGCGGAAGGTGGCAGTTCGAGTGACGAGGCTTTCGAGCTTCAGTGCCCGTCATCGTTTCACGCAGTGCGCGTGCGCGACTTCTTCTTGAAGCAGATCGCCGACTGCTTGCATGCCGAGTTGGGTCGACGTGTCGCGCTTCGAGTCGGTGTCATCGACGAGGCCGCAGCCGACCAGCCTGACGCAGACCACGACACCGGTTCGTCAGCGGCTCCCATGCTGGATGATCGGAAAGCCGCTGCACACTCGGTCGAGGAAGCCCCTTCGCGAGGTGCGCGGCCGACGCCCGGTAAGCGCCGCGCTCCCCGGCCCGATCCAAAGCGCAGCTCTGAAACCCTGCCGATCGGGGACGCTCTCGGTTCCATCCTGGGCGGCGCGGGGCCTGCGCCGGGCACCGCCGCTGCAGCAGCGAGCTTGCCCGAAGGCGAAGAGCGGGAAGGGTGCCCGGCCGTAGCGAAGTCGGTTCCGGTGAAAGCGACGCCCGTGCCTGTGCCCACGCCCGCGCCCACGCCCACGCCCCCCGAGCCGGCGGCTCGAAAGAAGGCGATGCCCGAGCGAACGCGTCGTGCGGTCGCCGCGCGAGCGGCGGCGGTTCACCCCGTGGCGGCAGCCGGCGGTGGTTCGGGTGCCATGATCACCCCGCGGCAACCCACCTTTCCCCTCACCTTCGACTCCTTCACGGTCGGTCCCGGCAACGCGCTCGCGCGCGAAGCCGCGATGGCCCTTGCTTCACCGCCGAGCGCCGGCGCGGCACTCGGGCTCAACCAGGTGTTCGTCGTTTCGGGTGCCGGGCTCGGCAAGACGCATCTCGCCCGGGCGGCCGTCGTCGAGGGCGCACGGTCGATCGGCGCGCGAGCGCGTTACACGACCGCCGAAACCTTTACGAGCGAATTCACCAGCGCGATACGAGCCAACAAGATGCAGGGCTTCAAGCGACGCTACCGCGGCGAATGCGACCTGCTGGTGATGGACGACGTGCAGTTCCTCGAGGGCAAGGACGCAACGCAGCTCGAGTTCTTCCACACCATGCAGCACGTGCTCAACGCGGGCGGGCGGGTTCTCCTCACCGGCGATCGCTTCCCCCAGGAACTCACACACCTCGACCCTCGTGTGCGTGCGCGCATTTCGAGCGGCATCGTGGCAGAACTCGAACCGCCCGACGAAGGACTGCGACGCGAGATCCTTCGTGCCAAGGCGGCCCACGGCGGTGTGCGACTTCCCGACGACTGCGTCGATCTGCTGACCGACCGCGTCGAGGGGAACGTCCGCGAACTCGAAGGTGCGCTGATCCAGCTCGTCACGATGGCATCGCTATTCAAGCGCTCGATCGATCTCGATCTCGCGCGCGAAAGCCTCGAAGGTCGTACGCGATCGCTCCGCGTCGTTCGCACACCCGCGACGACACAGCTGGTGATCGAAACGGTCGCGGGTTTCTTCAAGACCTCGCCCGAAGCACTGGCGTCGCGATCGCGACGGCGCGACGTGCTCGTTCCACGTCAGATCGCGATGTACCTGTGTCGTCGCTTCACTGACGCGTCGCTCGCCGACATCGGTCGCGCGCTCAATCGCGACCATCCCTCGGTCGCCAACGCGATCCGCAAGATCGAGCGCGACCTGCTGGAGAACGTGCGCCTGCGATACACGGTCGAAGCCTTGATCGCGCGGCTCGGCGAGCTTGGCCACCGAGCGCTCCACACCGCCGACTAGCCTGCATTTCTCACCAGGCCTCGTAGCGAGGTGGTGCAGATTCGTGCTCCGGCGGCAGAAATCGGGATTCGCGCGCGGAGGCGTGGCCGTAGCCACGGCGAGCACGCGGAGGTCGATTTCTGCCGCCGGAGTGCGGAGATGTGCCGCCGCAGTAGAGGCCTGGTGAGGAATGCAGGCTGGCCTGCAGCACGAACGCAGCCGGCCCGCAGGTTCCGCTGCCACGGCAGGGACATGAGTGCGTTTTGTCGGGCTTTGTCGCGCACGGTCTGCGTGCGCCCTGCGTTTTGTCCGCCTTTGTCCGCCGGACTCGCAGCCGCGCCCGACCGGCGATCAAGCGGGCATGAGAATGCGCCGAAAACTCAATATGTATGGCGACCCACGTGCCCAATCGTGCGACGCCCCCCGATTCGCACGCGGCGCACGATTCCCGCGAGGACGACTACGGGGTCTGGCGTAGACCGCTCGGAAGCCTCCCGACGCGTTTGGGCTTCTTCGTGCTCGGCGTCACGCTGTGCACGGCGCTCGTGATTTCCGCGATCTCCCTCGACACGACCGACGCCTTCCTGCGAGAGAAGACCCAGGAAAGCTTCCCCGTGGTGCTCGAGCGCACCGCGAGCGAACTCGACACCTGGTACGCGGCGCGCAGCGAAGAAGCCGAGCGCTTTCGGCACGACCCCGTGCTCGCGAGCTACTGGAACGACCTCCAACTCGGCGGCCAACTTGCCCGGCGTGCGCGCGAAGAAATCGCCGAGCAGTTGGACCGACGACTTGCGGGAAGTGACGAGTTCAAGGCCGCGTTCATCGTCGACGCCGCGGGGAACACCCTGCTCTGGCGCGGAGCCAAGGTGCAATTGTCCGTCGCGATGCAGCGCGGCTTGCGCGACCAGGCGTTCAGCCATGCCGAGCGTTGGGAAGGACACGGCATTCAGATCGCGAGCGTTCGCTTCGGCAGTACAGGAACCGGAGCGGCGAGCCTTCATCTCATCTTCGACCTCGAAAGCCTCACCCACATCTTGAACATCCACGGTCGGTTGCTCGAAGGACGCATCTCGATCATCGACGGCGACCGTCGCTTCCTCGCAAGCAGCCAGGGCGACCCGCTCCCCGAACTCTTCGAGCTCGAGCTCCCCGCCACGGGTGAAACCCTCGAAACCGTCGATACGACCGGGCCCGAGGGCGAACGACTCATCGTGAGCGCGATCGCGTTACCACAACACGATTGGACGCTCGTGATCGAAGAAGAGTACTCGCGCGCGTATGCGCGCGTGGTGTCGGCCACGCGGCGTGTACTCGGGATCAACCTCGCGATCGTGGCGTTGTTCGCGCTCGCTGCCTATCGCTTCGCCGTGAAGATGGTGAAGCCCATCGAAGCCCTTTCCGACGCTGCGCGGCGCATCACGGCCGGTGAGAAGAACGTTTCGATTCCCGAGGGCGGAAGCGGCGACGAGATCACCGTGCTGACCCGTGCGTTTTCCGAGATGACGAACCGCATCGAGACCCATGCGCGCGAAATCGAAGCAGCGCATAGGGACGTCGAGCGCGCCAACACCGAACTCGTCAAGCGCAACGACGACCTGCATCGCGCCAACGAAGTCCTCGCCCAGCTGTCGGTGACGGATGGACTCACGGGCCTGCACAACCACCGCTATTTCCAGGACACGCTGATTCGCGAAGCCAAGCGCGTCGACCGCACCGGCGAACCGCTGTCGCTCGTGCTCATCGACATCGATCACTTCAAGGCGTGGAATGATCGCCTCGGTCACGCCGCGGGAGACGAGATCCTGCGTCGGGTGGCGGAAGTCATGCAGACGCTCCTGCGCAGCACCGACTTGTTGGCGCGCTACGGCGGCGAAGAATTCGCCCTGCTGGCCCCCGGTACCGCGCTCGAAGGCGCGACCCAACTGGCCGAGAAGATGCGCGCGACGATCTCCGAAACGCGTTTGTTCATCGCCCCCCCGAGCGAGCACCAGCGTGTCACGGTTTCGATCGGAGTCGCGCTCTATCGCGGCGACCGCAAGCGGCTCTTCGGCGATGCCGATCGCGCGCTCTATCGAGCCAAGGCTTCGGGGCGCGACTGCGTGGTCGTCGCCGAAGACGACATCGAAGAGACGACTTTGTAGTTTTCGAGACCGACGTCGAGACCGTAATCGCCGGGCCGTTGCCAATTGACACCACAACCCGGGCTCCGGTAGCTTGGCCGGACCGAAATGCGCTGGAAGGGTTCGATCCTTCGTTCGCGTCGCGTTTCGAGTGGGCGCCTGCTTCGGGCATCCGCTCGTCGCGTGATTCGAGAGAGAGGTCGTTGGGGAAGCCGGTGAAAGTCCGGCGCGAGCCCGTCGCTGTAACTGGGGACAACATCGACAAATTGCCACTGATCCGGGTTGCTCCTGCGAATCGTTCGCGGTTCGTGGGTTTCGCGGGTTCCACGCGAATGGCAACACGAGACGGATTGGGAAGGCGTCGAATGTTGGTCGATCCAGAAGCCAGAAGACCGACCTTCCATCGTCCATAAACGCTCTTCGAAGCTTCCGCACGAGCGGGGTTCGTTGGGTCGGCGGACGCACCCGAGTGGGTGCCAAGCCAGCGAAGTAGACGTTCTTCTCCGGGACCGAGAAGGAGCTTCGAGCCGCCCGCGGCCCACGGCCTTTGTCGAGTTCGATCACACGGATCGACACCGACGAAGGCGATCACAACCGGGCCCCTCGGCGGCTTTTTCTCCTGGTCGTTCTCCGGCGTTGACGCTTGCGGCGCATTCGGTCCGTGACTCGCACCAACGACGAGCGGCAACCCGCGCTGTTTGCCTTCGGGGAAACGAGGAGAACAACCAACCATGAGCATCCACGCTCGATCGGGGTGCGTCGCCCCAAAGCGCGCTTCGCGTCCGACACGCGTGATCGCCGCCACGGCGATCGCCTGCGCGCTCGGCTTTGCGACCGCGACCGCTCACGCGGCCACCATCGACTTCGACAGTTTTCCGGTCGGTGGTAGCGGCTTCTACAACGGCAGCGATCTCGCTGGCGACTTCGCATCCGGCAAAGGCACGTTTACCAACAACTTCACCGACTTCGGTGGAGGCTGCTGTTGGGACGGCTGGGCCGTATCGAATCACGGCGACATCGCGACACCCGGCTTCGGCAACCAGTACAGCTCCTACGCGGGCGGTGGTGTCGGGGGTGGGGGGAACTTCGGTGTGGGTTACACCGATACGGCGGACATCACCCTCGCGAGCGCGCAGGACGTGACCGGCGTCTATCTCGCCAACACGACGTACGCCGCCCTCTCGATGCTCAATGGCGACGGCTTCGCGAAGCAGTTCGGCGGGGCCTCGGGTACCGATGCCGACTGGTTCAACGTCACCATCGAAGGAAAGCTCGGCGGTGCATCGACGGGTAGCGTGGTGTTCTACCTGGCCGACTATCGCTTCGCCGATTCGCAGGACGACTACATCGTCGACGCGTGGACGTGGGTCGACCTCACTTCGCTCGGCACCGTGGACGAACTCGACCTCACCTTCGGGTCTTCGGACGTGGGCGGCTTCGGGATCAACACGCCGACCTACGTGGCGTTCGACTCCCTGACCTCGGTCCCCGAACCGGGGACCGGCGCGCTGCTCGCCTGTGGCCTGGCGCTGATGGGCGCGCGGCGGCGTTCAGCGCGCGCCCCGCAAGGCGTGGCGAAAGCGCCGTAGCAGACCGCGGCGCGGGGGGTAGATCGACGCTGCCCCCCGTGGCCGTGTCTTGAAGCGACGGTGGGTCCAGATCCACTGCTCGGGCGCTTGGCGAATCGCCGCTTCGATGGCGGCGTTCATCCGCTCGACGTTCACCGCGAGCGCCTTGTCGGGCGCCTCCCCTTCGGGTTCGACTTCGATGGGAGCGCCGATGCGGGCCGTGTGATTGCCGCTCGTTCCCTCGCGAAAGAAGAAGACGGGGACGACGGGCGCATCGCGCGTCATGGCGAGTTGCGCGGGGCCGCTGCGCGTACAGGCCGGGGTTCCGAAGAAGGGAGCGTAGATGCCCTCTTCCTCACTGGCGTTCTGGTCGAGAAGCAGCGCGACGTAACGACCTCGTCCCAGGGCGCGAAAGACACCGAGCGCCGCCCGCCCGATCGAGAGCGTTTCGAGACCGTTCGCTTCTCGCCAGCCATTCACGACGCGATCGACTTCGACGTTGCGCCGCGGGTGCTGGACCACGCTCACCGGAAGACCGTGATGGGCGAGTGCGGCCGCGCAGAACTCCCACGACCCGAAGTGCGCGGTCACCACCAACGCACCACCCTTGCCCCGCGCTCGCTCGAGCGCTTCGAGGTGTTCGCGACCCTCGATGCGCACGCGTTCGAACCCCGCACGGTCGGACGCTGCAACCATGCGCGCCAGCTCGGCGAAGCTACGACCGAGGTTCGCGAAGCTCGCGATCAGGATCTTTTGCCGAGCGGACTGCGAGACTTCGGGAAAGGCAAGCGCGAGGTTGGTGCGCGCATCATCGACACGGGGCCCGCCGAGCACCGCGTAGCCCCGAGCCAGCGTCGCGCAGAACACGCGGGCGAAGTCCGCGGGCAGGCGACCGACCACTTCGAGTGTGCCGCGCAGCATGGCGGCCATCATGCGGTCGACGATTCGCTCCACTTCGCCCTGCCCCCAGAACGCGCCAGCGCCGACCGGTGATCAAGCCGTCCCGCGATCGCCGCGCATCCTTGTGATCCTCACACCCGTCCAGTCGAGCACACCCGCGATCGGCCGCGCCTTGCGCACCGTGAGTTTCACGAAGTCGATCGCGAAACGATCGAAGAGCGCATCGGCGATGCGCTGCCCCAGCGCCTCGACCAACTCGTGCTCTCCCGTGCCCGCGACCTTTTCGACGACTTCGTACACCTCACCGTAGTCGATCGTGTGGGCGAGATCGTCCGAACGGCCGGCCGCCGTGAGGTCGAACCCCAATTCGAGATCGAGTCGCACAGGGCGCCGCATCTGGCGTTCGGCTGCGCTCACACCGAGGGCCGAGGGCACCTCGATGCCTTCGAGAAGAATGACGTCGGGTTCTCGTTCGCGATCGTCCTGCGACATACACGCACTCCAGCGGGACGATGTCGGACGACCCGCGATCAGCCTTGCGACTACGACTTGCCCAGCATCGAGCGGAGCTCGCCGATCAGGGTTTCGCGCAACGTGTCGGGTTCGATGATGCGCTCGAGGGACCCGACTTCGCGCGCACGCTCCACGCTGTGGACTTCGTCGAAGTCGTTGGCGAGTTCGGCCTGCTTTTCGAGGGTCACGTTTTCGATCATCGAATCGAGGGCTTCGCGCGCCTCTTCGGTACCGCGCACCCGAAGCTCTCGCTCGCAGCGCTTCACGCGATCGTCGGCCAGCACGCGCACGCGAACGTCACGCGCGAACACGACCTTGGCCGCCGGCCCGCCACCGATCACCGATGCATACGAACCCGAAAGCGCGAAGGCCTTCATCGAGTCGTTGAGTTCCTGCGAGAAGACCACGTACGCACCGCCGTGGTAGCGCGAGATCACCTGGAAGAGCAGCGGCCCGTCGAAGTTCACGACCGCGGTTGCGATTTCGGCGCCGTATTCGAGCTGCAGCTTGCGGAGGCTTTCGGGTGAACCGTCGAAGCCCGACAGGTTTGCGAGGACGACGACCGGTCGTCGTCCGCTGGCGGCGTTGATCGCGCGGGCGACCTTCTTCGACGACAAGGGGAAGAGCGTTCCGCCGGTCCACGATTCGGGTCCGTCGAAGGGTCGGTAGCCGTCGCGCGGAATGTTGCGGCTCTCGATGCCGATCACCGTCGTGGGGAGACCACCGAGATGGGCGTCCCACACGATCGCGGTTTCGGCACCGACCATCTGCCGCCAACGTTCGAGGTGACCGCCGTCCTGATCGACCACCGCGGCCATCACCGAACGCATGTCGAACGGCCGCTTGCGGCCCGGATTCGTTTTGTCGTCGAAGATCTCGCCCACGGTCTTGAAGTCGAAGCTCTCTTCGCTCGCGAGCTCGACATCACAGACCGATCGATCGTCGGCGTCTTCGGTTTCGAACATACGGGGACGCGACTCGCCCGGTGCGACATAGGTGTAGCGGTAGTAGTCGAAGAGGGTTTGGTAGGCCTCGGCGAGGTTGCGCGCGTAGTACTGCGCCTGGCCGTTGGGGCCCATGATGCGCTCGTAGCCCCCGATCGCTTCTTCGTCTTCGGCAGCGACAGCACCCGAAGCTTCGAGAGCCGCACGTCCCGTCAACACCATCGACGCGCGCGGTGTCATGATGAGCGCACCCCGGGTGTGCATCAACATGGTGGCCAGGGCGTCGAAGTAACTCTGGGCACCCACGTTGGTGCCCTGCACGATCACGTTGATCTCACCACCCGCCTGGGTGAAGTTCACGATGCGTCGCACGACACGCGCGGTGGCGTCGAGGTTTTCGGTGCCGCTGTCCATGGCGATCTTCGCGCCACTCGAAACCGGCACCCATTCGAAGGGCACACCGAGCCGTTCGGCGAGGCCGAGGCCCGCGACGAGGCGATCGCATTCAGGGATCGACAACGCCCCCATCCCCAGAGTGGGGTCGGAGAGCGCGAGCACGCGCTTCATGCCCTCGGGATGCTTGTCGGTGGGCGTCGAGATCACGCCGAAGACGACCGCCGCAGTGTTGCGTCCCGGTTCGCGATCGATCGGAGTTGCTCGCGGCGGTGACACCGAGTCATCGAGGTCGTACTCCTCGAAGGTCCCGCGCGGCACACCCGGCTGACCACTCACGCGGCCGGTGGTGCGCGCGACGTCTTCCGTCATCTCGTCCGCGAGTCGGCCTTCGCCACCCGAGGTCAACATGCTGATGATCTCGTAGGGATAGACACGACGGCGCCTGCGCGCGGCGACCACCTTGCGTTCGTAGTCGCCCGCAGGCTGCAGCGGCTCGTCGTGAGGTTCGCGCCAGGAGATTTCCATCTGCGGACCGGTATCGGTGATCACCACTTCGAGGGGCTGTGCGGGCGTGTCTGGCGATTCGGGATCGAGGCGCGAGAGTCGTACGGTCACCTTTTCGAGGCCGAGGTGGCGCGTTGCGGGGAGCAGGCGCCGGGCAAGCTTGGCCGCCGTTTCGCGGTCGAGCAGGATCGCCGGCGCGACCGAGATCGCGATGCGATTCCACTGCAGGCGGCGGCGCGGGTCGCGCGCCTGCAACACCGTGCGCAAGCTGCGCGCGGCGCGATGAAAAATGCGAACGAACGCCGGGGTGCGCTTGTCCGCATCGGCCGTGGCGCCGGGCGTGCGATCGCGCGCGTCGGCGAGCACGAAGACGCGCTCGTCACCGGGCTCCTGACGACTGCGACCGTAGAAGGCGTAGATGCCTTCTTCCCCTGGCAGACGCTCGAGTTCGAAGTTGCCGAGTCGCCCCAGCGAAATCCGCTCGGCGGTCTCGGGATGGAGTTCGAGGTAGTCGGGGTTCTCGACGAAGCCGACACCCTCATCGCCCTTCGCTTCGAAGGTCTTGCAGTGATCGTCGCCGTCATCGAGGATCAGCCCGACGACCAGGCGACAGGGAAGTGCGGCGCTGCGGACTTCGGCCGCGACCTCGGCCACCACCGCTTCGGGATCGTCTCCTTCGCCAATCGAGATCAGAAGCTCCATCGAATGGGCCGGCTTCTGGTCGGCTCGTATGAGCCGCTCGGTTGCAGCGATGAGGGCCTTGGTGACAGCGACGGGCTTGTCTCGCTCGCCCGGTGTTGCCGCAACCACGAGCCCCACGTCCGGATACTCGAAGCAGAGCACCCGAACGCCGTCGCGCTTCATGAAACTGCGCGCCGCTGGGATGGCGGGCGAGTAGACGCGCTGAACGTGGGCCGCGAGTGCGATCTCACGCAGGCTCGGGTCGGTGGCGGCCAGCCAATTGCCAACGCGATCGAAGACGCGCTTGGCCGCGGCGGCCACTTCGAGCATGACGCCCGCCGAAGGCTCGGTGGGCTTGCTCTCACTTTCGCGCAACCAGGCTTCGAGGTCGCGAGACCGCTGTTCGGCGGCCTTGTCGACTTCGCGCTTTTCGTACAAGACGTAGTTCGCCTCTTGGGAGGCGTCCGCAATCGTGTCCGAGAGCCGGCCCCGCATGCGCGTAATTCGGATCAACGTACCCGAGAGCTTCGCGTCCTTGTCGAACTCGATGCCCGCTTCGGCCAGCGCCGTCAGGTGATGCACGACCGCGAGCACGAGCCGCAGGCGAAGTTCGCTCTCGACCTGCGAGGCGAACAAGCGCAGCACGGCGCGCTCGAGGGCGTCGCTCGGCTCGAGCTGCTTCACGTCGTAGTGCGCGAGAGCACGACGCACGAGGTCGAGGAACTCTTCGGCAATGCCCGCGCCCGACGCGCGAAGGCGTCTTACGAACATGCGGAAGCGCGCGGCGTTCGAGGGGCCCACCTCTCCCGAGATCGAAGCCTGCGGCGCGTTGATGAACAACTCTTCCGTGTCGACGAAGCTCGAAAGCGCGTCGCGAATGCGCGAGAGCTGTTCGAGGAAGCCGAGTGAAACGCCTTCGGGAACCGGGGCTTCGAGAAAGGCGACGAGACGTTCGCTGCGCTCGGGGTTCGCGTCGAAGCCGAGCAGGACACGGCGCACTTCCTCGAGCACGGCGTCGATGGCGGCCCGGCGCGCGGGGCGTTCCGCGCGATCGGCGGCGAGCAGGTCGGGAGTGCCGAGCGGATCGCCTCCATCCGGCTGGAAGAGAACCGCCAGGGCGTCCACCTGCTCCGGCAGCGCGAGCCGTGCGCTCGGCGCGGCCGCGTCCCCTTCGGACTTCACGGGATCGATCACGAGCAGGACTTCGCCGGCGCTCACCTGCTGTCCGGGTCGTACGCGCACTTCCGTCACGACACCCGACACCGGAGCGTGGAAGGCGATCTCCATCTTCATCGCTTCGACGAGGCCGAGCGGGGTTCCGGCCTGGACGGTGTCGCCTTCCTTCGCGTGGACCGCGACCACCATGGCGGGCGTACCCGAAAGCACCTGCCCCGCTGTCTGCCAGCTATAGCGATACGGGTGGCCGTCGATCTCGATGCGCAACCCGAGGTCCGAAGCGTCGTAGAGCAGGCGGCGGACGCGGTCGTCGATCTGGAGGCGCGCCCGGTTGTCACCTTCTTCGCGCATGTATGCGCCGACCACGCAACCGTCGAGGTGCACGCGATAACGCCAGGCCCCGGTGGCGTACACCGTGGTCCGATAGCTCTCGCCCTCGTAGCTCACGTCGATCTGCTGACCGCGCGAAGCCGGAATGCGTTCCGGCGCGATACGCGAAACGTCGGAATAGAAGTTGAGCCGTGAAGCTGCGCGGCGGCGTTGGTAGGCGAGGATCGACGCGGCCACGAACGAATCCTGCGCCAGCGGTCCGGTCGCCGCAGAAGTCTGCCGCTCGCGACGATCGAGCCAACCCGTGTCGACCGCACCACCGCGGTATTCCTCGCTCCCGAGCACTTCGAGCAGGTAGCCGCGATTCGTCGCACCGCCCTCGATCACGACTTCGAGGTCTTCGAGGACGCACTCGAGACGCGCGAGCGCGTCGTCGCGATCCTTGCCGACCGCAATCAACTTGGTGACCAGGGAATCGAAATCGGGGGGAACGGTACTGCCCGCGACCACGCCCGAATCGATTCGAACGCGTGGGCCCATGGGCGGTTCGAAGCGAACGATCTTGCCGGGCGAAGGCAGGAAGCCCTGGTCGGGGTCTTCGGCGCAGAGGCGCGCTTCGATCGCCACGCCGCGTTCCGCCACTTCGATGCCCTTGATCGACTCCCCGCGTGCGATGCGAACCTGGAGCTGCACGAGGTCGATGCCCGTGATCTCTTCCGTGATCCCGTGCTCGACCTGCAGGCGCGGGTTCACTTCGAGGAAGTAGAAGGCGTCGCCTTGCAGCAGGAATTCGACGGTGCCGACGCCGGAGTAGTCGACGTGTGAAGCGATGCGAACCGCCGCCGCTTCGATGTCGCCACGCAGGCTCGCCGAAAGATCCGGGGGCGGGGCTTCTTCGAGCACCTTCTGGTGTCGCCGCTGTACCGAACAATCGCGCGAACCGATCGCGACGACGTTGCCGTGGAGGTCCGCGGCGATCTGCACCTCGATGTGACGTCCGTTTTCGACGCGCTTTTCGAGAAAGAGGCGGTCGTCACCGAACGCGCCCTTGGCTTCGGCGGCCGCCGAGCGGAAGCCCTCGGCGAGTTCCTCTTCGCCATCGATCATGCGGATGCCGCGGCCGCCGCCGCCCGCAGTCGCCTTGATGACGATCGGGAAGCCGATGCTGCGCGCGTGCTCGAGAGCGTCGTGTTCGTCCTTGAGTTCGCCACCGCTCCAGGGCGAAACGGGAACCGAAGCTTCTTCGGCCGCGAGCTTCGAGGTGATCTTGTCTCCCAGCGAACGCATCGCGTCCGCAGTGGGGCCGAGGAAGGTGATCCCGGCTTCGGCGAGGCGGTCGACGAAGTCCGGGCTTTCGGCGACGAAGCCCCAGCCGGGCCAGACCGCGTCGGCCTCGACCTGCTTCAGTGCAGCCAGCACGCCGTCGTGGTCCAGATACGCCGAAACGGCGCCGCCTGGATGGGAAATCTCGATCGCGCGATCGGCCTGGCGAACGAAGGGCGCTTCGCGATCGGGCTGGGTGAAGAGCGCAACGACCTCGAGGTCGCTTCGTTCGTGGGCGCGCAGGGTCTTGACCGCGCGCACGCAACGCATCGCGGCTTCGCCGCGGTTCACGATCGCAAGCCGCTTGATCTCAGCCATTCGCAAGCCCCTTCATGTCACACGCGTAGGCGACCCAGCGACCGTGATGCGAAAGGGACAGGCTTGCATCGAGGCGTTCGCCGTCGAAGCAAAGCTTCGGTATCCGCTCGTCACGCGTGATCTCGACGCGGTCGACGCCCACGTCGAGGTGCTTCGCAACGGCTTCGCGAGCGAGCCTCCTCACTTCACTTCCGGCCTGGGCCGGCGGATCACAGGGCGCGACTCCACGCACGACGTGCGCGAAGTCACCTGTATTTCGGGCCGCAAGCGCGTGAACACGGTCGTTAGCGGGTTCCAGGATCACCATGAACTGTCCACTCGTGTGCTGCACTGGCATGAAGACTTCGGCCCAGCGTAGATCCGAATGGACCTCGAAGGCTCGGGGGGAAAAGACGGTGCTCGGGTCTTCCTGTTTCGCGACCTTGTAACAGGCCTCTTTGGCGGCCCAGTACTGCCAACGCGTACTTCGACCCAGTTCGTCGCATGCGATCCCCTCGCGCTCTTCGTCGCGAAACACCCGCTCGTCGAAGCGATCGCGATAGGTCGCGATGTCGGCGTCGACATCGTGCAAGTCGACGACATCATTGCCGACCATCGAAGTAGGCCTCTTCCATCGCCGCGATCCGACCCAGCACCTGTTTCGTGATGTCGAGCGAACGGCGCGCGCCTTTCGCATCGGACTTGGGCTCGAAGCAGTCGAGCTCGACGTGGAAGCTGTCACCCATGTTCGGGATGCTCCCCCAGCTCTCCTGCGTGTCGCCGCGCGCGTACACACACAGAACGCGACAGCCCGACGTCGAACTGATGATGCGCCCGACCCCCCACGCGATCGATTCTCCCGTCACGCGGCCAGTGCGGCTTCGCGTGCCTTCGGGGAACACCATTGCGACTTCACCGTGGGTCAGCAGGTGGGTGACGCGAGACAACACCTGCCCCACCTCGGATCGCTCTCCACCGCGCGATATCGCGATGCACTTCGCAACGAAGATGAGAGACCTCGTCACCGCTGTGCGCCCGAAATTCTTGCGTTCGGGTGTGTTCCACGGGAGCGCGTCGTAGTGGAGCGTGTAGTACCACCACGGCGCCAACGCCCAGGCGACGATCAACGAATCGATCAGGGTGAGGTGGTTGGGGCAGATCAGCAGGGGCGCGTCGCTCTCCTCGCGCAGCGCCCGGTACCGCGCCCTCAGCTCGGCCGCGTTCTCGATGCGATAGCCGAGCACGAAACGCAAGAAGAAGACGATCGGACCGACCCAGAACGGAACGATCAAGCGACCGACCTCGCGCTGGAACACATGCTTGAAACGCATGCGACGGGAAAGTCCTGCTGGTGCCGCCTTGCTCACGCGAGCCTCCAACGACCCTGGCGATGATGGGCTGCGATCAGCCGAGCTTCGCGGCGATCAGGGTGACCGCGTCGCCAACCGTGTTCACCGAATCGACGTCTTCGTCTGCGATCTCGATGTCGAATTCATCTTCGAACGCGATGACGACGTCTACCAGACGTGCCGAGTTGACCTTGAGATCTTCGAGGATGTTCGTCTCCATCGAGACCGACGCGAGTGCGTCTTCGTTCTTGACCCACGGCGTCAGGATCTTCACGACACCTTCCATCACTTCCGACTGTTCCATGATTCCTCCCTTTTGCAGAACGTTCTTCAAAATGTTGTAGCTATGAATCCCACTTCTTGAAGATCGCGCAGGCGTTCACGTCCCCGAAGCCGAAGCTCGCCTTCGCGAGAATCTTCATGTCCGGCATGTCGCCCCCCTCGTGAGGGATCGACCCGGCGAACGGCTGGATCTCTTCGTGTACGTCTTCGCAGTTGATGGCGGGCTGAACGAAGCCGCCCTTCAGCATCAAGACCGAAGCCACCGACTCGATCCCGCCGGCCGCGCCGAGCGCATGCCCCACCAGCGATTTCGTCGCCGTGATGACCGGGAAGTCGTCGGGTGCGCGATCGAGTCCGCGCGACCAGGAACCGATTTCCTTGGGATCTGCGCCCGTTGCGGTCAGGTGACCGTTGATGGCGTCGACCTGCGAACCGTCGATCTTTGCGTCGGCGAGTGCCGATTGAATGCAGCGCCCGACGCTTTCGGGGTTCGGCGCCGTCATGCTTCCGCCGGTGCGATGTCCGCCGCAGTTGAGTGCCGTGCCGAGCACTTCGGCGTGGATCGTGGCACCGCGCGCTTCGGCGCTTTCGAGGCTTTCGAGCAGCAACATGCCAGCGCCCGAGCCCGGGATGAAGCCGCCCGCAGAAGCGCTCATCGGGCGTGATGCCTTTTCGGGTTCGTCGTTGAAGTTGCGGCACAGAACGCGCATCGCATCGAAGCCGGCCCAGATGTAGTGGCTGGCCGCTTCGGCTCCACCGCAGATCATCCGTTCGGCGAGCCCGGCGCGAATGCGCTCGACACCCATCGAAATCGCTTCGGTCCCGGTACTACATGCACTCGAATTCGTCGTGACCTGGTTGCCCAATGCCAACTGACCCGAGACGCGTGCCGAGATGCCGCTGGCCATCACCTGCTCGACCGCGGTCGAGCCGAGGCGCCGAATCTTCTTCTGGTCCGTGAGCGGAACGACCTTCTCGGCCGTCGTATCCATGCCCCCGATCCCGGTGCCGAGAATCGCGCCGGTGTCCCAATCGACACCGCTGTCGAGTTCCGGCACTTCGAAACCCGCCGTGCGCCACGCTTCGACGGCCGCGAGGCTCGCGTAGCGGTGGCTCATGTTCATCGCGAGCAGTTCGTCTTCGCGAAAGGTCGCTTCGGCGAGTTCGTCGACACCTTCGGGCGTGCCCGCCACACGGCAACCGAACTTCGAATCTTCCATCACGGCCTGATAACGGAGACCCGACTGTCCCTTGCGCAGCGCGGCTTCGAAGGCGCTGATCCCGTTGCCGTTCGGTGCGATCACACCGAGCCCTGTAATGACGACTCGTCTCATCGTGGAACTCCCATGCCCGACAACACTCCCGAACACACGACTGTTCCGTCATCGAGCGTCATTTCCAGTTCGCAGCGAAGCTTCTTGCGGCGAAAGAAGACCTTGCGTGCGGTGGTCGTGACGCGATCGCCCGGCTTGACCATGCCGGAAAAGTCGACCTGCGCGTCGGTGAAAACCGTAACGAGTTTCTCCACCTCTTCGGCCGAGGTCTCGGCGGCATAGAGATAGATGCCGTACGCCACGACGCCCGCCTGGGCCATCGTCTCGATCAAGATCACACCGGGCGTCACGGGGTTGCCGGGAAAGTGGCCGCGGTAGAAGTCCTGGTCTTCGCGAAACGTGTAGCGCGCCACGATGTGATCGACGTCGAGTTCGACGATCTCGTCGATGAAGCGGAAGGGCTCCTGTTGGGGAACCCGGGCGAGCACGTCTTCGCGGCTCAGCAGATCACCCACCGTACATTCCTCCATTCACATGCACGACGGTGCCGTTGACGTAGCTGGCCCGCGTTGCGAGATACGCCACGACGTCGGCCACTTCGTCCGCACTCCCCATGCGACCTTGCGGGATGCGGGACAGGATCTGCTCTTTGACTTCCTCGGGCAGCTCTTCCGTCATGTCGGTATCGATGAAACCGGGGGCGACCGAGTTCACGAGAATCTCGCGGCCCGCGAGTTCTTGCGCGAGCGACTTCGTGAAGGCGTCGAGGCCCGCCTTGACCATCGTGTAGGGCACCTGGCCGGGGTTCCCGGTGTGACCCACGACGCTCGAGATGTTCACGATGCGGCCCGTACCCTTGCGCATCATGAAACGACGCAAGATCATCTTCGACAGGTACCAGGTACCGCGCGCCACCGACGCCACTGAATCGTATTGGTCGAGGCTCATCGTCAGCATGGGTGCGTTGACGTTGTAGCCGGCGTTGTTCACCAGGGTGTCTACGCGGCCTGCGACTTCCTTCAATTCCTTCACCATCGCGTCGATCGATTCGGAATCCGAGAGATCCGCCCGCACACCGAAGCCGTCGGGCAATTCGGCGATGAGCTTCTTCGCCTTCTCCTCGCTCGAGCGATAGTGGACGCCAACACGAAAGCCTTCGGCCGCGAGACGTCGACAGCACGCCGCACCGATACCAGTCCCACCACCCGTTACGAGTGCCACGGGGGTTTCGCTCATTCTTGGTTCCTCCCGCCGTGCGCGTTCTCGGACGCCAGGGGATAGTCGGAATACGCGATTCCGGTGAAGGTGCCCACTCGCGCTTTTTCGATGCGGTAGATCTCCTGGTCGTCGACGAGGACCGTCGCGTTGCCGACCACCATCGAAGCGCCCTGGGTTTCGAGTTCGGTGTAGCGCCGCACATCGATCTCGTAGCGCACGAGCTTGTCGTGGGGGCGGATCTGGCCCATGAAGTCGACTTCGCCGACCCCCAACGCACGGCCGGTGCCCGGGCCGCCACGCCACACGCAGTAGAAGCCGAGCAATTGCCATACGGCGTCGAGGCCGAGGCAACCGGGTTGCACGGGGTCGCCATTGAAGTGGCAATGAAAGAACCAATCGTCGAGACCGACGTCGGCTTCGGCAACGATGCGACCGCGCGCCTTGTTGGCTTCGATCGCGGTCACGCGGTGGAACATCATCATCGGCGGGGTGGGGAGCCGCGCGCGAAACGATTCGGGCGGGTCCTTCACGAGGCGTCCATAAGCAAAGGCCAATAGCTCGTCGCGCTCGAAGTGATCGCGCCCGCGAAATTCGTCGTAGGTCAGTTGACTCGTCACGCTCCGCCCCCTGCCGGCGCCGCATTCATGCGCAGCAGATATCGTCCCCAGGTAAGACCCGACCCAACGCCCACACAGGCGATGTCGTCGTCGGGTTTCCACTTCTCCCAGTTCTGCGACACGACCGAAACCCCGCTCGCAGCTCCGGTGTTGCCGTACCAGTCCACGTTGAAGTGATGACGGTCGTCGGAAATGTCGCACTTGCCGCAAACGTTTTCGAGCATGCGGAGGTTCGCCTGGTGGCCGACGAAGTTGAGACGTCGGGCGTCTTCCCCGTGTTCCTCTTCGAGAGCGCGATAACCCGCGATCGTCTTCTTGATCGCGAACATCTGCACCGTGCGACCTTCTTGTTCGAAGAAGCCGAGTCGCGGAATCACGACCTTGCCCTGCCCCGCTGGATTCGAAGCGAGGTCGCTACCCATGATCGTTGCAGCACCCGGGATGCGGGTCGAGAAGACGGCCGCAGCAGCGCCATCTCCCCAGAGCACTGCCGAGTTGCGATCCGTGTAGTCGATCGTGCGTGTCATGGCTTCGGCCACGACGACCAGGATGAAGTCCGGAAGCTGTGCGGCGTCCATCATCGAAAGCGTCCGCACCGAGGCGAAGTAGCTCGTGCACGCGGAAGCGATGTCGAACGCGGGTGCTTCGATGCCGAGCAGGTCGGCCACGCGCGCGCCTTCCGCGGGGATCGCATAGTCGGGCGCACAACCGCCGCCGATCACCATGCCGATCTGGCTTGCCTCGATACCGGCCCGTTCGAGCGCCATTTCGGCCGCTTTCGCGCCCATCTCGGCGTTCGACACTTCGGCAATCTCGATCCCTTCACGCGGATCGCGATTCTTCGTCTGCACGATGTAGTCGAGCGGCAGACCCGTGCGGCGCGAACGAATGCCCACCCGATCCATGATCCACTCATCGCTCGTCTCGATGTCGAGCGACTCGAGAAACGCGTTGGTGATCTCGTTGGACGGGTGGTAGTGACCAACCGCGTGGAGTTGAAGACTCAAGTCGCGGCCCTCTCGGACGCTGCACGCGGATTCACCGGATACTGATACTCAGAGTCACCCTTTTCGCGCGCGAACTTCATCTTCGGCATGAGCATCGACAAGAGGGGCCACTCCAACCACGTCACCGTGGCTCAATGAACGCACAAGCTAGCTTGGAACTGCGAGTCGCTTTGCAAATGTGATGCAAAACCCCGCGCTCTCAATGTGTTTTTGGTTTTGAACTCGGTCGCGCCCCTGCGCGGTTCGATCTTGCTGGTTGGATCGCGGGGGGCGGTCGCTGGGAGCAAAGTGGACGCAGGCAGTGCGCATGGACAGCGCATCGCGTCGCTGGGGAGGCGGAAGCTTACCATGTGAGATTCGGCTTACCCCTGTCCCCGAGGGGCAGATCGGCTTCCGAGGCCGACCTCTTCGAGCACCCCGGCAAGCCCGTCGATCTCCACCAGCCGAATCTCCGTCCCTCCGGGGAAGGCATCTCCCAACGTCCTGAAGTAGGGGCGGTCTGCACGGGCGTCGACGATCACCGCGACTCCGCGATCGGTTTCGCTGCGGATCAAGCGGCCGGTCATCTGCTTCAGATGGAGCTTCATCTTGCCCAGGGCCAGGCGGGAAAACGGGTCTTCGCCGGCTTCGCGAACCCGCTCTTCACGGCGGCGGCGCAGCTCGGTCGGCACCTCGAAGGGCAGTTTTTCGATCACCACCGCCTGCAGGCCATCGCCCGGGAGATCGAGCCCCTGCCAGAAGGTCCTGGCGCCGAGCAGGACGGCCCCCGTCCTGCTGTTCGCAAAACGATCGACCAGGGCGGCCGGGTCGTCGTGGGCTCGCACGGGAGCGAGGACTTCGATCCCCGTGTTGTCGAGCGCGCTCGAAAGCACTGTCGCGACTTCATGCATGCGGCGCAGGCTGGTGAACAGGCCGAGCGTGCGTCCGCCGAGTTCGCGCGCGAGGACTTCGAGCACGCTTGCGGTGTCGGCGACCGGGTCACGAACACGCGAAAGCGCAACGGCCCGCATGTTGGCGCGGTAGGGAAACGGGCTTGCGACGCGCACGCGTTCCACGAGATCACCGCCGCGCTCTTCGATTTCGAGTTCGCCGAGCGCCGCGAACGCATCGTCGGCAACGAACAAACTCGCCGACACCGCGGCGAAGCTTTCGAGCCCGTCCATGAAACCCGCGTGATACGAAGACGCGGGACTCACCGGTCGTATCGAAAGACGAAAGCGCGACCCCGAACGACCGAGCCCTTCGAACGACGAGACATGGCTCGGCAGGTCGCTGAACGCCATGCGCAAACCGTCGGCGGCGTCGTACAAGTCGCCGATCCCCCGCATCAGTGGATCGTCGCTGTCTTCGACCTTCGAACGCTCGGCGGCGAGCACTTCTGCACCGTGCGCAACACCGTCGAGACGACTCGCCGCTTCGCGCGCGAATCGCGCAGCGTCAGGGAGATGAACGTCGGGCTCGGTCGGAAGCTGCAGCTCTCCGAACTCGTTCGCGAAGCCCGCGACGCTCTTGGCGAGCCCCGCGAAAGCGAGGTCGATCTCGCGGCGCCAGTCGACGACGTCGACCGCGACGCGTCTTCGCAGCTCGACGGGAAGCAGTCGCGCCTCGCCGCGATCGCCCGGGCGGCCGAAGATCTCGTCGATGCGCTCGAGCACCTCGTCGGGCTGGATCACCTGGGCGTAGACGTTGTCCGCGACGCCCGCAAGCTCGTGCGCCTCGTCGCAGATCACGTGGGACAACCGCGGATAGTCGGAGGGCCAGCGCAGCAGCAGGTCGTGGTTGGCCACCACGAGGTCGGCCTTCGCGAGCGCCGCGCGCCTGGCACCGAATGGGCAACCCGGTGTTTTTGCACAGGCTTCTCGGCTGCAGTGTTCGGCGCGCCCAGCAACGGAACGTGTTCGCAAATCGCGCAATCGCGGATACCGGCGCATCAAGGCGGCGGGCAGGTCGCCGATCTCGGCGTGGGGACGCGTGCGCGCGCACGCGAGCAGGACGCCATAGGCCATCCGCTCGTCGGGGAAGACATCGAGGTTGCGTCCCTCTTCGAGCACCTGATCGAGCCTTCTTTCACAGGCGTAATTCGCACGACCCTTGATCGAAAGCGCGCGCAACTGCGGGTAGCCGAGAAAGCGCGCCGCGGCGCCGATGTCTTTGCGCAGCAGCTGGTCCTGCAGGAGTTTCGTTCGCGTCGAGATCACGACCGGGCCGCGTTCACCGCGCTCGCGACGCTCACGCGCAAACGGAATCGCCGCCGCGAGATAGGCGAGTGACTTCCCAACACCGGTCCCACCCTCGAGCAACAGCGTCTTGCCGTCGCGCAGATGTCGCACGAAGTAGCGCGCGAGTTCGATCTGTTCGTCGCGCACGCGGTAGCCGGGAAAGTGGCGACGCCCGCGCGCTTCGTCACGCAGCGCAGCGACGATCGCATCTTCGTCGAAGGGGACCGGAGCATCGTCGCAGCTGCCGATCTCGATGAACTGCGCGGCCGGGTCTTCGACTGCGGGTTCTTCGTCGACGAGGAGCGGGCCGCGCAGGACCTCGAGCCAGGGCGATACGGGTTCGTAGCGATCGAGTGCCCGGCGGGCATTCACGTAGCGCGACTCGCCGCGGTCTGCTCCGGCAGCGACCTCGGCAAGTACGGCCGCCGTGTCGACCGCGTCCTGCAGCGCGCGATGTCGTTCTTCACGCCCGAGGAGTTCTCTCACGAAGGTGGCGAGGCGCAGGTCGGAAGCGTCGGGGTGGGTCAGCGCCAGCAGGTCCTGGGTGTCGAGAAACACCGCACGCTTGAAATCGGGCGACAAGAAACCCGACAGGAAGGTGCGCTCGAACTCCGCGTTGTGGGCGATGATGACGCGCCCCTTCAAGGCTTCGAGGACGCGGTAGCGCACGTCTTCGAGCCGCGGGGCCGAGGTGACGTCGCGGTCTCGCAGCCCGGTGATCCGCTGGATGTCGGGCGGCAGGGGCTCACTCGGCCTCACGAGCCCAGAAAGCGCGGCCGCCTCCACGGTGTCCGGGTCGTCCTGCGCGAGATCGAATGTGAGAACACCGAGTTCGAGGACCTCGGCGCGCGGGTCGCGCGGGAGACCCGTCGTTTCGAGGTCTACGACGGCGAGGGGACCCGTGCGTTCGACGAGAGCCCGCAGCCACGCCGGGTCGAACCCAAGTTCGGCGCTGCTGCTGGGACGCAGCGCGAAACCCTCGGCGGCGGGGGGACCAACCCGCATGTCTCACCAGGTCTCGTTGCGAGACGGTGCAGATTCGTGCTCCGTCGGTGGAAATCGGCATTCACGCGCGGAGGCGTGGCCGTAGCCACGTCGAGCACGTGGATGTCGATTTGTGCCGACGGAGTGCGGAGATGTGCCGTCGCAGTAGAGACCTGGTGAGACATGCGGGCTGGGCAAGGGCAAAGGCTCGGGAACTCAGCGATCCGGGCGCGGCCCGTCGTGGCCGCGGTGGCACAGCGGGCGCACTCAGGCAGCGACGGCGGCTCGGGTTGAACGGACGACCACCCACTGTACTCGCCTGTACCCACCGATGCAGCACCGTTCGGGGCGTTGGACGGACACGCGAGATCAGTAGGTGACGCGGGTCTCGAGCCGGCCGTTCTCGCCGCTTACGATCCGTACACGGGTCATGCACGCCATGCAGTAGAGCTGGTCGCCGTCGCGAAGCTCACGCACGGAGCGCATCACGATCTTGCACACGGGGCACAGCGCTTCGTTGGGGGCGAGCTCGTCGTCCGGGCCTTCCCACTTCCGGTAGTACTTGCGGTACTTGCGGGGGACTTCGTCGAAGCCGCGATCGTCGAGTTCGTAGCGACGCCGTGGCTTCGTTTCTTTGATCTTCCCCGGCGAATCGCCCGCCTCGGCGGCGGCATGGCTGCTCCCGCTCATCGTCGCCTCGACTTCGCCGCAATGCTGGTCAACATGATTACAACCCCAGCCTCTCGACCGCGTCTCGGTAGTCACGCCCGAGCTTCGTGATGGTGTCCGACTCCACCTCGAGTTCCTTGGCCGTGTACTCGAACGTGTTGATCGCGAGGCTTTCGAGTTCGTTCTTCACCGATGCGATCTGTGCGCCACGCGACGGATCGGTGCGCAGGCATCTCGCGATTTCGTTCTCACCAAACCCGAGGTGACGCCGCTCGTCGCGCAACATTCGCTCGAGCATGTCGCAGGTCACGGGATCACCCACCGTCGCGTGCGCGCGAAACGCCGAGAACTCCATCGCTTCGAGCGAAACGTTCTGGGCGAAGATCGCGAGATCCCACTGATTCGAATCGACGAGGTACAGCAGGCGGTTCTTGAACTCGCGGACCGCCGGGTTGGCACGCCGTTCGATCTCGGCGGCGGGATCCTCGACACCGATGTCCTCCAGGCGCTGCAGGATGACTTCGACGTGACGCGCTTCGTCGACCGCCTGCGTGGCCAGGAAGATCTTGCTCGCGTGGTTCGGCGCCAAGCGGACCAGGCCGCTTGACGCCTCGAGGGCAGCTGTTTCCGCCACGGCGTAGTTGCAAAGCGCCGTGGTCAGGCGATCGACCTCGTCGGCCGCCAATTCCTCACTGGCGATGTCGGCCCGGTGCCCATGCTCGAGATCGGACAGATAGTCCTGCACCGCACCAAACCAATGATCGAAGGTTCGAACCTCTCGTTCGAACACCTCCGGATCGAGGTCGTGAACTTCACCCACCTCCGACACGCGACACCTCCTGCTAGGGCCGTGCGGGCGTCTGATAGTCGATGCCCACTCGCGACAGTCGCTGCTTGAATTCGCCGAGCACGGTGTCGGCGAGCAGGTTCTCGAGTTCTTCGGGCTCCATGTCACCGAGCTTCGCACCTTGCCAGCTGGCCTGCTGTTCCTCGCCTGCCTTTTCGCGCGAGGCCTTGATCTCTTCGCGCATCTCCGGGTTCCGGAACTGGTCCGCAAAGGTCGCGAGCATGAAGTACGACATGTCGCGCTGCATGGCTTCGACTTCGGGCTTCTTCTCGGGATGCTGACTGATCAGCGCGCCGATGCGGTTTTCACCGAAACCGACGTGTCGCCGTTCGTCCGCGATCGTGCCCGAAAGGATCTTCGCAAACTTCGGGTTGAGTGCCTTGTTGGAGGCTTCCAACATTTCGAAGACGGTGAACGCCATGCCTTCGAGCACGATGTTCTGCCCCACGACACCCGAGACGAAGTCCTTTTTGTCGACCTTTTCGAGCAGGATCTCGGCGAACTGCGCGAGGTTCGGGTTCGTCTTGTCGGCGAGGACGCTTTCGAGTTCGTCCTTCTTTACGCCGAGGTCGTACAGACGCTGGGTGAAGATCTCGACGTGACGCGCTTCGTCGAGGGTCTGGGTCGCGAGAAAGCGCTTGCTCGCTTCGTCGGGCGCCGCGTTGATGAGGCCCGAACTCGCCGCCAAGGCTGCCCGCTCACCGGACACGAGCTGACAGGTCACTCGGATCGCCTGCTCGCGCAGCAACGGATCCGAGAGCAGGGCGTCGGGCTCCTTCTGGCCCGCTTCATGACCAAATTCGGTCTGTTCGAGGTAGCCCTGAGGGCAGGATTCGAGCCAGTACTGGATCGAATAGGCGTCAAGAAAGTTGGTCATGAAATCTCCATTCGAGGGGTCGCGAGGTCGCGGGCGCAGTGCAGAGCCGGAGCAAGTTCCGTGCCTGCACAGACCAAACACATGATCGGTACATGTGAACTGAGGGGCGCGCTGCCACGGGCGGGAGTTCGCCTGGGTCAGAAGGGGGCGAACTGCGTTCGCGCGCGATCGACGCGACCCGGAGTCAGAAACAAGAACCGGGGCTCGGCATGAAGCGCGAGTCCCGGTTCGAGTTTTCGAGCAGCGCCGTAGCGCGTGGTTCTAGACGTAGATACCGCCCTTGAATTCGCGGTCCTGGCGGATCATCACGTTGATGAGCGCCGGCTTGCCCGAAGCCGCCGCACGCTCGAGTGCGGGCTGGAGTTCGTCGGGGCTCTCGACCAACTCGCCGTGGCCGCCGAGAGCTTCGACGACCTTGTCGTAACGCGTGCGGTTCAAGAGTGCGCCGTCGAGGCGGTCCCAACCCATCATCGCGCCCTGGGGTCGCATCATCTGTCCCCAGGCTCCGTCGTTCCCCACGATGCCGATGATCGGCAGGTTGAAGCGAACCGCGGTGTCGTATTCGAAACCATTGAGGCCGAACGAACCGTCGCCGTAGACGATGACCACGCGCTTGTCGGGGTGCGCGAGCTGCGCAGCCAACGCGAACGGCATGCCGACACCCAACGTGCCGAGCGGACCCGGATCCATCCAGGCGCCCGGCCCCTTCACGGGGATGATTTTGGCCGCGGTCGCCACGATGTCGCCGCCGTCGCCGATCACGATCGGGCTATCGAGGGTGTCGAGCCAGTCGCGTACTTCCTTGCACATGCGCTGGGGGTCGACAGGAGTCTCGTCGCTGTTGAGCGCCGACTGCACCTTGGCTTCGGCTTCGTTCTCGATCTCGCGAAGCTCGTCGCGCCACGCGGTGAAGTCGAGCTGCAGGCCCTGGTTCTTCATCTCTTCGGAGAGCATCTCGAACGAGCAGCCGACGTTGCCCACCAGCGGCACGTCGGTCTGACGGTTTTGGCCCATCAAGATGTTGTCCATGTCGAGCTGGATCACCTTGGCGTCTTCGGGGATCGCCTTGCCGAAGCGCATGCGGAAGTCGAGCAGCGTACCTGCGAGCAGGATGCAGTCCGTCTTGGCGAGCGCGTCTCTGCGTGAGCGGTTCAGGAACTGCGGCGATTCCCACGGCACCGTGCCCCGGCCCATGCCGTTGCAGTAGGTGGGGAGGTGGATCTCGTCGATGAAGCTGTTCATCGCCGCTTCACCTTCGGACCACTTCACCGACGTACCCGCCATGAGCATCGGGCGCTCGGCCCTCGAGAGCTCTTCGAGGGCGCTGCGCACTTCCGTGCGGTCGGGCGAAATGCGCGGCGCCGTGGTGCGGATACGCGGTACGACGACCTCTTCGTCGGCGACCTGCCCCATGAAGATGTCCATCGGAATCTCGAGGAAGGCCGGCCCCGGGGTCCCCGAAATCGCGTGACGGACCGCCAGCTCGATGTACTCGGGAATGCGATAGCTCTCGTAGCACGCGTCGGCGTACTTGGTGATCGGCCGCATCACGCCGATGTGATCCATTTCCTGCAGCGAACCGCGGCGCAGGTTGTTGAACGGCCCCTGGCCGCCAAAGACGAGGATCGGCGAGTTGGCGCGCCATGCGTTCGCGACACCCGTCACACCGTCCGTCACACCGGGGCCCGCCGTAATGGCCGCAACGCCCACCTTGCCGGGGTTGCAGCGCGCCCAGGCATCGGCTGCATGCACGGCAGCCTGCTCGTGGCGCACGTCGACGATCTTGATCCCTTCGTCGAGGCAACCTTCGAACAGCGGCATGATGTGTCCACCCGACAGGGTGAAGATGACTTCGACGCCGGCCTCTTTCAGGGCCTTCGCGGCGAGCTGTCCTCCGGAAAACGGCATGGGGATTCCTTTCGTTGGACCGATTGCGGTCGGGTGAGACGGTGGGAGAGATACGACCGGGGCGGGCTGTGCGCGGATAGCGCTCGATGGAAATCCCGGCACTCGCAGTGCCGAATCACGGTATCAACCGCAATACACCCCCGCACCCCCGCGACGCATCGCGAAACCCGCAACCAATGCGCGCCCGAAGCGTACACATCACCGCGCAGCGGCTAGAGGTCCGGCCGGACCTCTAGAGAGGATCACGCGAGCCTCGCAAACGAAACGGGGCGACTCCGTGCTGGAAGCCGCCCCGTCTCGATCACTCGCCTTTCGGCGAATCGATGTCTTTCGAATCAGCGCGCGCGGAACTCCGCCCGGCGGTTGAGCCGCCATGCCGATTCGTCGTGGCCCATCGCGGCGGGCTTCGATTCGCCGTAGCTCACGATGCGCATCTGCGAATCGTCAACGCCGAGCGCCGACAGGTAGCGGCGGACCGATTCGGCACGACGCTCACCGAGGGCCAGGTTGTATTCCTCGGAACCACGCTCGTCCGCGTGACCTTCGATCACGACCACGACGCCCGCTTCCTTCAGCCCTTCGGCGTTGGCCTTGAGGACGTCGCGCATGTCGTCGCGAATTTCCGAGCGGTCGTAGTCGAAGTAGGCCGCGACGAGCCGCAGGTCTGCCAGGCGATCGCGCACCGGCTCGACGGGCGTTTCGCCCTGGCTGAATTCGCTGCCGGTATCCGGAGCTTCTTCAACGGGTTCGGCCGGTTCCGGGGTGGTTTGGCATGCCACCAGGAACAGCAGGCCAAAGGTTGCGGCCGTAAGCGCAATGAATCGTTTCGTCATGGTTCCCTCGTTGTTCCTCTGTCTTCGCGACTTCCGGTTTGAATTCGCATGCGTTTGATCCGTTTGATGGTCGAATGCACCGCGCAATTGCGCCTGGCCTGTGCCCCGATCCCACCCAAGGGGCCAGATGATGGGGGTTCCGCCCATGACCCGCAACTGTCGTGCAAGATTGCTGATTGTTCGACACCGACTTGGTCACTGCGACGCGTTCCCTGGTGCCCACTTTTTTTCACTTACGCTCAGCGCGGTGCGGCTGGCGCCTGAGATCCGGGGGGCTTCTCACGCGGAAACACCACGTTCGAGCCCTCGGCGAGTACGGTCACCATGAGATGAACCAGGTCGCGATTGCCGGGAAGCTCGTCGAGGCCTCTCGACAACAACGCCAGCGCCTCGTCTCGTCGATCATCCGCGAGTAGTAGCCGGCTCGCCGAGAGATATGCACGGGCCAGATGAGGATCGTCGTAGCGCACGGTCGTCTCAGTGACCGCGCGCACGTTCGACCGATTCGCAGCGTCGCGATCGTCGATGATCGCGAGATAGAGCGGGAGTGCGCTCGCGTGGCGACCCGCCTCAATCTCGCGATCGGCGAGCTGCAAGCCACTTCGCAACAGCAATTCGTCTGCGGGGTGCTCTTCACATCGGGTGGCGGCGAGACGTTCGGCGAGTGCGTGAGCACGATCGGGTCGCGAACCCGCTTCGAGCACCTGCTCGCCCGCAAGAGCCAGCGCACTGCAGTGGTCGTACTGTTCAGCCCGTCGCCAGGGGCCGCCGACTTCGCGATAGCTGTCGAAGCGAGCCAGGGCGGGTTCGCCGCGTTCCGCCGCGAGCCTGGCGCGCGCGCTGCCGACGAGCGCGCGGCCGTTTCGCGGAGCGCTTTCGAGCGCACGGTCGAACAAGCGATTCGCCTGCGCGATGTCGTTGCGCGCCAGCGCCAGCTCGGCTTCTTCGACCGTATTCGTCGTACGCTCGGGCGTGTCGGTCGGCCAGACCGATTGACATCCGATGATCCCGAGCGCGCCACAAGCCAACGCAACCGCAAGCGCGTGCCCCGGTCGGGGGCCTCGCATCGCGCATGCGCGAAAATTACCGCCGCTTCGTCCACTCGATGTCACAGTCGACATCTCCGCCACATCCTCCACCGACCTGCAACGAAATAAATACCCGGAATCGCGATTGAGGGCGAGCACGGGGGCACGATCAGTCGCGGTGGCTTCAAGATGGGGATGCCTTTCGGTACGGTCGGCGCGTGCGACCGCGAGCCTCTGGGCTCACCCTGCTCCCCTCATTCGAACCAGATCCGAAAGATCGCCGACATGTCTCCCGAACAAAAAAAGGCAGTCGCCAAGATCA
>JASMLK010000136.1 GCA_030748735.1 Myxococcota bacterium | reverse complement strand
GCTTGCCCGTCACTTCGCGCGCGTGACGCGAGAGCCCGATCATGAGCTCTTCGGTCACCTGTTGTACGGAAGCCGCAAGATCGATTTCGCGGCGGGAGATCTGGCTTTCGGGTTCCCGGGGCGGGCCGTCGAAGAGCGCGTCGAAGCGATCGTTCGTCATGCGGTCGGTGTCGAGGAAGCCGAAGAAGTCCATGTCGAGACGAAACGAGCCGTCGTCCTTCACGTCGATGAGTTCGCGAATGCGGTCGACGTACTTCGGCGCGCCATAGGGGGCGAGGCCCATGAGCTTGTACTCGCCCGAGTTGACCTTGAAGCCACAGAAGTAGGTGAACGCGCTGTAGAGCAAGCCGAGCGAATGCGGATAGCGGATCTCCTTCAGCATCCGCAGGTCGCTGCCCTCTCCTACGGCGAGACTCGTCGTGGCCCATTCGCCGACGCCGTCGACGGTGAGCACCGCGGCTTCTTCGAAGGGCGACGGATAGAAGGCCGAAGCCGCGTGCGAGAGGTGGTGTCGGGTGAAGAGGACGGGCACTTCCTCCTTCAACATCTCGTGCACGTAGCGCGTGACGAAGGGCTTGACCCCGAGGAAGGCGGGCGCGGCCTTGAGCCACTGCTCTTCGCCCGCAGGTGCCACTCGGATCAACGACTGCATCACGCGGTCGAAGGAGAGCACGGGGTTGTCGTAGAAGACCACCGCCGAAAGCTCGTCCGCCTCGATGAAGGCTTCCTCGAGGCAGTAGTTGATCGCATGACGCGGAAACATCGGGTCGTGCTTCTTGCGCGTGAAGCGTTCTTCCTGCGCTGCCGCGACGATCTCTCCGTCACTCACCAGCGCGGCCGCGGAGTCGTGATAGAAGGCGCTGATGCCGAGTACGTGGGTCGTCATCGTCTACGCGCTCCCCGCCGCGAGTTTCGCTTCGATGGGTGCGCTCAGGGACTCGGCCAGTACGCGGTGGGCACTCGGCGTGAGATGGCAGTCCTCCTCGAAGCGAAAACCACGCCGCTCTTCGGCCGAATGGGCGCAGAAGTCGTCGAGGGGGTCGTGGAGCGTCACACCCGGCAGCGCCTCGAGTTCGCGAAAACGTGCGCGATAGCCCTCGGGTGACGCCGTCCCCTCGATGTACTGATAAACGGGGATCGGGCACACGATCACGGGCTTCGACAACTCGCCAATCCACTCGGCGAGAATGGCCTTCATCAGCTGCCACGCGGCGCCCGAAGCATCGTCGTATTCGGGCAGTGGCTGATAGTTGGTCAGTTTCTGCGCGACGTCCTTCACGCGCGAACCCATCTTGTTGACGGCCTGGCGCAGCCAGGCCATGCGACCGCCCTCGTCGAGAAAGGCGCGATCTTCCGGGGGCAGCGTCTCGGGGTCGATCGGATCCTTGGGCGTCGGCACGTTGTGGAGCGTGAGCTTTCCATCGGCATCGAGGTCGAAATACGGCTTCGCGAGAATCAGGTCTTCGCCTTCGGCGGAAACGAACGGGCGCAGTCGCGCGACGACGCGCCTGATGTTCTCGACCAGGACGCCGATCACCACCACGTCGTGTTCGACGCCGCGGCCGAGTTCCTGGTAGATCAGGTACTGCTGATCGGTCCCCGACCCCGATAGGCCGAAGTTGTAGATCTCGACGTCGTCGATCAGCGTTTCGAGCACATCGCCGTAGCGGTTTTTGTTGCTCACGCCGTCGCCCGCGGTGTAGGAGTCACCAAAGAGCAGCACCCGCTTCGTCGCGCCCGATCGTTCGGCCGCGAAGTCGTGGCGGCAGCGAAACCCCTGGGCGTTGGTGCGCAGCAGGTATCCACCACCCTCGTGATCGACCCGCGCTTTCAGGTTGGGGATGAAGCGGTAGGCAAAGGTCGGGTCGTATTCGAACAGCTGCCGATTCATTCCCTTGCGTCCTTGCCCACGTACTTGCGCGTCGCGCGGCCCGCCTGCGGGCCACGTTTGCGCTGCTTATCCATCGATGGGGGTGAGGTCGCGGTAGCGACCCTGGTAGTAAACGAGCGGCTCGGCGTCCTGGATTTCGACGTGCTCGACCTGGCCGATGCACAGCACGTGGTCGCCGGCCTCGTGGGTCGCGGCCAACGCGCAGTCGAGGTTCACCTTCGCGCCGGGGATCAGCGGTGCGCCGGTCACCGCCTCGCGAGTATCGAGGCCCGCAAAGCGCTCGCTCTCTTTGGACTTCGAAGCGAAGAGGTTCGAGAGGTCCTGCTGATCCGCCGCGAGAATGTTCAGCGAGAAGCACTTGCCCGCCTCGATCAACTCGAGGGTGCGCGCGGTCTTCGCGGCGCTGACCAACACCAGCGGCGGTTCGAGGGACACGCTCGCGAAGTCCGAAACCGTCATGCCGTGGACCACGTCACCGTGCCGGGCGGTGACGATCGAAACCCCCGTGGCCCGGCAACCGAGGCTTGCCTTGAATTCGTCCGGGCTCACTGCCACCGCGGGTTTCCCTCGTTTCTCATATGCATGGATGGGTAGAGTCGCGTCGCAACGCGGTCCCGTGCACGTCAATTGCGCACGCCCTACTTCTCTTCGAGCAATTCCTTCGGAATATTGAGTGCGTCGACCTTTCGAGCGAAGCGCTTCTTCTTGTTCGCTTCATCGGGACGCCAGTAGATGTTCACCCGCGCCTTGAGCGGGATCTCGTGCAACTTCACGGGCCGGGCGTTGATGGTCGCCGTGGTCCGGGTCATCACCGAGCCCTCGAACTTCACCTTGTAGACGATCTTCTTGCCCCTCTCCTTGACCGTCATCGTGCCGGCCTCGGTGTCGAAGGCGAGCAGCCGGGCTTCCCGGGAGAGCTTGCTCTTGGTCTTCTTGCCGGCTTCGGCGGTGTCGACCCCGACGGCACCAAAGAACAGAACGCCGGCGAGTGCCGCGACGACGACCCGCGCGAAACCACGGCGGGTCGCTTTGTGCTGGGATGCGGAATTCATGAGCTGCATGGCCAGGGGCCTCCGTAGATGATTCGATCGATGAGAAACGATTGGCTTTCGATTGTGGACCGCCCCCTCGCCGGCGACGGCACCTTCCCGAGCCCGGTTTTCGCCTGCAACCGGAAGAATCGAGCCGGAACACTACCGATTTTACAGGTCTTTCGACATCGGATGTCCCGAGCTCAAGAGGCGGAGTGAGACCCCGCCCCGGGTGAAAGCGGACTCTGGCTTGAGACGCAGGACGCGCGGCGAGAATTCAGTCACCCCGCTCTCGTGTCACGGCGTGGGGGGGATCCAGACGAGAACGAGGTCCATCACGTTCGTCCCCGTAGGGCCCGTGCGGTGGAGTTCGCCGAGCGGGTCGAAGAGGGGATAGGCATCGTTCGCGGCGAGCATTTCCATCGGCTCGAACCCCGTTTCCCGTGCGCGAGCCGCCGTCGAGCCGTCGGCCCACGCCCCGGCCGCGTCGGTCGGGCCGTCGGTTCCATCCGTGCCGAGCGCCAGCAAGGTGGCGTCGCTCCCCTCGAGGGCGAGCGCAGCTGCCAGTGCGAGTTCCTGGCTGCGCCCACCCCGCCCGCTGCCCCGAAGTGTCACGACGGTTTCTCCGCCGGCGATCAGGCAGGTCGGCCGATGCGTGCGTGCGGCACGGACGAGCGCGGCGAAATTTCGCCCGGTGTCGCTCGCTTCGGCGTCGAGGCGCTCGCCGAGGTCGATTGCGAGTGCGCCCTGTGCGACCGCGGCTTCGACGGCTGCCGTTCGCGCGTGTTGGTTGCGCGCGATGATCTCGTGGTCGACGTGTTCGAAGACGCCGTCGCCCGGCTTGGGGGTTTCTTCGTGCGCGCCCTTCGTCCCCTGGTCCAGATAGCGCCAGACGGCATCCGGCACTTCGTTCGCTGCGACCCGCTCGCGCAGGATGCCAAGGGCATCGCCGTAGGTCGTCGGGTCCGGGGCACAGGGGCCCGAACCGATGACCGCGAGGTCGTCGCCCATCACGTCGGAGATCGCGAGCACGACCACGCGTCGGGCACCGGAAGCTCGTGCAAGGCGTCCCCCGGAGATCCGCGACAGGTGTTTGCGTACTGCGTTCAGCTCGTGGATCGAAGCCCCCGACCCGAGCAATGCGCTGTTCACCTGGGCGAGGTCCCCGATCGTGATCTCATCGGGTGGCAGCGAGACCAGGGACGACGCGCCGCCCGACAGCAAGACCAACAGCAGGTCTTCGGGGCCGCTGTTCGATGCGACTTCGAGCACCCGGCGCCCCGCGGCCGCGCTGCGATCGTCGGGGACCGGGTGTGCGGCCTCGACGACTTCGAGAGGCCCGAGGTCGAAACCCGCGGCGTGGTCGTCCTTGGTGACCACGATGCCCTCGAGTGGCACCGGCCAGGGCTCCTCGACCACGGCGCTCGCCATGCCGGCCGCGGCTTTGCCGATGGCCACCACGACCAGCCGCGTACTCGCCGCGCTTGCCTCGCGGTAGCCAGCGCGCACGAGTGCGCGCCGGGTTGCTTTTCGCGCATCGACCGCGTCGAGTGCGGCTTCGCTGATCACGCGGAGTGCCGAACGCGGGTCGGGTGCGCTCGGCCACGATGTCATGATTCGGCCGGCGGCTCGGACGATGCAGCCGCCGCGTCGAGTGGCGCCGGTGCAACCTCACTGCCGTCGCGCGGACGCAGACGAATCTCGATGCGACGATTGAGTCCGCGTCCTTCCGCGCTCTGGTTCGACGCCACGGGTGAGAACTCCGCGCGACTGATGGCCTGCAGCCGTTCGCCATCGATCCCGGATTTCGCGAACAAGCGCACGACACTCGAAGCCCGCGCGGCCGCGAGTTCCCAATTCGTTGGATATTTCTTCTTGAGGGGGCCGAGGATCGGCACGTCGTCGGTATGCCCCTCGACGTCGACGGCGTAGTCGAGGCGCGAGATGTTCTCGGCCACCTTGCGCAAGACCGCTCGCCCGTCGTTGTCGAGGTCTGCCGACCCGGAGCGGAAGAGGATCTCGTCCGATACCGCCACGCGCAGCCCGCTGCGCAGTTGTTCGATTTCGATCTCGCCCTTCTGGAGTTCGCTCTCGAGATCGGCCACGAGGCCCTGATAGGTGGACTTCAGCTTCTTGGCCTCGCTCTCGGCCGCTTCGAGGCGCGAACTCAGGTCGTCCTGGCTCTCGGAAAGCCGCATCACGTCCTGTTCGAGGGTCGCGCGGGTCGCCTGCAGGGCTTCGGTTTCGACGCGCAGGTCCTCGAGTTCGTCGTAGAGGCGCACGCGCTCGGCTTCGAGAGACGCGTTCGACACTTCGAGGTGTCCCGCCTTCTCGGTCATCAGCACGTTTTCGTTCAACAGGCGATCGCGTTCCGCGACCACCTCCTTGTGCGTACCCTGGGAAACGCAGCCGAGCACCCAGATCGTCATGGATGCGACGGCGGCCGCGACCAACGGCCCACGCGCGCGCCTCGTCTCAGGCGGGAGCGAGTGTCTGTTCGAGCGCCTCATCGATCGTCCCCACGTAGCGTAGATCCAGGCCCTCGAGCAGCTCGCCGGAAATCTCGGCGACGTCCTGGCGGTTCTTGTCCGGCAGCACCACGCATTCGATTCCAGCGCGTTTGGCTGCGAGTACCTTTTCCTTGATCCCGCCGACCGGGAGCACCTTGCCGCGCAGGGTGATTTCTCCCGTCATCGCGACCTTGGGTCGGGCGAGGCGCCCTGTATAGAGCGAGGCGAGCGAAGTCACCATCCCCACGCCCGCTGAAGGGCCGTCTTTCGGAACGGCACCCGACGGCACATGGAGGTGGATGTCCTGCTTGGTGAAGTCTTCTTCGCCGAGTTCGAACGGATCGCCGTGGCTTCGCAACCACGACCTGGCGGCTTCGACCGATTCGCGCATCACGTCGCCCAGCGAGCCCGTCAGCTTGAGTTCGCCGCGGCCTTCCATGCGGGTCGATTCGATGAAGAGGATGTCGCCGCCCGCCGGCGTCCACGCCAGCCCGACGGCCACGCCCGGCTGCGAGAATTGTTCGGCGAGGTCCGGCTCGTGCTTTTCGGGACCGAGCAGGTCGAAGAGATCGTCCGGCGCCACCGAAACCGCCTCGCTCGCTTCTCCCTCTGCGACCCGTCGCGCGATCTTGCGGCACACCGCACCGATCTCGCGTTCGAGGTTACGCACCCCGGCTTCGCGCGTGTAGCGCTCACACAGGACACGCACGGTTTCGTCGGGAAGCTCGAAATCGATCTGGTCGATGCCGTGCTGTTCGATCTGCCGCGGCACCAGGAAGCGTTTCGCGATCTCGACCTTCTCTTCGAGCGTGTACCCGGGGAGTTCGATCACCTCCATGCGATCGCGCAGCGCAGCGGGGATCGGGTCGAGCAGGTTGGCGGTCGCGATGAAGAGCACACCCGAAAGATCGAAGGGCACTTCGAGGTAGTGGTCGCTGAACTCGCTGTTCTGTTCCGGGTCGAGCACTTCCAGCAATGCCGACGACGGGTCGCCCCGCACGTCGGCCCCGACCTTGTCGATCTCGTCGAGGACGAGCACCGGATTGCGGGTCTTCGCCTTGCGCAGCGACTGGATGAAGCGACCGGGCAGCGCGCCTACGTAGGTGCGGCGGTGTCCGCGCACTTCGGCTTCGTCGCGCACGCCACCAAGGGAAATGCGGCCGAACTCACGGCCGAGGGCGCGGGCGATCGAACGTCCGAGGGAGGTCTTGCCGGTACCCGGCGGTCCCACGAAGCAGAGGATCGGTCCCTTCAGGTCCTTCTTCAGGGAAAGCACGGCGATGTACTCGACGATGCGGTCCTTCACCTTCTCGAGGCCGTAGTGGTCTTCGTCGAGCAGTGCGCGCGCCGCCTTCACGTCGAGTTGGTCTTCCGACTGCGTGTTCCACGGCAGGTCGGTCATCCATTCGAGGTAGCTGCGGATGACCCCGTGTTCGGCCGCGGCGGGAGGCGCCTGTTCGAGACGCTCGAGTTCGCGCATCGCCTGCTTGTGGGCTTCTTCGGGCATGCCCGCCGCTTCGATGCGTTCGCGCATGCGATCGGCTTCGGCCTGGTCGTCTTCGACTTCGCCGAGTTCGCGGCGGATCGCTTCGAGCTGCTGGCGCAGCATGTAGTCGCGCTGGGTCCGACCCATTTCGGTCTGGACCTTCTCGCGGATCTCGGTCTCGATTTCGAGGGCGTCGCGTTGGCGTGAGAGCCTTGCGAGCACTTCCTTGAGGCGCTCGTCGATGTCGAGGCTTTCGAGGATCTGCTGTTTGCCGGCGACGTCGAGTTCGAGGTTCGTGGCCACTAGATCGGCGAGCCGCGAAGGATCGTCGAGGTTCATCGCCAACACGTGGAGTTCGTCCGAAAGGCGCGGGCTCTCGCTCACGAGCGCGGTGAACTGCTGGCTCACGTTGCGCACCTGGGCCGCGGTCTCGACGCTTTCGGGGTCGCCCGTTTCTTTCAGCAGGTGGATCCGACCGCGCAGGAAGTCGTCGCTCGGCTCGAAGGAGTCGATCGCGACCCGAGCCACGCCCTGAACGAGCAGGCGGTACGACTCGTCGGGGAAGCGGATCATCTTCACGACGCGAAGCACGGTACCCGTGGGATAGACGTCGTCGGGGCCGGGGCTGCCCTCGACCATGCGCTTCACAGCGCTCGAAACCATCAAACGCTCGGGGGTCTGGACGACTTCGTCGATCAGCTTCTTGCTGCGCGTCGTATTGACGAGCAGCGGCGACACGAGATGCGGAAACAGCACCGTGTTCTTGAGCGGCAACACGGGCAGCACCTCGGGGAGTTCGCCGAACTCCAGCTCGTCCGCGTCGTCAGCGGCTTCGACCACGATGTCGGCTGCGACCCCCTGCGCCAGGACGTCTTCCCAGTCCTGCTCTTCGGGGGTGTTTGTGTCGTGCTCGTCGCTCAAGACGGCCCCTTCATGACGCCTCGCGGGTTGCACGGACGCCGGGCGAGACCTTCGTCTCGCCCCAATGGATTGTGCCCGTCGGGTACAGCCGGGGAGCCCATGCCCCCCGGTGCACGCAATGGGTTCGAACGCTTTCGCGTACTTTCAGACGGCTTTCGGATTCAGGATCCGGGTTTCTCTTCCGTGAACTCCGCGTCGATCACGTCTTCATCGTCGCTCGCGGCGCCTCCTCCCGAGGGATCGCCCGGGGTGCCGTCCGGCCCGGGTGCTCCTGCAGTTTCGGCCTGCGCCTTGTAGAGCTTCTCGGCGACCTTGTGGAGTTCGGCTTCGACGCGCTGATGGGCGGCATCGATCTTTTCGATGTCGTCGCTCGCGAGGTCGGTCTTGGCTTCCGCGAGGACCGACTCGAGGCTCGTCTTCTCATCGGCGTCGAGGGCGTCGCCGTTCTCGTTGATGGTCTTCTCGGCCTGGTAGATCAACGAGTCGAGGCTGTTGCGCTTCTCGCTGCTTTCGCGGCGCTGCTTGTCGCCGGCCGCGTTGGCTTCGGCGTCGGAGACCATGCGATCGATCTCGTCGGACGAAAGGCCACCGGTGTTCTCGATGCGGATCGACTGCTCGCGATTCGTCGCCTTGTCGGCGGCCGAAACCGAGAGGATGCCGTTCGCGTCGATGTCGAAGGTAACCTCGATCTGCGGGACACCGCGCGGCGCCGGCGGCAGACCGTCGAGGATGAATTTGCCGACCTCGCGGTTGTCGTTGGCCATTTCGCGCTCCCCCTGGAGCACCCGGATCTCGACCTGCGGCTGGTTGTCGCCGGCCGTCGAGAACACCTGCTGGGCACGCGTCGGGATCGTGGTGTTGCGCTCGATCAGCTTCGTCGTGACGCCGCCGAGGGTCTCGATGCCCAGCGACAGCGGGGTCACGTCGAGCAGGAGCACGTCCTTCACGTCGCCCGCGAGCACGCCGCCCTGAACCGCCGCGCCGACCGCGACCACCTCGTCGGGGTTCACCGACTGGTTGAGTTCTTTGCCGAAGAGCTCCGACACCTTCTGCTGCACGAGCGGCACGCGGGTCGAACCACCGACCAGCACGACTTCGTCGATCTCGCTGGCCGAAAGGCCCGCGTCCGCAAGTGCTTTGCGGCACGGCTCGAGGGTGCGGTCGATCAGGTCTTCGACGAGCTGCTCGAACTTGGAGCGCGAGAGCTTCATCACGAGGTGCTTCGGGCCCGACTGGTCCGCGGTGATGTACGGCAGGTTCACGTCCGTCGACTGGGCGGTGGAGAGTTCGATCTTGGCCTTCTCCGCCGCCTCACGCAGCCGCTGAACGGCCATCGGATCGTTCATCAGATCGATGCCGTTGTCCTTCTTGAACTCCTCGGCGAGGTACTCGATCAGGCGATGGTCGAGGTTGTCGCCACCGAGATGGGTGTCGCCGTTCGTCGACTTCACCTCTACCACGTTCTCGCCAACTTCGAGGATCGACACGTCGAAGGTGCCGCCACCGAAGTCGAAGACGGCGATCTTCTCGTCTTCCTTCTTGTCGAGGCCGTAGGCCAGCGCCGCCGCAGTGGGCTCGTTGATGATGCGCTTCACGTCGAGGCCCGCGATGCGACCGGCGTCCTTGGTCGCCTGACGCTGGGCATCGTTGAAGTAGGCGGGCACGGTGATCACGGCTTCGGTGACCTCGTGGCCGAGGTGTGCCTCGGCCGCGGCCTTGAGCTTGCCGAGGGTCATGGCGGAGATTTCCGGCGGTGCGTAGGTCTTGCCGTCGATCTCGACGGCGATCGCCCCGTCGGGCCCGTCGACCACTTTGTAGGGCACGAGCTTGGTCTCTTCAGGGACCTCCGAGAGCCGGCGTCCCATGAAACGCTTGATCGAGTAGACGGTCCGTTCGGGGTTCGTCACGGCCTGGCGCTTCGCGATCGCACCGACCAGCCGCTCTCCTTCATCGGTGAAGCCGACGACGGACGGCGTCGTCCGGCCACCCTCGTCGTTTGCGATCACGGTGGGCTGTCCACCCTCCATCACTGCAACCACCGAGTTGGTGGTCCCGAGATCGATGCCAATCACCTTGCCTGATGCCGTCATACTTGAGCCCCTTGTCTCGTCTCTGGTCTGGGTCCGGCGGTGCCGGCCCCCTGCTAGAAATCCCGTGGTGGATTTCGATCGATGCTTGAAATGTCATGTGGTGCCGCCTGGCGGCCACGCCTCACGCTCGGGGCCCTTGCCCTCAAGCGCTTGAACTTGCTTTGGAAATGCCCCCAAGACCCTCCGGACCTGGCTTCCCGACGCGGCATGATGGTGGGCCTCCCGCCGCACCCCCCACCGCGAAACGCGCCGAAAACTGGAGGCAGTCTCCTGCATGTCAACGGGGCGACGGTGAGAAAACGCAATCAAGTGTCTTCCCCGCGCAACCCGCAGCTCGAGTCCCGTGCGAGATGGCCTGGCCACCACCCTCGGCGATGGGTTTGAGACCCGCCGCGATCGAACGGGGCCACGGCTCACGGGGTCCACAAGGTCGAGTACCGAATTGCCGATAGGCAGGCCGAGTAGAAGGAGTGCGAGTAAGCCCCTGATATCAGGGCGTTTTGAATTGAGGGGGGTCCAGCGGGGACCTATACTCGGCCGGCTTTTCAGGACGTCGGAGATCGCGGGCGGAATCGAACCGAAATACGCGGGTGAACGCGCCAAGGTTGCGCGCGATTCACTCGAAACCAGTCACGATGAATCGCCCGAACCCGCCGGAGCGGACCGACGCCCCCGCAGAGGCCGGACCAGCCTGCAGTGGTTGGACGTCGCGAAGAGTCGGGGTGGATCGAAGGGGCGTCGTTTCAAGATCGCGTCCGGTGGACGGCGCGAGCCAGAGGTTGAGCGGCCGCGCGAGCGGCAGTGAGGGGAAGCACATCCGGCATGGGCCCGATCGGCATACGGATCATCAACATCGTGTTGTTCACGACGAGCTGCTTCTTCACCGCCGGTGTGGTCAACCACATCGCCGACCACCAACTCGCCCCCGACGACGCGACCGTGATGCGCCCAGACGCGCACCCCGAGACCCGAGAGCCCGACTGGAACGAACGCAGCGCGATCCTCGACCGCAACCTGTTCGGCGCCAAGGTCGCCGGTGGAAAGCCGCTGAAGAAGCCAGAGCCCGAACTGCCGGCGGTAGAAGAAGCGAAGGAAACCAAGCTCCCGATCGAATTGCTCGGGACGATGGCCGGGGAACCCGCCGCATTGTCGACTGCCGTGATCAGCAACACCCGGTCCAAGAAGCATCAGGTCGTGGTGATCGGGGACGTGCTGGAGGGCTTCGACCACGTGAAGGTCACGTCCATCGAGCCGAGGCGCGTCCTGCTGCGCAATCGAAGCGTGATCGAAGAGCTCCTGCTCGAAAAGGAAAACGGCAAGAAGGGTCGGAGCGCGAGTGCGAGAGCGCCCGGCAAGGACCGCGACGCGCTCAGCCGCTTGCGAGCCCGAAATTCACGCAAACGCGCCAATGCGCGCCGCGCGAACGTCGTGTCCCCGGCCAACAACGACGACGCCAACGTCGAGAGCCTGAAGCAGATGCAGCGCGCGATGTACAAGACGCTGGTTCGCGACCTCGAGCCCGCCTACGACGACGCCGGGCAGATCACTGGCGTGGTCGCGGGCAAGGTCGAACAAGGTAGCGTGTTGGCGCGCGCTGGTCTCGAGGCCGACGACGTGATCACGAGCCTCAATGGAATCGATATCAACAGTGCGAGCGCAGCGGCGCGCGTGCTGCGCGAAATGTCCAAGTGCAAGCCAATGAGCGGTTCGGTCGACGGCGCGGGTGGAACGCGCACGATCGAAATCGACCAGGACCTGCTCGCGGCGTTGAACTGTCCCAATTGAGTTGCGGAGAACCCGGGTGAAACCGAACCAGACACCTCGAACCACCCCTCGGCCCTGGAAGCGCCCCGGGTTGCCGACGCACGCGCTGATCGCGTTGGCGCTCGTCCAGGCCCTGATCTCCGTCCCGGCCTTCGCGCAGGCCGTCGACGAAGTCCTCGAGATCGACGAGGCCACCGGGAAGGTGCGCATCGATTTCGACGACGTCGGCATCGAAGTCATCATCGACGCGATCTCGAGGCTCAGCGGCAAGAACTTCATCTACGATGATCGGGTGCGCGGCAAGGTGACGGTGATCTCGCCGAGCCCGGTCACGGTCACCGAGGCCTGGGCCGTCTTCGAGTCGGTGCTCAAGGTCAAGGGTTTCACGGCGATCCCCGGCCCCGCTGGCGTGCTCAAGATCGTTCCGCTTCGCGATGCCAAGGAATCGAACATCGAAACCGTGCGGGGTGAAGGCGCGAGTCCGAACCGCGACCAGTACGTCACGCGGATGATCCCGCTCTACTACATCGACGCGACGGCGCTTTCGAACACCCTGAAGCCCTTGATCTCGAAGGACGCCGCCCTCGTCGTCTACGCGCCGACCAACACGATCATCTTGACCGACACCAAGGCGAACATCCGACGCCTGCTCGGCATCCTCGAAGCCCTCGACGTCGAACTCCACAAGGAAGAACTCGCCGTCATCAAGATCCTGTACGCCGACGCGGACACGCTCGGCAGCCAGATCCAGAACATCTACGGCGGTACCGCTTCCGGTGGCACACCGACCGCGTCCAGTGCACGTCGTGACCGGGCGAGCAGGAGGAGGTCGAGCAGCGCAGCCAAGAGCAGCAGCGCAGGCCTCGAAGCGGCGAAGCGCGGCGAAGTCAGGATCATCACCGAAACGCGCACCAATTCGCTGCTCGTGCTCGCGTCGCGAACCCAGATCGCAGAGATTCGCGAACTCGTCCACAAGCTCGACGTCCCCGTCGTGGGCGGCGGCAAGATCCACGTCTACTACCTGAAGCATGCCGACGCCCAGGAAATGGCGAAGACGTTGAACGAACTCGTGTCCGGGGGGAGCCAGGCCGCCGCAGGCGGGGGCCGCACGGGCCGCGCGAATGCAAAGCCCCAGGCCTTGCGCTCCGTGGTGACGCCGCTGGCCGAAGGCCAGATCTCGTTGAGCGCCGACCCGGCCACGAACTCCCTCGTAATCCAGGCCAGCAAGGAAGCGTACGAGACCTTGAGCCAGGTGATCGAGAAGCTCGACGTCGCACGCCCGCAGGTGCTCGTCGAAGCGTTGATCATGGAAGTGGACATCACCGACGGCTTCGAACTGGGCTTCAATGTCGGCTACGCGGTCTTCAACAACGACATCCAGTACGGGTTCAGCGGTGCACCGCTGGTTGGGGCCTCGAGTCCCCTCGGTGTCCTGACACGGACGACCGCGGTGCTTGGCACGGATAGCGACGGCGACACCACCGTGGAAAACGAGGGCAGCGAACTGAACGTGCAGATGCAGGCCGCGGCTGCCAACGGTCGGGTCAACATCCTCTCGTCACCTCACATCCTCACCTCCGACAACGAAGAAGCCGAGATCCGCATCGGTGACAACATCCCGATCGTGACGAGCCGCGTCGAATCGGCGACGGGCGCGACCGACAGCGGGCTGTCGAGTTCGGTCAATGTCGAACGTCGCGACATCGGCGTCACCCTGCGCGTGACCCCGCAGATCAGCGACGGCGAAACACTCCGGCTCACGATCTTCCAGGAAATCACGGAAGTGAACGAAGGGCTCTCGGGCGTGATCGCCGGGGACGACAGTTCGGGTACCACCGAAATCGGCGTGGCCCTCTCGAACCGCAAGGTCGAAAACACGGTCGTCGTGGCGGACGGTGACACGGTGGTGATCGGCGGGCTGATCGGCGAAACCGAATCGACCAAAGAAAACAAGGTGCCGTTCTTTGGCGACATCCCCGTGCTCGGTTGGCTGTTCAAGTCGGTCGAAGAGACGACCCGGCGTACCAACCTGATCATCATGCTCACGCCGCACATCATCCGGACGCCGGCGGACCTCGAATCGGAAACCATCTACCGACGCGGTGACTTCGCCCACGGAACCGAGAGCAGCGAAGAGATCGACTCCATGGAACGGGATGTCCTCGAAGGGCGCGACGACGTCCAGCCGACGAGCCTGGTCCAGGAACACCTGCTCGATCACACCCTGCGCTACCCGAGCGATCGCGTCCAGGAGATCGAAGACGAGCGCCGAGAAGCGCGCGAACGCGCGCAGCGCGAGCGCGATCTCGCCCTCCACGGGCCGCAGTACATGGTGAACGCGGCGATCCGGGACATGAGCAAGGTCGAACAGCGTGTGATCGAGATCATCGACCTCGGTTACGACGCGACCGTTGTCACGACCCAGGGCGACGACGGTCCGACGAGCGAGATCCAGGTCGGCCCCTTCGAGTCGAGCCAGCTCGCCGAATCGACTCTCGTGATCCTGCGCCGCAGCATGGGGATGGATCCATACGTGGTCGTCATCGAGCCGGCCGAGACCAACGGCGAAAACGATGCGTCCAGCTCGCAGCCCGAAGGCTGGGACGAGTTGGATGAACTCGAAATGGAGCTCGATCAGGAGCTGGAAGAGCAATGAGCCAGTCGCTCGAACTCGGCGAGGTCCTGCTTCGCACGACGCGCCTCGAGCCCGAACAGCTCGAACGCGCTCATGCGGTGCAACGCGAGTCGCGCGGGCGACTGGCGGACATCGTCGTCGAAGAAGGCATGTTGAACGGCGAAGAGGTGCTCGAAGCCCTCGCGCGACAGCTCGACCTGCCCCTTCGCAGCGAGATCGCCCTCGACGACGTCGACGACGAGTACGCGCTCAAGATCCCGATCAGCTACGCGAAGCAACACCGCCTGCTGCCCGTAGGCGGCGATCCCGACCTCGGCACCGTGCGCGTCGTCACCGCGGACCCCCTCGACTTCGCGCCGCTCGACGACCTGCGCCTGCTCTTCGACGGCGCCGAACTCGAACTCGAACTCGCCAGCGACAGCGTCGTCCTGGGGGCGATCAACGGTGTCTTCGACCGGGGCGCCACGGCGACCGACCAGCTCGCTGAAGAAGCCCACGACGACCTCGATGAACTCGCCCTCGAGATCAGCGGTGAGCCGAAGGATCTGCTCGAAGCCACCGACGACGCGCCGATCATTCGTCTCGTGAACTCGATGCTGCAGCACGCGGTGAAAGAGCGGGCGAGTGACATCCACATCGAACCCTTCGAGCGCGAGATCCGCGTGCGCTTCCGCATCGACGACGTGCTCTACGAGCCGATGAAGCCGCTGCCGCGCTCGTTGCAGGCGAGCATTGCGTCACGCATCAAGATCATGGGCGCCCTCGACATCGCCGAAAAGCGGCTGCCCCAGGACGGGCGCATCCGTCTGAAGATCGCGGGCCGTGACTACGACGTCCGTCTATCGACGGTGCCGGTGCAGTACGGCGAGCGCCTCGTGCTTCGCCTCCTGCCCGACACACAAGAACTCGTCGATCTTTCGAAGGTCGGCTTCTCGGACAGCCAGCTCGAAGTGCTCGGTCGCATCATGAAGCGCCCCAATGGGATCTTCCTGGTGACCGGCCCCACCGGTAGCGGCAAGACGACGACACTCCACGCCGCCTTGGCGAGCGTGAACGACACCGACAAGAACATCATCACGATCGAGGACCCGGTCGAAATCCAGCAGCCCGGGGTCGCGCAGATCGAGGTGAACCCGAAGATCAACCTGACCTTCGCCGCAGGCTTGCGATCGATTCTGCGCCAGGACCCCAATGTGGTGCTGGTCGGCGAGATTCGCGACAAGGAAACCGCCGAGATCGCGATCCAGGCGTCGCTCACCGGTCACCTCGTGCTCTCGACCCTCCACACCAACGACGCGCCGAGTGCGATCACGCGTCTGGTCGACATGGGGATCGAGCCCTTCCTCGTGGGTTCTTCTCTCGTCGCCGTACTCGCCCAGCGGCTCGTTCGCGTGTTGTGCCCGCGCTGTCGCGAAGCCTACGTGGCGCCCGACCACGAACTGCGGGAGCTCGGGCTGCGTCCAACCGAACGAGAGATCACGCTCTACAAGCCGGTTGGCTGCGGGGCGTGCAACAACACGGGCTACCACGGACGGATCGGCATCTTCGAGATGATGATCGTCGACGACGAGATCCGCGGGATGATCTCCACCAACATCGATTCCAAGACCATCAAGAAGGCCGCCATGGCCAAGGGCATGGGTTCGCTGCGACAGGACGGTGCACGCAAGGCCCTGCGCGGTGTCTCCTCGGTTGCAGAAGTAATGCGCGCGACCGAGGAGGAAGAAGCCGTCCAGCAGATCTGACGAAACGGCTCGCGCGTGCGCGGGAGCCGGACATGGGTGCGCTTCGGTGCCGATCTACAACTACAAAGGCATGAACTCCACGGGGCGGGCGACCAAGGGCTCGCTCAACGCGGAGAACCTCGCGGCGGCGCGCAGCCGGCTGCGGGGCGAGGGGCTGTTTCTCACCGAGATCGTCGAATCCAAGGAAGCGCCTGAGATCGCCCCCAAGCGTGATGGGTCCCGCTTTCAGATCGACTTGAGTTTCCTGCGCGGCATCCCCGCCCTCGAACGCGCCCTGGCGACGCGACAACTCGCCACCCTGGTCTCTTCCGGGATCCCGCTCGTGGACTCGCTGACGGCGCTGGTCGCGCAGTGCGAGCACACCGGTCTTCGCGCCCTGCTGGGCAACGTACGCGACCGCGTGAACGAGGGCTCTTCCCTCGCCGACGCGCTTCAGACCACCGGCCAGTTCGACACCCTCTACGTGAGCATGGTGCGGGCGGGCGAAGCGGGGGGTGTGCTCGACGTGGTGCTCGAACGGGTGGCCGACTATCTCGAGAATCAGGTGAGTCTGTCGAACAAGATCTCGTCGATCCTCATCTATCCAATCGTGATGTTGTTGTTTGCGGGGGGAGTCGTGGCCGCCCTCGTGACGGTCGTCCTTCCGCAGATCACCGGGCTGCTCCTTTCCCTCGATCAGGAGCTGCCCTTCTACACCGTGTGGATCATCGCGATGTCGGACTTCGCGCGCAGTTGGTGGTGGGCGATGTTGCTCGCGATGGCTGCGGCCTTCCTGGTATTCCGATCGCTGATCGCCACCGAGCGTGGACGCGATGTGTACGACCGCGTGACCCTGCGGCTCCCGGTGATCGGGCGCATCGCGCGGGCCGTTTCGATTGCACGCTTCAGCCGGACCCTTTCCACGCTGCTCTCGAGTGGCGTCGGGATCGTCCAGGCCCTCGACATCTCGCAGCACGTCGCCAAGAACACCGTGATCGCCGAAGCCGTGCGCGCTTCGCGCACCGCCGTGATCGAGGGCGCAAGTCTCGCCGCACCGCTGCGGGCGAGCGGACAGTTCCCCCCCATGGTCATCACGATGATCGAAGTCGGCGAGCGCGGCGGCGAAGTCGATTCCATGCTGGCCCGGGTGGCGAGCACCTACGACGAGCAGGTCGAGAATTCGATCTCGAAGCTCACGAGCCTCCTCGAGCCTTTTCTCATCCTGCTGATGGTCGGAATCGTCCTCGTTATCATCCTGGCGACGTTGATGCCGATGCTCGAAATCACCAACGCGATGCACTGACATGCAACGAATGATGCAATGGGCCGAGACGCCCAGGAATCCACTGGATCAATCCCGGGAACCATCGACCCCACCCGAAGAAGGAACGCGTCATGATCGAAACCACACTCCCATTGCCCTCGACGGACGAGCCCTCGACCACGCAGCCGAAGCGCCGCCGCACGCGAGGGTTCACCCTGATCGAGATCATGGCCGTGGTCTTGATCATGGGCATGCTGATGGGCCTGGTCGGTGTGGCGGTCTTCAGCCGTGTCGAAGAGGCGGCCATGACGACCGCGGGCGTGAAGATCAGCCAGCTCGAAAGCGCCCTCGAGTTCTATCGCATGGACAACTTCAAGTATCCGCCGACGCTCGAGGGGCTCGTGAGCAAGCCGCCGGATGCCAAGCGCTTCCCGAAGGGTGGATATCTCAAGAAGGCCGACGCCCTGATGGACCCGTGGGACGCGAAGTTCAACTACGTGAATCCCGGTGTGAAGAATCCGCACAGTGTCGACATCTCGTCCGCCGGGCCCGATGGCGTGGCGGGCAACGAAGACGACGTCAACAACTGGGACGGCAACATGCCCGCCGAAGGCTGAACCGGGCGCAGCGCACGCAGCGCGGCTTCACCCTGATCGAGATCCTGGCGGTCGTGCTCATCATCGGGCTGGCGACCTCGATGGTTCTGCCCGGGTTGAACCTGACCGGTGGCGCTGGGCGGCACGACCAGGCGCTCAACGTGGCTTCGCACCTCGAACTCGCGCGCCAGCGTGCCATCATGACGGGCAAGATCCACCGGGTCCTGATCGACATCGACAACAACGCCTATCGCGTCGAATGGTTCGTGCGGCCCGGAGGCGACGAACTCGGTGACAGTTCGGCTGCGCGCGCGCGCAGCGCCTGGCTGGGAGACGACCAGGACATCCTGAGTCCGCCCGGGAACCAGGCCGTCTACGAACCGATCCCGAACAAGTACGGCGGCGCCAGCACCCTCGCCGACCCCTACTACTTCGACGGCGTCGAAACCGACGAAGGCTGGCTCGACGAGGGACGCGTGGCCATCGTGTTCGGCCAGGACGGCACCACCGACGCGGCGCAGATCGTCATCACCGACCCGGACGGCTTCGCCGCGACGCTCGACGTGCTGCCGATTCTCGATTCGGTGCGAATCCGCCACGAGGACGCAAGTGGCTGAGCGCCGCAAGCGTCGGCTCGCGCGTGGAGCTTCGGGCTTCACGCTGCTCGAGGTCCTCGGTGCGGTGGCCGTGATGGGCATCTCCTATGCGCTGCTGGCCACCGTGGCGATCGAGAGTCTTCGCAGCGTCGGTGACAGCCAACGGCGCATCGACGCGTCGCTGCTCGCCGACGAGAAGCTCGCCGAGATCGAACTCGCGGTCGAACTCGGCGAATTGATCGAGTTGCGCGACGAGGAATACGACGAAGAGCCCTTTCTCGTGCACATCGAAGTGCTCGATATGGAAGAGCTGTACCCGCCTTCGGGAGGCGTCGACGAGTCGACCGACCTGATCAGTTTTCTGGCGGCCGAGGCGGCCGGGCCATTCGCGCCGCATCGCACCTCGAACTGGTTGCTGGGTTACCTGCGTGAAGTCCACGTCACCGTCCTCTGGGTCGATGGTGCGAACGAACGCGCAGTGACGCGCTCGGCATTCATCTATGACCAACAGGCGTGGATGGAAGCCGAGGGCGAGAGGGCCGCAGCAGAAGCCGAGGAGCAATCGGGTGACGGTGGCAATGACGACGACGAAGGGGATCGCCGATGACCCCGTCGCCCACATCGACGCCACGCCCTTCCCTGCGCGGCTTCAGCCTGATCGAGGTCCTCGCGGCCGTCCTGCTCACCTCCATCGTGATCTCGGTCGCGGTCGCGTTCCAGATCAACCTGGGGTCCTCGATGAAGGGCTCGCGCGAACGCCTGCGCACCGAGCGTCACGCCGTGGCCCTGCTCGACCGGATCTCGAGGGACCTCGCGGGCGCGTACTTCATCGTTCCCAAAGAGGGTGGCGACCAGCGAAAGCACCCGTGGGTCTTCGTCACCGCACACGACTTCGCTGACGAGGATGCGCCAGCCGACGCCCTCAAGTTCATGACGCGCAACTACGTGCCGCAGGGCCTCGACGACCACGCGTCGGACCTCGCCGTCGTGGCGTACTTCCTGAACCCCATGCGCGATCTGCCGGCGTACGAGTTACTTCGCTGGCGCAGCACGCACATGCCCAGCGAATACGACCCGCGCTTCCCTTCCGTGAATGACCCCGAAACGGCGGTGATGGGAGAAGGCCTGGCTTCCTTTGGCGTCAGGCTGATCGACGCACAGGGCGCAGACGCCACGCAGTGGAGTTCCGTCGTCGCCGGCGCGCGCAAAGGCCTGCCGCGGGCGGTTCGTCTCGAGATCTCGATGGTCGACCCCCTCGTTCTCGAAGAAGCGGCCCGGCGCGAGGACGGCCAGGACTTCGACGACGAGTTCGACCTCGAGCAACCAGACGAAGAGCGCAAGATCTTTTCGAAGCTCGTGGTCCTGCCCCTTCGCCCGCTCGACTGGTCCTTCCTCGAAGCCGAGGTCGACGCCGCGGCGGGTGGGGCCGGCGATGCAGACGGCGACATGGACGGCGATGGCGTGCCCGATTCGGAGGGCGACGACATCGACGGCGACGGGATTCCGAACGAGGACGACGACGAACTCGACCCCGACGGGGACTTCGAAGAAGCCGACGACCTCGGGGACCGGGACCCGTTCGGCTTTGGCGCCGACGACGATGACGAGGAAGGTTTCGATGAAGACGATTTCTAGGGCGGTGCGCGCGCCCCGGGTGCGCTCTCGTCGAACCCGGGACCCCGACACCGCTCGTCGCGGGGTCATCCTGCCGCTGGTGATGATCCTGGTACTGGTCCTCGCGACTGCGATCACGACCTTCCAGAGCCGCGCGGTGATCGACACGATGATCGTGCGCAATCGCGACGAAGTCGCCTACGCGGAAGCCCTGGCGCGGTCGGGCGTCCACATCGCGCGCGCCGTGCTGCACGAACAGCTGCAGCGCAAAATCGACGTCGGCTTTCAGCGAGGAGACTCCGAAGAGGTCATGGGCAACACCTTCGCAGACCTCTCGTCGCGCGTCGGCGACTACGAACTCGAGACACCCGAAGGTGCATTCCTGCGCGTCGACATCTTCGACAACCGCGCGCGGCTCAACATCAATTCACTCGTACGCTACTCGACCGCGGAAAAGGCCCACGGAGTGGAAGGCCTCGCGGCGGCCAGCCTGCTCGACGACCTCGGCTCGGACATCGCAACCGAGGTGCTGTCCAGCCTCACCGACGAGCAACTCGAGCAGGCAGAGCAGGCCCTGGGTGAGAGCGGCAAGAATCTCGCGAACAAGGCAAAGAAGGAACTGGACAAGAAGGACGAAGGCGTGCCGATCGCCGACGCCGAGGAATTCCTGATGGATTTCCTGGCTCGGGTCATCGAGAACATGGAAGGCACGGCGGCCGAGAAGGACTACATCATCCGCGATCTCGCCCAGAACCTGCTCGACTACATGGACTTCGACGATGTGAGAATCGACGGGGGTGACGAGAACATCTACTACCAGCAGCAGGATCCCCCCTACCTGCCCGCCAACAAGCCGATGCTCAGCGTGCGAGAACTGGGGCTGGTCGAGGGCTTCGATCACAATCTCGTCACAGCCATGGAGCCCTACTTGACCGTCTACCCCCTTTTCGCCGCCGAAGGGGTGAATCTCAACACGGCGCCGCCCCATGTGCTTGGAAGTATCTGGCAAGGCTCGGGCGGAAGCGGCCGAAGACTCGAAGAGGACGATGTGGTCCGAATCATGGACGCGCGGGAAGACGGTTCGTTCATCTGCGACGATGTTTCCAGCAACCCGGATCGCTGCATCACCCTCAGTGAAGTCGTCGACTCCAGTGAGGTCTACCCCCCCACCGAGCTGCCCGCAAAATCCTTTGTCTATACCGTGATCTCCCAGGTCGTCTATGGTGACATCGAGCGCACGGTCGAAGCCGTAATCAACATGACCCAGACCGGGAAGAGCGCACCCTTTCTCTTATACTGGCGCCTGCAATGAGGTTGCGAACCCACTGATGCCCTTCAACAAGTCCATCGTCGGCCTCGATCTGGGCTCGCACGCGATCAAGTCGGTCGAGCTGCAACCGTCGCTGCGCGGCGGCGAGCCCGCGCCCATGCACCGGATGGCGCGAGAAGACCTGGCCACCGCCTCGCCCGAAACCGACCCGCTGCCCGAAGAAGTCGAGCGCTTCCTCGGTCTCCATTTCATGGACCTCGACCATGTGGTGAGCGCGATCGAGGGCAACAAGATTTCCCTGCGCCGCCTCACCTTCCCCTTCCGCGACCGCAAGAAGCTCTCGCAGGCGATTCCCTTCGCGGTCGAGGGCGAGATCCCCTTCGAACTCGAGGACATCCTGATCGACTGGATGTCGCTCACTGAAGTCGGCAGCGGTGGCGAAGTCCTCGCCGCGCTGACGCGCCGAGAGAACGTTGCGACCCGGCTCGCCCAACTCCAGGCGGCGGGTGTCGACCCCCGAGCCCTCGAGGCCGAGGGGCTCGTGCTCGGCAATCTGTCGGCGCTCTTCGACCTGCCGTCGCGTTGTCTGATCGTCGACCTGGGGCATCGCAAGACGAACCTCGCGCTGGTCGTGAACGGTCGCGCAGTCAACGCCCACGCCGTCCCGATCGCCGGGGCCGCCTTCAACAAAGCCATTGCGAATGCGCGCGGTTGCTCGATGGAAGAAGCCGAAGCGCGCAAGTGCGAGGCGCAAGACGACGCGCTTGCGATCTTCCCCGAACTCGACGCGATGATCGCCCGCTTGTGCCGCGAGATCGTGCGCTTCCTCGAAGCCAATCAGAACCAGACCTTCGAGGACGACAGCTCCGAGGCACCTGCCGGAATCGACGGTGCCGTGCTCGTGGGCGGCAGTGCGCGCCTGGCTGGCCTCGAAGCCGCACTCGAAACCCAGCTCGGAATCCGGACCGCGTGTCTGGGGGAACCTCGAGAGGATGAACAGGGCGCGATCCTCGGCGAAGGCGATCCGGTCCTGTTCGCCCCCGCAATCGCGCTCGCCCTGCGGTCGACGTCGAAGGCGACCTCACGGCTCGACTTCCGCCAGCACGAGTTCGCCTATCGCACCAACTACCTCCAGGTCCTCTCGCAGGATCTGCGGCCCACGGCGATCCTCGCTGCGACGGCCGCGGCGCTCGGGCTGCTTTCGTTCGGGACGTCGCTGATCCTCGAATCGAGCCGCGCGGCCGACCTCGAAGGCCGCGCGCAGGCGCTGTACAACGAAGTGCTCCCGGGCGGCTCCGGAGGCAATCCCGTCCCGGCGATGAGCCGGGCCCTGCGCGAGGCCCAGGAGCGCGCGGACTTCCTCGGGATCTACGGCACGGATCTCTCGGCCGTCGATCTGCTCGCCGAGCTTTCGCGCCGCATTCCCCCCGAGCTCAAGGTGAAGTTCGAGGACATCAACATCGACCGGCGCATCGTGAAGATCAAAGTGCTCGGCGAAAACTACCAGGCGGCAGATCGCCTGAAGGCGCTGCTCGCCAGGGTGCCGCCCTTCGTGAACGCCGAAGTCGACAAGGTGAAGAGCACGCGCGGCGGGGCGGGTACGCGCTTCAACCTCACGTTGAACCTCGCGGCCGAGGGGGAGGCTTCGTGAACGGCCTTCTCTCTCGCATCACCGACGCATGGCACGATCTTTCCGGCCGGGAACAGGTCCTGCTCGGAACAGCGGGCGGGCTCATGGTGTTCGCGATTCTCGTGGTGGGCATCATCCGGCCGATCGCAGGCTACGCCGGACAGGTCGGCACACGGGTCGAGGCCGCAGAACAGCAACTGGTGGCGATGAAGCGCCTGCGCAGTCAGTACGACGTCGTCAACGCGAGCCTCAGCAAGGTCGAGCAGCGCATTTCGTCCAACGTCGAGAAGCGCCAGCTACTGACGCTGCTTGCAACCCTGGCTTCGGCGTCGTCGGTCAAGGTCGATTCGATGGAAGAGCGCAAAGCCCAGGACGACGCGAAGTACAAGGAGACCCGCGTCGAAGTCCGGCTCAAGAGCGTGACGCTGCGCGATACGGTGAGCTATCTCCACGCCATCGAGTCGTCTGATCAGCTGCTCACGGTGAAGAGCCTGCGCATCAAGAACCGCTCGGACAGCTCCGACCTGCTCGACGTGACCTTCAACGTATCGACCTTCGACGCGCTCTGACTTCATGGCCCAGACTTCATCTCTACTGACTTCACCGCTCCCACGCACGGCACGGGTGGTGGGGATCCCGGTGGTCGCCTTCGCGCTGACCGCGTTCTTCATCGTGTTGGGCTTCCCGTACCACCACCTGACGGACCGCGCGACGGCGTTCGCCTCGCAGGCGCTCGGGGCCGAGATCACCGCAGTCGACAGCGGCCTCAGCCCGGGCCTCGACGGCCCAGGCTTCCGCTTCGAAACCGTTCGCGTCGAAACGTCGAGTGGTGACATCTACCGGATCGATCGCGCCCGCTTCGGCCCCGCCTGGTCCCTCAGCTGGTTGGCCCTGACGCCCACGTTCTTCTACGAAGTCGAATCGGCGCTCGGTAACACCGAAGGGCGGATCCTTGCGGGAGACGAACCGGGTTGGTCGGGCAGTGTGACCGACGCCGACCTCGCCGAACTCCACTTCATTGCGAGCGCCCTGCCCGTGACACTGACGGGACGCTTGAGCGCAGAGGGCGACGTCGCGAGTTCATCGGCGGGCTACCTCGGACCACTCCAGTTCAGCGCGAAGGAAGGCATCCTGGGGCACGAGGCGCTTCCCGTCGAGATCCCCTTCGACACCCTCCACGGTGCGTTCACGCTGGGTGGCCAGGGCGGCGACACCGCGGGCGACACCCTGGTCGACATCGAAAGCCTTTCGCTGGTGGGGTCGCTCTTCCGCATGACGGCCACTGGCCACGTCGGGCGTGCGGCCCAGCCCACCAATGCGCCCCTGGACATTCGGATCGAATTCTCGGAGGTCCAACCCCAGGTTCGCTCGATACTCGAGCTCTTCGGCGTGCGCATCGACAACGACGGCCGGGGGTCGGTCCACTTCGTCGGCACCCTCGCCAGTGCGAACTTCCAGACCCAACCGTAGGTCGAGGTCGCGCGGCGCGGGCTCGCCTCCCATCCCTCGCGTTCGAGCCGAATCATCCGCCGGTTTTGCCGACGCACGCTCCGCGCGCGTCCACTGACGGCTACACTCACGCGCCATGCCGGCCAGTGCAGAAGAACTCCAGAGAGTCTTCAAGACCCTCTCCGATCCCACCAGGATCCGGATCCTCCGCTTACTCGAACGCGACGCCCTCGTGGTCCAGGAGCTCATGGAAGTGCTCGGCATGGCGCAGTCGCGGGTGTCGCGTCACCTCGCGATCTTGCGCGAGGCGGGGCTCGTGAACGACCGACGCGACCGCACCTACGTGTCGTATCGCATGGAAGCCCCGAGCGAGCCGTGGTGGCGAGACGCCTGGCGGATCGTGCGCGAGAACCTCGAGGGCGACTCCACGGCCGAACGCGACGACGTGGCACTGGCCCGCGTGCTGGCCGCACGCGGGGAATCGGCGCGCAGCTTCTTCGACATCGTTGGCCCCGAATGGGACGCCTTGCGCAAGGTCTTCAACGACGACCTGGTGCGCGCCCGCGCGATGAATCACCTGATCGACCCCGCGCAGAAGGTGGCGGACATCGGCACGGGCACCGGCATCCTGGCCCTCGAACTCGCCCGTCTCGGGGTCGAAGTGATTGGCGTCGATGGATCCGCACGCATGCTGGAGGCGGCCCGCGAAAACCTGCGCGAAGACGAAACTGCCAACGAATCCCGGGTCGAGTTTCGCCAGGGCGACGCCCACGCCCTGCCGCTGGAAGACGGCGAAGTCGACGCAGCGTTCGCCCACATGGTGCTGCAGTACCTCTCGGCGCCTGCGGACGCGCTCGCGGAAATGCACCGCATCGTGCGACCGGGCGGCACCCTCGTGGTGGTCGACTTCGTGGCCCACGATCTCACCTGGATGCGCGACGAACTCGGCGTGAACCATCTCGGCTTCGGTCTCGACGAGGTGCGCGACTGGTACGCGTCGCTGGGCATGCACGACATCACGATCCGCGCCCACGACCCGGCAACCCGGGGCCGCGACCTTCCGTCGACCTTCATCGCCACGGCTCGCCGAGCCCAGACGTGAGCGAAGCCAACAGCGTGGAACCCTTGCGCGCGGTGCTCCTCGACGCCGCCGGCACCCTGATCGAACCGCGCGAATCGGTCGGCATCACCTATTCCCGTTTCGCCGAACCCTACGGCGCTTCGCTTCCGGCCTGGCGGCTAGACGACGCGTTCGTTCGCGTGATGGGACATGCCCCGCCGCGCGTCTTTCCGGGCGCAGCGCGCGACGACATCGAACGAGAAGAGATCGCCTGGTGGCGTGCGATCGTGCGAAGCAGCTTTCTGGCGGCGGACAGCACGGTGAAGTTCAGCGACTTCGACACCTTCTACAGCGAACTCTTCGACTACTTCTCCACCAGCGAGGCGTGGGGCCTGCGCCCGGGGGTCAGCGAGGCTTTGGCCCTGTTGCGCGAGCGAGGGCTCGCCACCGGGGTCGTCAGCAACTTCGACCATCGCTTGCCCAAGATCCTGCAAGCGCTCGACTTGCAATGCTTTCTCGACCTCGTGGTCATTCCGGCGGACTGCGGATTCGAGAAGCCCGATCCGCGCATTTTCGGCTTCGCCTGTGAGAAGCTGGGGCTCGAGCCGGCCCAGGTGGTTCACGTTGGAGACGACGCGGTGCGCGACGCACGGGCCGCAGAAGAAGCGGGACTGCGAAGCCTTCTCGTCGGCGACTTCGAAAGCCTCGGCGATCTCGTTCATTCGATCACCGCAGGCTAGTCTGCACGCCGCCCCCCGGACCGATCCTTCATCCACACCGCGTGTCAGTACGCGGGTTCAATCGTACGAGGACGGCCGGATGTCCGAACCGCAAGACACGTCTCCATCGCCCGAGGGCGCTCTCGGTTTCTTTGCCGATCGCTTTGCGCTCGACGAAAGCCGGCTCTCGGCCGTGCTCGACACGACCTTCGAGCGCCAGATCGACTACGCGGATCTCTACTTCGAGTACTCGACCCAGGACTCGGTCGTGATCGAAGAAGGCATCGTCAAGAGCGGCAGCCGACACCTCGAACAGGGTGTCGGTGTGCGGGCGATCTGCGGTGAGCGGCAGGGCTACGCCCATTCGGACGAGATCAATCCGGACAGCCTGGCGCTGGCCGCGGGCACCGCGCGATCGATCTCCCAGAGCAGTGGCGCGCATGCGCCGGTCCGGGTGCAGAGCGGCGCCGTCTCGGCGCATGATCTCTACCCGGTCGCACTCGCGCCGACGGACGTACCCGTCGCAGACAAGATCGATCTCATTTCGCAGATGGACGTCTACGCGCGGGCGATCGACCCGCGCATCAAGCAGGTGAGCGCGAGTGCGATCACACAGCACCGCACGATCCTCGTCGCCAACAGCCAGGGCGACCTCGTCGGCGACGTCCAGCCGTTGGTCCGGCTGAACATCCAGGTGATCGTCGAAGACCCGAAGCAGGGCCTTCGCGAAATGGGTTACCAGGGGATGGGTGGGCGCTACGACTTCGCGCGCCTCACCGAAGAAGACACCTGGAAGCAGCTGGTCGACGAAGCTGCACGCGTGGCCCTGCTCAACCTCGACGCCGAGCCCTGCCCCGCCGGCTCGCTCGACGTGGTCCTCGGTCCGGGCTGGCCCGGCATCCTGCTGCACGAAGCCATCGGCCACGGGCTCGAAGGGGACTTCAACCGCAAGGGCACTTCGGCGTTTTCCGAACGCATGGGACAACGGGTCGCGAGCCCTGGGGTCACCGTCGTCGACGACGGCACCCTCGAAGGACGCCGGGGCTCGATCAACGTCGACGACGAGGGCACGCCGTCGCGACGCAATGTGTTGATCGAGGACGGCATCCTGGTCGGCTACATGACCGACCGCTTGAACGCCCGACTGCTCGGCAGCGAACCGAGCGGCAACGGAAGGCGCGAGAGCTACGCCGACCTCCCGATGCCGCGCATGACCAACACCTTCATGCTGCCGGGAGACGATGACCCGGAAGACATCCTGCGTTCGGTCGGCACGGGCCTCTACGCGGTGTCGTTCGGCGGCGGCCAGGTCGACATCACGAGCGGCAAGTTCGTGTTCAGCGTGAGCGAGGCGTACAAGATCGAAAACGGCCGCATCGGCGCGCCCGTGAAGGGCGCCACGCTGATCGGCAATGGGCCCGACGTCCTCACCCGGGTGAGCCGCATCGGCAACGACCTGGCGCTCGACCAGGGCGTAGGCACCTGCGGCAAGGACGGGCAGAGCGTCCCCGTCGGCGTCGGCTTGCCAACCATCCGACTGGACGCGATCACCGTGGGAGGCACCGAAGGATGAGTGAGCAAAGCGGTGCGATCGAAGTGAAAGCGAATGACGCCACCGCCGTGGTGGACGAAGCCCTTCGCTGCGCCACGAGCGAGGGAGCCGACGCCGCCGACGTCGTGCTGGTGCGGGGCCGCAGTCTCGAAGCGCGCGTGCGCGACGAAACCGTCGACTTCGTGAAGCAGGCCCAGGAACAGATTCTCGGGATTCGTGCGCTGGTCGCGGGCGAGTCGGGCATGAGTTCCGCGGTCACGTCGACGAGCGACCTCGCCCCGGAAGCCGTGCGCAAGATGGTGCGCGAGACCGTGGCGCTGGCGCGAGCCACCGAAGCCGACCCGGCCGCGGGCTTGCCCGACGGTGGCTTCGCCGAAGAGATCCCCGACCTCGAACTTCTCGACCGCGCCGACGAGAACACGACGGCCGACGCGCGCATCGAAGACGCGCGCAGCGCCGAACAGGCCGCCCGCGCCTACGACCCGCGGATCAGCAATTCCGAGGGCAGCCAGGTGGGAAGCGACTTCTCCACGGTCGTCTACGGCAACACCGCGGGCTTCGTCGGGCAATACGACAGCGCGGCCCACTCGCTGTTCAGCGAACCGATCGCGGGTAGCGGCGACAACATGCAGCGCGACTACTGGATGACGGCGTCGCGCGCCCTCGCGGGCCTCGAACCGCCGGCACAGGTCGGGCGACGGGCGGCCGAACGTGCGATTCGTCGACTCGACGCGCGCCGCGTCCCGACCACCGAATGCCCCGTGATCTTCGAAAGCCTGCAGGCGGCGGGGCTCGTGCGGCAGATCGCGGGCCTCGTGAGTGGCTACGCGGTGTATCGCGAAAGCTCGTTTCTCGGCGACAAACTGGGCCGGCAGATCGCAGCGCCGAGCGTCACGATCATCGACGACGGGCGTCTGCCCGGCGGCCTCGGAAGCAAGCCCTTCGACGGAGAAGGCCTGCCGACGCGTCGCAACACGATCGTGAAGCAGGGGCGCCTCGAGACCTGGCTCCTCGACACCTACTCGGGCCGCAAGCTGGGCTTGCCCTCGACGGGCAATGCCTCGCGCGGCGCCGGCAGTCCGCCCGGCGTGGGAAGTACGAACCTGTGGCTCGAGCCCGGGAGCGAAACCCTCGACGAGATCATCGGGCGCACCGACCGCGGTCTGCTCGTGACCGAACTCCTGGGCATGGGCTTCAACCCGGTGACCGGCGACTATTCGCGTGGCGCGGCTGGCCTGTGGATCGAAAACGGTGAAGTCGTCCACGCGGTCGAGGAGATCACGATTGCCGGTCACTTCGGAAAGATGCTCGAAGAGATCGACGCGATCGGGAGCGAGTTGCTCTGGCTGGGCTCGGTCGCTGCACCGCCGGTACGCATCGCGTCGATGACGATCGCCGGCGACTAGCGGTTCGCACCAGCCAACGACCGCAGCGGGGAGAGGCGAATGCCGGGATCGAAGGCCGACTTCTATCGCGAAGCCCGGCGCGACCTGCCCGGCCCCCTTTCCGGTGTGCGCGTGCTCGAAGCGACCACCACCTGGGCGGGGCCGATGTGCGGCTGCGTGCTCGCCGACTTCGGCGCCGACGTGATCAAGGTGGAACACCCGGCCGGCGAGATTGCGCGCCGCTCGCCCCCCTTCCTGCCCGACACGAATCCGCCGCTCTCGTTCATGCACGCGACGCTCAATCGCAACAAGCGGAGCCTCTCCCTCGACCTCCACGATCAACGCGGGCGCGACCTCTTCCTGCAGCTCGCAGCGCGTGCGGACGTCGTGGTCGAGAACTTCAAGCCCGGCACGTTGGCGCGCTGGGGGGTCGGCTACGAAGACGTCCGACGCGTTCGCCCCGACACCGTCTACGTTTCGATCAGTGGCTATGGACAATGGGGACCGGACAGCGATCGCGTTGGCTACGACCCCCTCGCGCAGGCCGAAAGCGGGTTTCTATCGCTCAACGGTTCGCCCGACGGCGAGGCGGTGAAGTCCCCCACCTTCCTGGCCGACGACCTCGCGGGGCTCCACGGTGCCCTGTCTGCGCTGGCGGCCCTGCGACATCGCGACGCCACCGGTGAGGGCCAGCACATCGATGTCGCATTGCTCGACAGCCTGCTCTTCCAGTCGACCGGCTATCTCACCCTCGCCGCCATGGGGGTCGAACTTCCGCGGCTCGGCAACGAGTTTCGCATTGCAGCACCCGCGCGCAGCTATGCGTGTCGCGACGGCGACGTGATGGCCGGCGTGCTGTTGGACTCCCATTGGAAGACGCTGGCCCGCCTGATCGGACGGCCCGAACTCGCAGATCATCCGGACTTCGCAACCGCGGCCGAGCGCATTGCTCGGCGGAGCGAGGTGGATGCGATGGTCGGCGGGTGGCTCGCCGATCGCGCGCGCGACGAGGTGCTCGAAACCTTCCGCGAGGCGGGCATCCCCGCGGCGCCGGTGCGCAGCTACATGGAGGCTGCGGCCGACCCCCACGTCCTCGAACGCGACATGCTGCAACGCCTCGGAAGCGAAGAAGGCCAGGGGGGAAACGTTTCGCCTCCGATTACGGGCCCCGCGGCGAAGTTTTCGCGCACGCCCACCCGCGTACGTCACGAAGCGCCTACGCTCGGGGCCGACGACGACGCGATCCTCGATGAACTCGGCGTCTCGGCCGACGAGCGAGCAGCCTTGCGTGAAGCGGGCATCATCGGCAGTGGGGCGAGCGAGGCCCCGAGTCAACCCATCCCGCCGAATGGAGCGCGAAAACCGTGATCGATCGTTCCTTTCACGCGCTGCGTTCCAGAAGCCAGTCCGCTTCTTCCGCTTCTGGATCGACCCACCGCGCGCGTCGGGGTGACGCCATCCCGTGGCTGACCTGCGGGCTCGGCGTTCTTGCACTGGCCGCCACGATCGCGCTGCCAGCCCTACCCGATCGTTCCGGGCCCGCCGCCGAACGTGCGCAGGCCGAAGCGTTCGCGTATTGGCAGGCGCACGGGTACCTGCAGGCGACGAGTGCCACCGTCGACTTTGCTCGCGACCGGTTCGAAGAGCACATCCGCCCGATCGCGTTGGCCGCCATTCGTGAACTCGGTGCGCGCGCCCGACCGCAGGACGCCACTTCGCGCAAGCAAGAGCAGGCCGAGCTCGATCGATTGACTCGCCTGGCAGCCGTCGACCCGGCGGGCGTGAACCCGCTGCCTGCCGACCACCCGCTTCGTTTCATGAGCTTTGCACCGAGCCGACCCGCTGCACTCGGCTGGATCGTGCATCCGTTTCTGCACGCGGGCTGGCTTCACTTCCTTTCCGTTGCGGTGTTCTTTCTCTGGTTGGGGGCGCAAACCGAGCGTCGGCTCGGCTCGAGGGGGTTCGCCGGGCTGCTGGCGCTCGCCCTCGCTGCTTCGAGCGGGCTTCATTACCTGATCGATCGGGACAGCGCCGCGGGCTTCTTCGGCGGGGCGGGTCTGGTGGCAGCACTGGTCGGCGTCTGGTTCGTCGAAAGACAACGCGCGTTGAAGAAGTTGCCCCGCGAAGGACGCGAAACTGCGGTTCGCACCCTCGTCGCGGTGCCGTCGAGTTGGCTGCTCGTGAGCCTGCTTGCGACCGTGTGGCTCAACCACCTGGGGGCACGCAACGACTACGTCTTCGCGCCCGGCGTTGGTGGCCTGCTGGCCGGTCTCGCGTTCGGCGTCGCGATCCGCCGACAGGCGCCCGGCGCTACCGCCCGGCGACTGCCGAGGGGGCGGCGGACGCGCCGTCAGGTCGACGACGACGCGCTTTCACACGCGACCCGGCCGCCCTCGACGGTCGATGAAGCCTTCGTGGCCCTCGACATGGGCGATGTCGATCGCGCCTACACGCTCTTCCGGCACGCCGCGCGTAGCCATCCGGAAGATCTCGAGATCACGCGCGCGCTGTGGTCGGTTGCGACTTCCACCGGGCAGACGCAAGACGTCGCGCGTCCGGTCGCTGAGCAGATCCGACGTCAACTGCGCGCGGGCAACGCGCCGGCCGCCGCCGAACTCTGGTGCGAACTCGTCGAGAGTCTGCCCGACGCCCGGCTCCCGACAGAAGATCTGTTTCGCCTGGTCCCCGCACTGCTCGATCATCATCCCGTCGAATTTGCGCTGGCCGCGCTGCGCCAATGCGTGGACGCGCCACCGGGAGAACTCAGGATCGGGTTGGCGCTGCAGATCCTCGACACGGCGGAAACCCTCGACCCGATGACGGCCCTGCTCGCTGCGCGACGCGCCTTGGATCTTCCCGACCTGCACGAGAGCAAACGACGGCGAATCCTCGAGCGGGTGCGCGCACTCGACCCCGAAGGCCCGGAAGCGCAGCTGGCCGACGCCACGCCGGAAGAACCGGATCTCCCAGAGAACGACCTGTTCGACACGCCCGGCGAAGCGGCCGACGAGATCACCCGCGACCCGGCCAGCGACATCGACGACGTTCTCGACGACGCAGTCGAGGCGATCAGCGCGCCATCGCACGCAGAAGCATCGCCCCCCGACCCCGAACTCACGATGGCACCCATCGGCGCCCATGCGCCGCCCGAAATCGAGCTCGTCGAAACCGCGCGCGACGAAGCACCACCGATCGACCTCGCTGCACTGCCGCGCTTCGATGCCCTGGCGCTCGTCGCTGCACGCCCGACTTCGCTGCGCGACGACGTCCTCTACTTCGAGCTGCCCAATGGCCGACGCGCCAAGGTCGCGTACGACGAAGTCCAGGCCGTCGCGGTCGCTGCCGTTCGCGACCTCGCCGCAAAGCCCGTGGTGGTGATCGATCTACTGCTCAACTGGCAGGAACTCGGCGATGCACCCCTGCGTGCGATCCGCTTGCGCAGCGATCGGTTCAACCCGGCCCACCTGGTCGAGGCACAGCGTGACGCGACGCAGACCCTGCGCGTCTTCCTCGCTGCGCTGCTCGAGCGAAGTGCGGCAGTCCCGCTACCCGACGACGACGCGGCGCGCGGGCGGCCCTTCCGGGTCTACAAGTTCACCCGCACCTATCAGCGACGCGTCCTCAAGGTGGACTGTTGATCGCACTCGCGCTCTTGGGCGAGACGCGCTGTCAGTCGTCGCGCGCCAGCTTCACGAGGGTGCGAAGCAGCGTGCTGCGCTGGGCGCCGCCCAGCAGGATGGTCATGTCCTCGTAGAGCTTCGGGTCGCTGACCAGCAAGCCCAGGGTGCCGTCGGCGTTGTCGATGCGCGCGAGGATCTCGTTCAGGTGCGCCACGGCCGAGATGGCGTCGTCGCTGAGCTTGCCGGTGTCGGCGTCGTAGATCAGGGCGTGGAGTAACCCCTCGCCGTTCTCCACCTGGTCGAGAATGCCGGAGATCGAAGCAATCGCGTCGTTCAGGTCTGCCCCGTCGCCGTTCGGGTCGCCGTAGATCAACGAGTGGAGCATCCCATCGCCGGTTTCGACTTCCTTGAGGATCGCCTCGAGACTCGCGAGCGACCCTTCGATGCTCGCGACCCCACTGCCCTCCGCCTCGTCATAGAGCAGGCTGTGCAGCAGACCACTGCCATCCTGGACTTCGAGGATGATCCCACTCGCCGCATCGACCGCGCTCGCCGCCTTGGTGATGACGCCCTCTTCACGCACGTCGCTCACCACCGCGTTGAGATTGGTGGCCAGGTTCGACACGGCGCCGAGGGCCTCGGTCCCCTGCGCGAGTACGGCATAGAGGTTGGTGGGCGAAAGGGTCACGATCTCTTCGCCGTCGATCAGCACCGAGCCATCGGGCGACCCGGGTTGGATCTCGATGTAGCTGTCGCCGAGCACACCGATCGTGCCGATCGATGCCACCGAGTCGGTGCGCACGCGATTCTGGACCCCGCGATTGACGCGCATCGTGATCAAGATGGGCTGGCCGGAACCAAACTCGGTGAACTCGACGGCTTCGACGCGCCCGACTTCCTTGCCCGCCATCCAGACGGGCGCACCGGGCAACAGGCCCTGCACGTTGTCGAAATGTCCGTAGATCCGATACTGGTTCGGAAAGAGGCCACTTTCCGAAGTCAACGACAAGACCGCGATCGCAAGCGCGACCAGCGTTGCGATGAAAAACCCGCCAACGATCAGGCTGAGCCGACGGCTATCCTCCATGACGTTCCTCCCTCCGATCGGTCGGGTCCCTCGCCTCACCGGGTTCCGCCGGATCGGATGACGCTGCTGCTTCTGCGGTCGGCGCGTACAAGGCGCCCAGGAACTCACGCACCGCGGGTGCGTTCGAAACGCGGAACTCGTCGACAGGTGCGTCGATGCTCAGCTGCCCCCTTTCGAGCACGACCACGTGGTCCGACACCGCCAAACACAACTCGGGTTCGTGGGTCACGACGACCGACGTCACGCTGAGTTCCTTCTGGAGCTGTCGAATGAGTTGCCCGATGCGGCGCGAGTTGGCGGGGTCGAGCCCGGTGGTGGGCTCGTCGTAGAGAATGGCCTGGGGACGCATGGCGATCGCCCGCGCCACACCGACGCGCTTGCGCATTCCACCGGACAGTTCGGCCGGCATCTTCGCACCGACACCCGCGAGCCCGACCGATTCGAGGCAGCCCTCGACACGATGGGCGAGTTCGGCCTTCGTCTGATCGAAGTGCTCGCGGAGTGGATAGGCAATGTTTTCGAAGACCGTGAGCGAGTCGAAGAGCGCGGCGGCCTGGAAGACGTAACCGAAACGTTTGCGCACCTCGATCCATTCGCGCTCCCGCAGCTTCGTGACGTCGCGTCCCTCGACGATCACGCGTCCGCTGTCTGGGCGAAGCAGGCCGATCATGTGCTTCAGCATCACGCTCTTGCCCGAACCAGAACCGCCGAGGATCGTCGTCACCTTCCCCTTCGGCACGCGCATGTTGACGCCCGAGAGCACGGGCGTGCCGCCGAACGACTTGTGGAGATCCTCGAGTTCGAGGAAGCAGTTCGGGTCCGGGATCGCGGGCAGGCGTTCGGTGCTTTCACTCATCCGGTGCCCTCCTACACCAGCATCAGGAACTTGGTGAGGAAGAAGTCCGAAACGAGTACGCCGATCGACCCGGTGACCACTGCGGTCGTGGTGGCCTGCCCGACGCCGACGGTGCCGCCGGTCGTTCGCATCCCGAGGTAGCAGCCGATGGTGGCGATCATCCAGCCGAAGACGATGGTCTTCGAAAGGCTCTCGAACACGTCGGGGATCGTCACGACGTTGATCACGGTCTGCAGATAGAAGTTGCCCGTGATGCCGTACTGCTGGGCGATCAGCGCGCCACCGAAGATCCCGAGGATGTAGGCCAGCATCGTGAGCATGGGCAGTCCGAAGGTGAGCGACAGCACGCGTGGCAGCACGAGCTTTTGCACCGGGTCGGCCCCCATCGCGCGAATCGCGTCGACCTGTTCGGTCACGGCCATCGACCCGATCTCGGCCGTGATGCCCGCCCCGACGCGACCGGACACCATCAGCGCCGTCAGCACGGGACCCAATTCGAGCACGAAGGCCAGACCGACGAAGCTCCCCGTATAGGGCTTGGCCCCGAAGCGGGTCAACGACACCACCGTCTGGAGTGCGAGCACCATGCCAGTGAACAATGCGGTGAGGGTCACGATCACCGTCGAGCGCACGACGATCGAATAAAACTGAACGAGGGTCTCGCGGACCGGGAAGTGACCGCGGAACATCGCGCGCAGGGTCTGCACGCCGAGCAGGAAGAACTCGCCCATGGTGTCGATCACGGCGAGGATGCGGTCACCCAGGGTTTCGATGCGCGCGGCAAGCGAGGTCATGGAGCGGCCTCGGCGAGCGCGTCACTCGGCGATGCGTCGGGCGTAAAGCCTCGCCACCACTTCTCGAAAGACGCCTCGACTTCGGGGTGCCCCTCGGCCACCGCGAGCACGAAGTCGATCACGCATTCATCGCGCACGACGGTCACCGTCCGCGTGCGAACGACGCGCGCCGCCTCGCCGTCCGCTTCGACGAGTTGCGAATAGGCCTGCCCGCCCGCGAAGGGAAACGAGTCACTTTCGACGCGATTGCGGTTCGCGATCCCGACCAGCAGTTGGCGGCCGAGGATGGCGGGGTCACGTTCGCTGGCCTCGCAAGTGGAGTCGACGGCCATGTAGGCATCGCGGTTGCCGCGGTAAGCGAGTTGGGCGTCATCGACATCGATGATGCGCCACGACCAGCCCTCGATGGCCTGGGGGTGGGGAAGCCAATAGCCGTGATCGTGGTGCCGGAAGCCGTGGCCCGTGAGACCGGTGCTCGCGCAACCCCAGCCAAGGGCCGATGTTGCGACGATGCTCGCCACGAGCGCCCAGGCGCCGACTGCGCGATTGATGCCCCTCACCATCTTCCTTCCGGCGCTGCGCCGGGTTTCCCGTCCGCTCCGAACCTACCCCATCCGAAATCGAGTTCGATCGCGCCCCTGGTGTGATCGGCCACGAACCGACCATTCTTGAAAGGGTTACCGGGCACAGCGCGCGTTCGAAACTCGCTTCGGGTGTCATTGGCTACGCGAAAGCAGGATTCGAGCACCCGGCCATGTCGAGTTGCGATTCACACAGCGCTCGGGTATTTCGCCACCATGTCGAATTCCGCCGAACCCGTTCTCGTCCTCGCGAGCGCTTCCCCGCGACGCCGCGACCTGCTCGCCCGCGAAGGTGTCCGCTTCGAAGTGATCCCCGCTGACATCCCCGAAGAACACAAGCCCGGCGAATCACCAGAGGATCTCGTGTGCCGACTCGCCTTCGAGAAGGCCGCGGCCGTGGCGAAGCGATTGGGTGACCGCCCTGCTCGTTGGGTGCTGGGTTCCGACACGATCGTGGTGATCGACGATGACGTCCTCGGCAAGCCACGCGACACCGCAGAAGCCGAGCGCCTGCTCGGTCGACTCACCGGTCGCACCCACGCCGTGATCACGGGCTACGCGTTCGTGGATTCGAGTGCTCCCGAAGAACCATCGCGGGGACGCGTCGCCCAGCAAACGAGTCAGGTCACGATGCGCGATGCCAGTGCCGAAGAGATCGCCGCCTACGTCGCGACCGGCGAGCCCATGGACAAGGCCGGTGCCTACGCGGTGCAAGGAGAAGGCGCTCGCTTCGTCACCAGGGTGGAAGGCAGCGAAGACAACGTCATCGGGCTTCCGGTGAGCGAAGTCCTTGCGGTCTGGACGACACTGCAGGGGGGAGGGGCTCCTTGACCTCGACAGCGGAACGAGTCGCAGAAAGGCTCGACGCGGTGCGCGGCCGAGTGACGGCAGCGGCGGCACGAGCGGGGCGAGATCCCGCCGAGGTCTCGGTCCTCGGAGCCTCGAAGGTGCAGCCCGTCGAGGTCGTGGCGGCGGCCCTCGAGCACGGCCTGGGACTGCTCGGCGAGAACTACGTGCAGGAGGCCGCGGAGAAGCGCCCCCAGATCGAAGCCCTCGCGAGCGAACGTGGCTTCGCGGCGCCGCGCTGGCATCTGATCGGCGCGCTCCAACGCAACAAGGCGAAGCGCGCGGTCGAACTCTTCGACGTCGTCGAAACCGTGGATCGAAGCTCGCTCGCAGACGCCCTCGCAAAGGCCGTCGCCCGCGACGGCGCGCGCAGCGGGGGTGTTCTCGACGTCTATCTCCAGGTCAATCTGAGCGCGGAGGAGCAGAAGGCCGGGGCTGCCGAAGAAGCACTTCCCGCCCTCTTCGATCACTGCGTCGGTCGCGAAGAACTTCGCGTGGTCGGCCTGATGGCGATCCCCGCACCCGTCGAGGACCCCGCCGACAATCGTCCGGCCTTCGCCCGGCTGCGCGCCTGGCGCGACCGCCTGCGCGAACGCCCCGGCGGCGAAGACCTCCGCGGACTCTCGATGGGGATGTCACGCGACTTCGAGATCGCCACCGAGGAAGGGGCTACCGTGGTGCGCGTCGGCAGCGACCTCTTCGGTCCCCGACCCCCGAAGTAGCCCGGGCACGAGCTCGCGCGGCTTTCCATCTCGAGAGGAACTCATGAGCAAGAACATCGAAGCGCTGGACAACCGGCAGATCGGCTTCATCGGTTGCGGCGCCATGGCGCAGGCCCTCGCGGGTGGCCTGGTCGCTGCGGGCGTGGCCCCGGAACGCCTGCGCGGCGCCGACGTGGCCGAGGCCTCGCGCAAAGCCTTCGAAGAAGAGCTCGGGATCGCGACCTTCGCTGACAACGACGAACTCGTGCGCGCGGTGGACACCCTGGTCGTCTGCGTGAAACCCGATGTCGTGGCGACGGTGCTCGAAGGCCTCGACACCACCACGGCCCCCGGCGACAAGCTCTGGGTGAGCCTCGCTGCGGGGGTTTCGATCGACGTCTTCGAAGACGCCCTCCCGAGCGCAAGCCGCGTCGTGCGCTGTATGCCCAACACCCCGGCCCTGGTCGGCGAAGGGGCCACCGCCCTGTGCCCCAATGCGGATGCCTCGGACGACGACGTGCGTGCCGCACGCGCCCTGTTCGAGGCCGTCGGGACGACCTGGCTGACCGACAACGAAGCCCACCTCGACGCCGTCACCGGGCTTTCGGGAAGTGGTCCCGCCTACGTATTTCTCGTACTCGAAGCGCTCGGCGACGCCGGCGTACGGCAGGGGCTCCCCCGCGACGCCGCCTATCAGCTGGCCTTCCACACCGTTCTCGGCGCCGCCCGCCTGGCGATCGACTCCGGCGAGCATCCCGGCGTACTCAAGGATCGCGTCACCTCGCCCGGCGGAACCACGATCGCGGGGCTCGAGCGTCTCGAGCAGGGGGGAGTGCGTGCCGCCCTCTACGACGCCGTCGCGGCTGCCACCGCGCGTTCGCGTGAACTTGGAAAGAAGTAGCGGGAGGGAAAGCCGCGCTCGTCGCCCCCGCACACATCAAGGCGGCGGCCCAGGTTGCCGATGGCTTGCGTGTCGAAGAAGCGCCCGAGGGCGCCCCACGCGAGGAGACGCGACGCCATGCGGATGACGCCCCTGGAGATCCAGAACCACCAGTTTTCCAGACGCCTTTCCGGGCTCGATCCCGAGGAAGTGGTCTGCTTCCTGAAGATCGTCGCCGACGACTATGAAAGCGCGCTGCGCGAAAACGAGCGCTTGAAGGATTCGGTCCACCAGCTCGAGAAGCGCAACGACGAACTCGCCGACGGCGAGAAGGTGCTGCGCGAGACCCTGGTGAGCGCACAGGCGATGGCGGAAAAGCTGCGCGAAACCGCCGTGGCGGAATCGGAGGTCCTGCTCAACACCGCCGAGGTGCGCGCGGAGAAGATCCTCGACGCCTCGCACCGCCGGGCTGCCACCCTCGCCGAAGAGATCCGCGAGTTGCGCGGCCTGCGCCAGCGCTACGCGACGTCCCTGCGCTCGATGATCGATACCCACCTCGGCCTGATCGACCGCCTCGAACAGGACGAGGAGGAGCCGATTCCGCATCTCACGGGCATCATGCGCAAGTACCGCACCGTCGAAGCGGACGAGCCCGCCCGGGTGGCAAGCGCAGAAGCGCAAGACGATGCGGCCGACGCGGACGCACCCGCCCAGGCCGAATTCGCGAGCCCTGACGACGACGGCCCGGTCGCCACCGTGATGGCCGTTCCCAAAACCGATTCCGCTCCGGCTCCCGCAGGCGAGGAGCCGAAAACCAGCACGCCCCGCCGCCGCGCGGCACAGCCCATCGCGGCACCGCCTCCCGCCTGAGCGGCATACGGTCGGCAGGCGCTGCTCGCTGGCAGCCGCGGCGGGGCTGGGATAAACACCCGTTTCCCCGCCGCCCGGTGGCCAGGGAGGACGATTTCAAAATGCCGATCTACGAATACCTCTGCGAGAAGTGCGGTCACGAGTTCGAGCGCGAGCAGCGCATCACCGCCGACCCGATCAAGACCTGCCCCGAGTGCAAGGCTCGCAAGGTCAAGAAGCTGATCTCGCAGACCTCCTTCGTCCTCAAGGGCGGCGGTTGGTACAACGACCTCTACTCGAGCACCAAGAAGGGCGATGCGTCCGAAGGCGCGGACTCGAAGGGCGAAAGCGCGAAGAGCGACAAGTCCGAGAAGTCGAGCAAGGAGGCTTCGAAGTCCGGGGACGATTCGGGCAGCAAGAAGAAGGGCGGCAAGAAGGGCGGCAAGGCCAGCAAGTCCGCCGCCTGAGTGTGCGCGGCGCCCCGCCCGTTCTATTCACTTCACCCGCCCCGCCCCTGATTCTCGCTGATATACTCGCGCCCCTTCCGCGACCGATCGCGGCAAGTTCGAGGGGGAATGCGGGTTGGGCGAGATCGATACGGTGGTCGTCAACGGCCTCGAACTCGCGAACGAGCTTCGCGAAGACATGGCGCAGCAGATTCGCACCATCGTCGAAGAGGGGGGACGTGCACCCTGCCTCGTCGTCGTGTTGGTGGGCGACGACCCTGCGAGCCGCTCCTACATCAAGGGCAAGCAGCGCGCCTGTTCGCGAATCGGAATGGACTCGCGCGAGCACCTGCTCCCCGGTGACACCTCGCAGTCGAACCTGCTGAGTCTGATCAAGGACCTGAACGCCGACGAAGGTGTCGACGGCATCCTGGTTCAGCTTCCCCTGCCCGACGCGATCGATCCCGACGTCATCGCTGAAACCATCGACCCGAGCAAGGATGTCGATGCACTGCATCCGATCACCGCGGGCCGACTCCTGCGCGGCAATGCCGATTTGATTTCCTGCACGCCGCTCGGCGTGATGGCCGTCCTCGAGCGCTGCGGGGTCGCGATCGAGGGCGCGCACGCCGTCGTGATCGGGCGCAGCAACATCGTGGGCAAGCCCGTTTCGATCCTGCTCCAGCAGGCCAACGCGACCGTCACGCTTTGCCATTCGCGCACGCGTGACCTGGCGGCGGTCTGCAGGCAGGCCGACATCCTCGTTCCCGCGACCGGACGGCCGCGCATGATCAAAGGCGACTGGATCAAGCCGGGCGCCGCAGTCATGGACGTGGGCGTTAGCGAAGTCGACGGCAAGCTGGTTGGCGACGTCGACTTCGAAGCGGCAAAGGGAGTCGCGAAGTTCATCACGCCTTCACGCCGTGGCATCGGACCGATGACGATCACCATGCTGCTGCGCAACACCCTGATGGCCTACCAGATGCGAAGCGGTAGTTGATGGGCGCACTCGCACGAACCCCGCTCTACGACGTTCATCGCGAACTCGGCGCACGCCTGGTGGAATTCGGCGGCTTCGAGATGCCCGTGCAGTACGGCTCCATCTTGAAGGAGCACGCCGCCGTCCGCGAACAGGCCGGCTTGTTCGACGTGTCCCACATGGGACAGATCGAGATCTCGGGCCCGGGCGCGATCGCTTCTCTCGAGCGCCTGCTGACCTGCCGTGTCGAAACCCTCGAGCCCGGGCGCGTGCGCTACGGCCTGCTCTGCAACGACGAGGGTGGCGTCGTGGACGACGTCACGGTCTACCGTCGCGACCCACAGAGCGTCATGCTGTGCGTGAACGCCTCGAACGTGGCCAGGGTCGACGCCTGGGTCCGCGACAAGGCTGGCCCCGAGACCTCGATCGACAATGCGAGCGAGCGCACGGGCATGCTGGCGTTGCAGGGCCCCGCTTCCCTCGAGATCCTGCCCGCGCTCGGGGCAAAGGAGGTCACGAGCCTCGCCCGCTTCCAGTTCGCGGATTTCGATCTCTTCGGCACGCGTGTCACCATCTCGAGCACGGGCTACACGGGGGCTCCGGGCTTCGAACTCTATCTGCCGAACGCGGCCCTGGTTTCGGCCTTTCGGGCGATCCTCGAAGCCGGGGAGCCGCACGGTCTTCTCCCCGCTGGTCTGGGCGCGCGAGACACCCTGCGCCTCGAAGCCGCCCTTCCCCTGTACGGCCACGAACTCGACGACACCACGACGCCCCTCGAAGCGGGCCTCGGTCGCTTCGTGAAGCGCAAGCGCGGCGGATACATCGGAGCGCAAGCGGTCGAAGCCCGCGAAACCCAGCCCGATGTCCGCGCGCTCGTGGGTTTCGAACTCACCGAGCGAGGCATCGCGCGACAAGGGGCGCCGATCTTGTGGGACGGAGCCCCGGTCGGGGTCGTCACCTCCGGCGCCCCCTCCCCCACCCTCGGAAAGCCGATCGGGCTCGGCTACGTTCCGCGCCGCATTGCACACGAAGGCGGGGGTGTGGGTGCGGTCTTTGCCGTCAAAATTCGCGGCAAGGCCGTCGCGGCCAGGGTCGTCGAAACGCCCTTCGTCAGCAAGATCGATCGAAAGGCCGATCGAAAGTCGTAGTCGTTCGACTTCGAATGCCGCCGTCATCTCAACAGTGACCACGAGGAAAATCCGTTGTCTGAATATACGATTCCCGATGATTCCCTCTACACCGAACAGGACGAGTGGATTCGCTCGGACGGCGCGCGCACCTTCGTGGGGATTACCGACTACGCCCAGTCGCAGCTCGGCGACATCGTGTTCGTCGAGCTACCCGCGGTCGGCTCGATGATCAACAAGGACGAGCCGTACGGCGTGATCGAATCGGTGAAGGCCGTTTCGGATCTCTTTGCGCCGGTGACCGGTGAGGTCATCGCGATCAACGAAGAGTTGAACGACGCCCCCGAGCGCATCAACGAAGACTGCTATGGCGACGGGTGGTTGCTCGAAATCGCCCCGACCGAGGACAGCGAACGTGAAGCGCTGCTCGAACCGAGCGCGTACACGAAGTTCCTCGCCGAACGCGACGAATAACCCGCCCATGCGACGGCTCGCGTCGCTGGTGCTCCGTCGTTTTCCGCTCGCGCTCGCCCCGGCCGTGGTCTCCCTTCTCGCCATGGCTTGCGTCCAGAACGATGGCACCCGCTGGACGCCGCTCGAAACCTTCGAGCTGATGAGTCTCGACGACGAGCGAGTCCTCGGAATGGAGTTCGACCAGGAACTCGAGCGTCACTTCCGCTTGATACGAGACCCTGTGGTGGTCGGCTTCCTCCACGACCTCGGACAACAGATCGTGACAGGGGTCGAACCCCAGCCCTTCGTCTACCGCTTCCAGGTCGTCGAAGCACCGCAGTTGAACGCATTCGCGGTGCCCGGTGGGTACATCTACTTCCACACCGGGACCCTGCTCGCGGCGACGTCCGTCGACGAACTCGCGGCGGTCATGGCCCACGAAGTCGCGCACGTGAACAAGCGACATCTCGCCCATCGTCGACAGGACCGACAGCTCCCGAGCCTGCTCACCCAGGCGGCATTGATCGCGGCCAGCGTAGCGAGCCAGAACGCGGCGCCTCTGATCACCGGCATGGCGATCAACGTGGCGGTGGACCTGCACTACTCGCGAACCGACGAAGCCGAATCCGATCGGCTCGGGGCCATCTACGCGTCTCGGGCGGGCTTCGAACCGGCCCATGGCGCCCGCTTCTTCGAGCGCATCCTCGAACAGCAACGCGCGAGCCCGGGCGACATCCCCCCCTACCTCTTCAGTCACCCGGCCGTCGACGAGCGCATCGCGATCTATCGGGATCGGGCGATGACGCTTCGCCCGGCGCGCGAGCCGCTGCCGGGAACCCGGGAGCGCTTCCGCGCCATGCAGGCACGCCTGGCCCAACTATTGGACGAGGGACGCGTCGAGCTTCCGGGCCGCAGTGCCGGCCTCGACCATTCGGCCAACGATGCCGCGCTCGAAGCGATCGAAGCGCAGTTCGACGCCGGGCAGACGGATACCGCGCTCGTCGGTTTGACCCAACTGAGCCTCACGGCGCGCGACGACCCACGCGTGTCCTTCCGCATCGCACGAGCCCTGCACGCGAGCGGTCGACTAGACGGTGCAATCGCCGCCTACCGACACACCCTCGAACTCGATACCGGGCGGGCCATGGTCTACTACGAACTCGGCCGCGCCTATCGCGATCGCGATGACCGATTGCGAGCGGTCTTCGCGTTCGAGCAGGCGGCCAAGCGCGGCACCCGCGATCTGGGCGCGCGCGCGCGCTGGGAGATCACCAAGTTGACGTTCGGTGTGGTCGCCGAATCGGGCTTCGCCGACGATGACACGGCCGCCTCGGACGAAACTCCCGCCGGTCGCCCCGCACCGCACTATCGCGTGGGCGCCCCCGAACTGGTCTGGTGGGGGCGCGTTTCGGGGGCGGTCCTGGCGCGCAAGGACGACATCACGGTTCGCTGGGTCATGCCGGATGGCAAGGCGTCGGCGCCCATCACGCCGGCAGCCGATGGACGACTCCACCTGATCGCACGCCGCCCGCTCGCGGCGTCGGAGCGCGGGCACTTCACCCTCGAGGTCCTGATCGACGATCACGTTGCCCACCGCGACGGTGTCGACGTACACCCCTCCGCCGGACAAAGCGCGAGGGAGAACACCGGACGCTAGCCCGGGCCGTCCCCTGACATGCGCTGACGCGCGACCTCCGACCACGCACCCGTCGGATCGAGCTGCAGGTAGCGCCGCCAGTGATCGAGGGCGGTCGCGCCCTGTGACGTGCGTTCGTAGAGCAGCGCCATGTTGACGTGGAGTTCGGCGTAGAACGGATCGGCGCGCAGCGCGGCGCGGTAATGGCTGAGTGCCATTTCATCGCAGCCGACTTCTTCGAGGACGTTGGCGAGGTTGAAGTGTCCCTCGACGTGGCGGTCGTCGAGTTCGAGACAGCGCTCGAAGCAGCGGCGCGCCGGTTCGCGCGAGCCCGCGTTGTACAACACCGCACCCAGATTGCAGTGTGCGTCGGCAAAGTTCGGGTCGAGTTCGACGCAGCGCTCGTAGAGCACGCGCGCTTCTTCGTAGGTCGCCGGGTCGGAATCGAGCCGACAGCCTTGTTCGAACAGGCCCAACACGTCGTCGTGGATTTCGTTCGCGGGTTCGCCCGGTGCATGAATGGGCGATGGTTCGATGGCCTCTTCGCGCTGCTCACCGAAGTCCAGCACCATCTGGCCCTCGGGTTCGATCAAGACGCCCTCGTGTTCGACGACGATCCGCTCGCTGCCGTCACTCCACAAGCGCAGTGCGGCCAGCGGGTCTTCGAGGTCCGGCACGTTTTCCTGCAACACCGAAACGGCGCGACGGATGCGCTGCACTGAGATCCCGCGGTCGAGCAGCGCGAGGATCGCGCGGACACAGACGAGATCGCGAAAGTCGAAGTCGGGACGAAGGCCCTCCGTCGCCTCGGCCTCGTCGCGTGCATCGACGAACTCGCGCGGCCTTGTCGACGCGGAGTCGATAGGCGCAAGCGTCGTGCGTTTCCAATGACGCAGGCGCCGCGGAGAAACCTTCAGGATGTTCGCTGCATCGTTCAGGCTGTAGGTGCTCACGTTACGCGTAGCTTACATCGACGATGCGCACGCGTTCCAGAAAACTTGCGAATCGACACACACCCGCTCGCCGATTCGCCCGAAGACCGGCGGCCGGGTGCAAAGACTTAGTTGATCGCCGGTGGCGTGCTATCAAAGTGCGCGTCCACACCATTGCGGAAGCGTTTCTGCGGCTGGTGCCCGGCCCGGACTTCAAATCCGGTGGGGGGTGTGGCGACACGTCCCCGGCGGGTTCGATTCCCGTCCGCTTCCGCCAAACCGAATTCAGAGACACGCTGAGCACTGCAGCCGTGCGGCAAGAGCACGCGTTGCAGTCGCCACGCGTGTCTTCACACGCGCTGCATCGAATTCGCCGCGCAAAACCACGCCCGCAGAACATCGATTCGGCCACAGGCGGAGCACCACCGGGTGTTATGCTCTTCGCAAGCTTCCCCCCGGAGACGCGATGAGCGCTCACGAGCCCAACGACTCCCCGGCACCGCTCGCCCAGCTCGAACGGACGGTGCGGGAGAACATGCCGCCGCCCCGGCGCGGCGCGAACATTCCCTCCCTGCCTCGACGAACCGACCGCCTGCTCGAGGCGCTCGACGCGATGGGGGTCTGGGTCAGCGAGGTCAACGACCAGGGCACGATCACCTACACGAGCGACCAGGTCGAAGTGATCCTCGGCATCACCGCCGAAGAATGTGTCGCGGAACAGAAGCTCGAGTTCCATCCCGATGATCTGAGCAAGGTGATCGAGTCCGGACGAAAGGTGCGCTCGACAGGCCGGCATGCCCACAACCAGACGCGTCTTCGCCACAAGGACGGTCATTGGGTGTGGGTCGCGAACACGCTGATCGGCTGGACCGACGACCACGGACGCTTCGCCACGCTGATCTACGCGCGTGACATCTCCGACGTCAAGCAAGCCGAAGCCGCGCACAGGGAAAGCGAAGCTCGCTACAGCGTCGTTTCACAGATGAGCTGCGATCTAATCACCGAAATGAATGCCGACGGTCGCTACACCTACATTGGCCCCGGCGCCGAAGCACTGCTCGGGTATGAGGAACAGGAAGTCCTCGAACTCGAACCGTGGGCACTGCTTCACCCGGACGAACGCGAACGCGTGCGGGCACAGCTCGAAAAGCAGCTCGTTCCACCGACCGCACCGCCCGGTGCCCATACGAACCTGCAGCCGATCGAAGCGCGCCTGCGCCACAAGGACGGGCGCTGGTTGTGGTTCGAGATCCAGGGCGTCACCTACCCACGCGCCGACGGCGAGACGCGCTACCTCGCGGTCAACCGAGATGTCACCGAGCGAGTGCTCGCAGAAAAAGCCAGACGCGAGTTCGAGCAGAGCATGCAGCGCGCACAGAAGCTCGAAAGCCTCGGGGTGCTGGCCGGCGGCATCGCACACGACTTCAACAACCTCTTGACCCCGATCATGGGCGCAACCGGCCTCGCCTTGATGGAGTTGCCAAACGATTCGCCGGTCCGCAGCCGGCTGCAGACGATCCATCGCGCGGCAAAGCGCGCTGCTGCACTCACCAACCAGATGCTCGCCTATGCGGGGCAGAAACCGCTGCGGGTCGAGTGGGTGGATCTGACCGCCATCGTCGAAGACATGCGCGACCTGGCTTCGACCTCGCTCGCCGGAAAGGCGAGAATCGACTTGAAGCTCGAGAAGGATCTCCCTTTCGTAGAAGGAGAATCCGCGCAGCTCTCTCAGGTCGTGATGAACCTGATCAGCAATGCTGCGGAATCCCTTCCCGAGGAACAGGGACAACTTTCGATCAGCACCGGGACGACCAACATCGATTCGCGTTCGCGCAAGATGTTGTTCTGCGATTCGATGCCCCCCGGCGAGTACGTCTACTTCGAGGTCCGCGACAACGGCTGCGGCATGGACGCGGAAACTCTCGATCGCATCTTCGACCCCTTCTACACGACGAAGTTCACCGGCCGCGGCCTCGGGCTTGCCGCGGTCTCCGGCATCGTGCGCGGTCATGGCGGCGGCATCGAAGTCACCAGTGAACCGGGCGTCGGGACCTGCTTTCGCGTCTTGTTCCCAGCGGTCCACCCGGAGCAGGTCCAGCAAGCCCACCAAGCGGAGGCACCGGGCGAATTCTGCCTCGAGGGCACGGCCCTGGTGGTCGACGACGACGAAGGTGTGCGCGAACTCGCCCAGGAAGTGCTCGAGCGTGCGGGCATGCGCGTGCTCTGCGCGGCCGACGGACGCGCCGGGGTCGACTACTTCCGCGACAACGCCGACCAGATCCGGGTCGTGCTGCTCGACCGCACCATGCCCGAACTGAGCGGTGCGGACACCCTCGAAGCCATCCGAAAGATCTGCCCGAATACGCCCATCGTCCTCGTGAGCGGCTATTCGGAAGAACGCGTGCAAGACGAGTTGGGCGGCAAGGGCCTCGCGGGCTTCCTCAAGAAACCCTTCCTCCCCGAAAACCTCCTCGAACGCGTCGCCGAAGTCCTCCGCCCCTGACGCGCACTTCTCGCCACGGCTGGTCCAGGCGCGGCATTGGTTGTCCGAGGCCGGAGACGTGTGATCTAGTTTTCGTCGCTGCGGGGGGGCAGCGTCGCGAGGAGTTGTTCGACCTTGATGAAGTCGGGCGGCAACTCCATCACGGCTTCGAGGCTCCCGTACGCCACACCCGTGTCGTCGAGGGCCAGCTTGAAGCCGAGTTCACCGTAGTAGTCGCGGGCCTCGCGGAAGATCTCGAGGCTGTCGATCGATTCCTTCTCGGAGATCTCGAAGACCACGTCGCTGGGGCGCAGGCGCAACTCTTCGAGGGTGCGCTTCAGCACGTCACCGCGAAACGCGGGGTCGTGAATCGAGGCGGGGAGGCAGTGCAGGAACAACAACCTGCCGGACGAGAGACCGCGCGCCTCCCGCAGCGCCTTGCCTCGACACAGGCAGTCGAGTTCGTAGCTGAGCCCGGTTTCTTCGCCCATGTGGAAGAGCGCGTCGGGCGAGTAGAGGTCGGTGTCCCAGGGCCCCCGCGTGAGTGCCTCGTAGCCGATGGCTTCGCGCGTGGTGACGTTCACGATGGGCTCGCAGAGGGTCTCGACGTCTTCCGCGAGAACGACGTCCGGGAATTTCCGTGCGCGCTGCCGTTGTTCGATGCACGCCAGGTTTTCGCTTGGAGAAGCCATCCCGAGAGCGATAGGCCAGCCCGGGTTACGGCATGAAAATCCGCAGGGCCTCGCCGGTGATCGATGCGGGGGTGGCGGCCACGGTCGCCGGTGTCCCCAGGGCGACGATCTCGCCCCCGCCGGGCCCTCCTTCGGGCCCGAGATCGATCACGTGGTCGGCACACGCCACCACGTCGAGGTTGTGCTCCACCACGAGGAGGCTGCCGCCGGCCGCCACGAGATCTTCGAGACAACTGAGCAGCACTTCTACATCACGCGGGTGCAAACCGGTGGTCGGTTCATCGAGCACGTAGAGGGTGCGCTCGGCCCCCTCGCGCAGGGCCAGGCCCAGGCGCATGCGCTGATGTTCTCCACCCGAGAGCGTCGAGAGGGGCTGCCCAAGCCCGAGATAGCCAAGCCCCACGCGGACCAGCGGTTCGAGGGCCGCCACGATCCGCGGGTGATCCCCGAAGACCTCGGTCGCTTCTTCGATCGACAGTTCGAGCACATCCGCGATCGACCGCCCCTGATAGCGGACCCCGAGGACTTCGCTGCGGTAGCGGCGCCCACCACAGCTGTCGCAAGCCACGCGGACGTCGTCGAGAAACTGCATGTCGATCACGACGAACCCGCTGCCTTCGCAGTCCTCGCAACGTCCACCGGCCACGTTGAACGAGAACCATCCGGGCGCGATCCCCAGGGCCTTGGCTTCGCGTGTGCCCGCGAAGACCTTGCGGATGCCGTCGAAAGCCTTCGAAACGGTTGCGGCGTTCGAGCGCGCACTGCGGCTCGCCGGGCGCTGTCCGACGACGACGACGCGATCGAGTGCATCGCCCGCGTCGACACCCGCGCACGCCCCCGGATCGTCGCCGGTGACGCCCTCGGCTTCGAGCGGCTGTCGCGCGAGGTGCGCCACCACGATGTCGTGCACCAGGGTCGACTTGCCGGCACCCGACACCCCGGTCACCGCCACCAACCCACCGAGTGGAATCGACACGTCGAAGCCCGCGAGGTTGTGCTCGCGGGCATCGCGAACCTCGATCGCAGCACGGGCAAAGCCATCACGCGGCTGTTTGCGGAGCGCCGCTGCGACGTTGCGAAGCGCTTGCCCGGTATGCGACCGGGCGCTCGCGCGAATCTCGTCGACCGGCCCCTCGGCCACCACCCTGCCCCCGTGGCGACCGGCACCGGGCCCGAGATCGATCAGATGATCGGCGGCCGCGATGATCTCCCTGGCGTGCTCGACCACGACCACCGTATTGCCCTGGTCGCGCACCCGGCGGAGCACCTCGAGCAGACGCGCCATGTCGCGCGCGTGGAGGCCCACGGACGGTTCGTCGAGCACGTAGAGCACCCGACTGAGACGCCCGCCCAATGCGCTCGCGAGTTGGATTCGTTGGGCCTCTCCGCCGGAAAGCGTTCGCAACTGGCGGTCGAGGGTGATGTACCCGAGCCCGACCGTGAGACAGGTCGCGAGTCGCGTCGAAAGCAGGTCGAGCACCCGCGATGCGAGGGCTCGTTCGCGCTCACTCCATGCGATGTCGCGCAACCAGGCGTCGAGGGCCGCGAGCGACATGCGCGTCACGCTGCCGAGATCGATGCCGCCCACGTCGACGCTGCGCGCCGCCTCGCAGAGTCGTGTCCCCTCGCACTCCAGACACGGATCGAAACGGCGATAGCGAGCGATCGTGGTCCGCGCCTGCACGCGATAGCGGCGCCGCTCGAGCCAATCGAACCAACCCCGGACGCCATACCAACCGACGTCGTCGTCGCCTTCGAACACGAGTGCTCGCACCTGCTCGTCGTATTCGGCGAACGGCCGGTCGACGTCGACCTCGAGGGCATCGCAGGCTTCGAGTAGATCCCGCTGCATTCCCCGACCGCTCGGCGTCGTGAACGGGGCGATGGCCCCCTCCGCGATGCTCGCCGATTCGTCGGGGACGACGCGACGCCAGTCGATTTCGGCCGTGCGTCCGAAGCCGTTGCAGTTTTCGCAGGCCCCGAGCGGGCTGTTGAACGAGAAGAGCGCCGGCGTGGGCTCGACGAAGACGCGCCCGCACCCGTCGCAGGAAAAGGCCTGCCTGTAGCTTTCGCGCGCTGCCCCGGGCTCGAAGACCACGATCTCACCCGAACCCTCACGGAAGCCATTGGCCACCGCTTCGAGCAGGCGCGAATCGGGCGCTTCGCCCTTGACCGCGAGGCGATCGACCAGGAGCAGCGCGTCGCGCCACAACGCCTTCAGCCGGGTGAGCGTGATCTCGCTGATGTCGACGATCTCGCCTTCTGCGTCGACGATGCGCCCGTGCCCCGCCTGCACGAGCCGGTCGCGCCGCTTGCGAAAGGTCTCCTTCGCGAGCGCGACCAGCGGGGCCGCAATCACGAGTCGCTTGCCGGCGTAGCGTTCGGCGATTCGGGCCGCGACGTCCGCCACGTGTCCCGGTTGTGCGAGGCGGTCACAGTCGCGACAGCGCGTGACCCCGACCTTGGCGTAGAGCAGGCGCAGGAGGTCGACGATCTCGCTCGCGGTCCCCACGGTGGAACGCGCGTCCTGCACCCTGCGCCCCTGCTCGATGGCAATCGTCGGAGGCAGGTTCGAGATCGCGTCGACCTCGGGGCGGGGCATGCGCTCGAGAAACTGCCGTGCGTAGGTCGATAGCGAGGTGACGTAACGCCGCTGCCCCTCCGCATAGAGGGTGTCGAAGGCCAGCGTCGACTTGCCCGATCCCGAGACCCCCGTCACCACCGTGAGGGATTCGACGGGGATGCCGCAGGAAACGCCCGTCAGGTTGTGCGAGCGAGCGTTGTCGATCCGAATCTCTGCCTTCTCGGCGCCCTCGGCAGTTTCCGCGGTCTCGTCGGTTACGAGCTTCATCGGGTCCGACTGCCCTTCGAGGGGGTTCGATGTCGAGGAGCCAGATCCGTCGCTCAGTCCTCGCCGCGTGCCGCGTTGCGACGCGCGGTCGTGGCATAGCGGTGCTTGCCCTTCGCCTCGGCGGCGTCTGCGCAGCGGGCCCAGGTTGCGCGGTCCGGCTCTTCGCCGAGGGCGCGGTAGACCGACTGCAGCAGGAAGGCGTCGCCGTCGTCTACCGCGTCACCCACCAGGCGCTTCAATGCTTCCGGGTCCCCCGCCTTGACGAGAAAGTCGAGGGCTTCGTTCTTGCGGCCTTCGGCGAGATAGGCCTCGGCGATCTGGGACGCACGCCGGGCATCCAGATCCTGCTCGAGCAGATGTCGTCGGTCGAGCGGGCTGGGGATCGAAGGGCGAGCCATGAGAAGGTCTCCTGAGCGGTGTGCGGTGGACGCGGTCGGCGGGGGGCGGGGGGCGGGGGGCGGGGGGCGGGGGGCGGGGAACATAATAAGCGGGCTGGTGTTCGCGGATCAGTAGCGCTCGACGCTGGCGTCGACCGTGAGTGACCACGCGTCGATGCCGCCTTCGAGGTTTTCCACCTGCTGGAACCCGCTGGTCAACAGCTGCTTGCAGGCCCGCTCGCTTCGCCCCCCGAGATGGCACATCACCACCACGGAACGATCGCGGTAGGTCTCGAGCTCGGCCAGACGGTCGGCGAGTTCGTCGAGGGGGATGAGGGTCGCACCAACCAGTCGACTGCGCTCGAACTCGTCGGCTCCCCGCACGTCGAGCAACAGGAAGTCTTCTTGCCCCGCTTCGCGCCGGGCGAGACGTTCGGCCAGGCGATGGGCGCTGATCACGGGGACCTCCGGTTCGTCACCGCGCGGGGGCAGGCCGCAGAACCCCTGGTAATCGATCAGCTGCTTGATGGTCGGCTGCTCGCCGCACACCGGGCAGCTCGGGTCCTTCTTCAGCTGGAACTCGTTGAACTCCATGCGAAGCGCGTCGTAGAGCAGCAGTCGCCCCGAGAGGCTGGTGCCCGCGCCGGTCATCAACTTGATGGCCTCGGTCGCCTGGATCGTCGCGATGATGCCGGGCAGCACACCGAGCACGCCCCCCTCCGCACACGAAGGGACGGCGCCGGGAGGCGGCGGCTCGGGGAACAGGCAGCGGTAGCAGGGCCCCACGCGCGCGTCGAAGACCGACGCCTGCCCTTCGAAGCGAAAGATCGATCCGTAGACGTTCGGCTTGCCGAGCAGCACGCAGGCGTCGTTGCTCAGATACCGCGTGGGGAAGTTGTCGGTGCCGTCGATCACGACGTCGTAGTCGGCGAAGACCTCGAGCGCATTTTCCGACGACAGCCGGGTCGCGTGCGGGGTCACTTCGACGTCCGGGTTGAGCGCCTGCACGCGCTCTTTCGCGACCTCGACCTTCGGCCGGCCGACGTCCGACGTCTGGTACAGGATCTGCCGCTGCAGGTTCGAAGCGTCGACGACGTCATCGTCCACGAGCCCGATCCGGCCGACGCCCGCAGCAGCGAGGTAGAACGCGAGGGGAGAGCCCAACCCCCCTGCCCCGATCAAGAGCACGCTCGAATCGAGCAGCTTGCGCTGCCCTTCGAGCCCCATTTCGGGCAGGGTCAGGTGGCGTCGATAGCGGTCGAACTGCTCCGGGCGCAGCGGCGGTTTCGAGGCTTCTGCGCTCATCGCAAACTCGTCAAGCCATCAGTCCTCGCGCGGAGGGAGCACGACGATCTTGTACGCCTTGCGGGGCTTGTCGACGAACTTCCAGGAAACCGTCACCCAGTCGTTCTTCCTGAGCTTCTTGACCGACTTCTTCTCTCCCGAGACCTCGGTCGTCTTGATCAAGACGAACGAAACCTTGTCGCCCTGGCGATTGTCGACGATGAACTTCTTCTTCTTGATGATGTCGATGCGACCGGTGAATTCGCGGTAGGGCGCGTCGGCGGCCAGCGCCGGAGTCGCAAAGGCGACCAGGAGCGCAGCGCAGAACGATAGAATCAGAGTTCGCCGGGTCATTGGGATTCTCCTCCAGATCTGGGATGGCTTGTTGCTGGGGATGGGTTCGACGGGACCGGGGTCCCGAGAATTCATTGCGCGCCGCAACCTAGCGCAACTCCTCGGCACCTCGCCGCGCGAGCCCGCGCTTCTACTCCTCGAGGTATCCGAGTGCCCGCAGCGCCCGGCGGTCTTCCTCGCTGAACTCCACGCGCTCGCTTTGGCTCCCGGCGGATCGGCCGTGGTGTGCGTCGAGCAGCCCGGCCAATTCGTCCACCCGCTCCGGATGGTCCGCCGCGATGTCGCGCAGTTCCGCAGGATCGCGGGCCAGATCGTAGAGCTCGAGCTGCCCTGTGGATTGCTCGCGATGAAGTTTGAAGTCGCCCTTGCGCACCGAGACGTAGTGCCGCGGTCCGAGGACTTCGCCGTATTCGCCCGGGGCATCGGCGTAGAGCGCCCGGTCGGCAAAGGCCGAACCGTCGCCACCTCGCCAAAGCGGCGCGAGGCTCTCGCCATCGATCCCCGAGAGCGCACGTGCTTTCGCAACATCGAGCAGGGTCGGAAGCAGATCCACCAACGACACGGGAACGTCGACCCGCAGCCCCTTCGGCAGGTCGCCACCCCGCGCGATCAGCAGAACCCGCAGGACCTCTTCATACTGCCGGGCCGCGTGGAAGACGCTGCCGTGCTCCATGAACTCCTCGCCGTGATCCGACGTCACGACGACCAGCTGACGTTCGCGCTCCGCCCCAGCGTCGATGGCTTCGAACAAGCGCGCGAGTTCAGCGTCGAGTTGGTGGATGCCGGCGTCGTAGCGGTCGACCATGTGCTGGAGCTGCGACGCGTCGAGCGTCGAGGCGCGCATCGCACCGACGACGCTGTGCCCTTCGTGATCGAGACACGCCGGGGCTTCGGGGTCGTTGCGGCAGGCCGCAATGAACGCGTCGCTGACCCGTAGCCGAAACAGCGCGTTCGTGGTCCAGACCACCGGTCCATCGTAGGGCCCGACGAAGCGCGTCTCGTGCTCGGGCAGGGCGACGTAATCGCTATGGGCGTCGATGTAGTGGACGAAGATGAACTTCGGGCGGCGCTATTCCCGGACCAGCCAGCTACGCGCCTGATCGGCCACGAGGGTATTCGGTGCGACACGATCCCCACCCCCCTTCACGAAGCGGGTCCGGTCGAAGCCGCGCATGAAGCCGAATACGTCGCGCTGGAGCCAGGGTGTATTGACGACCGCGTAGGTCTCATAGCCGGCTCGCGCCATGCTTTCGGCCAACGTTTCGGTGCGCCGCGCCAACCGGGTATCACTCGCCACCACGCCGTGCCGCGCGGGGAAGAGCCCCGTCATCATGCTCGCGTGACTCGGCAACGTCCACGGCGAGGTCACACTCACGTCTTCGAAGAGCACACCGTCACGCGCGAGGGCGTCGAGGTTCGGCGAAGTCTTGCGCGGATAGCCGTAGGCCCCGAGGCGATCTGCGCGCAGCGCGTGTCGAGTGAAATCAACACGATGAGCGCCGGACGCTCGACCGTCGCCTCGGCTCTGACCGCGACGGGCTCGCCCCGCGGCGGTTCGTGCGGCGAATTGCGCTCGCACGAAGCGACGAAGGCGCACAGCAGTCCCCACCAGACCGCACACCACACTGCACTGCGCCGCCGACCCGCTTCGAACATGGGGGCTGAGGATAGCCTCCAGCCGGCGCGACGTTCGGCCGTTCTTGCCAGTGGCTACGGACGCTGGCTACCGTCGCAACTCGAGATGACGCGGAAGCCAAACCCACGCTCCCCAGGCGGCGCACCGACTCGCCGCCGACGCCCTTCGCTTTCGCCCATCGCGATTGCGCTGCTCGCCTGTTCGTTTGCCGCGTGTACGCGCGAATCGATCCCGGAGCGCGTGAAGCACCTCCCGCCGCCCGACGTCGTGGTGATTTCGATCGACACGCTGCGCCCCGACCACCTCGGGGCATACGGGTATGCACGCGACACGAGCCCCACGATCGATCGCCTCGCCTCCGAGGGCGCGCTGTTCACGAACGCGATCAGCAGCAGTTCGTGGACGCTTCCCGCGCACGCTGCGCTCTTCACCGGGCTCGCCGACAGCGTGCATGGCTGTCACGACTCGGACAAACGACTCGCCGACGAACACATCACCCTGGCCGAGACCTTTTCGGAGCGCGGCTATCGCACGGCGGGTTTCTTTTCCGGGCCGTTTCTACATCCAACCTTCGGTCTCGACCAGGGCTTCGACAGCTACGCCGATTGTTCTTCCTACGCCTCGGTGAGTGCCGAAAAGGTCCGTAGCACGGGCGAACTCGACCAACCCGACATCACCGCGGCGTCACATCGCGACGTCACGAACCCGCGAGTGCTAGAAGCCGTAACGGACTATCTGGGCGAGGCGATCGACGAACCGCTCTTTCTCTTCGTGCACTTGTGGGATGTGCACTTCGACTTCATCCCACCGCCCCCATTCGACACCCGCTTCGACCCCGACTACACGGGTGAGATCGACGGGGAGAACTTCTTCCACAACCCCGACATCCACGCGGGCATGGACGAGCGCGACCTCGCTCACGTAAAGGCGCTCTACGACGGCGAGATCGCCTGGACGGACCACCACATCGGCCTGCTTCTCGAGCAGCTCGAAAGGCGTGGGCGTCTCGACAACACCGTGGTCGTCATCACGAGCGATCACGGCGAAGAGTTCTTCGAACACGGACGGAAGGGGCACCGCTTCACGCTCTATGACGAGGTGATCCGGATCCCGCTCGTGCTCTGGGCCCCGGGCCGTATCGACCCGGGCCAGCGCATCGAGGCTGCGGCGAGCCTGGTGGATGTCTTCGCCACCGTCGCAGGGCTCGCTGGGCTCGAAACCGGTGTGGAAACCATGGGCCGGAGTCTGATCCCCCTGCTCGACGGCACGGCGGAACCCGACCCGACCGCACTGAGCTTGAGCGAACTCGACACCCTCGGACGCAAGTTCACCAGCTTTCGCAAGCCGAAGCACAAACTGCTGGTCGACCACGTCGCCAAGGCGACCTGGACCTTCGACATGGCGAAAGACCCCGGCGAAAGGCTCGCGAACCGCGTGACGGGCGTCGGGCCCGCCTGGGAGCGGGACTTGATTCGAGACGCCGCCGGACGGCGAGCCAAACTCATCGCGATGCGCAAGGAGCACCGGGACAAGCGTGCGAGCGCGACCCTCGCCCCGACGATGATCGAACAGCTCGAAGCACTCGGTTACCTCGAAGGTAACGCGCAAGACGCAGAGGCTTCCGACAGCAGAACCGATCCGCGAGGCTTACCGACATCAAGCCCAGGCGAAACGATGCCACCGCGAGGGCTCGAGTGATCTGGTTGCGCCGCCTCGCACTCGTCGGGTTCGGCACGTTCCTGGGGTTGGCCCTCGCCGAGGGAGGCGCGCGGCTCATCTGGGAACGACCGTGGTACGACGAGCTGGTCTCCGCCCAACGCGACAGCGAAACCCACGCCTACACGCGCAACCAGTGGAACCTGCGCGATCGCGAGTACCCGGTCGAGAAACCGCCGGGGCGCCAGCGTGTGCTGATGGTCGGCGACTCGTTCACCTTCGGTCAGGGGGTCTACGACGACGCGGCGATCTTCCCGGAGATCCTGGAGCGACGCCTTTCCGCGGACCCACGATTCGCACCCGGGGTCGACATTCTGAACGGCGGACTCCCCGGCAGTCTGACGGATGAATGGCTTCGTGTCTGGCAGGCCACCGCCGAAGACTTCGACCCCGACCTGCTGCTCATCGTGTTCTTTTTGCGAGACGGCACGCGAACGGCGAGCGTCCCCGAGTTCTTCGATCGGATTCGCGACGAAGTGAGCTCACGCAATCGCAGATCGCGCGCGTATCGCTACTCGTATCTCTATCGGCTGTTCCGGGATGCGCGGGACCGTGAACAGGTTGCGAAGCACTACACCGAGCGTTTTCGAGCGGCCTACTTCGGTCCGCCGCATCAGACGTCCGAGTGGCGGCGCGCCCAGGCGAACCTTCTGAGCCTGCGCGATCTCGCGGCGGCCCGCGGCACGAAGGTGGGCTTCGTCGTCTTTCCGGTGTTGGTCCAGCTCGACGACGACTATCCGTTCCGCGAGATCTCGCAACTCATCGAAACGTTCGCGAAGAAGAACGGATTCCCGACGTACAACCTGTTGCCCGACTTCATGGGCCGCGATGCAACGGACTACTGGGTGTCGGGCTTCGACCAACATCCCAATGTCCAGGGACACGAGCTGGTCGCGGATCGCCTCGAACCCTTCCTCAGTTCGCTTCTGACGCCGCCGGTTCCGTAGCTTCGCCGGCCGCAATGGAATCGCGCATGCGTATCAGTGAGGCTCGAACGCGGTCGTCGCCGGTGTCGAGTTTCTCGAGCATCGCTTCGGCCTCGCGGAAGCGACCGTGGAAGCCCAGGATCTCGGCCGCCTCGAGCCGAATCGCCGGGTCGTCCGGATGCGCCGCTGCCCAGGTTCGATACAGCGCGCTGATCTGGTCGTTCCAGAGCACGGGCGTCGACGCACGCTCGAGTGACCGGCGGTAGACCTCCACGCCGCGCTCGACCTGGCCACTGGCGCCAAGCGCCGCTGCAAAGCCCACCGCCGCGCGATGGGAGCGCTTCGCCGTGCGCAGGTGGCGACCGAAATGCTCGGCGGCCTGCTCCACGCGTGCGTGAACGAGAAGCGCCTCGGCGATCAGGAGTTCGGCATCGAGTGGGCTGTAATAGCGCTCGAGGGTCTCGCGATGGTTGGAGCCGAAAGCGAGTGCGCTCATTTCGGCGAGCACGAACGGGTCACCCGGTGTGCGATCGAGCGCCTGTGAGAGCCAACTTTCGGCCTCCTCGGGCTGGCCTTGTAACGCCGCGATCCGACCGAGATAGAACGCGGGGTCCGAGGCCTCCGCGTAGGTTCGGTACGCGCGCCGCCCCGTCGCAGCCAGCGCTTCGAAGGTCGATCGCGCCGCGTCGAGGTCCCCCGCCTGCAGTTCGAGTGTGCCCCGATCGAATTCGTCGAAGAAGTCGGCTTCGGGTCGCGCCCCAATCCGCCGCGCGGCATCCGCGAAGGGAGATCGCCCTTCGCGATCGATGTTTCCCGGCAGGTTGTCCCGCGCGAGCCAGCTCGCAGCAGCCAGCACTTCGCTGATTGCGTGGTGCTGCGCGGCAAGCGGGATGGCATCGGAGAGTCGCTCCGCTGCGCGGTCCGCCTCGAGACCACCACGCGAGCTGTGGATGTGGTCGCGGGTCGTGTCGTCGCGCGCAAAGACGACCAGCACGAGCCCAAGCCAGAGCAACCCCCAACCCGCGGCCGCTCGCCGGTTGCCGCGAATCGATCGCACCACTCCCCGCACGCCTGCGAGTCCGAAGTAGACGAGCGACGGCAAGAGCACCATCTGCTGCCTCGCCGACACGTAGAAGACGAGCATCACGGCGATCTGGGCGGCACCGAACGCCAGTAGCGCAAGCTGTTCCCGCCAGGCCCGCGCTTCGAAACCCACACCCAGAAGCGCAAGACTCACGAGCGCACCGTAGAGCCACGGCACGATGGGAAGATGTGCTTCGAGCTTTTCGGCGGTGCCGACGTCGTGCCAGCGATCGTCTCGCAGTGCGCGCAGCCCCTTGGCGAAGACGTTTCGAACAGCGCGGCCCGGTTCATCCTCGATGAAGTTCCACGCTCGACCGGCCCAGAAAGCGTTCACCTCGGCCGTCGTCAGGCCGCGCCTCAGCGATTCACGCGCGACCTTGCGGTAGCGGTTGTGTGCTTCGTCGGGGACGTTCGGGTCGAGCACGATCAAGCTTGCGACGCTGATCGGATAGGCGGCGCTCGTGCCGCGCGAAAGCGGATGATTGCCTTCGAAGAAGACGGTGCCCGGGTTCATCACTGGCGCAAAGGGGTCACCAACGAGACTCTGCGCTCTCGCCCCGAGCCAGACACCGCAAATCAGCAGCGGCAGAAAGAACCACACGCACCGGACGACCAATGGTCGACCGCGCATCCCGCGCAAGGCAAAGCCCAGCGGCCCCAGCGCCAGGAACAAGAGCAGAAACGTCGGCCGAGAGGCCGTTGCCGCTGCAGCACAGACACCCGCCAGCAGGGCTGCCCACCGGGCGTCGCGATCCGTCGCCACCACGTAGCCGAGGAGTGCAACCAACAGCACCAACTCCGGCTCGAAGACCCGGGCGTAGACCATGAAGTGCGGCATTGCGGCGAGCGCCACCACACCTGCAACCGCGTAACGACGAGGAAGGCGCCATGCGAGAACCAGGTACAAGAGCGACGCAGCGGCGAAGGTGGCGACTCGATGCAGCCACCCGGTCGCTTCGAGGGCCAGGGTGTCGCTCGCCGGTGCGATGCGGCCAAGCAGCGCGATGGTTTCGAAGTAGAACGGCGACAGATCCATTCGCCGCACCGAAGGCAGGTTTCCTTCGAGGTGCTGGTCGGCCGCGAGGTTGTACTTGACGAAGCGCAGCTCCGTCGGCGCAGCCGCATCGATCGCGCCGTAGAGCAGCGCGACGAGCAGCCCCATCGCGATTGCCACGCCGACGGAATGCACGTGGGCGGCCTCCGCCGTGGGGCGCTGCGCTGCTTCGCTCACCCTCGACACCGCGGTGCGAGACGCACGCTGGGCGCGGGCGAACTCAACCCACCCTACTCCACGGGATAGACGTAGACCGCACCCGAATTCACGCCGCCCGAGTCGTCACCGGTGGCCCCGAAGACCATCATGTCGTCCTGGGCCGCGACCGAGTCACCGAAACGGTCTCCCTCGCTACCGTCGGAGGGAAGCACTGTCACCGGGACCAGCGGCCATTCGCCGATCGTCGTGTCGTACACGACGTAATAGCCCTTGCCCGATCCAACGCCGAGGTCGCGCGAACCCGGGGCGCCGATGGCAAGGACTTTCGTCCCGCCCGTCCCGCCGTCGCGAATGTCCACCTTCACGCCGAGTCGCAGATTCGCTTCCGGGTCCGCCTCGATGATGCGCCGTTGGAAGTCCCACGAAGAATCGCCGTCGAAACGATAGATGTAGGCGGCGCCCGTTTCGTTCAGTTCGGGACGCAAACTACAGCCAGACGCAGGCGGGACACGCAGCTTCGACCGGGGAGCCCCGAATGCGAGAAGCTCACCATCGATCGACGTCGAAGTGCCGAAATGGCCGTCCGTCCACGAATCGTTGACCTCGGTCAAGCCGGCCGTGGCCTCGCACTCGATGGGTTCGCGAATGCCGACGATCTTGGCTTCTTCGGTCCACGAAGCGTCGTAGCGGAACACGTACCCCGCACCGGACCGGCGCTGCAATCCGCGCCGCTGGGTGCCCGGCGGATCGGGCGGATCGACGCTGGCGAGTCGAGCCCCAACACTGATCACGCTGCCGTCGGTTGCCACCGAGGCACCGAATTGGTCTGCCGCTGCACCGTCGCTGGCCGTGAGCTTCTGGTCCTGCAGCCAGCTCCCAGCATCGTGGCGGAATGCGTAGGCGGCGCCTGCCGCGGTGCCATTCGAGTCGTCACCCGGGGCGCCGACGACCGCCACGGCCCCCGAAATCCCAACCGAGCTGCCGAAGCCATGTTGGTCGACAGGGTCGAGCGGCTGAAGCTTGGCTTCCTGGGTCCAGGTCGTGCCGTCGCTGCGAAAGACATAGGCGGCACCCGTGCCGGAACCGTTCTCGTCTTCGCCGTAGGCGCCCACGATCGCGACATCGCCTCGGATGGCCACGGCGAATCCGAACAGATCATCGGCGGCGGTGTCGTCGGCCAGGAGTTTCTGAACCTCGATCCAGTCTTCACCGTCTCGTTCGAAGACGTAGACTGCACCCGCGGAAGTCCCGGCATCGCTGTCCGTGGGCGACCCCACGAGCATCACGTCATCGTCGAGCCCGACCGTTCGGCCGAAGAGAGAACCATTCCCCACATCGGAAGCCCACACCTTGCACTCGTTCGAGTTACAGCCAGCGCCGAAACTGCTTGCTGAACTCTTGCCGTCGTCGTTGCAGCCCAACGTTCCGAGCACGCCGCAGAGCAGCAACGCGGCGAGCCAGTGGCAACGAAAGCAGCGATTCATGGTTTGGACGTCCTTCACGCGCAGGGGATGCAGCAGGGATTCGTGATCGATCTCGCCGGAGTTGCGTTTAGGAGTCGCCGAATCGTTCTGCCCCGCTCGAAACCACCCTCGAACCGGACAGGACGTCGGCACGACAACTCGGGCTAGCCTAGGACACTCGAATTCGCTTTTCAGCAAAGCCCGGGCAGCGCCCGAACCGTCCGGGGCACAGCGCCTGGGCACGCGTGGTAGCGGCGGCCGGAGTCGAACCGGCACGTCCTTGCGGACAACGGATTTTGAATCCGTCGCGTCTACCAATTCCGCCACGCCGCCACGCGGCGGCCTACCCTACCCGAACCCCTTGATGGCCGCTTCACGAAGAGCGCTGATTCGCCGGACCCCATGGGGATTCAACGGCGGCGTGGTGCGTTTCGGGGCGCGACCCGCGACCTTTCTTTGACAGTGATTCGGGCGAACGGTAAGGTCGGCCGTCCTCGTGGGGCTGTAGCTCAGTTGGGAGAGCGCCTGAATGGCATTCAGGAGGTCGTCGGTTCGACCCCGATCAGCTCCACCATCTTCATCACTGTAGTTTCGAGGTACCGCGGCCGTATCGCGGCGCGACCCGATCCCGCAGTGTCGCCAACCCATGTTGGCCGTATCGCGAGCGGGCAGTGCCCGAGCGGCACGGCCTTTGGCGGCTTCGACTGAAGTGCGGTCGGGTAGTGTGGTGGTCACCGCAGATGCGAGCCCCCGCTCTCTTGTTCCCGTCGAAAGAACGTGTTTGACTACGCGCGCTTTCGCAGAGACCGCCCAGGTTTCTCGGAGCAATCCACGTCGACGCCCATCCCCGCCCCGCGTGATCGTGATGCCCCCGGGTCCTGCGTTCCGCTCGCTGGGGTTCGGACGCGCATCGGGAGGCGATCATGAGCCAGCAGGCTTCGGGCGGGGAGGAACTCCTCCGCGCCGACCACGTGATGGAGTACGCGTACAAACGCTCGCTCGGCAGTGTGCTCAGTCATTTCTTCACCGGTCTTCGCGACCGCAAGACCTACGGAATCAAGACGAAGGCCGGCCGCGTGATCGTGCCGCCCGCGGAGTACGACCCCGAAACGGGCGAGGCGACCGACGGCTTCGTCGAAGTCGGCCCCGGCGGCACGGTCGAGTCGTGGAGCTGGATCGATGCGCCCAAGGAGAAGAACCATCTCCAGGAACCCTTTGCCTGGGCGCTGGTGAAGCTCGACGGCGCCGACACCGCCATGGTCCACACGGTCTCGGGGGTCTCCGAGGACCAGATGAAGACCGGCATGCGCGTTCGGATCCGCTGGGCCGACGAAACGGTCGGCCGGATCCAGGACATCGCCTGCTTCGAACCGGAGGGCTCAGCATGAGCGAAGAAACCCTCGAACCCGTCAAGGTGCTCGTCACCCCGGTGCGCTGCGCGTACGACTTCACGCCCGGCCAGGCGACGACCAGGTTCCTCCGCGGCATGGAGAAGGGCAAGATCATGGGCCAGGCCTGCGACGGCTGCGGCCGGGTCTATGTGCCGCCGCGCGGCGCCTGCGCGCGCTGTGGTCGCGCGACCAGCAAGGAAGTCGAGCTGAAGGACACCGGCACGGTCGTGAGCTTTTCGATCGTGCGCGTGCCGTCGGAAAACATCACGGTCGAGCTGCCCTATGTCGCGGCCAACGTCTGTCTGGACGGTGCGGACATCGCCTTCACGGCCCTGATGCAGGAATGCCCGTACGACCAGGTGCGCCTCGGCATGCGGGTCAAGGCGGTCTGGCTCCCCGAATCCGAGTGGACGACCTCGATGACCAACATCGACCACTTCGTCCCCCTCGACGAGCCGGACGTCCCCTTCGAAAAGATCAAGGAGATTTCCTGATGCGCAAAGTCGCGATCGTGGGCTACGCGCAGACGCCGTACGTCCGCTCCCAGGTCGAACACAACGAAGTCGAAATGTTGATGTCGACCATCGACGAGCTCTACGACACGTCGGGTTTCAGCAAGGCCGACATCGACTTCACCTGCTCGGGCAGCACCGACTATCTCTCGGGCCAGGCGTTTTCGTTCGTAGGCGCTGTGGACGCGCTCGGTGCCTGGCCGCCCATCAACGAATCCCATGTCGAAATGGACGGCGCCTGGGCGATGTACGAGTCGTGGGTGAAGATCCAGACGGGCGAGATCGATTCGGCCCTCGTCTTCTGCTTCGGCCGCGCTTCGATGGGCGACCCCGCGCAGACGATGATCCTGCAACTCGACCCCTACACGTTGGCGCCGCTCGGCGCCGACGCACCCGCGCTGGCGGCCTTGCAGGCACGCGCGATGATCGACGCCGGCAAGACGACCGAACGGCAGATGGCCGAAGTCGCCGCCCGCAGTCGCGCCGCGGCGAAGAGCAACCCGCAGGCGCAGCTCAAGGGCGACTTCGATGTCGACGCGCTGCTCGCCGAACCCTACGTCGCCTCGCCGCTGCGCAAGCACGACCTGCCGCCGATCACCGACGGTGCGTGCGCGATGATCATCGCAGCGGAAGAAGCGGTCTCGAAGGCTTCGCGCCCACCCGTCTGGATCACCGGGCTCGACCACCGCTACGACAGCCACCAGCCCGGCGGTCGCGACCTCACGGTATCGCCCTCGACCCAGACGGCCGGCGAACACGCGGGCGTGGGCAAGGGCCGCGTCGACCTCGCGGAGTTGCACGCCCCATTCAGTCATCAAGAAATCATCTTGAAGGAAGCGCTCGGGCTCGCGGGCGACGTCACCATCAATGCTTCGGGTGGCGCGCTTTCCGCCAACCCGCTCATGTGCGCGGGGCTCGCGCGACTCGGTGAAGCCTACCGCCAGATCGACGCGGGCCAGGGCCAACGCGGCGTCGCCCACGCGACGAGCGGGCCGTGCCTGCAACAGAATCTCGTTGCCGTACTCGAAGGAGATGCCTGATGGCCACCAACCACCATGCTGCGGTGATCGGCGTCGGCCAGACGGATTTCGACGCCAGCCGGATCGACGTGTCGCAAGTGGGGCTGATCCGCGAAGCGGCACAGCGCGCCCTCGAAGACGCCGACCTCGAATGGAAGGACATCGACGCGGTCGTAATCGGCAAGGCCCCCGACATGTTCGAGGGCGTGATGATGCCCGAACTCTTCCTCGCGGAAGCGCTCGGCTGCGTGGGCAAGCCCATGCTGCGCGTCCACACGGCAGGCAGTGTCGGCGGCTCGACCGCCATCGTGGCTTCGTCCCTCGTGCAGGGTGGGATCCACGAGCGCGTGCTGACGGTCGCCTACGAAAAGCAGAGCGAATCGAACGCGATGTGGGCGCTGTCGATTCCCATCCCGTTCACACCGCGCGTGGTCGCGGGCGCCGGTGGCTTCTTTGCACCGCTGATCCGCGGCTACATCCAGCGCTCGGGCGCGCCCGACGACACGGGCATTCGCGTTGCACTGAAGGATCGCTTGAACGCGCTCAAGAACCCGTATGCGCACCTTCAGATCCCGGACGTGAGCTTCGAAATGATCGAGTCGTCACCGATGCTCTGGGACCCGATCCGCTACCTCGAGACGTGTCCTTCGTCGGACGGGGCCTGCGCGATGGTGATCGGAAGCGAAAAGGTCGCCAAGGCCAGCGCCAGACAACCGGCCTGGATCCACGCGACTTGCATGCGCTCCGAACCCACCATGTTCGCCGGCCGCGATCAGGTAATGCCGCAAGCCGGCCTCGACTGTTCGGCGGAGCTCTACAAGAAAGCGGGCATCCAGAACCCGCGCGCCGAGATCGACTGCGCGGAGATCTATGTGCCGTTTTCGTGGTTCGAACCCATGTGGATGGAGAACCTCCACTTCTCGCCGATCAACGAAGGCTGGAAGATGACCTACGAAGGGGCAACCGCCCTCGACGGCGATCTTCCCGTCAACATGAGCGGCGGCGTGCTTTCGACCAACGCCATCGGGGCCTCGGGCATGGTGCGTTTCGCCGAGGTCGCGCTGCAGATCCGCGGTCAGGCGGGTGAGCACCAGGTCGACGGTGCGCGGAAGGTGCTCGGGCACGCCTACGGCGGCGGCTCGCAGTACTTCTCCATGTGGATCCTCGGAGACGAGCCGCTCTAGCGGTCCAGCCCCGCAGCCAGGAAAGGAGCCCCCATGTCTGAAATGGGATTCTGGAACTTCGCCCAGCAGTCGCCCGACGCGTTCGCCCTCGCCGATCCAACCGGACGCGACTGGACGCGCGGTGAACTCCTCGCCGAAGCGAACAAGCTCGCCCACGGCCTGCGGGCCCAGGGGCTCGGCAAGGGCGACTGCGTGGCGGTCGTGCTCGAGAACTGCGCCGAGATGTTCCAGCTCTATCTCGCGGTCGGTCAGATCGGCATGTACATGACGCCGATCAACAACCACCTGACCGCACCCGAGATCGCCTTCATCGTGCAGGATTCGGGCGCGAAGGTCTTCATCGGCTCCGCACACTTCGGCGAAGAATGCGCGAAGGCGCGCGAAGAGATCGCCTTCCCGAGCGACAAGGCGTTCTCGCTCGGGGCCGTCGACGGCTTCGGGAGCATCGAAGACATCAAGGCGAACCAGCCCGACACGCTTCCCGAAGAACGATCCGCGGGACAGGTGATGAACTACACGTCGGGAACCACGGGCAAGCCCAAGGGCGTACGTCGCCCCCTCGCCGACATCTCACCGGACCTCGTCGCCACCTTGATGTCGGGCTTCCTCGGCATGTTCGGCCTGCAGCCCGAAGACGACAACGTGCACATCTGCGGCTCGCCGCTCTATCACACCGCGGTACTCATGTTCAGCGCGAACGCGCTCCACTGCGGGCACGGCGTGGTCTTGATGGAAAAGTGGCTCCCCGAGGAGATGCTGCGGCTGATCGAGAAGTACCGCGTGACCCACAGCCACATGGTGCCGACCCAGTTCAACCGCCTGCTCAAGCTCGACGAGAGCGTACGCAACAAGTACGACATGAGTTCCCTGCGCGCGATGATCCACGCGGCGGCGCCCTGCCCGATCGAAACCAAGTGGAAGATGCTCGACTGGTGGGGCGACACCATCTACGAGTACTACGCCGCGACCGAAGGCGGTGGCACCCTCGTTTCGCCCCAGGAATGGCGCAAGTATCCGGGCACCGTCGGCAAGGCCTGGCCCAATAGCGACGTCAAGATCTACGACGACGACGCCAACGAACTCGGAGTGGGCGAAGTCGGCACCGTCTACATGCAGCTCGGTCAGGCGGATTTCGAATACAAAGACGCCAAGAAGAAGACGAAGGACAACCGGATCGGCAACTACTTCACGGTCGGCGATGTCGGGGAGCTCAACGAAGAGGGGTACCTCTTCCTGAGAGACCGCAAGCTCGACATGATCATCTCGGGCGGCGCGAACATCTACCCGGCCGAGATCGAATCTGAATTGATCCAACACCCCAAGGTCGCCGACGTGGCGGTCTTCGGCATTCCGAACGACGACTGGGGCGAAGAGATCAAGGCCGTGATCGAAGTCGTCGACGGTGTGACGCCGGGCGAGGACCTCACCGCGGAGATCCTGGCCTGGTGCGGCGACCGACTGGCGCGCATGAAGCAGCCGAGATCGATCGACTACCTCGACGCCCTGCCCCGCGACCCGAACGGCAAGCTCTACAAGCGCAAGTTGCGTGACCCGTATTGGGAAGGGCGCTCGCAGATCTGATCCCCTGGCGGGATCCGGGGGCAAGACGAAGAACGGGGCAGGAAGTCGAGCTTCCTGCCCCGTTTCGTTTTCTGGACGCTCTGCGCAACCGCGGGGCTCTACGAAGGCCCGGGGCGGTGCTGCGTCGTGCCGCTCACCCCTCGAAGGAAATCGCCTGGCGCGGACACAGACGCGCCGCCTCCTGGGCCTTTTCCTTCAGGTCGTCGGGGACGGCGTCCATCAGGACCGTCAGCGTGTCGTCGTCTTCCACGCGGAAAATTTCGGGTGCCGCCTTCATGCACAGCGCGTTCGCTTCACACAGGTCGTAGTCGACGACCACCTTCATGGCGTTCTCCTTTGCATGGTTTCGCAGGCCGCTCCGGGTATCGCTTCGGTTGCGCAGCGGCGACCACTCTAGCGAAGCCGCCACGCCCCTGCTGCAGACGAACCACTCGCGATTCGATGCTGCTCAGTCGAGCTGGCCCAGAATCATCGCGCTGGTCGGAATCCCAACGCCGGCCGTCACCAGCACGTGGCCGTTCTTCGCGGGCTGGTTGCTCGAAGTGCCTCGGATCAGACGCACACCTTCGTTCACGCCGTTCATTCCGTGAATATATGCCTCAGATAGCTGGCCACCGTGCGTGTTCGAAGGCAGTCGCCCCCCCAATCGCAGAGCACCGTCCTTGATGAAGTCCTTCGCTTCGCCGGGCTTGCAGAAGCCGAAACTCTCGAGCTGCCACAGCACGATCGACGAGAACGCGTCGTAGATCACGGCGCAGTCGATGTCGTCGGGAGTGAGGCCACTGATCTCCCAGTTCTGCTTTGCGACGAGGTCCATCTCCGGCAGGCTCGAGATCGTCGGGCGGTAGAAGCTCGTCATCGATTCCTGCTCGGCGCCCGCCCCCTGGGCCACGCTGCGAATCAGCGCAGCACCACCGCAGTCGAGATCGCGCGCGCGTTCGGGCGTCGTCACGATGCAGGCCGTACCGCCGTCGGTTTCCTGGCAGCAGTCGTAGAGCCGCAGCGGGTCGACGATCTTGCGCGCGGTCTGGTGATCCTCGAGGGTCATCGGCCGCTGGTAGAAGAACGCGTTCGGGTTGTTCACCGCATGCTCGCGTTGCGCCATGCAGATTTCGGCGAGGTCGAGACTCGTGCAGCCCGTTTCGAACATGTAGCGCTGGGTGAACATCGCCACCCAACTCGCCGGCGTCATCAGGCCCGACGGCATGTACCAGCTCCAGTGGATGAGGTCCGACGTGGTCGGCCCACCCGAAACCCCTTCGCTGTAGCGCGCACCCGAGCGACCGTTGAGTGAGCGATAGACGACGACGTAGTTCGCCGAACCCGTCGCGACGGCCATCACAGCCTGGTGCATCACGCCGATCGCGGCGCCTCCCCCGTGCGGCGTGCGGCTGAAGAAGGTGAGGTCCTTGATGCCGACGGCACGTGCGACTTCGATCTCGTCGCTCGTGTCCATGGTGAAGGTCGTCATGCCGTCGATGTCGTCGGGGGTGAGCCCCGCGTCCTTGATCGCTGCGGCGGTGGCTTCGCAGGCGAGCTGCAGTTCCGATCGGCCCGAGTTCTTCGAGAACTCCGTCTGTCCGATCCCGACGATTGCGGCTTCGTCTTTCAACGTGGTGGGCATTGTCTTTGGCTCCTATCGAACCCTGCGTTTCCAGGACCCGATGTAGATGATTGGGGAGAGACACGCTTCGGGTGCGTGCCTGCGTGCGTTCAGGGCAGCGCGAGCGTAATGGTCCCCGTGACGTGATTTCCCCAGGTGTTCTTGCCTGCGAGTTCGACGACGACGGTCTTGTCTGCGTCGTTTCGCTCGAGCACGGTGCCCGTCATCGTCATCGTTTCACCCGGTGTGTTGGGTGTGCCGAGTTTGATGGCGACCTTGCGCACCTGGGCATCGCTGCCCGCCCAGTCGGTGACGAACCGCTCGCACAAGCCGTTCGTGGTCAAGATGTTCATGAAGACATCCTGCATTCCCGACGCCTGGGCGGCGCCGCGGTCGTGATGGACCGGGGTGAAGTCCTGGGAGGCCAGCGCACCCCCGACGATCAAGCTCGAGGTCACCTCGATCTTCTGTTCGGGGAGGGCGTCGCCGACGTTGGTTTCCGCGTACTGAACACTACTCATGTCGATTCTCTCATTCGTTGCGTGTCGCGCTCAGGCGATCGGCTTGAAGACAACCATCTTGAAATCGGGATCCATCTCACGCACCTCGGCTTCGACCTTCATGCCGATGTGGACGTCCTCCGGATCGCAGTCCACCACGTTGGTGACGAAGCGAAGGCCGGGTTCCTCGAGATCGACGACGGCCACTGCGAGCGGGTATTCGTAGCCAGGCACCTCGGGATAGTGGATCACCACGTAGCTGTAGACCTCACCCTGTCCTGTGGCCTCGACGGAGTCCCAGCGGATCGACTGGCATTCGCCGCACATCGGCCGCGGGGGATGGCGCAGGACACCGCAGTCTTCGCACCGCTGGATCAGGAACTTGTCCGCCTGGACCCCTTCCCACCACCATTGGTTGTCGTGCGCGAGCGCGGGGCGGATGCGGGTGGGCTTCGCGGGTGCGCCCGAATCGTCTGTCGGTGCGGCCGCGGGTTGCTGGCTCGGCTCGAACTTCAGCACCCGGAAGGTCATCGACCCCACGACTTCGTCGTTCTGGTCCGTGAAGGTGGTCTTCGTGTTGATGAAGTACCCGATGCCAAGGCCCGTGGCCTTCTGCTCCGAGATCGTTTCGATCACGGTCACGGCCTTCACCCGATCACCGAGCTTCAGGTAGCGGTTGTATTCCTGCTCGGTGTTGGTGGCCACGACGCCGGTATAACCGACGTCATCGAAGAGCCTGTGCAGCTCCTTCTGCTTGTCGTTCGGGTCGGGTTCACCGGTCGCCATCTCCATGCCGGGCAGGATCCACGCCTGCAGCATGGTGGGGGGCGCCACGATCTCACCGTGCATACTGTCGGCCGCCGCTTCCGCGTCGGTGTAGATGGGAAGCTCGTTGTCGAGCGCTTCGCACCAGTGGCGGATCATCGCCTGGTTGATCTCGTCGCGACCGATTTCCTTGATGCCGATCTCGATGCCCACATAGGGTTCGAGCGTCTTCTCGAAGGCTTCGCGTTCCTTGCCCTGTAGACCCATCTTGGTTCCTCGTTCGATGTGTCGTGCGCGCTGCTGCGCACTCGTTCGCCGCGGTTCTCACCGGGCGGAGTTCGGATTCGGGATGTCTGGGTTCGCGCGTGCGATGTCGTCGTCTGGCTCCGGCGCGTTCGCGATACGCCCACTCGCTCGTCAGCCAACGGTTCGAGCATGGCGAGAAGAACCCAGCGACCGACAAGTTGTAGGCCAGCAACCCGGCGAATTCACGATGAGGAACGTTCGGTCCACTGCGTGGAACCGCCGCCCACGGGCCCAAGAGCACACCGTGACACCGATTTCAGGCCGCTCTCGCCCCGGCGAGCAGGTTCATGCAATCGACAATTAGGCATCCAGTCATGCGCTTTCGTTGCCGATAGCCGAATGAACTTCTCGGGTAGCGGGTGCAATGACGATTCGCGAGTGATCGCGGCGCAGTTTCCAGACTCATTGCCGCCAGCCGTGGCGGATCGTCGCGTCAGGGCGAGGCGGGATGCCCCCGGGAAGGTATGATTACGAACCGTTCCATTGAGCGTCGAGACAGAATTTCATGCCCGTGCATGCAGTGACCCTTCGCCAGTTTTGCTCCGGCATCCTGGGAAGCGGCGATCTGGAGACGAAGTTGTCTCCGCCGCACCAGCAGGATGGAGCTCCGCTCGATGACAGCGATCCGGGTCACCCTCTCTACATAAACCACCCGGTTCGCAATCCCGAAATCGCCATGGCGTCGGGCTTGCCCAACCTGCCACGCGTTGGGGCCTTGAAGGACCCCGAAGCGCGTATCCAGTGCCTTGCCCGCTTCGCGCACCACGAGTTGATGGCGGTCGAGTTGTTCGCCTGGGCGCTCCTGCGCTGGCCCGAACTCCCCGCCGAGTTGCGCCGCGAATTCACGCGCGCCCTCGCCGACGAACAGCGGCATTGCCGCATGTACATCGATCGCGTGGTCGACCTCGGCGGCAGCTTCTTCAAGCCGCCCTACTCGAACTACTTCTGGAAACACGTCCCGGCGATGTCGAAGTCTCCCCACGGACCATCGGCTTTCCTGGCCGCCATGGGGCTCACCCTCGAACAAGCCAACCTCGACTTCACGCTGATGTACCGCGATGCCTTCACGGCGGCCGGCGACAAGAAGAGCGCCGACGTGATGCAGCGGATCCACGACGACGAGGTCAGGCACGTCGCGTTGGCCGCCCGTTGGATCAAGCTACTGGGCCCGCCGGGCACGGACATCATCGAAGCCTATACGGAAGCGGTCCCCTTCCCGCTCTCGGCTGCGCGCGCCAAGGGAAGGCAATTCGACGTGACCTCACGCCGACGCGCAGGTCTCGGTCAGCCCTTCATCGACTTCGTCCGGGACGCCCAGTCGAGTCAGAATCGCAAGCAGGCCAAACGACCTGCGCGCGACGAAGCCCGCGCCCCAAAGGGCAGCCCGCTGCTCTATCCGAACATCGGGGGTGAAGAGCTTCCGGGGAAAGCGGGCGCCGTAATCACCGACACCACCGCCCCCACGCTACGCCTGTGGCGCATGCTCTTCGGACCGCAGGCCCGCTTCCTTCCCGTGGTGGTCCAGAAGGACGCTGGGATCCCGATCGAGCGCTTGCATCGCAAGTGGTGGCCCGAAGGTCTGGGGCCCATGCCCGAACGCGCCGCTTTCGATTGGCTCGATGGTGCAACCGGGGTGGTGCCCTGGATCAGCACGGCACGGCTTCCCCTACACCCCACGTCCGATGGGCCGCGATCCCGCTGCGCTTCCGCGGGTGTCGTTGCACGGGTCCACGACAAAGCGTTCGCGCATGCCGTTGCGCGCGAAGAACACATGGTGCCTTCACAGATCCGCGACTCGATGCTGGTGCTCGACTCGGAAACCCTGCTCGCAGACGACGCCGCGATCCAGCAGATGGAGCAGAAGATCGCGCAATGGCCCGGCGAACTCGGCCACAACTTCACGCTGAAGCCCCGCCTCGGAACCAGCGGCCGTGGACGGGTCCCGGGGGTCGACGGCAAGGTCGATTCGCCCGCGGTGCGCGGTGCCCTCAAGCGACTCTCCCGGCGCGGCGGCGCGATCCTCGAGCCGTGGTTGAAGCGCAAGGTCGATCTCTGTGCGCAGATGCACGTGAGCGACGACGGCGACGTGACCCTGCTGGGCACGATGGAACAGATCGTGGCGCCGTCCGGGGTCTACATCGGACACCGCGGTGAGTTCGATTCGCGCGGCCGCGTCTTCACCGGTGGACAGTACGAAGAACAGCTTCGTGAAGCGGCTGCGATTACCGCACGACGGGCCTACGCCGAGGGCTTCCACGGGCCCTGTGGCATCGACGCCTTCAGCTTCGAACTCCCCGACGCCGAAGGGGGCCCGCGTGAGATCTTGCGGTCACTCGTCGAGTTCAATGCCCGCTTCACGATGGGAACGATCGCGATCGGCCTGCTGAGACGGACGCTCGACCGCGCACGCGAAGCCCTCGCCCTCGAACCGGGCGAACGGCGCGCCTTCTACTTCGGCCTCGACACGCCGGAGGGGGGCTGGGAGGCTGGCGTCGAGACCGTGCCGGGTCGAAAGCTCCTGATCCCGCTCTGGCGCGACGACCACGACAGCGTGAAACCCGCGCTGCTCTTCGCAGAAACGCGCGAAGCCCTCGACGAAGTCGTTGCCCGCGCACCTCGCGTGAAGCGAAAGCGCCCGCCGGTTCGCAAAGCCAACGTCGCCTGATTGCACGCCGACCGCCATGAAAGGCCCGCACGAACGCGCCCTCGACGCGACGGTTCGAGAGGGCAAGGCCGCCAGCCTCGCAACCGACTTCCTCTACATCCACCACCCGTCGTTCGAAGCAGAGCACTACCTGCTCAGCGAGGGATTACTGCTCTACTACCACCACTGGTCGGGCTACACGACGCACGTCACGCGAGACGAGTTCTTCGCCATGTTCGAACGACTCGGGCTGCTGCAGTCCTTCGTGCGGCCCATCCAGCCGATCGCGTGCTCGGACCACGAGTCGATCCTGCCGAGCACGACCCCGATCAATCCGCACCAGTATGACCCGGAGCTTCATGGCGAGAAGCCATCGCTGGCCTTCGCGCGGCCGATCCCTCGGCACATGGAGATCTTCATCGCGCTGCGCCCCTTTTCCGCGGAAGAGTGGCGCGAGGTCGTGAGCCCCAGCTGAAGACGACACAGGGTCCGGACCTCTAGAAGTCGCTCACGAACATGAAGTTCAGGAACTCTTGATCGACGGCCGCACTCTGTCCGACGCAGAGCACGACGGTGTCGAGCGGATCGCCGAGGTCGGGTGCGGCGGTGCAGTAGAGGGGCCGCGTCGGTCCACCGTCTTCGGTGAAGGTCGCCGTGATCCAGCCGTCGGATGATGTCGCCCCGATCTGGTTGACCGACGTGATGGCGATCGTCCCGTAGACGGCCACCTGGGTCGCGGCTTCGAGCTCGCCTTCATCCAGCTCGTAGATGGTCGCACTCGCGCCACCCACCGCGATGCCCATGTAGAGGGGCGTTCCCGAACCGTCGCTCTTGTCGAAGGCCAGGCCGTAGTAGTCGCCGGCAAGATCGGCTTGCACGATCGCCTGCTTGGGCAGGGCAAAGGCATGCCGCGTGTCGGCGCTGTCGTCCGTGCTCTCGTGGACGATCGCGCCCCCGTCGTCATTCAGGTAGATCGCGGTGTCGGAAGTCTCGAGGATGCCGTAGCTGCAGCTCGTGGTCGCCACCACGCGCGGACCGAGGTCGGTCGCAGTGTCGATGTCATAGCTTTCCGAGAACGAACCCGACTCCGCCGACGCGTCGTAGTTGAAGCTGCCGAAGAAGCCGATCGCGCTGGATGTGGCGTCGCAAGAAGGACCCTCGTCGTTGCAGGAGGTCAGGATCCAATTCGCATCGAAGTCGCCGCTGGTGCAGCTGTCGGGGAGCACGAGCGACGGAACGAACTCTGCAGCGCCACCGAAGGGGCGAAGGACCACACCAAAGCCGGGGGCTTCGATGGCGATCGCCACGTCGTCAACCGCCGGTGCCATGGTCCCCGTGGCCTCGGTCACGGTCAGTTCGATGAAGCCATTGTCGAATCGCTCGAAGGTGCCGTAGACGATCGTATGGAGCGGATCGGACAGGGAGTCTGCGATGCCGATCCCGAACGTCTCTTCGACTTCGTCGAGATCGATGGTGTACGCCGACCCGGGGCCATCGTATTGGTAACTGGCGGTCGCGACGTCACCGCTACTTCCGCCGATGGAGTTGTTTGGACTCGGGATATCTGCGCACGCGGCTGCAAAGAGCGCCGTTACGATGCACAGGATCATCTTCAAGGAATTGCTGCATTTCATTTTGACAGCCTCGGCCGTTTGACAGTGGCGGCACACATGCACTGACATCGGACAAGGCAAACAATCGACTAAGAGAATTCGCAGAGAGCGCGGCGATTCCACCGCAGAATGCAGCATTCCCCTGAGCAACGACCCGGGTTCGATCCGGCACGGTTGCACACCGCACGCGTACCCGCTGCACCGGCGACGCGGTTCGGTGTCAACGCGACGTAATGGCGTCGCGCCTGAATTCCCCGCAAGCGATCGGCGAGTGGCTCGCTTCGGCCCGAGCCAACTGCACGGTGTATCGCCCGGGCGCGAGGTCGGGAATGTGACCGGTGGCCATTTTGCTACGCGAATCGACGCTCGCGCCGATTTCGCGAACGACCTGCCCGTCCGTGCGTCGAGTCCAACGCCAGGTCCAGGGTTCTTCGGCCGGGCTAGGAGAGGCGCGAGAACTGGGGCGGTCGCTTTTCGAGAAACGACCGAACGCCTTCCTTGAAGTCGGGGGCTCCGAAGCTCTCGAGCATGAGGGTGACGGCTTCGCTGTTGGCGTCCGCGAGCGTCGACATCATGTGCTGGTAGATCTCGCGCTTCATGATCTGGATCGAGCGGGGGGAGCAGTGGGCCGCCATGTCCCGCGCGTAGTCCTTCACGTAGTCGAGCAATTCGTCGTCGGGCAGCACCTTGTTGACGAGGCCGAGGCGCTCGGCTTCCGATGCGTCGACCTTGCGAGCCGAAAAGAGCAGATCGCAGGCGTGCGCGGGACCGACCAGTCGGGTCAGGATCCAGCTGATGCCCCATTCGGCGATCAGGCCGCGGCGGCTGAACGCGGTGGTGAAGCGAGCGCTCTGTGATGCGAAGCGCATGTCGCAGAAGCAGGCGATGGGAACGGCCATTCCCGCGCACGGCCCGTTGATGGCCGCGATCACCGGCTTGCCGATCGACATCGGGTACGAATAGGTCCCGCGGAACGACTCGCCCATGCTCTCATCACCCGGGTCGGCGCCGAGGTCATCCTTCCCCTTGACGCCATCCTGGCCTTCCCCTTCGCTGAGAGACTGCAGCCCGTTGAGATCCGCGCCGGCACAGAATCCGCGTCCGGCCCCGGTCAGGATGATCACCACCACAGCGGGGTCGGCCTCCGCGCGTGCGAAGGCGTGCTTGACTTCGGCCCCCATCTGATTCGTCCAGGCGTTGAGTTGCTTGGGCCGGTTCAACGTGATGGTTGCGATGGGGTCTTCGACTTCGTACAGGATCTCTTCGTATTCCACGGGACTTCCTTGCTCCGCGCGGCCCGAGCGGCGGGGTGGCGGAATGGCGGGATAATGAGGCCAACGTCTTCAGCCAACCGAAAACGCGGATTACCCTAGCAGCCGGCCACCATCGTGGCCGTCCATCGAATCGCACCGTGGCGCACGCGAAGGCCGCGACTGGAGACCGCAATCGCATGACCCCATTCGTCCCGGCTGCCTGGCAGCTCACCGTGTCGACGCGAGCCCGCTGCGCCGCGCTCTGGTTGCCCGCGCGAGTCACCGTCTTTCTCGTGGCGCTCCTCGCGCTGGGCTGCGCATCGACCGGGGGTGAGCCGGACGACCTCGCGGAGCGCGATGGCGAGCAGGTGCGCGGCAGCGTCTTCGTCGATCTCGACGGCGATGGGGTGCGCAGCCCTGGCGAGCGCGGTGTGCCCGGGGTCGCGGTGTCGGACGGCGAACGCGTGGTGCGCACCGATCGCGACGGAGCGTGGGTGCTCCCCGCCCATCCCGCGGCCGACTACTTCGTGATCAAGCCGAGCGGAATGCGCACACGACTCGACGCGAACAACCTCCCCCGCTTCTATTACCTGCAGCGCGAGCAAGGCTCGCCCGATGGCCTCACGCACACGGGCCTTCCCCCGACCGGCCCGCCACCCGCGCGGATCGACTTCCCGCTGTACGAGCAGCACGAAGCGTCGCCCTTTCGCGTGCTCGTCGTTGGCGACCCCCAACCGCGCAGTCTCGAAGACATCGAACACTTCGGGCGCGACATCCTGCCCGAACTCGCATCACACGACGCGGCCTTCGGCATCAGCCTCGGCGACATCGTGCACGACGACCTCGCCCTCTACCCGCCGCTGATCGACGCCATGGGCCTGGTCGGCCTTCCGTGGTTTCACGTCTACGGAAATCACGACATGAATCTCGACGCGCCGAGCCGCGAAACCGCCGGCGCCACCTTCGAGCGCTACTTCGGCCCGCGCACCTATGCCTTCGAGTACGCCGACGTTCACTTCGTATTGCTCGACAACATCGACTTTCGCCCCGCGACCGAAGACGAACCCGTTGGCTATCGCGGCGGACTCGACGAGCGCACCCTCGCCTTCATCGAGAACTACGCGGCCGTCGTACCACCGGACGAGCAGATCGTCCTGTTGATGCACATCCCCCTGATTGGCGACCGAACCAACCAGGTTCCACAGCGCGACCGGTTGTTCGAGATCCTCGAGGGCCACGAATTCAGCTGGTCGATTTCGGCACATACCCACATGCAGGCCCATGTGTTCCTGCACCCGGAGTTGGATGCGACTGCTCGCGCCCACCATCACTGGAATAGCGGTACGGCGTCCGGGAGTTGGTGGCGCGGACGGCGTGACGAATACGGCATCCCCCACACCACGATGCGAGATGGGGTGCCGAACGGGTACTCGATCGTGACCTTCGACGGGCCCGGCTACTCGATTCGCTTCAAGGCCGCGCGCCGACCGGCGGATCATCAGATCGCGATCCACGCGCCCGACTCGGTCACCCGGGGCTCTCGCCACACCATCTACGCCAACGTATTCGCCGGCAGTGAGCGATCGCACGTCACCGTCCGCGTGGTGGGGAGCGCAGACGACGAGGCTGCAGGCGACACCGAAGGCCAACGCGAAGACCGCACGACGATGGCGCGCCGCATTGAACCAGACCCCGCGTTCAAGGCGCTTCGCAAGCGCGAGAATGAGGCACTCGCCAAAGACGAGAAGTCGCTCCCCGGCCCCAACCCATCCCATCACCTGTGGCGCAGCGACCTGCTCTTCGAGCAACCGGCGGGCAGCTATTGGATCGAGGTCGAGAGTGTCGACATGTTCGGTCAGCGCGACAGCGCGCGCCGGATCGTGCGCGTACTCCCGGCAGACGCGGAAGGTGCGGCGTCGGACTGAGCGGGCCGCCGTCGGGTTCGTACGCCCAACCTACCGCTCGGGCGGTTCGTCCCCACCCGCACCCACGTCGACTTCGACGGTAATGTCGGGCCCCGAAGTCGCGATTCGCTTCAGTCGCACTTCGACGTGCGCCGGTTCGAGGTGCGGCTCGCCATCGCGCTCGCGCGTGCGCACCACGATCAACTGCGGCTGGTACCCCTCCCGTTGGAAGAAGAGGGTGTGGTCGCGGGTCGCCTTGAGTTCGAGCGTCGCGGGCACGGCGTCCAGTCGCTCGCCGTCGACGTAGAGCACGACGGGTTCCGGAGCCGCCGCCAGGGCAATCATCTGCGTCGGCGCACAGCCCCCCAGACCCGACGCAAGCAGGCCGAGCACGAGCAACCTCGCCGCGCGCCCGGGCGGGGCAACGGCTCGGCCGCGCGTATGGGTCGTGAACTCTGAAACCGGCTTGGCAAACGTCATGCTGATCCCCCCGATCGAGCGCAGTGTATTTCAGATCGCGCGCCACTGCGCCGGTCCACCGCTTACACATGGCCCGCGGCAGACCAGACGTTAGACTCCCGCGCCCCCTCGCGACGCATCTGGAGAATGTCGACATGAAGTCCTCGAAGCCCGCAGCCCGCCCCGATCGACCGGAATTTTCCTCCGGGCCGTGCGCGAAACCGCCGGGTTGGAATGCCGCGCAACTCGACCGCGCATTGGTCGGCCGTTCGCATCGGGCCGGACCGAGCAAGCAGCGACTCGCCGCGGTGATCGAGCGCTCGAAGGCGTTGCTCGGCATGCCCGACGACTACCGACTCGCCATCGTGCCCGCTTCGGATACCGGCGCCATCGAAATGGCATTGTGGTCGATGCTCGGCGCGCGCCCCGTCGACATGCTGGCGTGGGAGAGCTTCGGGGAAGGCTGGGTGAGTGACGTCGAAAAGCAGCTGAAGCTCGACGACGTGCGCGTCTTCGAGGCCGACTACGGCTCGCTCCCCGATCTGGGGCAGGTCGACTTCGATCGCGACGTCGTCTTCACCTGGAACGGAACCACGAGCGGCGTCTGTGTACCCGACGGCGATTGGATCCCGGACGACCGCGAAGGCCTCGTCTTCTGCGATGCGACGTCGGCCGTATTCGCGATGGACCTCGCCTGGCCGAAGCTCGACGTCGTGACGTGGTCGTGGCAGAAGGTGCTCGGCGGTGAAGGCGGCCACGGCATGCTCGCCCTCTCCCCGCGTGCCGTCGAACGACTCGAAAGCTTCACACCGGACCGGCCGCTCCCCAAGATCTTCCGCATGACCAAGGGCGGCAAGCTCATCGAGGGGCTCTTCAAGGGCGAAACGATCAACACGCCTTCGATGATCTGCGTCGAAGACGCGCTGCTGAGCCTCGACTGGGTCGAGGCCAACGGCGGCTGCGCGGGCATGCGGCAGCGCTCGCAGGCAAACCTGGCCGCGATCGCCCGCTGGGTCGAAGGCAGCGACTGGGTCGACTTCCTGGCAGACGACGCGGCGTCGCGTTCGTCGACCTCGATCTGCCTGCAGATCGTCGACCCCTGGTTCACCGCGATGGAAAAGGACGATCGCGCGGCGACGGCCAAGAAGATCGGGGCACTGCTCGACGCCGAAGACGTGGCGCGAGACGTCAATTCCTACAAGGCCGCCCCTCCCGGGCTGCGCATCTGGGGCGGAGCCACCGTCGACACGAGCGACATCGAAGCGTTGTTGCCGTGGCTCGACTGGGCGTTCGCACAGGTGAAGGACGACGCGCAGGGCGCCGCTTGAGCCCCCGACCCGTCCGCGACATCGCGGCCGCCATGCGCCGCGTCACCCGCAAGCTCGCAGGCGAAGTCGACGACCTTCGTTTCGAGGCGCCCGTCACCCACGTCTACAACCCGCTGGTCTACGCGCGGCGCAGCTACGACGAGTACGTCGCTCGCTACTGCGTCACGAAGAAGGAGGTGGTGTTCATCGGCATGAACCCGGGCCCCTACGGGATGTCCCAGACCGGCGTTCCGTTCGGCGAGATCAGCTGGGTGCGGGACTGGCTGGAGATCGAAAAGCCCGTAGGCCAACCCGACACGCCACACCCCAAGCGACCCGTTCAGGGCTTCGACTGCACCCGCCGCGAAGTCAGCGGGGATCGCCTGTGGGGCACCATTGCGGAGCACTTCGGCACGCCGAAGCAGTTCTTCGCTCGCCACTTCATCGCCAACTACTGCCCGCTCGTCTTCATGGAGGAGAGCGGGCGCAATCGCACGCCCGATAAGCTGCCGGCCAGTGAGCGCGAGCCCCTCTTCGAAGCCTGTGATCGCCATCTGGTGCGCGTCGTCGAATTGCTGCAGCCCGACTGGGTGATCGGTGTCGGGGCTTTTGCAACGCGACGCGCCGAGGCGGCGCTCGAGGGGTTCGGCTCCTCGGCACCGCAGGTCGCCACGATCCTGCACCCCAGCCCCGCAAATCCCCGCGCCAACGCCGACTGGGCCGGGATCGTGCGGGGTCAACTCGCCGATCTCGGCCTCTGCAAGGGGTGCAATTGAGGGCCGCTGTGGGTGGGGATCCCCGGAAAGCGGGGGTATCGTCTGCGCCGCTCATCGGGGGGTGAGCTGGCCGGACCTCGCGGCGGAACCATTCGCGTGGTCTCTCGCCTGTCTTCCGCGCACACCGCGGGCAGCTTTCGAGCGACGATCGAGGCGAAGGCCAACCCGTTCAGACACCAGGCAACCCAAGAAACGAGGAAGACCACGATGCGCCAATTCATGCACGACGAATCGCAAACCCGCTCACGCCGCGCTGTCGCGCGCGCGGTGGGTTCCCTGCTCCCGCTTCTCTTCTCGGTTGCGTTCTCGATCAGCTGCGAAGCATCCAGCACGCCGGCCGCCGCGGGGGGGCTGCGCGGCGTCGAAGCCATCCGCGACTTCATTTCCGGCGCGCCGATCAACAAGGACGACAAGGGGGCATGGAAGCAGCGCCTTCCGACCCCACCCAAGGTTCCCTTCGACAAGAGCAAGAAGTACTTCTGGCTGCTCGAGACGAACGTGGGGTCGATGAAGATCGAACTGCTCGCCGACGAAGCGCCGATGCACGCGTCGAGCACGATCTACCTCACCGAACTCGGCTTCTACGACGACGTCGTCTTCCACCGCGTCATCCCCGGCTTCATGGCCCAGGGCGGTGATCCCACCGGCAGCGGCCGCGGTGGGCCCGGCTACAAGTACGCGGGCGAGTTCGGCGGAGACAGCAAGCACGACGGGCCGGGGGTCCTCAGCATGGCGAATGCCGGCCCGGGGACCGACGGCAGCCAGTTCTTCATCACCTTCAAGGCCACGCCCCACCTGAACGAACGTCACACGGTCTTCGGCCGCGTGGTCGAGGGCATGGGCACGGTGCGCGAACTCGAGAAGAACGGCTCTCCCGGCCGCGGCACCCCGAAGCAGGACCTGCGAATTCGCAAGGCCACGATCATCGTCGAATAAGCCCAATAAACCGAAACCCCTTCAAGGAGAGCCCGCCATGGCGGACGCCAGCCAGGACATCGCCATCGCGGCGATCGACGCATTCATCGAACAATCGAACATCGACCGCAGCCAGGACGGTTGGAAGACGCAGCTCGCGGCGCCCCCGATGGTCGAGTTCGCCGAAGACACCGACTACTACTGGGACATCGACACCAACGTGGGCAACATCTCGATCAAGCTGATGCCCCAGATCGCGCCGATGCACTGCTCGAGCACGATCTACCTCGCGCGCCTCGGTTTCTACGATGGTGTGATCTTCCATCGCGTGATCGACGGCTTCATGGCCCAGGGCGGTGATCCGCTCGGCCGCGGCACCGGGGGCCCCGGCTATCAGTACGGCGGCGAATTTTCCCCCGAAGCACGACACGACCGGCCCGGACTTCTCAGCATGGCGAATGCGGGACCGGGGACCGACGGCAGTCAGTTCTTCCTGACCTTCGTCCCGACGCCGCACCTCGACGACAACCACTCGATCTTCGGCGAAATCACCGAGGGCATGGACACGCTGCAGGCTCTCGAGGCACGCGGATCGCGCAGTGGTCAGACGAGTGAGCACCTCGAGATGACCGCCACCCGCGCACGCGCCGAAAGCGCGTAGCGCGGGGATCGGCCCCAACTCGATGAGTCGCGAATCTGTCGACGCGATCGCCGCCCTGCGCGTGAACGCCGCGTACTACGCCGCGCTCGCGGACGGCGATCTGGCTGCGATGGATGCGATCTGGGCACGCGACGAACCGGTGCTCTGCATCCATCCCGGCGGCGCCCCACTTCAGGGGCGCGTGGCCGTGATGGCGAGCTTTCGCTCCGTCTTCGAGGGGGGCGGCCCGCCGATCGAGTACAGCCAGGACGCCGTGAGTCTGGTGCGGGGCATCGCGTTCGTGAACTGCCTCGAGCATCTCGCGGACCAATCGCTTGCCGTGAGCAACGTGCTCGTCTGGGAAGGCGGGCAGTGGCGCATGCTTCAGCACGTCGCCAGCCTGATGAGCACGGGCTCGGCGGTTCCCGCGCCGGAACGGGGCCCCCTCCACTGACGCATCGCGAAGCCGGCTAGAGCGGGCGCAAGCAGCCGTGACGATTCAGTTGGAATCGCCCACCACCCTCTGAATCTTCCGTGCTCTTCGCACCGGCGTAGAGCACCTGACGCAGGGCCTGCTCGACGTCTTCGGCCTTGTCGAGCGCGCTGGCGTAGCCTCGCACCGCGAGTGCCGGGTGAAAGCGATCGGCTTCATCGAGACCGAGTTCGACGGGCGTTCGGGTCTCGACGCGAAGCGCTGCGCCAGAGCGGAGCGTCGACTCGATGGCCTGCGCCTTGCTGAGTGAGGCGTCGCTCGACAGATCGAGCCCCACGACGAAGAGATGGCGTGGCCGTTCCGCCTTCTTCCCCCTGCTCTCTCCAGCGAATTCGCCTGCCAGGATCTCGGCAGCCCTTTCGATTCGAGGCTGCAGGTCGCGCAGCAGAAGTGGACGATCACTGGCGCTCGGCGAGGACGACGAAAGGAGATCGACGTCTCCCTTCCACAGACAGGTGAAGAGCTGCCCCTGGGTGGTCGTGCACTCACGGGTTTCGTCGCGTCGATAGTCCCTCCATTCGAAACGAACCGGTGAGGCCCAGTTGGAAAAGAAGCGCTGCCCCTCGCCCTCGCTCGCCAATGCACGGGTGGTGCGCGGCGGGTCCAGCACCTGGATGTGGTGTCGCGCTGGACGCTTCGCGCGCTTCGATCCCGAATAGGCGCTGGTCTCGCTGTAGAGCACGTCGCCCTGCTCGAAACGACAGGCATGCACGGCCGCTGCGAAGGCCACGGGGACGGCCCATTCAAAACCCGCATAGAACTCGAAACCCGAGACACTGCTCATGCCGTCGCTTCACCCCTCGATTCGATTCGTCGCAAGACGCTGGCGAATCATCGCGCGAACCGGGGCAACGCGCACGGCAGTGGGTGGGAAAGCCGAGGCCCTTCGGGGTCAGGCGGCGGGGGTCGACTCGCGCTGGTCGACGACCTCACTCGTGAGCGTGCGCCGACAAATGCGACACTGCCCTTCGAGATAGACGCGGCCTTCGAGTTCGAATTCGCGCGGGTCGTCGATCCCGAGGTCGGGCAGACAGCATTCCGCGCACCATGTGTTTTCGATCATCCAGGCTCGTTCGGGTTCGTCGCGCAGGTAGAAGTCTCGATCAGTGCGGCTCATTCGTTTTCTTTCGTGCTTCCGTATGGGGCGTTGAAAACGCGAGGTTCGATGCGTACAGGGCGGCAGGTGCTGCTGCGTCTAGCGGCGCGCAAACTATCACATGCGCGCCGTCTCTTGGATCCGGCACAACCACCAATTTGATTTTGGGTAGTTGCCTGGGGCCCTCTCAAACGTAATCGTGCGATCGACGGTCAGAACATCTTTGCGAGAAGCACCGGGAGTGCGGTTTCGATGCGCAGGATCCTTTCTCCTAGCGCAATGCCCGTACAACCCGCTTGATCGAGGCGTTCGAATTCATAGGGAATGAAGCCGCCTTCCGGTCCGATCACGAGCGTCGTCTGCGAAGCGAGATCACGCGGACAAGGGCGTTGGGCGCCGGGGTGCGCGACGAACGCTTGCCCTTCTCCGATCAAGCCGGGCAGTTCGTCCTCGACGAACGGCTTGAAGCGCGTGCGCAACTCGACGCTCGGCATCACCGTGTCGACCGCTTGTTCGAGACCGAGAATCAGCGGTTCGTCGAGCTGGCCATTACGCAACACCTTGCTGTTCCAGAAGCTGCGCTCGACCCGCCGCGACTGGATGAGGAAGATCCGCTTGCAGCCAAGCGAGGTTGCGGCGATCAGCACCCGCTTGAGGACCAGGGGACGCGGCAGGGCGAGAACCAGGTTGAGCGGCAGGGCTGCGGGCGGATCTCGTTCGAGACGCACGGTGAGGTCGACCCGGTCGTCTTCCACGGCCAGGATCTCACCCCGGCCGATGCGGCCGTTCAGGACGCCGACCTGCAGCTCGTCCCCCGGCCCCGCCCGGTGGATCGATTGCACATATGCCGCACGACGTCCGCTGAGACTCACGCGCCCGCAACCGGTGGCGTCCAGCGGCGTCGAGAAATCCGATTCGAATAAAAGAATCAGGTTCATTGAAGCTCTCTGCTCATTCGTCCGATCCGAACCTTCGCCTACCAGGAACGCTGGGGGCCTTCGCTTTCATCCCGCGCGGAGAATCGTTAGGCTCCCCCCGCTTCGTGGGGCAGCACGTCACTGCAAACCTGGATCTCGAAACTCGGAATCCGAAATTCATTGGAGAATCGATCGTGCAAGAGAATTCTTCCGGCATCGCCCTGATCGGCGCCGCCGTCGTATTGGGCATCGCGATTCTGGGCAGTGCGTATCTGCTCTCGAGTTCGATCGATCGCGCGAGTGGCCAATTCGAGGTCGCGTTCAACTCCATCAAGGCGGGCCAACCGAGTGCCCCGTCGGCGCCCACGCCGAGCGCGCGCCCCGGCCGCCCGGACCCCAACAAGGTCTATCAGGTTGCGGTTGGAAACGCGCCCTTCAAGGGACCGAAGAACGCGAAGGTCACGATCGTCGAATTTTCCGACTTCCAGTGACCTTACTGCGGGAGGGTCGGTCCGACCCTCGAGAGCCTTCTCAAGGAATACCCCAACGACCTGCGCGTGGTGTTCAAGCACATGCCCCTGTCGTTTCACAAAAAAGCACCCGCTGCCCACGCAGCTGCCGAAGCGGCCCTCATGCAGGGCAAGTTCTGGGAGATGCACGACACGATCTTCAAGAACCAGCGTGACCTGAGCGAAGCGACATTCGAACGCTATGCGAAGGAACTGGGTCTCGACGTCGAAAAGTACAAGAAGGACCTCGCGTCGAAAGCCCTGCGTACGCGCATCGACGGCGATCTCGCCCAGGCGCAGAGCCTCGGGGTGTCGGGGACGCCGGCCTTCTTCATCAACGGCCGGTACCTGTCCGGTGCGCAGCCGATCAGTTCCTTCAAGCGCTTGATCGATGAGGCCCTGAAGAAGGGCTGAACCGCCGCTCAGACTTCGAGCACGACCTTGATCGCGCCGGCCTTCCGGTCGGCTGCGATTTCGAAGGCGCGTGCTGCGTCGTCCAACGGCAGACGGTGCGTAACGAGCACTTCGGCGATGTCCGAGTTGCGCGCGAGCATGTCGGACGCGAACTCGAAGTCGGACGGTGTGTGCTGGTGGTTGTAGAGACTCGAAGGGATGACCTGGATTTCCTTCAGGCACATCACCATCGCGGGGATCGTCATCCCGTCCCAGTAGGTCGCGAGCAGGATCACGCGGCCGCCCGGGCGACATAGTTCCATCGCCTGGGCGATCGACTCGTTGGTCCCCGCGCAGTCGATCACGAAGGGGCTCTCACCGCCGGGGCCGATGGCCCCGAGGTTGCGCGCGGCTTCGACCTGATGGGGATGCCGGGCGTGCATCGCGACTTCAGCGCCGAGTGCGCGGCACGCGGCGGTCGCGGCAAGACCGATCGAACCGCCACCGATGATGCTCACCCGGTCGCCCTCGCCCACCCCGCCGAGGCGGACCCCGTGCACGGCGATCGCGATCGGTTCCACCAGGCAGGCACTCCGCACCGGTAGACCGTCGGGGATCGGAACGACGCAACGCTCGGGCACGATGACCTGATCCGTCATCCCACCGTCGCTGCCCACGCCCATGATGATCCCGGCCCCCAGGCGACACAGGTTGTAGTCGTCCGACTGGCAGAGATCGCATTCGCCACAGGGGCGCAGCGGCTCGATCGCGACAGCACGGCCATCGTCCAGGACCCCGGCGAATTCGTGGCCGAGGGTGTGGGGGAGCGGGATGCCGTACGAGAGCAGGTGGAGATCCGAGCCACAGATGCTCGCGGACTTGACGTGCACGCGAACCCCATCTCCCTTGGGTTCGGGCACATCGGTGACCTGGATCTTCGTGTCACAGCAGCGAACGGCTCGCATCGCATTCTCCTGATCTCGGCCTGGCGCCCAACCCTACCTCGGCGCCCCACCATACGAAATGCTCGGCAGCCACAGCGCGATCGCGGGCCAACGGAAGATCAACATCAGGCCGATCAGCTGCAGCACGATGAACGGCAGCACGCCGCGATAGATCGTCGATAGGCGCACCTCGGGTGGCGCGACCCCTTTCAGATAGAAGAGCGCGAAGCCCACCGGCGGAGTCAAGAACGAGGTCTGCAGACAGACCGCGAACAGCACCGTGAACCACACGATGTCAAAGCCCAACTCGGTCACGACCGGAGCCACCAGCGGCAGCACGATCAAGGTGATCTCGATCCAATCGAGGAAGAAGCCCAGCAAGAAGGTGAACAAGAGAATCGTCAGCACGATTCCTTCCGGGCCGAAGGGAAGCCCGAGCAGCGCCTGGGAGATGAAGGCATCACCGCCGAGTCCCCGAAGCACGAGAGAGTAGGCGGTGGCGGCGATCAGGATGGCGAAGATGAACCCGGTGGTCTTGCTCGTCGCGCGCAGGACTTCACGGAGAACCTCGCGATCGAGCCTCCCCTTGCCCCAGGCCAGCAGACTCGCTCCGAGAGCACCGACGCCGGACGCTTCGGTGGGCGTCGCGATCCCGAAGAAGATGCTTCCGAGCACGGCCACCACGAGCCCGAGAGCGGGTGCCACGGCCTTCATGACGCCGACCACGACCGACGCGTCGATCACTTCGACGTCGTCGCCCAGTGGCGCGGCCTTGGGGCGCAGCGCTGCGTAGCCCAGGATGTAGATCACGTAGAGCACGCCCAGCATCACCCCGGGTACCAGCGCACCGAGAAAGAGATCGCCAACCGAAATCGCGAGCCGGTCGGCCATCATGACCAACATGATGCTCGGCGGGATCAGGATGCCGAGGGTGCCGACCGCGGCCACCGTACCGGCGGCGAGCTCGGCGCGATAGCCGCGCTCCAACATGATGGGCAGACCGAGCAGCGTGAGGAGAACGACCGACGCACCGATGATTCCGGTCGAGGCCGCGAGCAGAACACCGATCACCGTGACGGTGACCGCGAGCCCGCCGCGCACGCGACCAAAGAGCCTTGCGAAGTTGGTCATCAGGTCGGTCGCGACACCCGAGCGATCGAGCATCAGCCCCATGAAGATGAACATGGGAAGCGCGACCAGGACCCAGTTGTTCATCAGGTCCCAGATGCGGTCGACGGAAAGCGAGGCGTACGCCCAGTCCGCCCCCGTCGCGACCCCGAAATCGACCTCGGCAATCACGGCAATCGCCGTGAAGAAGACCGCGAGGCCGCCGAGCACCCAGGCGACCGGATAGCCGGTAAAGATCAAGAGCACGAAGGACGCGAACATCGCGACCACGAGACCGTCGCTGAAGCTCACGGGCTCTCGTCCTCCGGCAAGGCAGGCGGCGTCCCGAAGAGAAAGCTCCACACCCTGCACAGGCGCGACCACGCCGAGAGCCCCAGCAACGCGAAGCCTGCGAACAAGACACCCTTGATGAACCAGCGGTAGGGAAGCCCGCCCGGAGCCTGGGACACCTCTCCCGTCTGCCACGAGTAGGCGATGAAAGGCACCGCGTAATGGAGCACCAGGACCACGAACGGAAAGAGCAGCAGCAGGATCCCGTAGAGCTCGACCCACGCCTGCACCCGCACGTCCATCCGCGCGCGCGCGAAGTCGACCCGCACGTGATCGTCAGTCACGACGCCATACGAAAGCGCACTGAGGAAGCCGATCGCGTAGAGATGCCACTGCAGCTCTTCGAATTCGATCCGCCCCTCGCCGAACACGTACCGCATCACCACGTTCGTCACGATCGTTGCGAGCAGGACGATCCAGAGCCACGAAACTGCGTCCCCGATCCGCGTCACCAGAGAATCGAGCCGTCGCGACAACCGTGTGTGCGGGAGCTGGGCTTCGAGTGCGCGGCGACCCGTGGACATCTGGCCTAGAAGTCCCGCGGCAGAAAACCCAGCCGCTTCCAACGCGCATATTGCTCCATGAAGCTGCGCTGCGAATCGTGCACGCGTCTGAACAGGTCGTCCTCGTCCCGTTGTTGCGAGATGATCTGCTCGCTCGTCTTCTCGAGCTCACGCAGCACGTCGAGGGGGAGGCTGCGGGTGTGGACGCCCTTCTCTTCGAAGCCCGCCAGAACCGCTCCCTGCAACGCTTCGCCCTTCGCCAGGCTGTTCACCACCGCCGCCGAACAACTCGTTTCGAGGACAGCCTGCTGAGCGGGTACCAACGTTTCATAGTCATCGCGGTTCACGACCAGGTGAAACGCCGTAAACGGCTGGTGCCAACCCGGAAAGTAGTTGAACGACACCACGCGGTTGAAGCCGAGACGTTCGTCGATGGCCGGCATCGAAAACTCGGTCGCATCGATCGCCCCTTTTTCCAGGGCCTGGAAGATCTCACCGCCGGGAAGCATCGTGACCGAAGCGCCGAGCGACTGCATCACCATGCCGCCCAGACCCGCGAAGCGGATCTTCAAACCACGAATGTCGTCGAGGCTCTCGATCTCGTCACGAAACCAGCCCGCCGATTCCGGCCCGATCACACCGCAGTAGATGGGACGCACGCCGAGTTCGCCATAGACCTCTTCGCCCAGGACCCGACCGCCGCCGTAGTACCACCACGCCGTGTACTCCCAGGGCTCCATGCCGAAGGGGACGGCACCGAACAACACGGACGCGGGAATCGTGCCCTGGTCGTAACCCAGCCACGTATAGCCCGCGGAGACCTTCCCCTCCTTCACGGCCTCGACGATGCTGAAGGGCGGAACCACGGCACCGGGTTCGAAGACCTCGAGCAAGAGAGAACCGTCGCTCGTCGCGGCGACTCGCTCGGCGAGATAGAGCGCGTTGTCGCCGAGGGCCGGAAGCTGCGTTCCGAATGCGACGGGGAGCTTCCACGTCACCTGCTTTGCACGGCTCGGGCCCTCGCCTGCTTCGTTGCGACCGGCCGCCGGGCGCAAGGCCAGCGAGCCGATCACACCGACCGCAAACGCGACGATCACGGCCACGAGTGCCGCGCGGTTGCTGAGTCCACCGCGCGATCGCGATTCACCCACGTCGACCATGTCCTCCCCTTCTCGCATTTCGCGTCACATTCACACCCACTATTGCGGTTTTGCTCCAACGGGGACATAGCCGGGACAAGCGCGGCCCGAGGCGAAGTCCTGCTTCACCGCATCGGCGATGGCGCGCGCAAGGATCTCCGAGCCAACTGGATTGACGTGACAACAGCCATCGACGTACACCTGCTCGGGAGTGTCCGCGAAGACCATCGTCAAGTCGTGGAAGGGAAGCCCCGCATCGCGCATGCGTGCCGCGGCCGCGATCAATTCCGGATACCCCTTGCGCGCAGGAACGTCGTAGGCCTGTCGGCGTGGAAGCGCGACGCGACGTTCTTCCTCGGTGAAGACCTTGCTGTCCGGCACGCGTTGATTGGGTTGCAGGAAGTGGAACGACGCGATCCCCGCCGCCCCGCTCGCCTGCGCGAGCAGATGGGTCGAGCGTTCCCAGACGGCCACGAGGTCGCGGTAGTGCTCCACCTCGTTCGCATACGTGCGCGAGGGGCCCCGTCTCAGGTAGCCGCCCACGCTCTTGCTGCCTTCAGCCTGGGCGAGCGTGATGTCGAGCATCCCCATCGTCACATGGCGCTCGATGGCCTGGTCGACCAACCACCAGACGGTATTGGCCATGACGGACCACCGCAGGGGTGGTGTCGAGAAACCGCGAGCGAGTCCCTTGCGCGTTTCGCGCCAGAACTCGATCACGCCGATCCGTCGCATCGTGGGAATGTCCTGCAAGCCCGCGACATGGAACTTCCAGTTTCGCGGATAGAAGGGGTTCACTTCGTGGGCGAGGTTCTCGGCGATCGGAAGCGCAACCTCGTTGAAACCATCGAGACTGATCACGACATCGATTGCGGCGCCGATGCTGAGAAAGTACTCGAGGGTCATCAACTGTTGTGGCTGCTTCACGCCGGGTAGGGCCAGGTTCGCGACTCGCACGTCGCGCCCTTCGAAGCAGGCGCTTCCCGCGAGTTCGCTCGCCAGGACATCACCTGCGTTGTGGGCCATGCGTTGGGCAACGGACCCGCCGAAGACCGCGACGATGACTTCGGACCTCGCCTGCCCGGCCCGTTCGAGCGAGCCAATCGCGAAGGGAGGGAGCGTGCCGATGAAGCCGTACTCGTTGCTGCTGTCTTCTTCCGGCGACGGATGCAGAACGAAGCCCAGGTAGGGATGCAGCACCTGCCAATGCGGCACGGGACCGCGATCGGGGCGATCGATGAGCGACGGCAGACGCTCGTCGCGCACGTCTTCGCGGGCCTTCTGCACGACGTCGTAGTCGAACATGCGACCCGCGGTCACCGCGAACGCAACGAGACCGATCGCTTCGATGACCAGGACGAGCACGAAGAAGGTGGCCAGCACGTACACGAGTGTGCGGCGCAACGAACGCGTGTTCGGAGCTTTGCCCCCGGATGACTCCGGGTCGTCGTTCTTGCGCACTGCTTGCTGTTCTTCTTCATCGTGAATCGACATTCACCCGTCCTGTCCGACGCGCATGATACCCGTGTCATGCGCGAGATCGAACCCGACTTCGGGTCAGTTCATTCAACGACGCACGGCACCACGCTCTGCAACCCGATCACGCTGCGACCTGCCCCTGCGATCCCGCACCGGTCGTTCGCGAGCTATGTTGGGCCGCCACGCGACACCGGCATCACCCGCCTGAAGACGCCCGCGCCCCGCCACTGCGCTCGCGCACCACCCACCGAAAGGCCACCGCCGTGAACGAATTCGCTCCGCCCATCGACGACATCTGCTTCGGCTTGAAGCACTCCGCCCACATCGACGAGCTTGCCAGGATCCCCGCGTTCGAACACCTCGACCCCGAGATGGTGCGCGACCTGATGAGTGAAGCCGCTCGCTTCATGACCGACGTGATCTCCCCCACCAACCGCGTGGGCGACGAGCAGGGTGCGATCTTGCGCGACGGCGACGTGGTGTTGCCCGACGGTTATCGCGAGGCGTACGAAGCGCTGATCGAGGCCGGCTGGAACCGCGTGTCGGCCCCCGAGGAGTATGGGGGCGCGGCCCTTCCCTTCGCGATCGGCACCGTGATGCTCGAGATGTTCGGCGCTTCGAACATGGGCTTCGCGATGGCCACCGGCCTGTCGGACGGCGCCATCCACGCGATGGAGGCTCACGCGAGCGACGAACTCAAGGCCCTCTACCTCGGCAAGGTGATCAGTGGGGAGTGGACGGGCAGCATGGACCTCACCGAAGCACAGGCGGGCAGTGACCTCGGACGCCTGCGCTGCACCGCGGAACCCCAGGGCGACGGCAGCTACCACATCAAGGGGCAGAAGATCTTCATCAGCTTCGGGGATCACAACCTCACGGACAACGTCGTCCACCTCGTGCTGGCCCGCACGCCCGACGCCCCGGCCGGCAGTCGCGGCATTTCCCTCTTTCTCGCCCCGAAGCGCCTGCTGAACCCCGACGGAAGCCCCGGTCCGAGCAACGGCATCAAGACCGTGTCCCTCGAACACAAGATGGGCATCCGCGTGAGCCCCACCTGCGTCTTGTCGTACGGCGAAGACGAACCCACGGTGGGCTGGTTGATCGGCGAGGAAAACCAGGGCCTCTTCTGCATGTTCACGATGATGAACCGCGAGCGGATCTTCGTCGGCAACCAGGGGCTCGCGATTTCGGAACGCGCCTACCAGCAAGCGCTGGAATACGCGCGCGAACGCGTCCAGGGTCGCGCCATCGGCGACAACCTCGGGCCGGGCGAAGACTCGACGATCATCGAACACCCCGACGTGCGCCGCATGCTGATGACGATGAAGGCCAGGATCGAAGCCATGCGCGGCATGCTCTACGCCTCGGCGGCGGACGCGGACATCGCGGCCCACCACGCCGACGCCGCCGAACGCCTCGAGGCCGAAGCGCGCCTCGCGCTGATCACACCGGTCGTGAAGGCGTGGCTGTCGGACATGGGGGTGGAAGTGACATCCCTGGCGATCCAGGTGCACGGTGGCGTCGGCTTCGTCGAAGAGACCGGCGTTGCACAGCACTATCGCGATGCGCGAATCGCCCCGATCTACGAAGGAACCAACGGCATCCAGGCCACCGACCTCACGATGCGCAAGCTCCGGCTCGGCGACGGTTCGGTGGTCAGCACCTACCTCGACAGTCTCCGGGCGCTCGCGGGCGAGCTCGAAGCGCGCAGCGAGACCAAGGAAATGGCCGAGGGCATGCGAAATGGGATCGAGACCCTCGCGAGGTCGACCGCATGGTTGCAGGACCGCATGGGGGTCGAGCCACGCGAAGTCGCTGCAGGTTCGACGCCCTATCTAAACCTCTTCGGTGCGGTAGCCGGCGCTGCTTCACTGGCTGAGCAGGCGATTGCGGCGGTGGACGAAAAGTCTGGGGAGTGGAACGATGAATTCCTCAACAACCGCATCACGCTCGCGCGCTTCTACATCGCCCAGTTGTTGCCACAGGCGTTCGGTTTCGAAGCCGCAGTGACCGCGGGCGGAACCGGACTCTTCGACATCGCGCCCGAAGCGCTCTAGCCCGCACTGAACGCGAGCCCCAACCCAGGACCCGACCATGGCAGAAGAGCCCTACGCCGACGCCCGCTACATCAGCGTCGAAACCTTCCGGCGCAACGGTCGCGGGGTAAAGACGCCCGTGTGGTGCGCACCGTGCGGCAATGAGATCGCGGTCTTCACCGAGCGAAAGGCCGGCAAGGTGAAGCGATTGCGCAACAACGACCGCATCCGCGTGGCGCGCTGCGACATGCGGGGGAAGGTGCACGGTGACTGGGTCGAGGGCACGGCCCGCATCGTCGATTCGAAGCGCGAAGAAGATCACGCCTACGCGGCGCTGCGAGAGAAGTACGGTTGGCTGATGATGGTCACGGACCTTCTCTCGACCCTGTCAGGGCGCATTCGCGGACGCGCGGTCCTGATGCTCCGCCTCGACGACGCCTGAACGCAATTGCGAGAACGCATCGACGAGTGCAGCGCTCACCGAGTCTGGAATGGGGTAACGCGATAGCGACTCCCGCAATGCGCGCAGAACCGGTCGTGACACGTCCCGCTCGCCGAGTACGACGATCAACGACGCCATGCGGTCGCCAATCCGGAGCAAGGCGGGGCGCAGGGGGTCCAGGAGATCTTCCGCGCTAGCCGGTCGTGACGGCGGCGCGGCGAGGGTTGCGCGCTGGATCGCCTTGGCGGCCTCGATTTGTGCGCGATAGAAGCGCCGAACCCTGCGCTCGTCGGGCGGCGACACGCCGCGCCGGGCCGCCGCGCGGGCGACGCCCTGCAAAGCCGCTTCCAGAACTCGTTCCTCCCGCGCCGCGTCCTCCACGGCGCGCCCCGCCACGCGCTTGCTTTCGGCCACCCACGCCATGAGCGCGAGCCGCTCCTCGGTCGCCGCCACGAGCGCCAACGCGGCGGCCGCGGGCGCGGGTGTTTCTGCACTGCCGAACCAGTCCCGACGCAAGGTCGCAAGGGTTCCGTCTGCTTCGCGTTCGAGTAGCCAGTCGTCGAGTCGGCGCGCCAACTCCGGTTTCGCAGGCGATACCCAATACGCCTTGCGATCACGGGTCAGCGGCCCGAACGCCTCGACGTGGGGTAGCCCCTTTCGCCAGTGCGGCGCTTCGAGGGTGTCGGTCACGATGGCGTCGACCTCGCCTGCGACCAGTGCTTCCCGCACGGCCCCGTTGTCCGCGCGGGTCTCGAGACGCGCACGGGCGAGATGCGCACGGGCCACCTTCTCGAGGTGCCCTCCGCGATTGACGGCGATGCGAACATCTCCGCGATCGAGGTCTGCAAGGGTCGCGACGCCGTCCACCGAAAAGCGCCGCGTGTCGTAGAGCACGACCGCACCACTGCTCACCACGGGAACGCTGAAGCGACCGAGCACCGAGCGATCGACCCGCACCGTCACGCCGCTCATCGCGACGTCGAAGCGGGCCTGCGCAAAGTCGCGGGCGAGCGACACCCAGCGAAAGGGCACCCACTCAATCTCGTAGCCCGCGTCCTGCGCGAAGGCCCTGGCCACGTCGATGTCGAAGCCGCGAAGCCCCCCTTCACCTTCGAGTCGCTCGCTGAACGGCGCGTAGTCTCCCGACGTTCCAATCCGGAGCAGCCCCGGCGCGGGTTCCGGTGAGCGGCATCCCACCAGACCGACGGTGCAGGCGATCAAGACGAAGCTACGCGCACACGCCATCTGGGTTCTCCTCCAGGCAAACGCCTCGCTACAAGGTCGCACCCTTGGCGCGTCAAGGCACCGGCGGGTCACGGCCCGGGCGGTGTAGCTCGCCCAACCGCAGTTGGGATGCACCCAACCGCTCGGTACAGTCTCGCCCTTCGCCCGGCGCAACCTGCCGCGTGATCACACCGCACTGCACCCCGCTCCCAATCATCGACGACAAGGTTCCCATGTCCGCTCCTTCCGATCCCAACGCCGCAGTCCGGAGCTGGGAACAAGCGCTCGAAACCCTGACTGGAGCCGGTGGCCCCTTCGAGATGGGCGAAGACGTGGTGCGCGGTGAAACGTTCAAGGTCTTCACGTCGACGCCGCCATCCCTGCGCTTCCTCTTTCAGGCCGCCCGCGGACACGGCGCGAACCCCTTCCTCGTGTACGAAGACGAACGTTTGACCTTCGAAGAGACCGTCGATCGGGTCGATGCACTCGGCGCGCTGCTCGTCGAGCGTTACGGCATTCAGCCCGGCGATCGCGTGGGCATCGCGATGCGCAACTACCCCGAATGGATCCTCTCCTTCGCGGCGATCACGTCGGTCGGCGCCGTCGCGGTGGCGCTCAACGCCTGGTGGACCACGGAAGAAATGGACTACGCCCTGCGCGATTCGGGTTGCTCGCTGCTGATCGCCGACCGCGAACGCGTCGACCGGGCCGCACCGCTGATCGAGCCGATCGGCTTCAAGGTGTTGGCCGTTCGCACGGAAGGCGAACTGCCCGCGGGCGTCGATCGCTTCGAAGAGGTCTTCGAAGTCGGCGCGTCGCTTCCCGAAGTGGAGATCGACCGCGACGACGACGCGATGATCCTCTACACGTCGGGTACGACGGGTTTTCCGAAGGGCGCAGTCGCCACCCATCGCTCGGTGCTGACCGCCCTTCAGTGCTTTGCCTGCGCGGCGACCGCGAACCGGCTCAGCCAGCCCCCGAGCGAGCCGAGCCCCTACCCGGTGAGCTTCATCTTGATCGTCCCGCTGTTCCATGTGACGGGGCTCGTACCGGTCATGCTCGGGTGCTTCGCCGGCGGCTACAAGCTCGTCATGATGTACAAGTGGAACCCCAAGCGCGCACTCGAGCTGATCGAGCGCGAACGCATCACGCAGTTCGTCGGTGTGCCCACGATGTCGATGGACCTGATGGAATCGCCCGACTTCGCTTCGCGCGACACGTCGAGCCTGCTGAGCGTCGGAGGCGGCGGCGCCCCGGCCCCGCCCGAACTCGTGAAGAAGATCGACAAGGGGTTCAAGAGCGGGCGCCCCGGCATCGGTTACGGCATGACGGAGACCAACGCCTACGGTCCGCAGAACAGCGGCGACAACTACGTGCGCAAACCGCGCAGCACCGGACGCGCCGTGCCGGTCCTGCAGGTCAAGGTGGCGGACGAAACCGGCAAGGAGGTCCCGCGCGGCGAAGTCGGCGAAATCTTCTTTCGCGGGGCGAACCTGATCCGCGGCTACTGGAACAAGCCCGAAGCCACGGCCGAAACCTTCCTCGACGGTTGGTTGCGCAGCGGCGACCTCGGGCGCATGGACGACGAGGGCTTCGTCTTCGTCGAAGACCGCGCAAAGGACATGGTGCTGCGCGGGGGCGAGAACATCTACTGCGCCGAAGTCGAGGCGGCCATCTATCAACACCCCGCCATCCACGAAGCCGCGGTGTTCGGCGTGCCGCACGAGCGCCTCGGCGAAGAAGTCGCGGTCGCGCTCGTTGCGAAGAGCGGCGCGGAGATCTCGCCCGAGGAGCTTCGCAACTTTCTCGAGCCCCATCTCGCGGCATTCAAGATCCCGACGATCGTCGACGTCCGCAGCGAGGCGCTCCCCCGCAACGCATCGGGCAAGTTCTTGAAGCGAGACATGCGAGACGAATTCGTCGCGCAGCGCGGTTAGCGCCCCGCCGGAACGCAGACCTCCCGGGTGATGGCGCTCCTCTCAGAGCACGTCCCGCACGCACGCGTGTACCGTTTCGATCACGCGCACCGTGTCGTCGTCGCTCATGGCGGGAAACAGCGGCAGTGAGATCGCGCGAGCGGCGAAGTCCTCGGCCATCGGAAACTGCCCCCGGCGAAAACCGAGGTCTTCGAACAACGGATGCAGGTGTACCGGCGGATAGTGAAGCTGAACACCGAGACCGGCCTCCCGCAGGGCGTCGAAGAACGCGTCGCGGCGCCGCGCCTCGAAGACGCGAATCACGTAGAGATGCCAGCTGGGTTCGCAATCGCGTCCCGTCGTGGGCGTTTCGATGGCCCCAAGCGAAGCAAACTCGCGATCGTAGTGTGCCGCGATGGCGCGGCGGCGTTCGAGGAAACCGTCGAAGCGCCCCAGCTGACTCGCCCCCAGTGCACACAGGATGTCCGGCAAGCGGTAGTTGAGACCGAGTGACTGCACCTCGTAGTGCCCCGCGCCCCCTTCGTGCAGCAGCGATCCCGGCTCCTTCACGATGCCGTGGTTGCGAAAACGAGCGACACCTTCCGCCCAGTCGGAGCGCTGGGTGAGCACCGCACCGCCCTCGCCGGTAGTGAAACCCTTGACGGGGTGGAAACTCGTGGTCGCGGCGTCGGCGAGTTGGGCACTCGTTCGCCCCCCGCGCGTCGCCCCAAAGGCGTGCGCAGCGTCGCTCACGACGTCGCAACCCGCTTGCGCGGCGAGCTTGCCGATGGACGCGTAGTCCGCGAGATGCCCGGCGAAATCGACCGGCACGACGAGCCGCGTACGGCGGTCCACGACGGCGGCCACGGCATCGGGATCGATCAACCCTGTTGCTGGCTCGATGTCGGCGAACGACACCCTCGCGCCCAGGTGAAGCGCTGCGGTTGCCGTGGCGGCAAACGTCAGGGGCGTGGTCAGGATCTGATTGCCGGGCCCCACACCCGCCGCGGCGTACACGCAGTGAAGTGCAGCCGTCCCCGAGTTGACCGCAACCGCATGTCGAACCCCCGCGTGTTCCGCGAGGCCCAGCTCGAAGCCATCGACAGCGGGGCCGGTGGTCAACCAGTCGCCGCGCAGGACCTCGACGACAGCGTCGATGTCCTGCTCATCCACCCACTGGCGTCCGTACGGAAGCGCCGCCTGTCGCCCCATGATCCCTCCGAAACCACCCTATCGACGCCGGGGCGGCAGAAGTTCAATCTGGGGTCATGGGTGCGGCCATTCTCAAAGCGATGCGGGCCATCTGGCCCGGATACCGCCCGATGAACTGCTAGAAGCGCACCGTCGCGCCCACGCTCACGTGGCCCGTCCCGTCGATGTGGGTCCCGCGATTGCGGCGCACGAGATGCTCGTGGAGCGTGTATCCACCTTCGACCGTGATCGCCACGGGTTCCCACACGATCACGTCGACGCCCCCCACGAAGCGGAAAGCGGGCCGGGTCTGATCGAGCACGGCCACGTCCTGCAGGCTGTAACCGAAGCCGATGGCGCCGTAGGGCTGGACGATGTCCGGTAACATACGCGCAACGTTGTAGAGAAGCGGACTCTCGTCGAAGTTCCGCAATGCCATGGCGCCGAACGGATAGAACTTGGCGTTCACCGCGAACTCGGTCGAGCTCAGACTCTTGCTGCCGTCCTCTTCGTCGTTCGGAGCGCGATCGAATTCGAGGTAGTCGTCGGTTTCGGAACCAAAGAAGCTCGCGAAGCTCAACTCGAGTGCGAACCAGGCGCTGTGGCGCCAACCGACCGCCACCGTGAAGCCCACGGCGTCGTCGAACTTGATGTCGCTGTCCTCTTCATCGAAGTTCGCGTACGAAACGCCGGCGCGGGCGTAGGGGCCGCGATAGTCGTAGGGGCTCTCATCTTCGAGGTCTTCGTCGTCGAAGTCCTCGCCATCGACCATCTCGACGTCGCCTTCGTCGATGTCGTCACCCACTTCCTGGGCGAAGGCCAGGCCTCCGCCCACCAGGCAGCACGCGGCACAGATCAGCGAAATCGTCATCAATTGGAGTCGACGCACCGGGAGTCCTCTCTTGCCGTGGCCTCGGTTGGAAATCCAGCGGCCGAAACCAATAGCACCCCTTCGGCCACATGGACCGAAGGGGTGCCTTGAATGCAACGAGCGGTCTGTAAACGACCGGTCTGCCCTAGAAACGATAGAGGGCGCCGACGACCATCTGGCCCGTGCCGTCGAGCTGGCTATCGCCGTTCTCGATGACCATGTAGCCGGTGTCGAAGAACAGGCCGATGTTGTCCCACACCATGAACTCCGAACCGAGGTTGAATCGCATCATGAACGAGGACTCGTCGCCAGCATCGTCAGCGTCCACGACGCCACCACCGAAACCGAACAGAATGTACGGCTGGACCCAGGCGGGAAGCAGATCGTCACCCGTGTCCGCGAGCGGGTAGGTCTTGAGGTTCATGGTGAACGCGAAGATCAGCAGGTCATCCTTCACCCCCCTGAGATCCGAACCTGCCGTCACGTTCATGTCCAACTCGGCGGCGATCCAGGGGTTGAAGCGATAACCGCCCCCGAACGCGACCGCGGCACCCGGCTTGGGCTTGAAGTTATTCGCGGGCTCGTTGGGAAACCCGATCGACAGACCGCCCTTCGCGTAAACGCCGGTCCAATCGTAGGTCGCCGGATCACCCTCACTCAACGAAATCGTCTGGGCCGATGCCGCACCTGCAAGCATGACAGGCAGAGCCACGCACGCACATGCGATGGCCAATCGGATCACTCTCTTCACTGTCCCCCCTCCTTGTTCGGATTCATCCGATTCGCAGCCACGAATCGCAATCCGTTCAACTGTTCTAGCGAACGACCTCTGCCACTCGATTCAAAGCCACTTGAATGCCTGACCTTGAAGTCGCGAGGCGCAACGATCGTCATCACCCCGTCACCCTGCCGGACCCCAGTGGATGGGCGCTCCAGGCACGGCGCGGCGGCATTCTAGTACAAAGGTGGCTGCTTGTGTGCGGTTTAGGGGTTCCGCAACTTGCGTGAGACGGCTTGACTCACGTGCTTCAAATAGAAGACCAGCGCATCGACTTCCGCTGGACCTCGTGGACCGCTCGCAACCATCGTTGTCCCCGGCACCAGCCTGTTCGGGTCGAGCAGGAAGGAGCGAAGCGATCGTTCGTCCCAGCTGAAGCCCGAGCTTCGCATGGCCTGCGAGTAGCCCGGAAAGTTCGCACTGCCCGCCTTGCGCCCGTAGACCCCAGCGAGATAAGGGCCAACCTTGTTCTGCTGGCCGTAGAGGTCGTGGCAGCTCCAACACGGCGTGGAGAGACGTTGTCCCAAATCGAAGCGCTGGCGATCCGCATTCGAGAGTGAACTCCGGATTTCGCGTTCCGGTCCGCCACAGCCGACTGCGGCAACGAGTGGAGCTAGCGCAAGGATCACGCTCACGAGCCGTATTCCAGAACGCGGTTTCACAGGCCCTTGCGACGGGGAAGAACGAACCAGACGCCTGTCGTTCATCTGCCGCACGGCACCTGCGTCACGGCTGACTGGCCTCGAACCCGAGTTCGCCCAGACGCTTCGCGATGTCCTGCCCAGCGCTCGCGGTGTCGACGTCTTTGTCGATGTACACGATCACACCGTTCGCATCGATGTAGAACGTCCACCGTTTGGCGTACAACCCCGCGAACCCGAGTACACCGTACGCCTCGGCGGCGGTCTTTTCGGGGTCACTCAGCAACGGGAAGTTTCCATCGAGAGACTCGGCGAAGGACTTGTTCTTCTCGGCGTCGTCGAGACTCACCATGAAGTAGGCCACGTCGTACTTTGCAATGTCGGCTTCGCTGTCACGCAGCGACTGGAGTTCGGCCGTTCAGCCAGGCGTGAAGGCCTTCGGGAACCAGGCGATCACGACGCCGCGCTTGCCCGTCCCCTTGCCACCGATGTAGTCGCGCAGTCGATGCGTCTTGCCGTCACTTCCTTGAAGCGAGAAGTCGGGGGCCGCGTCGCCCATTTCGAGGGCGGAGACCGCCGTCGCCGAGAACAACGTGAACAGCGAAGTCGCTGCAACGAAGGGAATCCAGGTTTTCATGATGCGGGGGTTTCCTTGTTCGGTTCACGCGACGGGTCGAGTGCGTCGATGCGTGCCTGAACCGCCGCAACGCCGGCCAGATCGCCGAGCGCTCGATGGATATCGCGGCGAAAGCGCAGCGTAGCGAGATCGTCGGGCTCTGCTTGCAGTGCCCTGTCGAAGTAGCGTGCCGCCTGACGCACACGACCGTGTCGCAAGAGTAGACGCCCCGCCGCACGGTTCGGTGCGGCTTCTCCCGGCAGAGAACGCGCTGTCACGCGCGCCACGACCAGGGCTCGGGCGTGTTCGCCCTGGGCCAGATGGTGCTGAAGCAGGGCCTCCATGCCGTCGAGCCACTGCTCCGGGTGCTCGTAGACGCGCCGGGCAATCTCACCCACGGGCCCTTTCGGTTCGGGATATGGCACTTCGATGCGATCCGGTCGAAACGGGAAGTCGGAGGTGATCTCTCGGGCCAGCTGAAGAGCGTTGAGGTGGTCGACCATCGTCACGGGCATGTCGCGCATCGCTTCTGCCCGCGTCGGGGCGCCGTACTCGGGCGGTTCTCCGAACACCCGTTCGCGTTCGAGCACCTCGTAGAAAGCATCGGCGAGCAGGAAGTAACCGCGCGCATTGGGGTGGAGATGCTCGAGCATGAGTTCGCGCCCGACGCGCCCGATTTCGCTGTGCGCTTCGAGGCGCGCCTGCCCGTCGACGAGGACGGCGTCGTACTGCGCAGCCAGTCGCCGCACGATCTCGTTCATCGCTTCGGGCGCGCGAAAGCGCAGACGATCGAGTTCCTTTGCCCGGCGAAAGCGCGCCCCGGCCTTTTCGAGTTCGCCAGCCTCCCGTTCGAGGCGGGCGAGGTCGAACAGCGCGCTGGCGGCTTCGGGATGTAGCTCGAGCAATGCCTCGAGGGTCGCGCGTGCCGCAAGGGGCTCCCCCGCTTCGTCCAGGCTCGCAGCTTTCACGCGCGTCGCCGCAAAGGCATCCGCATCGTGCTCACCGGGGGGCGAACCAATGAACGGGGCCTGATCGACCTCGTTGCTCGCCAGGGTCGAAACGAAGACCGGGATCCCGGCTTCGCGGTAGGCCGTGAGGATCGCCTCCAGGTTCTCCTCGAACTGTGCGAGTCCCTCGCGGTAGAGCTTCGAACCGAGTGGGATCTGGGCGCTACTGGCGGCCCGCGCCATCAGGGTGTCGCGACGACCGCTGCTCTCGCCCTCCCTTCGCTGCGTCGCTTCCGCCGCGGAGGGGATCAGCAGGTCGATCGCTTGATACACGCGGAAGCGCCCCAGCCACATGTGCATGCGGGTCGCCGCGCGCGAGCGCCGTGTAGTCAGCGCCGAACCCGCGCCGAAGATGCCGAGGTACTCGTTGTGACCGGCGTAGATGAGCACCGCATCGGGTTCGATCGCGATGATCTCGTCGACGAAGTCGAGCAAGGCGTAGCTGTTGACCGCAGCCATCGCCGTCGTGATGACTTCGATCGCCTGCTCCGGGCGCGCGGCCTCGAGTCGATCCGCCAACATGCCGTCGAGTGCCGCGAGTGGGCCGTACGGGAACCCCGCGGCCGTCGATCCTCCCTGCACGACCAACCGGACTGCACCAGCGGGCTTTTCCGCAGTGAAGGGCTGCGGATTGATCGCGAGCTGCGTCTCCCGCCCGGGGAAGTAGCGCTGGGCAATGGCGGGATTCGCTTCGAGCATGCCCGGAAAGCGCGGCGACTCCATGAACAAGGCGGGCCGGCCCGCGAATCCCACGAGTGCCAGCGCGAGTTCGACGAGCGACAGAAAGACCGCGGGCGCGGCGACCAGGAGCGCCAGACGCGCGATCCATGAAGTGCCTGCGCTCCGGCGGCGCGGGGACATGCGCTTCGTCTCCAACCCATCCAGCCAGCGCCATTGGTCGTGGCCGTGGCCGTAGCCGCGATCGGCGGTGATCTCCGAGGTCGATCAGCGTCGGTATCGGTGGGCCCACGGGGACTCGAACCCCGGACCGATGGATTAAAAGTCCACTGCTCTACCAACTGAGCTATGGGCCCGGGCAGTGGTTAACACCGGGCCCTACCCGTGTCGACCGATTTCGTGAGCAATTCCGGGCACCCACGACGCCCAGGTTCACCCTCGGCCGGCTTTTTTCGTGTTTTTTTCGCCTTTCGCTTGTTTTCGCTTTTTGTTCGCGCAACAGTGTTTGGACCGCGACCCACCCCGTTACGAATCCGCGTCCCCATCCGAACGCCCACCCGAAACCCCAAAGGAGAGATCCATGACGATGGCACTGTGGTCCGAACCGACGATGTCGACCACTTCGAAAGCCTCCGGCTCGATCCCGTGCACGAACCCGTGGTCGATGCGCAGCAAGCGCCGCGATCCGGGCCACGGCCCCCAGGTCGAGCGCGGCGATTCGCCGGTCTTGTCCGCCACGGCGACGGCCACATCCGTGAACTGGGAAACCATCCGCCGGTACCACGGCCAATAGGGCGTGGCGTTGAAATCGCCGACCACGATGCGTGCGGGGCCCTTCCGCTCTCTTCCCGCACGCTCGTTGGTCGCTTCGAGACGCTCGGAGTCCCATTTTCGAGGCTCAGAATCGATCCCAGGACGCTCGGGCGCCCCCTCCCCGCTCCTCACCTTCGTTGCGCTGCTGCTGTTGGTGCTCACGCAGCGCTTCTGAGCCCCGTGCCGCAGGTGCGAGTCGAGTTCGGCGGCCTGGCGGTAACGCAGCCACGGCCCCGGCCGCGGGCTCCACATGTGCGGTGCGGCGATATGGAGGTTGGTCAATTCGACCACGGGGGCGTCGTCGCCCCAGCCCGCGAGGCGCAAGCCCCCGATCTGACCGAAGCCCCAGCTGAGGGGGATCCGCTCGACCTCGAGGTCATGTCGCGCGAGCAGCCCCATCCCGGTGAAGTCCGGCGCGGGAATGATCTCCCCCGACTCGAATAGATCGAGCAGCGCTTCCGCCTGGGCGTGCCCGACTTCCTGCACGGCCAACACGTCGACGTCGAGCGACGCGACGAGATCCGCGAACGCATCGGGGTCCGCACCGCCGTTCAGCAGGTTGGCGGACAGCACGCGAATTCCTTGCCCCAATGGCCGCTCCCTCGTTCACCCGACGAGAAGCGGACGCGGCCCTCGCCACGCTGCTTCTCGAAACCGGCATTCTCATCGGCCGAGAGTGGGCGCCGGTTGAGCCGAGCAGGCGCAATGCGCCCGCAGCTCAGCCGCAGTCACAACATGACCACGGCCGGCGATCAGGCAATCGCCCTCGAGGAACCGCCTGCGAGTCTGCGCCGGGGCGTTATGCGCCGAAGGGATCCGTGCACATGATGGTCTCGTCGCGCCCGGGGCCCACCGAGATGAAGGCCGCCGGCACGTCCACCAGGCTTTCGATGCGCTCGATGTAGCGGCGCGCGTTGTCGGGCAGGTCTTCGCGTCGCCGCACGCCCGTCACGTCTTCGCGGAAGCCCGGCATCGTCTCGTAGACCGGCTCTGCACGCGCCACCTCGGCCAGGGTCATCGGGAAGTCGTGGGTGAGCTTCCCGTCGATCTTGTAGGCCGTGGCGATCAGCAGCTCGTCGAAGCCGCTCAGGATGTCGAGCTTGTTGATCGCGAGGTCGGTGATCCCGTTCACGCACACGCTTTCGCGCAGCATTACGCAGTCGAGCCAGCCGCAGCGTCGGGGACGCCCGGTGGTGGCGCCGAATTCGCTCCCCGCCCTGCGGATCTCTTCGCCCAGTTCGTCGTGCAGTTCAGAAGGAAACGGGCCTTCGCCGACGCGGGTCGTGTAGGCCTTGGTGATCCCGAGCACGCGATCGATCTTCGTCGGCCCGATGCCCGAACCGGTGGTCACGCCTCCCGCGACGCAGTTCGACGAGGTCACGAAGGGATACGTGCCGTGGTCGACGTCGAGGAAGGTGCCCTGCGCGCCTTCGAACAAGACGCTCTTCCCGTCCCGCAGCGCCGAGTCGAGGATCCGGCCCGTGTGATCGATATAGGGCTCGAGTTCGCGGCCCCAGTTGATCGCGGTTTCGACCAGCGCCTCGGTGTCCACCGGGTCGACGCCGTGGAACTTCGTGAGTTCGAAGTTCTTCCACTCGGCGAGCGCGCGGATCTTGTCGGCGAGTTCATCCGTGAGCAGCAGGTCCGCCATGCGAACCCCGCGGCGCGCCACCTTGTCCTCGTAGGCCGGACCGATCCCGCGCCCGGTCGTGCCGATCTTCTTGCCCTTCGAGGCGCTGCTTTCGCGCGCCAGGTCGAGTGCGTTGTGCCAGGGCAGGATTACGTGCGCACGCCCACTCACGCGCAGGCGCGAGGGGTCCTTGAGCACGCCCCGTTCCGAAAGGGCACTGATCTCGGTCAGGAGCGCCGCGGGGTCGACCACGACGCCAGGACCGATCAGGTTGACCTTGCCCGGGTGCAGGATGCCCGACGGCACGATGTGGAGCACGGTCGTCTCACCATCGACGACCAGGGTGTGACCCGCGTTGTTGCCGCCCTGGAAGCGCGCAACGAGATCGGCGCGCGGCGCCAGCCAGTCCACGATCTTGCCCTTGCCTTCATCGCCCCATTGGGCACCCACTGCGACGACGGTCGTCATGACTTCTCTGCTCCCTCACCCTTGCCCTGCGTGTTCGGTACGACGACGCGAGATGCGACCCGGATCGTCATAGCTCCACCAGCTGTGCGGTGATCATGTGGGGACTGTTGCGCAGGCGCTCCATGATTTCGTCCGACGGCACGTCGTCGACGTTCACCAGCATCGCGGCCTGTTTGCGTTCGGGGACCAGCGCGAGCTGCATGCGCGAAATGTTGAGTTGGCCTTCGCCGAGGATCATGCCCACGTTGCCCACGACGCCGGCCTGGTCGTGATTCTGCAGGAAGATCGTCGGCCCTTCGGGAATCGCCTCGAGCATGAAGTCGTCGATCCGCACGATGCGCGCCTGGCCACCGTGGAAGATGGTGCCGGCGATCAAGCGATCTTCGCAGCCGCGCACCCGCACACTCACCAGGCTCGCGAAATCGCGCGGGGCCGTGACCTTGCTCTCGATCACCTTGAGCCCGATCTGCTGCGCGATCGAGGGCGCGTTCACCATGTTGACCCCGTCGCGCACGCTTTCGAGGATGCCCTTCAAGACGGCGATCGTGATGGGCGCGACGTTCATCTCCGTGACTTCGCCCGCGTACTCCACTTCGACCTGCTCGATCGCACCCGGGCAGAGCTGGCCGTGGAAGCGGCCGAGCTGTTCGGCGAGATGGAGGAACGGCCCCACTTCGCTGAGCAGTTCCGGTGAGATCGACGGCACGTTGATCGCGTTGCGCACGACGTCGCGCAGCAGGAAGTCGCAGATCTGTTCCGCCACCGCGACCGACACGTTGACCTGTGCTTGTTCCGTCGACGCCCCGAGATGAGGCGTGCAGATCACGTTTTCGTGATTGAGCAAGGGATGATCCGCGGGCGGCGGTTCTTCGACGAACACGTCGAGGGCCGCGCCGGCAACCTGCCCCGATTCGAGGGCTTCGAACAGCGCTTCTTCATCCACGATGCCGCCGCGTGCTGCGTTTATGACCAGGAGCCCCGGCCGCGCCTTGGCGAAGGCTTCGCGATCCAGGAGCCCCACGGTGTCCTTCGTCTTCGGCACGTGCACCGTGATGGCGTCGGCGCGCGCGAGCAGCGCGTCGAAGTCTTCGAGCAACTCGATGTCGAGTTGATGCGCGCGCTCCTGGGTGGTGAAGGGGTCGTAGGCCACCACCTTCATGCCCAGGGCCTTGCCGCGCAGGGCGACGATGCGACCGATGTTGCCGAGCCCCACGACGGCGAGGGTGCGGTTGAAGAGCTCCATGCCCTGGAACTTCTTCTTTTCCCACTTGCCGGCCTTCATCGAGGCAGTGGCCTGGGGAATGTGGCGCGCGAGCGAAACGAGCAGTGCGATCGCGTGCTCGGCGGTGGTGATGTTGTTGCCCTCGGGCGTGTTGAGCACCGCGATCCCGCGCGCCGTGGCGGCGGGGACGTCGACGTTGTCGACCCCGATGCCCGCGCGGCCGATCACGCGAAGGTTCTTGGCCGCAGCGATGACGTCGGGGGTGACCTTCGTGCCGCTGCGGATCGCCAGACCGTCGACGTCCGCGATCGCCTCGAGCAGTTCCCCGGGCGCGAGACCGGGGCTCTCGATCACCTCGATCCCCCGCGCCTGGCGAAACACTTCGAGACCTTCCGCCGCGAGATTGTCGGATACCAGTACCTTGGCCAACGGTCTTCTCCTTGCTTGCCTTTGCTTGGCTTGGCTTGCCTTCGCTTTGCTTGCCTGGGCTTCCCCGGTCACCCGGGGCGTGCTGACTTGTGGGCAGTCGCGCGACGCGCCGGGCCGCGGGGATCTTCTCCCCGAGCGCGGGTCTGCACACGCGGGCTTTCGGTTTTGGCGGGCTGGGTGGTTTGGGCGGGCTGAGCGCGGCGCGGGCACGGCGCCACGAAAAGGACCACACGAATTTCGGCACGCCGCTTTCTACCTTCTGACCACCGGACCATCATTGGGCCATCATTGGGCCATCGGACCACTGGACACGGTTGCGGGAAGGACGGCGGGGCCGGTTGGAACCGGCTGAGCCGGGGTTGCGCTAAACCCTCGGCTTGGCGATCGAATTAGCGCGGTGGCGAAGTTTGCCGGACGGCCTCCTGGGTGTCAATCGAGATCCGCCTCGAACCGCGTTTCGGCCACCGGAAAGCGGGCCTCCCCGCCCCCCCCACGAACAGACCCCATAGGAAATGGAAGCGCTTCACAGGTACGGTTCGGCTACGCGCCTGCGACGACCTCGATGACTGAACACACCGAATCCCTCCCCGTTCGCCCCACCGGCCCGATCGACGCCAGCGTTCGCGTCCCGGGCTCGAAGAGCATCACGAATCGCGCGCTCCCCCTGGCGTTCCTCGCCGAGGGCCCGAGCGTGCTGACCGGCTGCCTGCGGAGCGACGACACCGAGGTCATGTGCAACGCGTTGCGCGCACTCGGGAGCCCGGTCGAAGTCGCTGGAACGACGTTCCGCGTGCAGGGGCACGGCCCCGAGTTCCCCCCTTCCGCCAAGCCCATCTACATCCAGAACAGCGGAACGTCGGCGCGCTTCCTGACGGCGGTCCTCACTCTCGGTGCCGGGCCGGTCGTGCTCGATGGCAACGAGCGCATGCGCGAACGACCGATCTCCCACCTGCGCGATGCCCTCGAAGGTCTCGGCGCACAACTCGAGATCCTCGGGAGCAACGACTGCCCTCCGGTTCGCGTCGCCGGCGGCGGGCTCCCGGGCGGGAGTGTCTATATGGATGCTTCGGCCTCGAGCCAGTACGTCTCGGCCGTCTTGATGGTGGCGCCGTACGCGCGCGAAGACGTGCAGATCCACTTTCTCGGCAAGATCGTGTCGCGTCCCTACATCGACCTCACCCTTCAGGTGATGCGCGACTTCGGGGTCGAAGCCAGCTGGGGTGGTGCCGAGGGTGAAGTGGGCGAGAACAGTCTCGTCGTGAAAGCGGGACAGCGGTATCAGCCGCGCGACTACGCAGTCGAACCCGACGCTTCGTCCGCCGTCTACCCGCTGTGCGCCGCGGCGATCACCGGCGGACGCGTTCGACTCGAAGGGCTTTCGAAGGATTCCCTCCAGGCCGACCTCGCCATCGTCGACCTGCTCGAGCGCATGGGGTGTCGCGTACACCGCGAGGCCGACGCCATCGAGTTGATCGCTCCCAAGAAGGGGCTGCGAAGCCTCGGCGAAGTGAACATGAACGACTGCCCCGACGCGTCGCTGGCCTACGCGGTCGTCTGTCTCTTCGCCGACGGCCCCACCGTGATTCAGGACATCTGGAACCTCAAGATCAAGGAAACCGACCGCCTCGCCGCCCTCGAAACCGAGCTGTGTCGCATGGGTGCGCGCGCCGAAGCCGGCGAAGACTGGCTCCACATCCAGCCCGGGCCCCTCCACGACGCCGCGATCGAAACCTACGATGATCACCGCATGGCGATGTCGTTCGCGCTGGCCGGCCTGCGGGTTCCGGGCATCGAGATCCTCGACCCCGGTTGCGTCAGCAAGACCTGGCCCGACTTCTTCGAGATGCTGGAGACCCTGTAGTTGCCGGGCGCACGGGTCGAGGCTCGGGCGCTGTCGCGCCGCTTCGCCGAACGGACCGCGCTCGGCGCGCTCGATCTCACGATCGAGCCGGGGGAAGCGTTCGGGCTGCTCGGCGCGAACGGTGCGGGCAAGACCACCTTCATCCGTCTGGTGACGGGCTTCCTTGCACCGAGCAGTGGATCGCTCACGGTCGATGGCGTTTCGCCCGCCGACCATCCCAGGGACGTGCAGCAACGTCTCGGCTTCGTGTCCGAGGTTTCGCATCTCTATCCGGACCTCGGCGTCGAGCGTTACCTGCGCTTCGCAGCCGGCATTCGCGGACTCTCGGGCGAGCGACAACGGCAAGCGGTCGCCAACGCCGTCGAAACGTTCCACCTCGAGACGGTGCGCAAGCGACGCATCGGAAACCTGTCCAAGGGGTTCGCGCAGCGCGTTTCTCTCGCCCAGGCGCTGATCCACGACCCGGCTCTCGTGATCGCCGACGAACCCACCAGTGGGCTCGATCCGCTGCAGCGGCGCGACGTCCAGACGGCGCTCGCCGCCGAGGCGGGCAACCGCACCCTGCTGCTCTGCACCCACGACCTCGACGAAGCGCGCAGCCTCACGACGCGTTGCGCCGTCCTCTCCGAAGGAGAACTCGTCGTATCGGGACCGACCGAAGAAGTGCTCGCGGGCGAAACGAACCTCGCCCTCTTCCGCGGTACCGCACCGCCGCATGAAGCGGAGGTTCCAGCGTGAGGCGCCTGCTGTCGCTCATGCAGAAGGAAGCGCTCGTGCTCTTCGGCTCGCCGATCGCGTACGGCGTGCTCTTCATGGTGGCGCTCGTCACCGCCGTCACCTTCTTCGAACACCTTCGGCTCTACAACCAGATCCTCTTCGTGTTTGCGAGCAGCACGATGGGCGGGTTCGAATCGGACACGATCCCCACCCACGTGAACCTGATCGACACGGTCTTCAACCCGGTGATGGAACAGCTCGGCGTGCTGCTGATCATCCCGCTACCCCTGGTCACCATGCGGGTGTTTGCCGAAGAACGCGAACGCGGAACCGACGAACTGCTGTTGACGAGCGGGCTTTCGAGCGCGCAGGTGATCGCGGCGAAGTACTTCGTCACCTACGCCTTCGTCGTGCTGATGATGACGGTGAGTTTCATCTATCCGGTGACGGCCATCGAGCAGGGTGGCCTGGGGATGAAGCACCTCGCGTCGGTGTTCGTGGGGCTATCGCTACTGGCGATCGGGATCGCTTCGATGGGTCTCGTCTGCTCTGCCTTTGCGTCGAGTCAGGTCGTGGCCGCGGCTTCGACGGTGGCCGTCTGCTTCATCGTCTACGACCTCGGCTGGACCCATGGGTTCGTGAGCGAGCCGACAGCGATCTTCCTCGACGCGCTTTCGCTTCGTCTGCGCTTCGGCCACATGGCGGAAGGCTTCGTGTTCGCGTCCGACCTGGTGTACTTCGCGGCGATCGCCTGCGTGAGTGCTGCGCTTACCCGGCTGTCGTTCGAGCTGCGGAGGGCGCTCGGATGATCGGCAAGCAGGAGGCCTACGCACTCGGCTTCGTGACCTGTGCTTTCGGGCTGGGGAGCATCCAACTGCAGGGTGAAGCCCAGGCCTTTGCGGTGGTCCACATCGTGGTGGGCGTCGCCGCCCTGCTCTACGCCATTGCCCGTGACGTCCAGCGACTTCGCAGTGCGCGCAGAGACGTGCTTTCGCGTCCCGTCTTGCGCGCGTTCGGCGTGCTGCTCTTGACCCTGGTCGCGGGAATCGGGCTCGAGCGACTCGCAGCCAGCAGCGCGCTGCGTTTCGACCTCACCTTCGAGGGCGAATTCCACGTCGCACCCGCGACCCGGGAGGCGCTGGCCGAACTCGAGGGCGCGGTGAGCATGACGCTCTATCGCGACCCGGGAGATCCCCGCATTCGCCGAACCCGCATGCTGCTCGAAGAGATCACCCGGGGTCGCGAGATCCGTCTTACCACGCGCGTCATCGAAGACGCTCCGGAGGACGAAGATCGCTACGGGATCGGCAGTTCGAACAGTGTCGTGGTGCATCACGACCAGGACTGGCTGCTCGTCGAGCGACCGACGGAGGGCGCGTTGTTCGAAGCCTTCGCTCGGCTCGGTCGCAAGGGCGATCGGGTGCTCTACTTCTCGACGGGAAGTGGTGAAGGCGACATCCAGGAAGGCGGTGACACCGGCTTCTCGGGCCTCGCCGTCGGCTTCCAGACCGAGGGCTTCGACGTTCGTGTGCTGCCGAGTCCCGTGATGAGCGAGATCCCGAGCGACGCCGACCTCGTGGTCGTGCTCGCTCCCGAGAGAAACATGCGCCGCGATGCCCTCGCGGCGCTCACCGCATACGTCGAAAGGGGCGGCAGCGTCCTCGCCTTCATCGACCCTGCGAGTGAGAGCGGCCTCGAAGGCTGGCTCGGGGACTTCGGCCTTTCCTCGCCGGCTGCCCTCGTCGTCGATCCGGTTTCGGACCCGGTGGACGGCGAGATCCGCGGGCTTTCTCCGATCGTCTTCAACTATGGCTCCCACCCGGTGACCACGGGCCTGGAACGCAACCGCAATAGCGTCTTTCGACGCGCGCGCGCCTTCCAACTCCGCAAGCCCACGCCGGAGGATCGACTCGACGCCCTGGTCTTCACCAGTCCCTACGCCTGGCTCGAACACGCCCCGCTGCCACCCGGCTTGCGCGACCTACCCGAGCGCCCGGCGAGTGAGCGGCCGCGCTATCTGCACCTGGCCGCCGCCGCACGCTATCCGCGCGGCGAACACGAGGGACGCATCGTCGCGTTCGGCGACCGCGACTTCGTGAGCAACCGCTACCTGCGAGCGCTCTACAACCTCGACCTCGTGATGAACGCCGCCCACTGGGCCGTCGCGTGGACCGATCGCGTGACCCTGCGACCGAAGAGCGCCGGGTTGATCCAATTCCCCGTCCCCATCCAGAACTCGATGAAGGCCTTCTACGGCGTGGGGTTGCTGATACCGGAGATCTTGCTCATCGCCGGCGCGGTCGCCTGGTTTCGTCAGCGCCGAGCCTAGGTGGGGAAACTCGGTCCGCGTGCATGCGGCAGAGACGGATCAGGGCGCGGCATCGAGTTGCGCCTCTTCGGGCTGCTCGGTCGAGATCGCGATGCCCTTGGCGCCCGCCTGCTGCGCGAGGTCGAGCACGTTCACTGCGCGACCGAGGGCGATGCTCGCGTCACCGCGCAGGATCACGATCTTGTCTTCGGCTTTGTCGATGGCGACTTCGAGCAACTGGAGCAAGGCCCCGGGTTCGGCCACGACTTCGTTGACCAGGATCTCGCCTTCCGAGCTCATCGAAACCGTGACACCCTTGGCGTCCGTTTCTTCGGAAACCGTCGCGTCGGGCAGGTCGATGTTCTTGCCCTCGTCGACGATCACGCTGCTCGTCACCATGAAGATGATCAGCAACACGAGGAAGATGTCCGTCAGCGGCGTGACGTTGATCTCCGCGACGATCGCCTCGTCGCCGGTGTCTTCCAACCCGTCGGAAGCGATCGGCTTCGCGCCCATCTCAGGCTTCGCCCCCGCCGCTTGCCGCCGCGCGCGACGGCGCGGATTCGATGTAGATCAACGCCTGCACGAGCCGTTCGGTCGACCGCGCATACACCGCGTTGAGCGAGCCGATGCGCGTCTGCAGATAGTTGAAGAAACTGAGCGCCACGATCGCCACACCGAGACCGGCCGCGGTCGCGATCAAGGCTTCGGAGAGATTCGCGGAGACGACCTGGAACCCCGTCTCGCCACTTTCGGACATCACACCGAAGGCGCGAATGATGCCGACCACGGTGCCAAACAGGCCGACGAACGGCGCCAGTGAACCCACGGTGCCGATCATCCACACGCCGCGCTTCATGCCACTGGCGAGTTCGGCGCGCCGCGTTGCGAAGACGCGGTCGAGATCTTCAGGAGCGATGTTCTCCCAACCGAGCGCCTCGTGAAACATGCCCGCCATGGGAAGCTCGCTCTGCTCGCAGACCTCCTTCGCACCGCCGAGGTCCCGGCGAACCAGCGCTTCGATCACCTTGCTCGCCAACTCGCGCGAAGCGTCCTCGAGACCGCGGAAGCTCCAAAGCCGCTCGCAGAAAACCGATATCGAAACGATCGAACCAATCGCGAGCGGCACGTTCGAGAGCCAACCCATGATGAGGAGATCGATGAAGTGCTCGGGTGAAAACATTCGCGTCCTCAGCGTGTCCCGGCGGCGCCTGCAGGCCGCCGTGCAACGAAGGGGTCATTCGGGGGCCCCCGACTCTAACGGAGGGCCGAACGGGCGGACAGGTTCACGGCACAGCGAGAACTTCTTTGGCATGCAGTCGGTCGATGCGGAACCAACACCGATCGCAGAGTGACCCACTGTGACCCGGGGCCACTGCGGCGATCGACCCCGGCAACCCGGGGTCTCGCGCCGGTCTACCGGTAGGATGCCGGCGAACTGCGCACCGCGGCGCAGTGTCATACGCGCGAGCAGACGAGGTGCGCTATCTCGTCTGCGCCGTTTCCCCCCGCGCATTGCTCTCCGAAGCGCCGACGATGAGTCGATGAGTCCGATCCTCAAACCACGCTCACGAACCGCGCGGCAAGATGCCCGCCCGAAGCTTCGCCTCGCGGCGCCGAATGGTCCGCTTGCGAGCGGGGCTGCGCTCGACGCCGCCGTAGCCGCAGCATCGACCGCCGGTGGACCGTCGCTGGTCATGCCCCCGCCGGACGACCGCCGCGGGATCCTGGTTTCGAGCGCCGTCTCCGCGCTGATCCACTTGATCGCCATCGGGGCCGTGGTCGTGATCGGCTACTACGCGAAGCAAGCCGTCGAAGAAGTCATTCCGGTCATGATTTTCAACGAGCCCGTCGAGCTTCCCGGTACCAACGAGCCCGTGCCCCTACCGGTGCCGCGCATGCTCTCCGCACCGATCGCCCACGCGGTCCCGCTCGCGATGGAGCCGTCCGCACTCGCCGCGATCCCCGCGCCCGTGGTCGAAGCACCGAACCTCGACACCACCGCGCCGAGCACCCTCGATCTGGCGGAGGTGTCCAGCCAACCCCTCGCGGCCCAGGCGGAGATCAATCCGACGCCGAGTGCCGCGGACATTCGCGACGTGCAGCCCCTCGACATCACGGCGGCGGATCTGCTGGCTCCCGAAGTCGAACTCAGTGGCCCCACCGAAACTGCGAGCCGCACACCAACGGATCTCGCCGCTCCACAGGCCTTCGCCCACCTCGCCGATGTCGACACCTCGCAGTACAAGGGCGCGGTCGCCGCGGTCCCATCCGCGCAGGTACCCGGCGCCGAACCCGGGGGCTCGTTCGTCGCGACGGGCGTGGCGGCCGAGTTCCTCGCTGCGGGCATGGTCGGAGGCGACCCGAATGCGCCCGCCGCCGTGCCCTGTCTCCAAAGTGCGTATGTCACGCGGTACCTGGACCTGATCGACGAGCGCACGACGTCGCGTTTCGAAATCCCCTATGGCGCCAGCCCCGAAGACTTCGTCCGCGTACGCATTGCCGTCGATCAGAGCGGTTCGCTCACGACCGTCGAGGTGGACGCGACCAGCGACGACACGTTCGCGGAAAACGCACTCACTGCTCTGCACAGCGCAGCCCCCTTTCCCCCACTGAGCGACAACAATCGTTGTCTCACCGAAAAAACCTTCATCCTGACGTTCAACTACCCCGAGTCGCGTTGAACTCCCGTACCCTGCTGCCCCCATGACGCGACCCTTCGTCTTTTCAACGGCCGCCCGAGCCACAGCCTTCGTGGCCGCCGCCTTCGTGGCGCTGTTTCAGCTTGCGGTGCCGGATCGCGCGAGCGCGCGCGAGAACAAGTGCGTTCCCATCGTGCTGCTGTACGACGAGAACGAAGAACTCGCCGAGCGTCACACCGACAGCAACCGCGACTGCACCCACGATGAGTTCGTCTTCTACGAAGCCGGCAAACCGAGTCGCTCGGAGCGCGATCGCGACCACGACGGCCGCCTCGACTCCTGGTCCACCTACGACGACGAAGGCCGCGTCGCCACCCGCAAGCTCGACACCAAGGGCGACGGCAAGCCCGACCGCTGGGTCGACTACGAGCAGGACGTGCCCGTCTTCCAGCGCGACGACGACAACGCCGACGACAAGATCGACATCGAAACGAAGTTCAGCGACGGCGAAGCCAGCGAACGCAAAGAGGACCGCGACTTCGACGGCGTCTTCGACCGTTTCACCAGCTACCTCGGGGGCCACCCGAGCATTCTCGAAGAGGATCGGGACGGGGACGGCCGCATCGACCTGCACGCCGAATTCGACCTCGACGGGACGAAGCTCCTGGAACACCAGGACGCCACTGGAGATGGTGCCCTGAACCTCACCCTCTACTTCCGCGATGGCGAGCAGGTTCGCGCCGAAGAGGACACGACGGGTAACGGGCGCAAAGACGTCATCACCCACTACGCGGGCGGCCTGGTGTCGTCGCGCGAAGCCGACACCACGGGCGACGGACGCTACGACACACAGATCGCCTACGTACTGGGCGTCGAAACCCGCCGCACCTTCGACCCCGAACTCGACGGCAACCCCCAACTCGTCGCCCACGTGCGAGACGACGGCAGCCTCGAACGGGAAGAGATCGACTCGAACAACGCGGGCTATGTGGACATCACGCGCTTCTACGAAGACGGCAAGAAGGTGCGGGAGGTCGAGGACCCGGACGGCAACGGCACCCCCAACCTCGTAACCCACTTCCGAGACGAACAGCCACACGAACAGCGCGCGGACACCAATGGCGACGGTGCACTCGACACCGCGATCTTCTTCGAAGCGGGACGCAAGGCGCGACAAGAAGAAGACCGCAACGCGGACGGCAAGGTCGATGTGAAGTACCGCTTCGACGCCGAAGAGCGCATCGCCCTCGAAAGCGTGGACAGCGAATTCGACGGCTTCTTCGAAACCCAGAGTCATTTCGACGGCGGCACCCTCGTCCGCCGCGAAATCGACAACCAACAGCGCAAGCAGGCCGATCGCATCGAGCATTACGAAGCCGGCGCCCTCGTCCGCATCGAGCACGACGAAGACTTCGACGGCCGCTTCGACCAGACCGGCTTCTACGACAGCGAGGGCCGACTCGCGCGACAGGAACAAGACCAGGACCGCGACGGCCGCGTCGACCTCTGGGTCGCTTTCAACCTGACCACTGGCAGGCCGCTTCGCGTCGAGAGCGACGCCACGGGGGATGGCGCAGCGGACACCTTCCGCATCCACGACGAAACCGGCGCCCTGTTGCGCGTCGAGCGCGACCGCAACGCCAACCAGGCGATCGACGATCGCATGTTCTACGAGGGCGAACTCGCCGCCCGCTACGAACGTGACGACGACCACGACGGACGTTTCGAGAACCGCGGCACCCTCGACGCCAACGGCGAGATCGCCCTCGACGAACGAGACACCACCGGCGACGGGCAATTCGATCTACGCCAGCACTTCACCGCGGGCGTGAAGACCAGGGAAGAACGCGACACCCGAGCCGATGGCCAGTTCGACGTCGTTTCCTTCTTCGAAGCCGGCGTTCGCGTGCGCCAGGAAGTCGACACGGTCGGCGACGGCCAGAGCGACTCGACGCTTCATTTCGAAGGCGGCAAGCAGGTGCGCCAGGAACGCGACACCAACGCCGATGGACGGATCGACCTGCGCGTCACCCTCGACGAAGCGGAGCGCCCCGCGCGCGAAGACTTCGACACGAACTTCGACGACCAGACCGATGTCGTACGCGTCTACGCCAAAGGCGTGATCGTCCGCGAAGAATCCGATCGCGACTTCGACGGCCGCTTCGAATTGCGCAACCGCTACGCCGACGGCGTCCTCGATGAATCGAGTGTTCACGACGGCGACCTCGACTCCCCGTGGACCGTCCGGGTCGAGTACGAGAAGGGCCTGCGCGTTCGACAGTTCGAAGATCGCAACCGCGACGGCAACGCCGACCTCACCTCGATCTTCGCAGCTGACGGTGAAGCCCTCGCGCGCATCGAAGAAGACGCGGACTACGACGGCCGGGCCGAAACCATTCGCCACTACGAAGGCGGCGCACTCCGCCATACCGAGAGCGACAAAGACGGTGACGGCGTCGTCGAGCTCACTGCCTTCTTCGAAAAGGACGTCGCCAGCCGCATCGAAATCCGCAACGCCGACAGTGGCTGCGTCGAAACCCGTCAATGGTTGAACCGCGGTGGTGACGTCACCGCCGAAGAGAAGGATTCGGACGGCAACTGCAAGTACGACACCTGGAACTACTTCAAGGCCGGTCGCCTGCACCGGCAGGGTCGCGACACCGAAGGCCGCGGCCGCGCCCACGTACTCTATGAATTCGACGAGCAGGGACGCGTAAAGAGCCAGGAAATCGTGAGCGAGAAGAAGGCGAAGCGCCCCGACAAGAAGGCCTTCTACGCCACGAGCGGCGAAGTGAACCGCCAGTGCACCGACCGCGACCGCGACGGCGACTTCGACATCGACCTTCGCTTCGCAGGGGGCCAGGCCACGCGGGCGCTGATCGACAGCGCGGGTTCCGGGCGTGCCGATCGCATCGAGGTGTACGAGAACGGTGCCCTGGTTCGGGTCGAAGCCGACACGAACGCTGACGGACGCCCCGACGTCGTGCAGGTCTACGAAGGCTCGAACGTGGTGCGCCAGGACGAAGACAGCGATTTCGACGGCACGATCGATGTGCGCTTCGAAGCTGGCAAGCCGGTCGAACTCGAAGGCAGCGAGAAAGCCCCCGGGAAGATCCCCGAGCTCGACTGTGGACGCTTCGACAGCTTCTGGGGTTGGTAGCCGACACGCCGTACGGTGTGCGCCCGGACGGCAAAATTGTCGTGAGATTCGCGGCGTAGTCGCCGATAACCCCACCGGGTTTGCGCTCGCGAGCCCCTCTTTCCCCATGCCTGTTTTGCCTGCTTCCTGCGCACTCCGTGCCACACTGGGAAGCCATTCGAGAGGGAGGAGACCCGATGACGAACCCCATTCACGCGGTGCAGGAGCACGGCCAGAGCATCTGGTACGACATGATCAGTCGCGACCTGGTGCGCTCGGGCGAACTGGCGCGCATGGTCGAACAGGACGGCATCCTGGGCGTGACGTCGAATCCGGCGCTCTTCGAAAAGGCGATCGGCGGTTCATCGGACTACGACGAGCAACTGCGCGAACTGGTCGAACAACAGGGCATCGGCGAACCCGTGTGCCTGTTCGAAGCGCTGGCCATCGCGGACATCCAACAGGGCTGCGATGTCCTGCGCGGCGTCCATGACCGCACCGGTGGCGTCGACGGCTACGTGAGCCTCGAAGTCTCTCCCTACCTCGCCAACGACACCGAGGGCACGATCGAAGAAGCCAGGCGCTTGTGGGCCGCGGTCGACCGCAAGAACCTGATGATCAAGGTGCCGGCCACGCCAGAGGGCATCCCCGCCGTGGCGACCTTGATCGGCGAAGGCATCAACGTCAACGTGACGCTCTTGTTCGCCGTCGAAGCCTATGCGGCGGTCGCCGATGCGTACGTCGAAGGCCTCGAACGCTTCGCAGCCTCGGGCGGAGACGTCTCTACGGTTTCGAGTGTGGCGAGCTTCTTCGTGAGCCGCATCGACGCCGTCGTCGACGGTCAGCTGGCTTCGCGACTCGAAAGCGAAACCGACCCGGCCGTACGCGCGAAGCTCGAAGGACTTCAGTCGAAGATCGCCATCGCCAACGCCGTCATGGCGTACGCCCACTTCGATTCCGTCGTCGCGAGTGATCGCTGGCAGGCGCTGGCGAAGCAGGGCGCCCTGCCCCAGCGCGTCCTGTGGGCGAGCACCGGAACCAAGAGCCCGTCGCTTCCCAGGACCCTCTACGTCGACGCGCTGATCGGCCAACACACGGTCAACACGATCCCAGCCGCCACCCTCGAAGCCTTCCGTACCGAAGGAACCGTGCGCGATGCGCTGGGCGAAGACAAAGAAGCCGCCGTCGCCGAAGCACGCGGCATCCTCGCGACCCTCGACGAACTCGGCATCTCGCTCAAGGAGATCACCGACGACCTGTTACCCAAGGGCTGCCAACTCTTCTGCGACGCGTTCGACACCTTGCTCGGCACCGTCGCGGAAAGGCGCGCGGGGGTTCTCGGCCCGCGACTCGCGCAACTCGATGCGAAACTCGGAAGCAGTGCCGAAGGCGTCGAGCGCGAACTCGACCAGTGGCGCGCGCGCGGCTACGTGCGACGCCTGTGGGCGCAGGATGCAAGCCTCTGGAGCAGCGGGGACGAAGCCTCGTGGCTGGGATGGCTCGGCGCACTCGAACACGCCGCGCCCCTCGCAGACGACTTCGCGAAGATCGCGGAGCGCGCGCGCAGCGAAGACATCCGCCACGTGGTCGTGATGGGCATGGGCGGTTCGAGCCTCTGCCCGGACGTCCTGAGCCGCACCTTTGGCGCGGCCAGGGGCTACCCGGAATTGATCGTGCTCGACTCGACCGTGCCGTCGCAGCTGGCCGCGGTCGAAGCGCGCATCGAGCTTGCCCACTCGCTCTTCATCGTGCCTTCCAAGAGCGGCGGGACGATCGAGCCCAATTCCTTCAAGGCCTACTTCTGGGATCGCGTGGAAACCC
>JASMLK010000135.1 GCA_030748735.1 Myxococcota bacterium | reverse complement strand
GGAATCAGGGAAATCCATCGCCGGTAGGCGCGCGGCTACCGGAACCGTGGCGTGGGAATAACAGTGGTAGGCACGGGCGGGGTCGAACCGCCGACCTCCGCCGTGTCAAGGCGGCGCTCTAGCCCCTGAGCTACGTGCCTGAATCGAGCTAACGAGGCGAAGTGTTTACCCTTTTCGCAATTTCGCGTCAATGGCGGCGTCGCGGTTGCCCGGCGCCTTGCGGTCCGCCCCTTCAGCCGCCCTGCTCGACGCCAGCGTCGATGCCGGCGGGATCGGGGCCCGAGGGTTGCCAGCGGACCGTGACGCGGAGGCGCCCGCCACTGGCGTGAATGGGATCGATGTCGATGTGGGGCGGCGTGGCGGTGAGCAGGGCTTCGAGAAACTCGACGGCTGTCACCTCGGTCGCGACATCGAAGACCGTGTGGCCCTGTGACATTTCCACGGGCACGACTTCGTTGGCGCCGGCTTGTTCGAGCAGCAGGTTGCGAAAATCGAGATAGGCGGCGTAGTGCCGCAGTCCCTCGACTTCGAGCAGGATCTCGTTTGCGAGAACCTTCGTACTGCCGGCGCTCACGAGGCCCGCCTCGACGAGTCGGCTGCGCACGCGGGCGACATCGACCTGTACCTCGACGATCACCACGTATTCCTCGGCCACTTCCGGGTCGTCACTGAACAACGCCGGTCGGCGCCCCCGGTCTTCGATCACGCGGAAGCGCGTGGTGTAGGGGACCATCTTCTTGCCGAGGACGCGGTCGAGCTTCTCGAAGGCCGCGTCCCGTTCTGCGTCGGGACCGTCCTGGGTGCCGACGCCCGTCGGGTCGTCGGCTGGAAGCGTGAGCAGCGGAACCTCGCCCTCGCCGGATTCGTCCGTCGTGGTGCCGAGAGGCCGATCGGCCATGAATTCGTGGGCGATCCGGATGACCGCCTCGCGCAGGGCCTGCTCGATTGCAGCGTCGCGCGGGATGATGCCGCCGGCAGCGCCCGGCTTGAGCGGCAGCGTGCCCACGGTTTCGAGGGTACGAACCTCGGCGCTCGCGTTGGCTGCGCACAACGAAACAAGGAGGATGGCGAAGAGCCACCGCGACGCATGCGCGAAACCGCGCCGCGAATTCATCGTCGCCCTGCTCTTCGAACTGACCATTGGATCGCCCGTCCTTCCCTTCATGCGCACCGCGATCGACGTCACGCGCTGATCTCCGTCACCTTGCGTCCGAACAATGCATCGACGTCGCGGCACATTTCCGGTGTCGCGCGAACGCCGCGCACCGCGCCAACCGAGAGCGTCGTTTCGCTTTCGCCCGGAATCAAGACGTGCACCACGACCGGGCAGTCGCCGGGGTGACTGTTCAGGACCTGCACCAGTGCCGTGAGACGGTCGTCGTTGATGTCGCGTTCCACCATCTTCACGCGCAGGGTCCCCGCGAGTTTCTCTTCGGCTTCTTCCAGGGGAATGACGTCACGCATCAGGATCTTCGGACCTTCACCCTCCTTGAGCTCGAGGGTGCCCGAAACCAGTAGCGGCACCCGTCCCTTCTCTTCGTCACCGGACTTCGCTTTCGTGAGCAACGGAAGAAAACCCTCGTACGCGTCGGGGAAGATCACCAGCTCGAAACTCCCCTCGATGTCTTCGAGGGTCGCAAAGCCCATGCGTTTGCCACGCTTGGTCATGACCTCGCGCATCGTGGTGAGGAGCCCTCCAGCGCGGACCTCCCGGCCCACCTTGTCCTCGCAGGTGCCGGAGGTGCAGTCCGTGAAGCGCCGGAGCAGCGGAGCCACCTCGCCCAGGGGATGTCCACTGACATAGAACCCGAGCAGCTCCTTTTCGTGCCCGAGTCGCTCTCGATCGGACCACGGAGTGGCGCTCACGAGCTCTGGCCCCGTCTGGACGACGGCTTCCTCGAGCCCACCAAAGAGGTTCTCCTGCCCCACCGCGCGGTCGCGTTGGTCGGCGGCCGCCCGCTCGAGGGCAGCGTCGACCGAGGCCCAGACCGAAGCCCGGTCAGAATGCAGGGAGTCGAACGCGCCGCATTTGACCAGGGCCTCGACGACGCGGCGGTTCACCTTGCGCGAATCGATGCGTGATGCGAAGTCGAAGAAACTCTTGAACGGACCGTCTTCTTCACGCGATTCGAGAATCGCATCGACGGCCCCGGCTCCGACGTTCTTGATGCCCGCAAAGCCGAAGCGGATGGCGCCATCCACCACGCCGAAGTCGCGCTGCGACTCGTTGACGTCGGGCGGCAGGATCTCGATCTCGCTCTCGCGAACGTGCGCGATGTAGCGCGACATCCGGTCGTGGTTGCCCGAATCGATGGTCAGGACGGCCGCGAGATACTCCTCGCGGTGATTCGCCTTGAGGAAGGCCGTCTGATACGTGATGTACGCGTAGGCGGTCGAGTGCGCCTTCGGAAAGCCGTAGCCCGCGAACTCGAGAATCAAGTCGAAGACGTCTCCGGCTTCCTTCTCGGGGATGTCGTTCTTCACCGAGCCTTCGACGAAGCGGGCCCGCTGCTGCTGCATGACTTCGGGCTTCTTCTTGCCCATCGCACGCCGCAACAGGTCGGCCTCGCCCAGGCTGTAGCCCGCCATTTCCTGCGCGATCTGCAGCACCTGATCCTGGTAGACGATCACGCCCAGCGTTTCTTCGGTGAGATGCTCGATCCGCGGGTGCAGGGCCTGGATCGCCACGGTGCCGTTCTTCCGGTTGACGAAGTCGTCGACCATGCCCGACTGAAGCGGGCCCGGTCGATAGAGCGCGACCAGGGGGATCACTTCCTTGAAGCTTCGGGGCTGGAGCTTGATCACGAGCTCCGTCATGCCCGATGATTCCACCTGGAACACGCCTTCGGTGTCGCCGCTGCAGAGCAGGTCGTAGGTGGGTTCGTCGTCGAGGGGGATCTCGTTGACGTCGAAGTCCTCGAACCCCGCTTTCTTGCGGATCATGGTTTCGGCGTCGGCCATGAGCGTCAGCGTCTTCAGACCGAGAAAGTCGAACTTGATCAAGCCGACTTCTTCGACGCAGCCCATGTTGAACTGCGTCATGACGTCGCCCGACTTCGGGTCCTTGTAGAGCGGCACCATGTCGATCAGCGGGGCGTCGCCGATCACGACACCGGCGGCGTGCTTCGAAGCGTGGCGGGTCAGGCCTTCGAGGTTGAGCGCGGTCTCCGTCAGCCGCTTCACCTGCGAGTCGGTTTCGATCAGCGTGCGCAGTTCGGGGGACTGCTCGACGGCTTCGCCGAGGGTGATGCCGAGCACTTCGGGCACGAGCTTCGCGATGCGATCGACGTCGCCATAGCTGAGCCCCATCACGCGCCCCACGTCGCGAATCGCCGCGCGCGCCTGCAGGGTCCCGAAGGTCACGATCTGGCAGACCTTCATGTTGTCGAAGCGTACGGCCGGGTCGACGTCCTCGCCCCGCTCGCCGTCGTACTTTTCTTCGACGTAGCGGATCACCTGCTCGCGGCCGCGCATGCAGAAGTCGACGTCGATGTCGGGCATCGAGATGCGCTCGGGGTTCAGGAAACGCTCGAAGATGATGTCGTATTCGATGGGGTCGACGTCGGTGATCTTGAGCCCCCACGCCACGAGACTCCCCGCCGAACTGCCGCGGCCGGGTCCGACCGGGATGCCGTTGTCCTTCGCGTAGTTGATGAAGTCGGCGACGATCAAGAAGTAGCCGGGAAAGCCCATGTCCTTGATGACTTTCAACTCGTGGTTCATGCGCGCGACGTATTCGGCGTGCTTCTTCTCTTCGAACGGCTCGTCGGGCGCCATGTCGAGGCGCCGCCGCAGGCCAGCCCACGACTGCTCTTCCATCACGTCGTCGAGGCTCTTGCCCGCCGGCACCTGGTAGTCGGGCATGTGGTAGGTGCCCATCGGGATCTCGACGTCGCAGCGCTCGGCGATCACCAGGGTGTTTTCCACCGCCGACGGATGATCGTGGAAGATGTCACGCATCTCGTCGCCGTCTTTGACGTAGAAGCCGTGGCCGTCGAAGCGGAAGCGCTTTTCGTCGGAGAGGTTCGCCGCCGTGCCGACGCAGAGCAGCGCGTCGTGGTGCTCGTGATCGCATTCCTGCAGGTAGTGGGCGTCGTTCGTCGCGACTAGCGGAATATTGAGGTCGCTCGACATCTTGATCAGCTCGGCGTTCACGAGGTCTTGATCCGCGATGCCGTGGCGCTGGATCTCTAGGTAGTAGCGATCGCCGAAGAGCCGGCTGAACTCTTCGGCCACCGACCAGGCGCGGTCGGTTTCACCCTGCACGATGGCGCGCGGCACCGGGGCCGACAGGCAGCCCGAGGTGGCGATCAGCCCCTCGTGTCGATCACGCAGCAGGTCCATATCGATGCGAGGCTTGTAGTAGAAGCCTTCGAGGTACGCCTTCGACACCAGGTACATCAGGTTCTTGTAACCGGTGTCGTTCATCGCGAGCAGCAGCAGGTGGCTGATCGCGTCGAACCCGCCTTCGGTGCGCTCGCGCTTTTCGCGGTCGAAGCGCGAGTTGCCCGCGATGTAGACCTCGCAGCCGATGATCGGCTTGACGTCGTTCGCCCGCGCCTTGTTGTAGAACTCGACCGTGCCGAACAGGTTGCCGTGATCGGTCTGCGCAACCGCCGGCATGTTCAGCGCCTTGGCGCGTTCGAAGAGTGGGTTGTGCTTGATCGCCCCGTCGAGCAGCGAGTACTGGGTGTGTAGATGGAGGTGAACGAAGGGCTTGGGCAAAAGCCGGCTACTCCCACTCGATGGTTGCGGGGGGCTTGCTCGAAATGTCGTAGACGACGCGATTGATGCCGGGGACTTCGTTGATGATACGGCTCGAAATTCGGGCCAGCACCTCGTGTGGAATGTGGGCGAAGTCGGCCGTCATGGCGTCGACCGAAGTCACGCAACGCACGGCCACCACGTTTTCGTAGGTTCGCGCGTCGCCCATCACGCCCACGCTGTGTACCGGGAGGAAGACACACAGCGCCTGCCAGATCTCGTCGTAGAGACCGGCGTGGCGAATTTCTTCGAGCATGATCGCGTCGGCGGCGCGCAGGGGCTCGAGTCGTTCCCGCCCTACCTCGCCGAGGATGCGAATGCCGAGGCCGGGGCCGGGGAACGGGTGTCGGCCGACCAGGGTGTCGGGCAAGCCGAGCGCCCTGCCCACTTCACGGACTTCGTCCTTGAAGAGTTCGCGCAGCGGTTCGACGAGTTCGAGGCGCATGTCGTCTGGCAACCCGCCCACGTTGTGATGGGTCTTGATCGTGACCGAGGCGCCCTTCACCGAAACGCTCTCGATCACATCCGGGTAGAGGGTGCCTTGTACCAGGTAGTCGCACTCACCGAGCTTCTCGGATTCTTCTTCGAAGACTTCGATGAAGAGCGCGCCGATGATGCGCCGCTTTTCTTCGGGCTCCGTCACGCCTTCGAGGGCGCTCAGGAAGCGCTCCGAAGCGTCGACGCTCACTAGCTTCACGCCGAGGGCACCCGCGAAGAGCTTCTCGACTTCCTGCCGCTCGTTCAGTCGCATCATGCCGTGGTCGACGAAGATGCAGGTGAGCTGCTCACCGACAGCGCGATGGACCAGGGCGGCCGCCACCGACGAATCGACGCCTCCCGAGAGCCCGCAGACCACCAGGCCGTCGCCGACCTGGCTGCGAATCTGGGTGAGGCTCGCGTCGATGAAGGCGTCCATCGTCCAGTCACCCGTGCAATCACACACGCCATGCACGAAGTTCGAGAGGATCTGACGTCCGTCTTCGGTATGGACGACCTCGGGGTGGAATTGCAGTCCCCAGATGGGCCGTTCGCTGTGGCGGATCGCGGCGTAGGGAGAGTTCGTGCTGGTGGCGAGGATCTCATAAGCCGGCGGCAGCTCGAGCACGCGATCGCCGTGGCTCATCCAGACCACGTGATCGGCTTCGATCGACAGGCCTACGAAGAGGGGGTCGTTCGTCTTTTCGATCCGCAGATGCGCGCGCCCGTACTCCGACTCGTCGGCCTTTTCGACCGCACCACCGAGGCGCGCCACCAGCAGCTGGAGCCCGTAACAGATGCCGAGCACCGGAAGCCCGAGGTCGAAGACGCGCGCGTCGATGTCGGGCGCCCCGTCGTCGTGAACGCTCGCCGGCCCGCCGCTCAAGATGATGCCCTTGGCGCCAAATGCCTCGATGTCTTCGAGGGCCATGCCCGCGGGATGGATCTCGCAGTAGACGTGTTGTTCGCGCACACGGCGCGCGATCAGCTGGGTGTACTGCGAGCCGAAGTCGAGGATCAGGATGCGATCGTCGATCTCGGGATGGGGTGCGGGGGCAGTGGGATTGGGCATCGAGGGGTTCAGTCGATCCTGTAGTTGGGGGCTTCCTTGGTGACGATCACGTCGTGCACGTGGCTTTCCTGCAGACCTGCAGAAGAGATCTTGACGAAGCTCGCCTTGCTGCGGAGTTCGGCGAGGTCCGCGGCGCCGCAGTACCCCATGCCGGAGCGAAGCCCGCCGTAGAGTTGATGCAGGCTCGCCGAAAGGCCGCCGCGATACGGAACGCGCCCTTCGATGCCTTCGGGGACGAGCTTGCTTTCCGCAACGCCCGACTGGAAGTAGCGGTCGCTGCTCCCCTGGGCCATCGCGCCAAGCGAACCCATGCCGCGGTAGACCTTGTACGAGCGACCCTGGAAGAGCACGACTTCGCCGGGCGCTTCGTCGGTGCCTGCGAACAGCGAGCCGATCATCACGGTCGACGCGCCTGCGGCCAGCGCTTTGACGACGTCGCCCGAGTACTTGATGCCGCCGTCGGAGATGACCGGAATGCCGGATCGGTTGGCGATCTCGCATGCATCGGCCACGGCGGTGAACTGCGGCACGCCGACGCCCGCGACGACGCGTGTCGTGCAGATGGACCCCGGGCCGACGCCGACCTTCACGCCGGAAACACCGGCCTTGATCAGCGCCTCGGTGCCCTCGCCCGTCGCGACGTTGCCGCCCACGATCGGGAGGTCGGGGAAGTGGCTGCGCAGTTCCTTCACCGCTTCGAGCACGCCCTGGGAATGGCCGTGTGCGGTGTCGACGACGACGACATCGACGCCGGCATCCACCAACGCCTGGGCGCGATCGAGGCGGTCTTCGCCCACGCCGATCGCTGCGCCGCAGCGCAGTCGACCGAACGAATCCTTACAGGCGTCGGGGTAGCGCTCGCTCTTTTCGATGTCCTTGATGGTGATCAGACCGCGAAGCATGCCGGCGTCGTCGACGACGAGCAGCTTCTCGATGCGATACTGATGAAGCAGTTCCTTGGCGCGCTCGAGCGTCGTGCCCGGCGGCACGGTGACGAGGCCTTCGCGGGTCATCATCGAAGACACCTTGGCGCTCGTGTCCTTCACGAAACGAAGGTCGCGGTTGGTGAGGATGCCCACCGCGCGTCCGTCTTCGGTGACCGGGAAGCCCGAGATCTTGTACCGCGCCATCAGCTCGATGGCTTCGTCGATGCGCTGGTCGGGGTGCATCGTGATCGGGTCGACGATCATGCCCGACTCGGAGCGCTTCACCTTGTCGATTTCGCCGGCCTGCGCCGCGATCGGCATGTTCTTGTGCACGATGCCGACGCCGCCGTTCTGGGCCATCGCGATGGCGGTCTCGTGTTCCGTGACCGTGTCCATGGCGGCCGACACCAGGGGGGTGTCGAGGGCGATCTCGCGCGTGAGCTGCGTGCGGAGATCGACGTCCGCTGGCAGCACACTCGATTCCCCGGGTACGAGGAGGACATCGTCGAAGGTCAGGCCCTCGCGAATACGGCTCTCATTCATGTGCTGGGTCCGCTTGGCGACGCGCGGGGGACCGCGTGTGCCTGGCAAAGGGGGCGTGGCTCCTGAGGAGCAGCGAAACGTCCAGACTGTGCGTCTCGACCAACGCCGAATGTTCGATTGGATGTCTGCTGGCAACGGTCGTTGGATCCCGGGAAGGATCCGTGGATGCAACGGTTGCACTGAAATCCGCAGGAACGTTCGTCGTTCATCGGCCTTTCGCCCGGGTCATCCGGGTAGCGAAAGGCCGCTCACTGCTCGTCACTCACCTGCCCCACGTTTGCCGCGGGATAGTACGCGAAGGGGTTTTGGGGTCAACCGGAAAGCACGACGTCGTCGCTCGTGAACTGTTGTTTCAGATGCGGCAGGTGACCGCGTAGGGTGCCTGCGAGGTCGACCACGATGGCTTCGGCCAGGCGGCATGCGGTGCGCGGATGGTCGTCGGCGAGGCGCAGGAAGCCGGCACGCGTGAGGACGCCCAGGCGGGCGTCGGATTCGGCCACCGCGGTGGCCTCGCGCTTGCCAATCACGATCAGGCTGATGGCCCCCAGATTGGCGCCTTCGCACAGCAGCCCCAGCCGGCCCGCCGTTTCGCTGTGGACGCGGACGCTGCCGCTCGCGAGCAAATAGAGCGCGTCCGCCTCGTCGCCTTCGCGAAACAGGGTGGAGCCCTCGGCGAAGCTCTCTGCGTCGAGGAGTTCCACGAGATGCTCGCGGTCTTCCTCACCAAACTCGGACAGCAATGCGAAACGTTTCAGCTCTTCTGGTTTCACGGCACCACACGGGCAAGCAGGTTGCGCAGCAACGCGCTGACGTCCCGGTCCATGGGGTCGCGCGCAAGGGGGATGAGGAAGAGCGAGGCGTCGTCGAGGGCGCGCAGGCGCAGGGCGTTCACCAACGCCGTCGAGGCGTGCTGGGCGAACTTCTCCGCCGAGGCCTGCTCGCGGCCGGTGAACTGTCCGCCGTCGACCGCCAGGATTCTCGCTTTGGACATGCCTATCCCCGCAAAACACGGACGCTTTTCGTGCCCGGTCGCTCGACCTCATCGGCCGATCGGGGACTGCGCTTCACAACCAGAGGGGGATTCAGCGGCTTGCGGAGCCCTGGGACAACTCGATCAGCCGGGGGGCGGCCAGCTCGCCGATCAGGGAATGCGGGGTGGCCTCGACGACGTCGACGTCGAGGTAGCTGCCCAGCTCGACCCCGCCCTCGGCACAGACGTTCACGATGCGGTGGTGGAGGTCGCGTCCCCGCACCTGCTCGGGACCCCGTCCCGTCGCGCCCTCGACCCGGATGCGTGCCAGGGTTCCAACCCGACTGAAATGGTGGTCCAGGGTCTGCTGCCGCTGTTGGGCCTGTAGCTCAGTGAGCCTCGCCGAGGCCTCGTCGGCCGAGACCTCCTCGCCCGCGAACTCCAGCGCCTTGGTGTGCGGCCGAGGCGAGTACTTGAAGCTGTAGCTGTCGACGAAGCCCGAGGCGGCCACCAGGCTCAGCGTCTCGCGGAACTCGGCGTCGGTCTCGCCCGGGAAGCCCACGATCAGATCGGTGGTGAGAACCAGGTCGGGCCGGCGCGCCTTCAGCCCCTCGACGATCGCGAGGTAGTCCCCGCGCGTGTAGCGCCGCCGCATGCGCTCGAGGACCCGGTCCGAGCCACTCTGTACGGGCATGTGAACGTGGGGACAGAGGTGTTCGAGGTCGCCGTGGGCGGCGATCAGATCGGCGTCGAAAAAGAGCGGGTGGGGGCTCGTGTAGCGGATGCGCTCGAGGCCCGGGATCGCGTCGAGCTCGCCGAGCAGGCGCGCGAACGGCATCGTGCCCTGGGCCGCGTCGGTGCCGCGGCGCACGTCGTGGCGGCCGTAGGCGTTCACGGTCTGGCCGAGCAGCGTGATCTCGCTGGTGCCCCGATCGACGAGCCCCCGGACCTCCTCGAGGATGCCTTTGGCCGGCCGGCTGATCTCGCGGCCGCGGGTGCGCGGCACGACGCAGAAGCTGCAGAACATGTCGCAGCCTTCCATCACCGTGACGAAGGCGTGCCCGGCGCTCGCGCCCTGGTAGGAGCCGTGCCGCTCTGGCAGATCGAAACGTTCGAGGGAAGCGGTTTCGTCGGTTCGCGCGCTTCGTTCGCCGGCAATGGCCGCGTCGAGCATCGCGGGGACCGCCCGTAGGTTGTGGGTGCCGAAGACCAGATCGACGTAGTCGAAGCGCTTGAGGATCGCCTGGCCTTCCTGCTGCGCCACGCAACCGCCGACGCCGATCACGCGCCCCGGCTTGCCCGCCTTCCACTGCCGCAAACGCCCGAGGTCGCTGTAGAGCTTATTCTCGGCCTTTTCCCGTACGGAACACGTGTTGATGACGATGAAGTCGGCGTCCGCTTCGTCGTCTGCTTCGTGATACCCGGCGTGCAAGAGCAGGTTCGAAAGCTTCTCGGTGTCGTGCACGTTCATCTGACAACCGAACGTGCGAATGGAAAACTGTTGTGATTCAGGCATCTTGGCGGATTCTCACACCCAACCCTTGGAGTTTGTTCAAGCCCGGCGGTCGGTAAGCCTTTGGTTTCGTGGACGTTTTCTTAGAGGGTGACAAGAAATTCAAAATCGCGTTTGACAAATCGTGATCCCCATTCATAATGGGTTCACCCGAGGGCAAGAGGCGGAAACAACTAGTTGCCCTTCCTCGGCAAAGCCCAATCCCGACGACGGAGTTTTACAGGTTTCGGAGCGGCGGTGGATTGGTCATTTCTGCTGGAAATGTCCAACCTCTCACCCCCCATAATGAGTCCACCGCCCTCCCCCTGACGAGCGCCTCCTCAGCGACAGCTGAGGGGGCGCTTTCCTTTTCCGCTCCGCGCGCGTCGCGCACTCCGCTTGGCTCAGGGCTGCTTTCTGGAGGCAGCGCGCTGCGTCGCCACGCACCGCATGGGAGGAGAGCCTTCAGCCCAGCGGAGTGTGCGAAGCACGCGCAGCCGTAAATCAAAGCACGATGGAATCTACGACCTTCGCCAGTTGGCGGAGGTTGCGGCATTCCTCGGCGATGTCGGTGTAGGGCAGATAGCGGTTCATCACCGAGTCGCCGAAGCCCCAGGCGCTCGGGCTTTCGGGGTTGAGCCAGACGACGTTCTTGGCCTTGTTGTGGATCTCGCGCAGGCACCAGGCCTTGTCGTCGTTGTAGTTGTTGCGGGCGTCGCCCAGGATCAACACGGTGGTCTTCTTGTCGATCGCCGCCAGGTAGTCGCGCCAGAAGATGTGGAAGGCGAGGCCGAAGTTCGATCGCGTGTAGACGTTGATCACGTCACCGCCGTCGAGGGCGTTTTCGATCGCGCTGTTCACGTCCGCGTCCTTGAACAGCGGCGTCACTTCACCGAGATCCGACACGAACACGAAGCAGCGAATGCGGTTGAACGCCTCCTGCAGGCTGTACATGAACTGCAGCATGAAGCGTGACACGTTGGCGACCGACGACGACACGTCGCACAGGATCACGAGCTTCGGGCGGTCCTTGCGGCGGTGCTTGTAGATCACGTTGAAGGGCACGCCGCCCATCGCCATGTTGCGCCGAAGCGTCGAGTGGATGTCGAGCTTGCCGCGCTTCTGTCGCTTGCGGCGGATCGAGAGGATGTTCTTGATGCGCTGCGCAAGCCGATGGACGACTTCGCGCATGCGGGCGATCTCTTCTTCCGTCAGGTGGTAGAAGCTCTTCTCGGTGAGCATCTCCCGGCGGAACTTCTCCATGTAGTCGTGGTTCTGCGTCTGGAGTTCGCGTTCGGTGAAGTTGCGGACGACCTTGCGCAGCCCTTCCTGCATGGCGCCGAGCATGTCGCGCAGGGCCTGGGCATCTTCGGGAGACATGCCGCCTTCTTCGAGCTGCTGGATGAGCTGCTCGAGTTCCTGCCCCGCCCCTTCCATCCCCATGCCTTCGGTCGTGCGTCGGCTGAAGAAGCCGACCTGCAGCATGTTCTCGATGTTGCCCGTGCCCGCCTGATCGGCGGCGTCGCGGATCATGTTCTCGAGGGCCGAGAGGTCCTGGGTGAGGAGCGCCTGGGCGAGTTCCGAAAGGTCGACGTCTCCATCCATCTGCTCGATGGCTTCGGCGAGCGCCTTCATCAACTCGTCGATGTCGATGTCCATCGCCGCCATCTGGGCGTTGGCCTCGCCAAAGGCGTCGCGCAGGCTGTCGTAGAAGCCGGACCAGTAGAGGTCGAAGAGCTGGTCGAAGGCGGGAATCTCGTCCCCGCGTTTCACCATGGTGGAGCGCAGGGCGTCCTTGAAGAGTTCGCGATCGTCGATCGACAGTTCGTCGAGCGCTTCGAAGGCGTTGATGCCTTCAGCGACGGACACACGAATCCCGCTCTTGCGAAGCAGGTTCGTGAACTCCACGACTTTCTCTTGCATGCTCAGTGGAGCACTCCCTTCTTCTTGGGGGCTTCAGCCGGGGCCTCGACCGCCTGCGGACCCGCGGCGGCGGCTTCCGCGGCCTTCTGCTGCAGCAGCTTCGACAGTTCCTTCTGCGCCTTGTTGATGTCTCCCTCGTACTTGAGGATGACGTTCAACGTGTCGGTCACCATGCTCTCGTCGAGATCGCTGGCATTCAGCGCCAGCAGCGACCGCGCCCAGTCGAGGGTCTCGCTGATCGAAGGCACCTTCTTCAAGTCGAGTTCGCGGATCGAGTGCATCAGGCTCACGAGGTCCTGGGCGAGGCGCTTGTCGATCTCAGGCACCTTCTGGTCGAGGATCTTGATCTCGAGTTCCTGCGATGGATAGTCGATCCACAGGTGCAGGCAGCGGCGCTTGAGTGCGTCGCTCATCTCGCGCGCATCGTTCGACGTGAGCATCACGATCGGCGTCTGCTTGGCCTTGATCGTGCCGAGTTCGGGCACGGTCACCTGGAAGTCCGAAAGCACCTCGAGCAGGAAGGCTTCGAACTCGGGGTCCGACTTGTCGACTTCGTCGATCAGCAGCAGCACCGGGTTGTCCGAGGTGATCGCCTGCATCAGCGGACGCGGCACGACGAAGCGCTCGGAGAAGAAGACCGAGTCTTCGTCCGCTACCCGCTGGGCCGCTTCGGTCAGCGACTGCGCACCCTCCATCGTGGCGCTCACCTGGTCCTTGAGCAGCTGGGTGTAGAGGAGCTGCTTCGAGTATTCCCACTCGTAGAGCGCCTTCGCTTCGTCGAGGCCCTCGTAGCACTGCAGGCGAATCAGCTCGCGGTCGAGCGCCGTGGCGACCACCTTGGCGAGTTCCGTCTTGCCGACCCCTGCAGGCCCTTCGATCAAGACGGGCTTGCCGAGCTGCTGGGCGAGGAAGACGACCGTCGCGATCCGCTTGTCGCAGACATAACCCTGCTTTTCGAGATCGCTGATGACGCGGTCGACACTTTCGAACATGGGAGGCTCCTGTCTTGGCTGGGGCGTGGCTTGTGAAGGTGCGGGGCTCGAGGTCAGCTCATGAGATGCAGCACGTGGCCGAGCTTGTCCTTCTTGGTCTGCAGATACTTGAGGTTCGCTTCGTTGGGCTCGATCTCGAGCGGGACGCGCTCGATGATGCGAAGCCCGTAGCCCTCGACGCCCGCGCGCTTCACCGGGTTGTTGGTGATCATGCGCATGCGCCGCACGCCCAGGTCGACGAGGATCTGCGTGCCCACGCCGTAGTCGCGCTGGTCGGCCGCGAAGCCGAGGCGGTGATTGGCTTCGACGGTGTCGAGGCCCTCTTCGTCCTGCAGCGCGTAGGCGCGGATCTTGTTCTTGAGACCGATCCCGCGTCCTTCCTGACGCATGTACAAGACGATGCCCGAACCCTCTTCGCTGATCATCTTGAGAGCGGCCTGTAGTTGCTCGCCGCAGTCGCAGCGCGCGGAACCGAAGGCGTCGCCGGTCAGGCACTCACTGTGCACGCGCACGAGGACGGGTTCTTCGGGATCGATCTCGCCCTTGACCAGCGCGATGTGATCGACGCCGTCGATGTCGTTTTCGTAGACGATGGCGCGGAAGTCGCCGCCAGCCAGCATCGGCATGGTCGCCGTCGCGACGCCGCGAACCAGCTTCTCGTGATTGAGGCGGAACTGGATCAGATCGCGGATGGTCACGATCTTGAGGTCGTGCTCCCTGGCGTATTCCGCGAGGTCGGCCATGCGCGCCATGGTGCCGTCGTCGTTCATGATCTCGCAGATGACGCCAGCGGGCTTGAGACCCGCGAGCCGCGCGAGATCGACCGAACCCTCCGTTTGACCGACGCGGCGAAGGACGCCACCGGCTCGCGAGCGCAAGGGGAAGATGTGTCCGGGCCGCACGATGTCGGCCGGCACCGCGTCGTCCGCGATCGCGGCCTGGATCGTGCGCGCGCGGTCGTGGGCCGAAATGCCGGTGGTCACGCCCTCACGCGCTTCGATCGAAACGGTGAACGCCGTGCCGTAGGTCGCGGTGTTTTCGTAGTCGGGAACCATCATCCCGAGGTGGAGCTGTTCGAGCTGCTCTTCTTCGAGAGACAGGCAGATCAGCCCGCGGCCATACTTGGCCATGAAGTTGATGGCTTCGGGCGTCACGAGGTCGGCGGCCATGCACAGGTCGCCCTCGTTTTCGCGGTCCTCGTCGTCGACGAGGATCACCATCTTGCCGGCCTTGATGTCCTCGATCGCCTCCTTGACCGTGCTCACGATCGAGTCGGGGTGCTCGGGGTTGCCGCGTAGGGTCGCTTCGTCCACGGCGCGGGTCTGCTCGTCAGACGGGCTCGTGTGCTTCGGCATGTCGGGATGGTCCTCGCTGGTGGCCGCGGGAGCGGCGCACACCGGATTCGACGCGACGATGGGCGTCGTCGCCGGTCGTGGGTTTCGATTTCCTCGAAGCTTCGAACGCCCGTTGGGCGCTCCGGATGCTGTGGGTACGGAACCTGGGTGCTCGCTCTGAACCGCGGGAGGATCGATGGGCTGCCGACTCTGCCACCCCGAGGCGCGCCTGAAACGGTTTCAGGAACGGGGTGAAAATGCGCGAGACGTTGCAGGATCTCGCCTGCCGCGAACGAGTCACCCGACCACAGCGGTCGAATCGGGCTCTCGGCTCGATGGGGGCTGTTTCGAGCGATCGACGCTATCAGCGGGCCCGGGGGGTGTCAATTAGACAGCAGGCGTGTCAGAACCTGCAGGCGTCGCGAAATTGCGCAGCAGCCCCTTCAGGAAGTCCTCTTCGGACAAGCCGAACTTCGTGGAGAAGTCGTGCTTTTCGTCGAGGCTCCGGTAGAGCACGCACATCAGCTCGCGGTAGGTCTCGATCACACCCTCGCCCTTGGTGGCGACGGCGGGAAAGACCGGAAGGCCCTGCCAGGCGTCGCGGATCTCCTGCAGGGCCTTCACGTCGGGCAGGTCGCGCTTGTTGAACTGCACGACCTTGGGGATCCGCTCGAAATCGAAGCCGTTGGCCTTCAGGTTGGCTTCCATGTCCCGCCATGAATAGGCGTTCGCAGAAGCCGAGCTGCGTTGGGAGTCGGCGATGAAGGCGATCGCGTCCGCACCGGCCAGAACGACCTTGCGCGTCGACTTGTGCATCACCTGCCCCGGGACGGTGAAGACCTTGGTCTTGATCGAGAAGCCACCCGAGGTGCTGAACTCGACCGGCAGGAAATCGAAGTAGAGGGTGCGGTCGTCCTTGGTGTCGAGGGTGACCATCTTGCCGCGCGTGTCGGGGGTCATGAGCTCATGGAGCTTCAACAGGTTCGACGTCTTGCCAGACAGCGCCGGGCCGTAATAAACGACCTTCACGCTGATCTCGCGGTTCGTCATGTTGATTTGGACCATGGGACCCTCTCGGCACACGGGGCCACCGACCTGGGGCGGCGGACGCGTCTCGAACCCACCCTTTCAATCGGCCGGCTGGCCCGAGAGGTGTAGGGAGAGAGAACGCAGGCGAGAAAAAACCGCCCTGGTCATCCCCTGAGGAAGCGGTCGAGCAGGGCCTGGGCGGCGGCGCGGGCGGTCGTTTCTCGCTCTTCGACCTGCGTCTCGAGGGCGGCGATCTGGGAGGCGACGCCCGGATTCGCACGAAACGCGCCCATCAGGCCGTCCTCCACCAGGTTCCACATCCAATCGCGCGATTGTCGGCGCCTTCGCGCGTCGAATTCTCCGCTTTGTTCGAAACGCGCGCGGTGGTCGAGCACGGTGTCCCACAGCACGTCGATGCCCTCGTGGGTCTTGGCGCTCGCTTTGAGGACCGGCGGCTGCCAGGTGGGACTGAGCGAGCGAATCACCTGCATGGCATTTGCGTAGTCGCTGCGGGTTCGTTCGGCGACGTCGGCTGTGGGCCCGTCGGCTTTGTTCACCACGAGGGCGTCCGCGATTTCGACCACGCCCTTCTTGATGCCCTGCAGATCATCGCCGCCGGCCGGCAGCAGGACGAGCAGGAAGAAGTCGACCATGCCCCCGACGGCGATCTGCGACTGGCCGATGCCCACGGTTTCGACCAGCACGACGTCGTAGCCCGCCGCTTCGCAGAGCAGGAGCGTCTCGCGCGTGCGCTGGGCCACGCCGCCGATCGAAGTGCCCGAAGGAGACGGGCGGATGAAGGCGTTGGCTTCGCGCGACAGCACTTCCATGCGCGTCTTGTCGCCGAGAATGCTGCCGCCGCTCACCGGCGACGACGGATCGACCGCGAGCACGGCGACCCGATGCCCCTTCTCGACGAGGTGCATCCCGAGCGCTTCGATCAACGTGCTCTTGCCGGCGCCGGGCGCACCCGTGACGCCGACGCGAACCGCGTTGCCGGTTTCGGGGACGAGCGCTTCGAGCACGCGCTGCCCCTGCTCGGCTTGATCCTCGCGCGCGCTTTCGATCAGCGTGATCGCGCGCGCGAGACTCCGCCGGTCGCCCTTGCGGATCGCAGCGAGAAACTCCGCCGAAGGCGCAGAGGCTTCGGCATCACGGGTCACGACGCGCGGTTCCGCAGGACGCCGAGCACTTCGCGCACGGCCTTCGGGATCGCGGTGCCGGGACCGAAGATCGCCGCCGCACCGGCTTCGCGCAGGAATGCGTAGTCACGCGGCGGGATCACGCCGCCGACCACCACCTGGATGTCCGGTGCGCCGGCTTGCTCGAGCGCTTCGACCAGCAGCGGCACGAGGGTCTTGTGCCCTGCGGCCTGACTCGACACGCCGACCACATGCACGTCGTTGTCGACGGCCTGGCGCGCAGCTTCTTCGGGCGTCTGGAAGAGCGGGCCGACGTCGACGTCGAAGCCCATGTCGGCGAACGCCGTCGAGATCACCTTCATGCCGCGGTCGTGGCCGTCTTGACCGAGCTTCACGACGAGCATGCGCGGGCGGCGGCCCTCCTGTTTGGCGAAGGCCGCGACGTCCTGGCAGACGGCGTCGTAGTCTTCGTCGCCCTGGTAGACGCCGCCGTAGACGCCGGAGATCGAACTCACCTCGGCGCGATGGCGCGTGTAGACGTCGGCCATGGTTTCCGAGATCTCGCCCACGGTGGCGCGCGCCTTCGCGCAGACGATCGCCTGTTCGAGCAGGTTGCCCTCCCCGGTTTTGGCGAGCCGCTTCAGTTCAGCGAGTGCACTGTCGACGGCCGCTTGATCACGCGAAGCCTTGATGTCGTTCAGGCGCTTCACCTGCGCTTCGCGGACGGCCGTGTTGTCGATGTCGCGCACGTCGATCTCGGGCTCTTCGTCGAGCACGTACTTGTTGACGCCGACGATCGTGTCCTCGCAGCGGTCGATGCGCGCCTGGCGGCGCGTCGCGACCTCTTCGATGCGCTGTTTGGGCATGCCGGTCATGATCGCCTTGGTCATGCCGCCGAGTTCTTCGACTTCGGCGATGATCTTGCGCGCTTCGGCGGCGACGGTGTGGGTCAGCGATTCCATGAAGTATGAGCCGCCCCACGGGTCGACCACGGCGGGGATGCCCGTCTCTTCCTGCAGAATGAGCTGGGTGTTGCGCGCGGTCCGGGCAGCTGCGTCGGTCGGCAGGCTCACCGCTTCGTCGTAGCCGTTGGTGTGGAGCGATTGGGTACCACCGAAGACGGCGGCCATGGCTTCGATCGTGGTGCGCACCACGTTGTTCATCGGGTCCTGCTCGGTGAGGCTCGCCCCGGACGTCTGGCAGTGGGTGCGCAGCATCATCGACTTCGGGCTCTTCGGATTGAACTCGCTCATGAGCTCGGCCCAGATCAGGCGCGCGGCGCGCATCTTGGCGATCTCGAGATAGAAGTTCATGCCGATCGCCCAGAAGAACGAAAGCCGCCCGGCGAACTTGTCGACGTCGAGACCCTTCGAGAGCGCGGCGCGCACGTAGTCGAGGCCGTCGGCGAGGGTGAAGGCGAGCTCGAGCACCGTGCTCGCTCCGGCTTCCTGCATGTGATAGCCGCTGATCGAAATCGAGTTGAACTTCGGCATCTGCTGCGCGGTGAACTCGATGATGTCGGCAACGATCCGCATGCTGGGTTCGGGCGGATAGATGTAGGTGTTGCGGACCATGAACTCCTTGAGGATGTCGTTCTGGATGGTCCCGGCGAGGTCTTCTCGCGCGACGCCCTGCTCTTCTCCGGCCGCGATGTAACAGGCCATGATGGGGATCACGGCGCCGTTCATCGTCATCGAAACGGTCACGTCACCGAGCGGGATGTCATCGAAAAGGATCTTCATGTCCTCGATCGAATCGATCGCAACGCCGGCCTTGCCGACGTCGCCCGTCACGCGTGGATGGTCGGAGTCGTACCCGCGATGCGTGGCGAGGTCGAAGGCGACGGAAAGGCCCTGCTGTCCGGCCGCGAGGTTGGCCCTGTAGAAGGCGTTCGATTCTTCGGCCGTCGAAAAGCCCGCGTACTGGCGCACGGTCCAGGGGCGATTGGCGTACATGGTCGCGCGCGGCCCGCGGATGAAAGGGGCCATGCCCGGGGTCGAGTCGACGAGTTCGAGCTGCTCGAGGTCTTCGGCGGTGTAGAGGGGCTTGATCTCGATCCCCTCGGCGCTGCGCCAGACGAGGTCGTCCACGGCCTTGCCGCGAAGTTCCTTCTCGGCGAGTTCTGCCCATTTCCTGGTGTCGGCTGCGGCCTTGGGGTCCCAACTCATCTCACTCTCCAATCGTTCGGGGCGTTCCTGTCGTTCTTGGCTGATTTCCGAAACCGCACGGGGTTCCGAGGGGCGCCGAGTCTAGCCTGCGCCCCGGTTCCGGCACGCTACATCGCGCGTTCATCTCGGGCGCGCTACATCGCGCGCCGATAGCGCCCTCCTACTTCGAAGAGCGCCTCGCTGAGCTCGCCGAGCGAGGCAACCTTGCTCGCTTCGAGCAGGGACTCGAAGACGTTCTCCCCCGCGTTCGCCGTCCCTTGCAGGGCTTCGAGGGCTGGCGGCAGATCGTTCGCGAAGCGCGCCTGGAAGCCGCCCAGGTTGTCGAGCTGCGCCTGTTTCTCTTCGTCGGTCGACCGCATGAGCTCCTCGGGTGCGGCCAGGGCCTCTTCCTCGTTCGGATTCTGGAAGGTGTTCACCCCGATGATGGGAAGCGCGCCCGAGTGCTTGAGCGACTCGTAGTGCAGGCTCTCTTCCTGGATCTTGCTGCGTTGGTAGAGGGTCTCCATCGCACCGAGCACCCCACCCCGCTCGGACAGTCGGTCGAATTCCTTCAAGACAGCCTCTTCGACGAGGTCGGTGAGCTC
>JASMLK010000134.1 GCA_030748735.1 Myxococcota bacterium | reverse complement strand
CCGTCTTGCTGGTGCCGAAGAACCCGTAAGCGCCGGCAACGCGGCCCGGGGGCGGAAGCGGTTCCGCGACCGGGAGAAGGCGACCGTTCGTGCCCATCTTCACCTTCCCACCACCAGCGGGGGTGTAGTGCCAATCCCAGTCGATCACGTTGTTGCTGACGCCGGCCCAGCCGCTGCCCATGGACGAGGTAACCGCGGCCCCTGCGTCACCAGTGAGGCTCCACAAGATCGTGTTGTAGTTGATTCCAGCGTCGGTTTGGATCGTGACTTCGAACGTGATCGTGTCCGAAACGTTGATGTCCGTCGTGCCCGTCGACGAGGTGAGGAACGTGTTCGTCACCGACGCGGCCGAGCTGACCAGCGGGAACGCCATCGCGATGGCGAACGCGCAGAGCGCGAGTGCTTTCTTCTTCATTGCTGATTAAACTCCTGTACTAAGTACACTTCCCAGATTGCCAGATTATTTCATATTGCTTAGCGTTGCGGGTCTTGCTGCGGATTCGGCTGCCGGAGATCTGCCTGAGCTGGGATCCGCCGACTTTACTGTCCCGCACTTGTAATAATCGTCAAGGGGCCCCGACCGGGGCCGAGGCCCTCTCTTGATTCTTCATCAATCCCAAAGTTAATTTTATATGACCTTGGTCATACTTCGCGCTCAGCCTCAGGGGCAGATGCCAGTCCCGGCGGCTGCGTTGCAGTCGCCACAAGCCCGTGAAGTCGGACCGGGGGCTCCGAAGGTATTGGCGAAGATGGCCGCAAGATCGGGACCACCAATCACGTTGTCTTCGTTAATGTCGTAGGCACCGCTTTCCTTGGGCACCCACGGGCTCGCGTCGAACAGTCGTGCGAACGTGGGCGCAAGATCCGGACCACCGATTGCGCAGTCCTGGTTGACGTCCCAGTCACAGATGTTGCCATAGCCGTCTTCGTCGTCGTCGCGCTGGCCCGGGTTGGCAACCGCGGTGCAGTTGTCCTGGCCCAGGCTGTCGCAGGCACCGTCACCATCCGGGTCACTGCCGCACACAGGCGGACCAGCGACAGAGACGAGCGTAAAGACCAGCGTAAGCAGGGCTGCGCTCGAGAGTGCGATCATCGCTCGTAGCTTCATTTTCTTGCGTCTCCTTTGACAGAACATTGATTGACAGTAGTTCAACCCACCCATCAGACCCGATCTTGGTGATCTCGAAAAGCGAAGTGTACCGATTTTCCTGCACCTACCGCTTCAACGTCAATCTCCTCAACTGTGTCCAACTCGATCACTCGATTCCTGGGTGGGCTCCTCTACTCATCTCATCTCATCGTCTCGTGCGACCTCGTTGGGCCGCGTCTCGCTTGTTTATGTCTCGCTTGCGTTGTGCTGCATCCCAGTTGAACCACTTCGCGACCCGGACCCACTCGGAAGACGACTTCGGACTCGGAGGAGTACATTGCCGTTTTCGTCTGTGTTTCCCGTCGTTTGCAGGGACCCGAAATCGCTGGTTCCCCTGGGTTCAATTCTTCTTGTCTCTTTGTGTCTTTAGTCTCTTTCGTTCTTTGGCTCTAGTCCGTGCGGCTTCTCACTTTGCAGTTTCTCGCCGCCGTGCCGGCGGACCGGTCACGTTCCCCCCGGAGGGGGATTTTGGATCTGTCAACAAATAGTGCAAGCGCCATGCCACGGCCCACTATGCATTCAACCCCCTGAAATCACAGTAATTTCCAGCCCTCTCGCGACAGGGGAGTGTGAAAAATGTTTCCCACAAAGGGAAATCAGGACTCCGGGCCGCTCCCGGTGTTCGCGCCGTCCGATCCTGTGCCTGCTCCATCGCTTGCAGCGCCCCGGCCACCAGTTCGTGGAGCCGCTTGAGGCGCGCGTGCGCCTGGCGGACGTCGCTCTCCGCCGCCTCTTCGATCGGGGTGGACAGGCGCACGGCAACCACCGGCAAATCTCGCGCGAAGTCACTGCGATCCAAAGCGAAAAAGCTCCGGATGCTCTCCTCGAGGAGCCCGCGATCCTGTTCGTACCAGTGATAGGCGAGGACGCGCTGGGTACCCGATCGCAGCTGACGCCAGGTAATGGACTCAATGAGCCCATCCGCGTCGTAGGTCCCCGCGTCCTCCACGACCCACCCACGTCCAGGGAGCGCTGTCTTGGGTGAAAACGGGCTCTTGAATCGATCGAGATGCTCACCCACGCCCACGAATACCTCGACGGGTGGCTCCGGGCCGCGCAACGCAGCCCCGACACCGCTGCTCGCGGCCGCGCTGGCGAGCGAGTACTGGCGGCGATGGGATTCACGGAAGGAAACCTTGGCGAGATCGTTCGTCGCTTCGGGCATTTCGGTCGAGATCCAGCCACGGGTGGCGCGCGCAAGCAACTCGTCGATGGACAGCCTCTGGGAGCCAGGGTGCTGCCAGACCGGAAACGCGTACAACCCGAGCAACATCACCCCGAGCAACGTGGTCACGGTGCCGGCGCGAACCATGGGAGATGCGAGCAGCGACGCCCCTGATGCGGCGGCTTCGCGTTCGGGAGAGGGCATCGCCCACTCGCGCGGCCTTTCGTTCAGCGCGCGCCCGAGCAGGCCATCGATCGTGTAGAGCACGACCAAGCCGCCCATCAGGACCACGAGGCCCTGGCCGACGTGGATCGTGTGGATCTGCGACGCCGGGTTCAAGATCAGCGTCGTGACCCGCAGGCCATTCATGAAGAAGGCCACCGGCACCGAGGCGGCCACCATGAACAACATGTGGCGTCGACTGCGGTCGAATAGATCGCTCATCAAGATCGCGAACATCGAAAGCGTCTGGATCGAGCGGAAACCCGAGCACGACTCGATCACCTGATACGTGTCCTGCGGCAGGTAGATCATCTCTGACGACACGACGTGCGGGATGCCGATCCAGTAGAGCATCCAGCCGGAAAGCTGCGCAGAGGCCAGCTGGAAATTCCAGATCATCTTCGCAATCACCGGCGAGGGCAGCGGAATCGCGTACAGGAGAAGGAAGAGCGGAACGAAGCAGATGCGAACCGCTGGAAAACCGCGCCACAGGGTCAATGCGGCCACGAGCGTGCAAATCAGCGAAATGCCCTGGAGATCCGGCGCGCTGGTGTAGATCGCCCAGAAGTAGATCGGCAGGCCGATCGCCACGGCCACCGCAGCAAGCCATCCGGGACCACCACGCTGCGGCAACGCAAACAACGTCGCGCGACGGTGGTACACGAGCCAGAGGCTCATCAAGACGACGATGAGGGGCGCGGTCTCGTTCGGTGTGAAGAGATATTGCTCGGCATCCGCTTCGAGCCCGCTCGCCACGGAATACATCCGCGGCTGAAACGTAAGCAGATCGCGATAGGCAAACACACCGAGCACCACGTTCAGACCCATCAACCGAGTGATCGACTGCACTGGTCGCTCCTGTGCGTGGGCATCTTCGTCAGACATGAGCGAACCCATCCCGATGCCTCTCGAAGCACGCGCGCAACCATAGCGTCCCGTCCACGAAGCGTGGACACAGCAGTCCTCTTCCTTCGCCATACCGGCCTTCCCAGCACGACCCGAACCCTGTTTTTCTCAAGACTTGTCCTGACGGAGATCTTTTCGTACTACGCACGCTCGATCCTTAGGAATGGATCCGCGATTCGAATGGGTTGGCGGATGCCTTGCCTACGCGATGCAGGTGGAAACCTGCCGGGTGGGCGGAGTGTGTTGCCCAACGCAACGCCCGAGGTCGAATGGTCTCATCCTACGAGAATGCGGCATCTCGCAGCCAACCCGACTGCAGGGCCACGGGAGCCTTCCCGTTGTTCGCGAATCCACGCCGTGGAGCCACTGCACGAAGCTCTTGCGTTCGCACCCGAGCCTTCGATCAGCAGGATCAGTAGAGGATGACGCTCCGGATCACTTCGCCGTGATGCATGTCGTCGAAGGCCTGGTTGATCTGCTCGAGGGGCAAGGTGGCGCTCACCATTTCGTCCAGCTTGATGCGCCCGGCGAGATGAAACGAACCCGGACGTATCACGACCGCAGACGAACACCCGTACGGGTCTCTACGAACGGGCGATCAGCCCGTACACGCCTGATAGATCGTGATGGCCAGGAACACGAGCACCCAGCTCAAGCTCCCGAGCAGGCGAACGAAGGTGCCGCGGGTCGGTTCCGCTTCTTCGTCGTCGGGTTCGCCGAATGGCTGGGGCGACGTGCGCGTCTGCGGCTCGCTTTCGCGCACTTCCGGATGCGGCGCGAAATCACCCAACGGGCCGAAGTCTTCGAAGGGCTCGGCGTGGATCGGCGGCGCAAAGAGCGGGCGCTGACCGAGGCGATCACCGCAATACATGCAGCGCTTCGTGCCGACCGGAAAGCTGACATCGCATGCGTGGCAGCGGACTTCGTACTCCCGAGCCGAAGCTTCGGGCTGGGGAGGGGCGGCTCCCCGCTCGGGCTTGCGCCGCCGCGGCATTCCGACCTTCAGGACTCCACCTTTCGCCATCGCGATCACAGCCGCACCACCATCACCGCTTCAACCGACTGCCGACCACGCACTCAGTGGACACCCTGGGTCGAAACGAGCGTCGCGGGGTCGATGCCGAGGGAGCGCACGGTTTCATCCCACATGGTCTCGTCGTTGCCATGGAACAGAGCGTCGGCGTTGAAGGGTGCGACGAGCCAGGCTCCCTGCGCCATTTCCCATTCGAGTTGACCGGGCCCCCAACCCGCATAGCCGAGGTAGAAGCGCATGTGCTCGGGCGATTCGCTCGCCGCCGTTCGCAGCACGTCGACGGAGCGCGCGAGGTAGAGGTCGAGAGCGCCGACGCGGCTGATTTCGTCGCCGTCTAGATCCAACGACTTCGTGTCGTCGAGCAACAGCCACCCGGTGTTCGGTTCGACGGGACCACCCCAGCCGATGTTTGCCGCCGGGTCGCCCTTCCAGGCCACGTCGAGACTCGCGCAGAGGGTCGAAGCCGTGATCTCCGCGGACCGATTCAACACCAGGCCGAAGGTGCCGTTTTCGTCGTGCTCGACGATCAACGCCACCGTGCGGTGGAAGTTGGGGTCCTCGAGCTGCGGCATCGCGATCAGGAACGCCGCATTGACTGTCTGGTCTTCGCTCACGGGTCGAAAGTAGCAGCCCGCTGGATCGGCAACACGCTGGCAGCCGCCGCGCGCACGCAAGACCCCCTGGGGCCAAGCGCTCCTTCAGTAACTGGCGTTTCGATCCGAAACGATCGGGTGCGAGAGTCGCGCCTGTGAGCACAGCGGGCCGCGCGCACGGAGTACCGAAGCCATGTCGCAGACCGACGATGCCCTGCTGCTGCTCGACGACGGTGAACTCGATCCCGTCGTCTCGATTCTGGAGCGATCCGGGCTCTCCTATCGAAGACTTCGCGGCGGTGAGATCAGCGAAGACCTGCCGCCACCGAAGGCCTTGCTGATCGCGACTCCGCGACACGTCGACAAGGTGCGACCCGGCTCTCCACCCGGCGCGCTACCCGGGCGACCCGTTCGCATCGTCGCAGTGCAGGAAGACTCTCCCTCCCTGCGACGCATGATGCGCAGCAAAGGCTTTCATCTCCTGATTCGACAGCCTGCGCACGAAACCGTGTGGCGACTGTCGATCCAGCGCGCGCTCTTCCAGGGCGACGAACGACGCCGCGAAGTCCGGCTTCCGGTCGGTGCGCAGATTTCGCTCACGCCGAGCGACACCGAGCCCGCGGATGCACAGCCGACGGCACCCCGCCCCTCGATCCTGCTCGACATCTCGAATCGCGGGTGCCACTTCGCGGGCGACACGCCCTTTCCGATCGACGCCCACGTGTCTTTCGAACTCTCAGCCAACACGACGGGCACGGCGCCTCTCGTGTTGCGCGGCCGCATCATCCGCACGGGTCCGTGGCAGGTCGCAGGTGATCGCCGCCACAGCTGCGCAATGTTGTTCGACGACGACCTCGATGAAGCCAGTCGCACGGGCCTCGCGCGCATGATCAACGCGCGCATCAGCGGGCCGCTCTCCCTCGCGGACCCGGCCCCCGAAGCGCTTTCGCTTCCCGCGATCGACAGCCCGGCACTGCCCGGCCTCGAACTCGACGACGAAACCGATCCGGCCGTGCGCGCCAGCGTGCCGGTCGAGCTGTCGGTCGCCGGCGAGGGAGACGCCGGCGGGAACCGGCGCAAACAACGCCGCGGCAACTACCAGCAGCGGATCGAAGTCGAGTGCTCGGGCGACACCACCGTCTTGATGGGACGCGATCTCTCGGCGACGGGCATGCGCGTCGAACGCTTCGCCGACGCGCACGTCGGTGCACACCTCGAACTCGCCCTCTACGGTCCGTCCGAAGCAGAACCCATCCCGATCGACGCCGAGATCGTCCGCGACGACGGCGAACGCGGCATCGCGCTTCGCTTCTGCAACCTCTCGCGCGACGACGCCAACAAACTCGAGCGCTTCATCGCCTGCCTACCCGCCGTCGAATCCCTCGAAGACCCCGAAGCGGCAGGCATGGGCGCCGTCCTCACCGAGGTGTTGAGCGGCTAGCGACCCGACTCCGAGAGGAAGATCGGGGCGGCGGGTTCGCCGAGGCGGCCCGTGTAGCGGTTCGCGAGCTGGGGCTCGCAGCGTCGCTTTTCGCAGAACACCTGGGAAAAGACGTCGGCTGCAATCTCCGACGACTTCTTCCACCACAGATGTCCGTGTACCTGCACGACCGCGACCGCCACCGTGGGATCGTCCGCAGGTGCGGCCCCGACGAACCACTCGTAGCGTCCCCTCGGTTCGCTTCCCGAGATGTTTCCCGTCTTGCCCGACACCTTCACAGGACCGAGCTTCGGCCGACCCCGCCGGTCGCGGAACGCACTGCGCGCAGTACCGCGCGTCGTGGTGCGCACCATCATCTCGCGCAGCTCGTCGGCCCGTTCACGGCTGAGCACGCGACGCGGTTCGGGCCGGGGCGGCCCGACCAATTCGCGACCCTGGCCATCGACCACGCGATCGACCCACCAGGGCTCGACGCTCTGCCCGTTTGCGAGCGTCGCGGCGAGTCGAGCCGCGTGGAGCGGGGTGATTCGGCAGCCCGCGAGGCCACACCCGAGCTTGCCGAGCTGGTATTCGTTGCTTCCCGGCTCGACGATTCCCGCGTCGTGTCCCGGGCCTGCCTGATCGAGCCAACCGAAGCGATCGACAGCGTCGAGCAGGCTCAGGCTGCCGACGTCGTTTACCGCAAACTGCGCAAAGCACTGGTTGTTCGAGGTCGCCAGCGCCATCTCGAGCGAAACACGCCGCCCGGTCTTCGGTCGCTTCAAGCGCCCGGGCCGCAGGCGATAGGGATTGCCGCGATAGAGGCACAAGTCGTACGCGCGCTCGGCCTGGGTCTCGAGCAGCGCGTCGGCCGTCACGATCTTCACCAATGAGGCCGCGGGATAGGCACGCGTCGGCGGGAAACCGACGGGGTCCGTCGACGCATAGGTGAGCACGCGGCCCGTCTTCGGGTCGAGGACGATCACGTGTCCGCGTTCGACGCGGCTGTTGCGCAGCACCTTGAACACGCGGCGGGTCAACTCGGCGTCGAGGGAGTATTCGACCCGCAGCGGGCCTTCGAGATCGGGACGATCGAACGGTGCGGGGATCACCTCCGCAAGCCGCGGGCCCGCGAAGGGGTCGCTCGAAGCGCTTGCGAACGTCACGCCGCTCGAGGCCGACCCACTGGGCTCGTCCGAGTAGGTGTACACCGCGTTCTCGGCACCCACGGGCAGCCGCGCGAAGACACCGTCCGGCGCAGCAATGCCGCTCCCGCCACCCGCGTAGCCACCCGCCCGGGTCGAACCCTCTGCGGCTTCGCCGCCCAATCGCGACACCACCCAGGGCGCACCGACCGCGAGCCCCAGCGCACAGCCCAGGGCAAGCAGCGTCAGGCGCCCCCGGCGACTCATCGGCTCCACCCGAAGGCTGCGATTGCGCGGGCGTGTGCGACGCCCCAGCAATCGGCGGCGGTTCTTTGGGTCGAGATGGTCCTGCAAGGCGGGCGAACTCCCCGGGGTTGCGAACTGACGAAAGGCGCTCCAATCGAGACGCCCGCCGAAGCACAGCGGTTCAACTCGATCGAATCACTCGAAGCTCGGGGCACGGCTCGAAAGCCTGCGCGCTCCGGTCTCCGTCTCCGGCCCGTTCGGTCCCTTCGGTTCTTTCTTCGGGGGGTCGTGCGAGTGATCTCACCGGTTTTTCAACCGTTTGCGGAGAGTAGACCGAAACCCTTGAATCGCCAAGCAAGAGCCGTCACGCGAAGAGCGCGCCTTCGAGTTTGTCGAGCCCGTAAACCGCGAGGCCGCGGTCCGTCGCGTACGCGCGCTCGCGCGGACCGTTGTAGCCCCACGACGCCAGCACGCAGCGCGCCCCGAGCTTCGCGACCGAGACCAGATGGTTCGCCTTGTCGTCGATGAAGGTGATGTCCTCGAACGGCACGTCGAAGTCGCCCTGAACGGCGCGGATGTGCGCCTGCTTGTCGCGCCCCCACTCCTTGTCGTAGATGCGGTCGAGGGCGAAGACATCGCCGATCTCGAAGCGCGAGACGAGACGAGACACCGAGTCACGATCCTTCGCGGTCGCGATCACCACGTCGCAGGCGCCGCGATGCCGGCGCAACAGGTCGATCAACTCCCCATAGGGGGACATCAACAGCCCCCAGTCCTCTTCCGACGCCGCTCGCAGCTGGGCGCGCTCGTCGTAGAAGTGCTCGTGGAAGGCCTTCGTGAAGTCGAGAGCCTGCTCGGCGAACCAGCGGTCGTAGTCGGCCTGGTTCTCGATGCTTTCCCCGGCCTCGAGTGCGAGCAACGACACCCCGAAGTCCTCTGCGCGATTACCCAGCGGCATGATGTCGAGGAAGCCGGCGAACAGCGGGTCCCGTTGGATTGCCTCGCGCGCGTCGGTGCCCGACATGGCGCTCCAGCGCTCGAGTCTGCTGGCGTCGAGCGAGCCCGGGCGCACGCGCTCGAGGGTGCGCACTGCAACCCAGAAGCATTCGGGCGCGCTATCCGAGATCACCCCGTCGAAGTCGAGGGCGAGAACCTTCACGACGGGCCGCCGCCTGCGCATTCGAGGCTATGCTGCGGCGCGGTGAAGCCGATTTTCAAGAGCATTGGGCGTCAACTCCTTCCCTGGTCGATCTCGATTTGCGCGATGGTCTATGTCTTCGGCTATCGCATCGACTGGCAGGCGATTCCCGAAGCCACGGCCGAAGCGAACCTTCCTCTCTTCATTGCGATCACCGTCTTCGACAAGGTTTCGTTCTTCGTCGTATGGGGCCTGTTCCAGGCAGCCGCGATACGACAGTTCATCGAACGCGTGCCGATCCGCAAGATCATGGCGGTAAAAGGGGCGTCGGAACTCGTCCGTACGGTCAACAACTCGCTGGCCGACGCGAGCTTTCTGTTGGGCTGCACCCAGCTGCTCCACTCGGTGAGCGTCGCGCGGGTGGTCGCGATCGCGAGCATTCCCTTCGTCACCCACTTCGCGGTACTCCTGATCCAGGCCACCCTGGCGCTCGCCCTGCTCGAGGGTGGACTCGCGGCCAATCGCGACGTCGCCAGCCTGGTGGCGCTCTGTTGGATCGCCGTGATCGTCGTCTGGGTCGCAGTGCGCCGGGGCTACATGCGGATCGCCCTCGACAAGCTCGGGATCGGCGGATGGATCGACACCGTGAAGCCGCGCGAGCTGCTTCCTTATGTGGGATGGTTCGGGGTTTTCGGGATCTACGATGTCGCGATCCAGGGACTCGCCGCGAGGTCCTTCGGGCTGGAGATCGATTGGATCGCGCTGGTGGCGCGCATTCCGGTCATGTACTTCGCCCTGTTGATTCCGTCGCTCGGCAACTTCGGCACACGCGAGATCGCCTTCGCGACTTTGTTCGAAGAATACGGCTCCCGCGAAGCCCTCTACGCCTTCGCGCTGTGGACCAACACGATCTTCCTCGCGATGCATGTGATCATCGGCGTGTTGTTCCTGAACCGCGCGATCGCCCTGGTGCGTGAGGTCCGCCACGCACGCGAAGAAGGCACGCCGGTCCCGCGACCGATCCTGCGCGACGCCATCGATCCCTAGAGGCCCGGCCGGAAAGTCCCCCTGCATTCGGTCGCGTCTGCGGCCTTCGTTCTGCGTTGCGCTCCCATCGCCGTAGCGACGGCTACGCCTCGGTCGCGCGCCTTGAACGACGGCCGCAGCCACACCCTCGGTGCGACG
>JASMLK010000133.1 GCA_030748735.1 Myxococcota bacterium | reverse complement strand
ATTGGGAGCTTTCCTCTGCTCGTGCTTCTGCCGTGGCGCGTTACCTGATCGAACGGCTCAACATCGCGCCGACCCGGATCGGCGCGTCGGGCTACGCGGAGTTTCGCCCGATCGCCCCCAACGACACGGATAAGAACCGGGCGCTGAATCGCCGGATCGACATCGTGGTGTTGAAGTCCGACCTGGCCGCGATCGAAGAACCCGAATCGCCGGCGAGCGACGAGCAGGCCGAACTCGAAACCCTGCTCGATCAGTTGCCGCCGGTGGAAGAGCCGAAGGGCCCGGACCAGGTCGGTGGTGTGGTCAGCCCAGATCCGGATCGACCGGAAGCGTAAGGACCACGCCGGTTCGATCGTCCGCAACCGCAGTCGTGAGTTCGCCGCCCTGGTCTTCTGCCAGGTCGACCGCGGCATCCCATTCATCGGCGTTGTCGAACCAGCCTTGCCACGACGCATCCTTGCCGGATGCTCGAGCAACTTCACCCTCGACGCCGACTTCACACAGCACGGTGCGTGCGCCTGCGCGAAGATGGATCCATCCACTGAGATCGCCGCCACCGAGCCGCACGAGCGCACGCTCGATCAGGGCCCCCAGCAAGCCTTCGACTCGCATGCGCTGACACCGGACAGGTGGAATCCGGTCGGCTTGCACAGCCAGAAAGCTGCGATCGACGTCCGAGACCGAAAGGCCCTCGAGGCACCGATCGACGAGATCGCGAAGGTCGACCCAGGTTTCGGGAGCCGACTCGCCACATCGGAGCTCGCGAAGGTCCGACGCCAGGGCGGCCAACTCGGGCTGCCGTGTCGCGGCGTCTTCAGCCCGGTGTAGGGCTGCATTCAGCGTGAGATCGCGTCCGGCCTGCTCGCATCGTTCACTACGGGCGATTTTCTGCTCGCGCTCCAGTGCGTCGATCCGTAACTCGAGCCGCGCTTTCTCGCGCTGCATCGCTTCGTGTTCGCCTGCGTGAACGAGAACGGCACCGATCTCGTCAGCGAGCACTCCCAACTCGCGCGGCAGACTTCCCGCCATCGCGTGGCCCTGGTCGTCACCCAGTTGGAGAACCCCCACGCGCTGTCCGCGACACAACACGGGGACCCACAAGAACGACGCAAGCCCCGCACTACGCGATTCGCGCCCGAAGACCTGGCAACGGCCCAGGGACTCGCGCGCGATTCGTTCGACCCAGATCGCCTGATCGTCGGGAAGTGCAGCGCCACGTGCGGCTGCCACTTCGAGCTCGGTCGACGAATTCCAGGCGTCTGTGGTGAAGTCGGGCATGCAAAACAAGGCACTCTGCTTCGAAGGGCAGAATGCTTCGATGCGTTCGAGCACTTCGCAGGCCACGGCATCGCGCGAAATGGGCGACGCCATGATCGTCGAAAGCGACACGAGCCAGGCGCGAACCGAATCGCAGCCCACTTGCTTGTGTGACGGCAACGGCTCGTTCCGGTGCGGCGCGGGTCGGCGCCCACCGGGTACGTCCACATTGCGATGCGAGCCTGGAACGGCTGCTTCGCGATTCGGCTGGGAGGTGGATTCCATGCCACCGCCCTCCTGTGTGAATGCACGCTACCGACGACCGGAAGGGACCCTCCCGCTCGTACAGTTCGCACTGGCTACTCGACTGTGGCCTGGACTCCAGACTGCTGCGCGGCCGTCGACGCCTGCGCCGGATCCGCGACCGGAACCTCTTCGCGGGTCGAGTAGCGCGGGTCGTCGATGATCACCTGCGTACCCTGCATCGACTCCCGATTGATCAAGATGGGCGCAGAGAGATTCAGGGTTACCTGGCGACCGTGAAAGCTCGCAAAGACGACCGTCTCGAGCTGCTCCGGCTTCGTGATCTCCAGAGCGGTCAAGTGTCGCGTGCCGACCGCCGGGTCGTAGCCCGGAAAGAAGTGCCAGGGGTTCGCGATCACGAACGCCAGGTCCGGATCATCGAGAGACACGAGCCACGAGAAGCTCGTCGTATCGGCGTGGTCGACCACGACGAAACGGCGTGCTTGCGAAAAGCCCGGCAGCCCATTGAAGTGAAGCACGTTCTGCGGATCGACTTCGATCCGTCCGAACCTGTTGCTTTCGATAGAGATGGTCTCAGCCATGTTGTCCACCTTTCCTGTTGGCTTCGTTACTGGTTCGATTGCCCGAACTGCCGCGCAAACGGGTTACTGCACGGCGTACGACGCCGTCCTGGGCGCCTGCCGCTGCGAGGTTCGCCGAAGCGATTCGCTCATAGACTTCTTCGCGCAGGATCTCCACGTGATCCGGTGCGTCGATCGCAAGTCGCACCTGGCCAGCCGAACAGGCGACCAGGGTGATCCTGATGTTTTCATCGATTCGCAGGCTCTCGCCTGGTCTGCGTGAGAGAACGAGCACGTGTTCGACTCCATATGTCGATCCAGCCTCGACGTACTGGCGAATCCGGTTAGAGGAAGCTCAAGAGGTTGGTCTGCAGGATTCGGGAGGTCACTTCCATCGAGCCCTGCAGCGCGGCTTCCTGTTGAACGAGTTGTGAAAAGACTTCGATGCTGTCCGCGTCTTCGAATTCGGACAGTTGTTCCTGCAACATCGCGTCGTTGTCGCGGTGGCGTTGCTCCCAGAGTTCGGCCTGGGCATCGGAAGAGCCGATCTTCGTCCGCTCGGCGCTGACCTGGGTCTTCGCGGACTCCAGGCGCGTAAGGATGGCGGCAGCACCGGGCTGATCGTTCGTGTCCAACGCGGTCCACAGGTCTTGAACGATCCCGAAGAGGTCCTCGCCTCCCCCGGTTCCCGCGAAAACGCGGTCGCCCGCCAGGGTGACCTGCATGTCGACCCCGTCGTCGATGTCGACGTAGATCTCGTTCGAGTCCCCCACGAAGGACACCGTGGGTGGAGGACTACCCGAAACGAAATTCCCGCTGACGCTAAAGGGGTCGGCGTCGGTCGCGTAGCCCGCGAAGACCCGACCGCCTCCCGCATCGCGTGAGTTCGCTTCGCGCAACAGCTGATCGTGCAGCTGTTCCACTTCCTGCGCGATGAGCGCGCGCGATTCGGCGTTGTGGGTCCCGTTGGCCGCATTGTTGGCCAGCTCGCCGGCGCGCACCATGACCTGGTAGGCACCGTCCAGCGCTGCTTCCGTGGTACTGAGTCGCAGCCGACTGGTCGTGATATTGCGTTCGTACTGGGAAATCTGCGCCAGGCCATCGCGTAAGAGCGTCGTCGCCCGCACGCGCACTGGATCGTCGCTCGGGCGGTTGATCACCTTGCCCGTCGATGCCTGCTCCTGGATCTCGGCGAGGCGAGCGCGTTGGTCCTGCGCCCCCTGGACGCCGAAGCGGTAGATCATCGAGTTGGTGATTCTCATCTTCTTCTATCCTGGTTCGACACGCGCCTCGCGCGGTCAGATGAGTGACGTCAATTGGTTGAGCATTTCGTTCACGGTGGAGATCACCCGCGCGTTCGCCTGATAGCTCGATTGCAAGCGGATCAGGTCGGTCACTTCCTCATCGAGTGACACGCCGGAAATCTCATCGCGGCGATCCTGGATCTCACCCAGCACCTGGTTCTGCTGCGAAAGAGAGAAGTTCGCGAGCTCTGAAGCGCGCCCGCGTGACGAGATCATGCTCGCGGACTGTTGAATCACGGTCTGGCTCAACCCACTCGGAGCACCCGCCAGGTCCCCGGGCTGATAGCTCGGCAACAGAGCGCTACGCAGTCCCGCGAGCAGGTCCGCGTTTGCGGTATCGCCCGACTCGGCGGAGGCCAAGCCGGCCGCTGCGATGGCACCGTGGTCATTCTCGATCGCGGTGGCAACGCTGATGCTGCCAGCAGCTCCCGAAACCTGCGTCGGGTCGACGACAGAGAAGAAGTCCCCGCCCGCTGCACCGTTGAGGTCGAAACCGAGGCTGTGCTGGTCGTTGACGGTCTGTGCCAGGGTGAACGCGAGCGCATCGAGATCGTTTCTGGCGTCCGCGATGTGGACATCCCTCGACAACAAGAGCCCACCGAGTTCGCCGCCCGTGATCCGCGATGTCACGTCGAAAGTCTGGTTCCCGGTCTGAACGTGGATCGACGAGAAGGTCGGGTCGAAGGGATGTGAAGGATCCGGAACCGCCAGTAGACTCGACGTCATCTGGCCTTCGACCAGGGGAATGCCGCCTTCGAACATCACGGTGGTGAGGCCCTGGTTGTCCTCGATGGTGGAGATCTCCATCTTGGAGGCGAGGTCGCGAATCAGTCGCTCCTGCTCGTCTCGCAGATCATTCGCGGGCGCCAGGCTCTCGGCCTTCGCGATTTCCTGGTTCAGTGCGGCGATCTGTTCGAGCAACTTGTTGACTTCGGGCAGCAGGCCGACGATCGCGCTGTCAGTAGACCGCTGCAGATCCGTCATCTGTGAGTCGAAGCGGTTGAAGGTCGCAACGACGGTCTGCGCCACTCCGATCAGGTTGGCTCGCTCGTTCGGCTGGTCGGGTTCAGAGGCGGCGGCCAGCGTGCTGAAGCTGTCATAGAGCCGCGACAACTGCGGCGTAATGCCGTCGCCCCCCTGCTCGTTGAACAGCGAATCGAGCTGCGACAACACACCCACTTCCTGCTCGAGGCTTCCCTGCGAAGCGTGTTCCTGGATCAAGCGCGCCTGGATGAAGCTGTCGTGAACCCGCTCGATGGTGCGCTGCTCGACACCGGTTCCGATGGAACCCGTCGCGCTATTGAGCGGGAGCGCCGCTTCGATCGCCTGCCGCTGCCGGGTGTACCCGGGCGTATTCACGTTCGCGATGTTGTGCGCAGTGACGCCGAGGCCCTTCTGGGTCACGCCCAGGGCTCGGGCCGAGAGATCGAGTGCGCCAAACAATCCCGCCATCGGGTTCTCCTACACCGCCTGCTGCACGAGGCGGCCGGGGCGCGCCACCGGCTGCATGCTGGTGGGCGTCGGGTTGCGCTCGTAGGTCGGTTGATCGGGAAGCAGGCGGCCGAGCAGCCGCAAGGTCGATTGCACACGGAAGAGCGCTTCACCGGCGAAGTTCGCGTTGGCATCGAGCAGCTCGCGTACCGCGGCCACGAGAGCGACGATGCGACCGTGGGAGGCGCGCAGCTCGGCGCCCTCTTCTCCCAGCACGGCGCACAGACGCGACAATGTCGTTTCGCTCTCGGCCAGACCGAAGGCGCGACCGAGTTCCTTCATCACCTTGCTGCGACACTCCTCCAGCAGACGCCCTTCGCTCGCGAGGGCGTCCTTCTGAGCCACGATCTGTTCGATCGCGTCGGCGTCGCGCGCGACCATGCGCGCGTGCTCTTCCTGAAGTAGCGACTTCAGTTCGACGTAGAGGCGCTCCTCTTCGCTCAAGATGGAGAGCAGGCGCCTCACGATGGCAGCCGTCTCGGTCATGCGCCCTCCTCCTCTTCCTTCGAAGGTTCGACCTCGTCTGCGAGTTGCTGCGAGATGCCGACGCCACCGTGCTCGGCGAGTACGCGAGCGATTTCGTCCATGAACTGATCGCGATACATGCGTCCCGCACTGCCGCCGTCGAGCAGATGCTCCTCCGTCGCGCCACCGGCCGACTTCAAGAACTGGGAAAGGAAGTAGGCATCGAACTCGCGGGTCGCCTTTTCGGCGTCGGGCGTCCTGGCAAGGTTCGCGTTGCGCAAGAGCAACGCACCATCGACTCGAGGTGAAGAGATCATTACATCAGCTCCAGTTCGGCGCTCAGCGCTCCGGCTGCCTTGATGGCCTGCATGATGGCGATCAGATCGCGCGGGCTGACCCCCATGGCATTGAGCCCGCGTACGAGTTCTCCGATCGTGACCGCAGAAGCGATCACGTTGAGCTGCGCATCTTCTTCGAACACTTCGACATCGGTGTTCTCGACCACCCGGGTCTCGCCACCCGTGGCGAACGCGCCCGGTTGGGATGCTTCCTTCTCCGTAGAGATCGTCACGGTGAGACTGCCGTGGGCGATAGCGACCGTTGCGAGGCGCACGCCGGCCCCCATGACGACTGTGCCCGTCCGCTCGTTGAGGATCACCTTGGCCACACGATCGGGCTGGATCTCGAGCATCTCGACTTCGGACAGGAAGCGAACGATGCGATCGCGGTACTCGCTGGGGATCTGCACCTCGATCGAGCCCGAACTCGCGGCAGATGCGACTTCGACACCGAAGTGCTGGTTGATCGCTTCGGCTGTCCGCAACGACGTCGTGAAGTCGGGCTGTCGCAGGTTGACTTCGAACTGGCCGAGACCAGCAATCGCGTAGTCGAGTTCCTTTTCGACCGTCGCACCGGCGGCCACGCGGCCCACCGTGGGATGGTTCTTCTGCACACCGCCGCCACCACCACCCGAAGAGAAGCCGCCCACCGAAACGGGGCCCTGGGCGATGGCGTAGATCTGACCGTCACTTCCGAGCAGGGGTGTCATCAGGAGCGTGCCACCTTCGAGGCTCGTCGAATCACCCATCGAAGCGACCGTGACGTCGATCTGATTGCCGGTCCGTGCGAAGGCGGGCAGTCGTGACGTCACCATCACCGCCGCCACGTTCTTCACGTTGATCTGATTGGGATCGAGAGCGATGCCCATCTTGGAGAGCATGCTCGTGAGGGACTGGATCGTGAACTCGGTGCCCGATTTGTCGCCGGTGCCGGCGAGCCCGACGACCAGGCCGTAGCCGATCAACGGGTTCTCACGCACACCCTTCACGTTCGCAATCTCCTTGAGCCGAGCGGCCTGCGCGGTCGAGGTTGCGAGCGTCAAAGCGATGCAGGCGGACACGAAGACCGTCACGAACGTTCGAGCCTTCGCACTCCATGCGTGCGTCGCGAGATTTCGGGTGGTCGTCAAAGCGGATAGATCCAATCGAAGATGCGCGCGACCCAACCGGGGCGCTGTTTGTCGTCGATCACGCCGAGGCCGTCATAACTGAGACTCATCTCGGCCACGAAGTTGGACGTCACGGTGTTGTTGATCGAAAGATCTTCGGGGCGAACCAGCCCCTCGATCGTGAGGTACTGGGCGTCATGATTGATCACGACCCAGCGCCGGCCCCGCACGTGGAGGATGCCGCTCGGCAGGACGTCGACGACGCGACAGGTCACGACGCCAGTGAACTTGCCGCTGCGGCTGGTCTTGCCCTCACCGCTGAAGTCGTTCGTCATCGAGGACGTGACGACGTTGGTCTCGGCACCCGCCGCCGCCGGATTGTCTTCTCCACCGAACCCGAAGAAACCGAGGATCTTCTTCGCTGGCTTGGTCACCAGCGCGGTGAGCCCGATGTCCGAAGACAACGTGCCCGCCATCGTGCGCTCGGATTCGAGTTCGGTCGAGGCGTCACCCTCGGCCTGGGTCTGCTCGACGATCATGATCGTGACGAGATCGCCGGGCTTTCGCGCCTTGCTGTCGAAGAAGAGATAGGAGCCCGAAGACGCGCGGCCCTGGAAGATCGATCCGTCCTTCGGCACCACGGGTTCGGTGGGGGCGATCGGCTCGTAGTCCATGAGTTCACCGCGCTCGCGCAGCGCCTTTTCGACGCAACCCGTGCCGGTGCACAAGAAGACCAGTGAGACGGCGGCTACCCATCGGCGTGCTCGACTAGAAGCGAACATGAACGGTCCCCTCCTCGTCGACGCGACCGGTCACGTAGCGCTTGGACGCCGCGTTGAGCACGCGAATGAACTCTCCCGGGCGACCGTCCGCCCCCGCCTTGCCCGTGCCGTCGATGCGCAGACCACCGCTCTCGAGGCGCAACCGCACGAGTTCGCCACGGCGAACCGTGGGAATCGTTTCGAGGTAACGCGGCTGCCAGGCCCGACCGGCAGGAAGTGACCGGCGCACCCGCATACCGACCAGATCACTCGAACGCGTGATCACGGCCCCCCGCAGCGTCGACATGTCGCGACGCACGCGGCGGATGTCGCCTTCCTCTACGACTTCGCCCTTCCGCACCCCGCGTGCGGCCACGTAGATGTGCTTGTAGGCGATCAGCCCAACCGTCACGACACCGCGCTTCACTTCGCGTCCGGCGTGATTCAAGATCACCGTCACGGGTGTCCGCCCCGAAAGGCGTCCGGTCTTGTGCGTGCGAAAGGAAACGTCGAGTTCGTCTGCCGGGAGCCCCAGCTCGTCGAAGGCCGAAAGCTCCGGGATGTTGATCTCGCTCACCGATGCGTCGGCGCGCCCACGTACGTAACGCTCGAGCTCTTCGCCGAGCTGCTTGGACACACGCGTGTCGGCCGCAGCGCTCGTTGCGAGTACGCCCGCAGCAAGGAGCGCGATGCCGAGGCCGGTTTTTCGAAGCAGAGTCATTCAGTCGTTTCCATCAAGCCGTGAGCTGTGAGGCAGTGCGCAGCATCTCGTCGCCCGCGCGGATCACGCGCGAATTCACTTCGAATGCGCGCTGGGCGAGGATCATCTGCACGAGTTCCTCGGCCACGTTGACGTTCGAGCCTTCGAGGTAGCCGGAACTCAGCGCACCGAAGCCGTTCTCGTCGGGAGTCCCGGTTTCGGGAAAGCCCGACGCCTCGGTCACCGCGAAGCGGTTTCCACCGAGCGCCATCAAGCCGGCGGCATTTGCGAACCGAGCGAGTTCCAGCTGTCCGACCTGGGTCGGCGTCGCGCTTCCGGCCTGGGTCACGTTCACCGTACCGTCGGGCAGGATCGTGACGTTCGTTGCGTCGGTCGGGATCGTGATGGTCGGCAGGATGAGGTCACCGCCCTTCGTCACGAGGTTGCCGTCGCCGTCCTTCTTGAATTCGCCATCGCGCGTGTAGAGTGTCTCGCCTCCCTCCTTCTGGATCTGGAAGAAGCCTTCGCCATCGATCGCGAGGTCCATCGGGTTGTTGGTCGCAACGCGGTCGCCGGTGCTGAAGACGCGCCCGATCGACGCCAGCCGCACGCCGTGCCCGACCTGGATGCCCGTCGGGAGCTCGGTGCCACTTTCTGACGTTGCGCCGGGCATTTGGATCGTTTCGTAGAAGAGATCCTCGAACTCCGTTCGCGACTTCTTGAAGCCCGTCGTCGAGACGTTTGCGAGGTTGTTCGCGATCGAATCGATGCGAAGTTGCTGTGCTTCCATGCCGGAAGCAGCACTGAAAAGGGCTCTCATCCCTGGATCTCCCTGAGTAGTCGGCTGGTGGCTTCATCGTCGGCTTGCATCGTGCGGATGTTCGCGTCGAAGGCGCGCTGCAGGGCCACGAGCGTGCTCAGCTCGTTGACCGGGTTCACGTTCGAGCCTTCGAGTGACTGTGTGAGAAACGACGGGTTCAATGCGGTGACGGGGCCGGCGTTTTCACCAGCCGCGAAACGCTGATGGCCTTCCTTGCGCAGCTCCGCGGTGTTCTGGAATTCGACCAGCTTCAGGCGACCGAGTTCGTTGCCCGCGTCGTCCTTGATCTCGCCGCCAGGTTCGATGCGTGCGCCGGTTCCGGTGATCTGGATCGGACCGCCCTCGCCCATCACCGCTTGACCGTCACGGGTCGTCAGCGTGCCCTCGGCGTTCACCATGAGGGAACCAGCGCGCGTGTAGCGAAGGCCCTTATCGGTCTGGACTTCGAGAAAGCCGGGGCCGTGAATCGCAACATCGAGCGGTGCACCGGTGCGTTCGACCGAACCGGATTCGAAGTCGTTCGCGATGCCGTGACTTCGCACGAACTCGAGGCCGGGCAGGCCCTGAATGGGTTCACCCTCTTCGTCCTGGAGTGAAGCCTGAAGCACCGACTCGAAGAAGGCGCCGTCGCGCTTGTATCCCGTCGTCCCCGCGTTCGCGATATTGTTCGCGACGAGGTCGAGTTGTGTGAGTCGGGCCATGGCGCCCGCGGAAGAGACGTAGAGATTGCTCGGCATGGTTCGTCTGCTGTCCTTTCCAGGTCTGAGCCGTTCCGGTGGGTCTTCCGGGTCGTGTTCGTCGTTCGCTTCGAAACCCGGCCCCCGGAATCTTCTTCCGAGCGCGGAGCTTTCGTTCAACCACTACGCAAGCGTCGTGCCAGATGGGTTCGTGTTCTCGATCAGCTGCTTCGTCGTTCCCAACACCAGGTAAACCCGAGCGAATTCGGCGTGTTGTTCGTCAATGCCTGAGGCGGAGCGCTCTAGTGGGGGATGCACGCCTCGGACGAAAACTCTCGATTCGAGAGGTCAGGCGTGCAGAACGCAATGTGATGCGAAGGTTCGGAACGCAACGCGCGAATTCTCATCACCCTCACACGCGAATGTCGACGTCGTGGTGCTCTTCGCCTTCGTCCGGCTGCGGCTCGTCGTCCGCCTTGCGCCTTTCGCGCCGGCGCTTCTTTCGCAGCGTTCGCTGGCGCTCTTCTTCCGAAACGTCTTCGTCTTTTCGTCGCACTCGCCGGTCGTGCGCGGTGTGCTTCGTGGGAACGACGGTGTCGATACGATCGATATGTCCCATGGGTCTCTCCTTGCCATCTGGCTCGTGGATGTACGATTCACTCGCGCATCCATTCGTGAGCCAACTTGGTGATCCGTTTGGCGAGGGGTGAAGTGGGATAAGCCTCGACGAGCAATCGTTGTCGCGAAATCGCGTCGACAAGCCTCGGGTCGCGCAACAGAACAGCGCGCAGGGGAAGTTCGCTTGCGAGAAAGCGCTCGCACGTGCGCTCGAGATGGCGGTGCACCTCGCGGCCTTCTATCTCGTCGCGGGCGCAGTTGACCACCAACTCGACCCGGGTGTCCGGGTCGCGCGAAAGGAGCGTCTTGTAGGTTGCGTACGCGTCGGCGAAGCTGGTGGGCTCGGGCGTAGCAACGAGCCAGACACGCGACGCAGCGCAGGCCAGGTCGACCACGACTTCGCCGATCCCCGCTCCCGCGTCGAGCAACACGCGATCGAAGCCCTTCGCGTGGCTGCGAAGCATCTCGAACAGTCGTGCCGTGCCGCCGTTTTCGAACCAGGCGAGATCGCGTCGACCGGAACCCGCCGGAAGTAGTGAGATGCCCTTGGGGCCCCGTACCAGCGCATCGTCGAAAGCACAGCGGCCGCGCATGACGTCGATGACCGAGTATCGCGGAACGACGCCCATCAAGACGTCGAGGTTCGCGAGCCCAGCATCACCGTCTACGACCAGAACACGCGCCCCCTGCCCCGCACACGAAACCGCGAGGTTCGCGACCACGTTCGTCTTGCCAACGCCGCCCTTGCCCGAAACCACCGCCGTCAAGTTCTCGATCTTCTCGAGCGACGCCGACACGCGGCCCCCCAGACCTGCCGCCTGGTGGGGACGCGGCGTCGTCCAGTCCACACCCGTGAGATCGGGGAGTGTCATGCGGCGGCCTCGAGGAGTTGCGCGGCGAGCTGGTCGGCTTCGGGAAGCACGAGATCTTCGGGCACCCGTTGTCCGGTACCGAGCCAGAGCAGCGGCGGTGTGGCTTGGTCGAGCAACACGTTCGCCATCGACGTGAAATCATCACTCTCATCGACCTTGGTGACGATCGTGTCATCGGGACGGAGCGCCGAATAGCGGCGTACCTGATCGCGCAGATCCGCTTCTTTCGTTTCGGCCGACAGCACCAGGTGCACGGCGGCGCGTTCGCCGAGGCGATCTCGCAATTCGATCAGGTCGCCCATGGCTTCGACGTCGTGACGGCCGCGCCCAGCCGAATCGATCAGGATGCGACTGCCCTCGAAGGCCTCGACCCGTTGGGCAAGCACTTCGGGCGACGCCGCGGTGGCGAAGGGGACCTGGAGCAGGTCTGCGTAGGTGCGAAGCTGGTCTTCCGCACCGATTCGAAAGGTGTCGGTCGTGAGAAGCGAAACGCGGTCGTCGCGCTCGTCTTCCTGTGCGGCGATCTTGGCGAGCGTGGTCGTCTTGCCTACGCCGGGCGCACCGACGAAGAACGAGATCGGAGGCGCTTGATCTGACCGCGGAATCAGGATGTTTGCTTCGAGTTCATCGACGAGTCCCTGCAACAGCGTCTTCTCGGAAGGAATCGAAGCGTCCATCGCGAGCCCTGACGCGCGCGCCGCGATGCGTTCCGCATGCCGCGCAGCGAACCCTGCACGAGCGAGACTGGCCGCGTGCCCTTCCAGCGCCTCCACCATTTTCTCGCCGCCCCGACGAAGAACCACGCGCCGCAGCGCTTCGAGTTCTTCGCGAATCTCGTTGCCGTCTTCTTCGCGCGTCGCACGAAGGGCGCGAAGCTCGGCGCGCAGGAGCCGCAGCTCTCCTTCGAGGGGCTGCGCGGCAGCGTGTGCCGCGAGGGCTTCGGCACCAGGGAGCGCTGTCGCCGAACTGTTCTCGCTCGACATGGCCGGGCGACCCTGTCGCACCTCGCGATCGACCGACGCAGTGACCTCGACACCCGGCCGGCTCAACAAGCCGAACGGCCCGTGCTTGCGGCGAGTCTTCTGCACCGACAAGACCAGCGCGTCGTCCCCGAGTTCTTCGCGAATCTGGCGAACGGCCTCGGCCGTCGTCGCGGCTTCGAAACGTCTAATGTGCATCGCTTTCCCTCACGATGTCTTCCGCGATGATCTCGATCCCCGCCGGCAGCTCGCTGTGGGAGAGCACGGCCAGACGCGGAACCACCCGCGAAAGCAACGGGTAGAGGCTCGATCGCACCGCCTGTGCGGCGAGCAGGACCGGCACCCGACCTCCCGCCTGGTAGTCGCCCTTGCGAACCGCACCTTCGACGCCGGTAACGACGCGGTCGATCGTCTGCGGGTCGACCGCCAGGAACGACCCGCTTTCGGTTCGCTGCACGCCGCTGCGGAGCTTTTCCTCGAGTTCGGGCGAAAGCGTGATCACGCGAAGCGACCCCTCGTCATCGAGATACGGTCGCGTGATCGTGCGGCCGAGTCGCTCGCGCACGAGATCCGTGAGCAGATCCGGGTCCTGGATCTTGGGTGCGTACTCGGCGAGGGTGTCGAGAATGGTCCCGATGTCGCGAATGGAAACTCGTTCGGACAGCAGGCTTCGCATCGTCCGGTGCAGCAGCGAAAGCGAAACGATCGACGGCACGATCTCGTCCACCACCGTCGGTGCGCTTTCGGCGAACTGATCGAGCAACTCGCGCACGCGACGCCGCGACAGCAGTTCCACCGCATGCGTACGAATGACCTCGGCGAGATGCGTGGCCAGCGCGGTCGACGCATCGACTACGGCGTAACCCGCCGCCGACGCGCGATCCATGTCGCGCTCGCGGATCCAGCGTGCGGGGAGTCCAAAGGCGGGGTCCCGGGTTGGCTGCCCCGGAATCTCTTCGGCGCCCTCCCCCGGCGAGATGGCGAGCGCATGGCTGGGCGGGATCTCGCCCCGCGCGATCGCGTTGCCCTTGATCAAGATCTCGTAGCCGCCCGGTTCGAGCTGAAGGTTGTCGCGGATGTGGATCAGCGGAACCACGAAGCCCAGTTCGGTCGCGAGTTGGCGACGGGTCGCACGGATGCGCCCCAGCAGCTCGCCCTGCTTTTCGGGATCGACCAGGGGGATCAGGCCATAACCGATTTCGAGTTCTAGATCGTCGAGGGCAAGAGCGCCTGCGATCTGCTCCTCTTCGCTCGGGCCTTCCGGTGCGGCGCTTTCCGGTTCCGCTTCGAGCTGGTCGTCCTCGGCCATGCTGCGTGAAAGCGCGAACGCACCCGCCGAAAGCAGAGCGAACGGGGCGAACGGAAGCCCGGGCGCCACCGCAATGGCACCGAGCATGCCTGCGGCGATCCCCATCGCATTCGACTTCACGAAGATCTGGCCCTTCATCGTGTCCGCAAGCGGCGTCGCCTCACCCGCGCGGCTCACGATCATGCCGGCCGCCGTCGACACGATGAGCGACGGGATCTGGCTCACGAGGCCATCGCCGACCGTCAAGATCGTGTACGTCTCCGCCGCCTCGGCGACGCCCATGTTGTACTGGAAGACGCCGATCGCGAGACCACCGACGACGTTGATCAACATGATGACGATGCCCGCCGTCGCGTCACCCTTGACGAACTTGCTGGCACCATCCATCGCGCCGTAGAAGTCGGCTTCGCGTTGAATCTCTTCTCGCCGGCGCAGGGCTTCGGCGTCGTCGATCACTCCCTGAGAAAGATCGGCATCGATCGCCATCTGCTTGCCCGGCATGGCATCCAACGTGAAGCGCGCCGCGACCTCGGCGATGCGGCCGGAACCTTTCGTGATCACCATCATGTTGATGATCACGAAGAGCAGGAAGATCACGATGCCGACGATGTAGGACCCGCCGACCGTGAAGGCCCCGAAGGCTTCGATCAGCTTGCCGGCCGCAGCCGTCCCCTCGTTGCCGTTCATCAAGATGAGCCGCGTGGTTCCCACATTGAGCCCGAGGCGCATCAACGTGAGAATCAACAGAAGCGTTGGAAAGACGGAAAACTCGAGGGGTTTCTCGGCGAAGAGCGCCAGGAGCAGGACGAGCAGGCTCACCGAGATCGAGAGCGACAGCAGAAAGTCGAGCACCATGCCCGGCATGGGCACGACGAGCAGACTCAGGACACCGAGTGCACCGGCCGCCAGTAGGACTTGATCGCGCTGCATGATCAGGACGCCTTCTTCCAGGCCTGCCGACTACGTGGATCGAGGCGAAAGATGTAGGCCAGGACTTCCGCCACGGCCTTGTACAGGCTTTCGGGAATGTCCTGGTCGACCGGGACGAGCTTGTAGAGAAGCTGTGCCGTCGGCGGGTTCTCTACGATCGGCACCCCGTGCTTGCCCGCTTCGGCGCGCATCTTGAGCGCCAGCTTGTTGCGGCCCTTGGCGATCACGCGGGGCGTCATGATTTCGGGCGGGCGGTACTGCAGCGCCACGGCGTAGTGCGTGGGGTTCGTGACGAGAACATCGGCATCTTCGACGGCTCCGATCATGCGAGTGCCCGCCATGGCGAGCTGCTTCTTGCGGATCTGGGCGCGCACCTTCGGATCGCCCTGCCGCTGCTTCACTTCGTCGCGCACTTCCTGCTTGGTCATGCGCATCTTCTTGGCGTAGCGATAACGCACCCAGACGATGTCGATCACCGCGAAGATCACGCTGATCAGCAGGATGTAGATCATCACTTCTTTCAACAGCAGCAGCGCTTCGATCGCGGTGTGAATCGAATCTGCATCGATCAGCTTCATGATCCGGTCGAGTTGGGGCTTCACCACGAGGTAGACGATCACGCCATAGACCGAGAGCTTGATGATGCTCTTGACGAGCTTGTACAGACGATCGAGGCCGAACATCTTCTTCAACCCCTTGGCGAGGTTGAGCTGGTCGAGCTTCAACTTGAACTTGTCGGTGGTGAACAGGAAACCGACCTGCATCCACAACGAGACACAAGCCACGAGCATGAACAGCAGCCCGAATGGAAGGAAGACTTTCGCAACGGTTCCCCCGGCGTACTGCACCACGGCGTTCAGGTCGGCGAGGGTTCCGGGGCGAACCAACATCCCGCCCCACGACTCGCGTGCGACCCGAACGACCGCTTCGACCAGTGCGTCACCGAGGGGTGAGAGCAGGGCGAGAAACGTCACCAACAGCATCATCAGGATGGGGACATCCTGGCTCTGCGGCACGTCTCCCTTCTTCCGCGCATCCTCGAGCTTCTTGGGCGTGGCCTCCTCGGTCTTTTCCTCGTCAGCCATCTACACTTCCCCGAGCACGACAGCAAGCACGCGTGAGGACGACATCTCGAGCATGTCCCGGAGACCGTCGATGAGCTCCGGCGCACCGAAGCCGATGATGAGCAGCACGATCCCGATATGCAGGGGCAGCTGCACGACCATCAGGTTGAGTTGCTGCAGGCTCTTCGAGAGCACACCGGTCGCCACGTTCTGGACGAAGATCGCCACGGTGATCGGGGCCGCGAGTCGTGCCGCAATCTCGAAGATGACGCTGCCCGCATGAGCGAGTGCCAGGTAGGCAGTGAGGTCGGGAGAACGAAGCCCGAGTGGAAGTTCCTCGAAGGTGATCGCAAGCAGGCGAATCAATTCGTGGTGGCCATCGAGGGCGAGAAAGACGATCAGACCGAAGCCGTTGAACATGCGAGCCAGGGCCGTCGAACTCACACCGGATGAGGGGTCGACGACCCGTGCCGCCGAGAGTCCGCCCTGGGTCGAGACGAAGTCTCCGAGCATCCAGAAGCCGACGAACACGTAGTAGCTGACGATCCCGATCATCATGCCGATGCCCATTTCGACCGCAATCACCCCCGCGACTTCGAGGCCCGACCATTCACGCCAGTCCACGCTTTCGCTACCGGGCGGAACCATGAACATGGCGATCATCAGGGCGAGCGACGTGCGGAGGCGGCCCGGAAGGCCCTGCTCCCGAAACATCGGAGCCGTGACCAGCATGGCGAGGACCCGCACGCTCGAAAGCGCCGTCGCCACGATGGGTTCGAGGGCGAAGTCGTACGTCATCGCCCCACGTCCTCGGCCACCATGCGCAGGATTTCCTGGCTGAAGTCGATGATCGTCCCCATGATCCACGGGAACAAGATCGCAAACACACCGAACACGATCGCGATTTTGGGGACGAGGGTGAGCGTTTGCTCGTTGATCTGGGTCGCCGACTGGATGATCGACACGGCCAGACCCACCACGAGGGCAAGCCCGAGTACGGGCGAAGCCACGACGAAACTCGTGAAGATCGTCATGCGCAGGAGACTGCTGGCTTCTTCGAGGTTCACCTATTGAAGTCCCGTGACGAGCGCGTTCAGCAGCAGGTTCCAACCGTCGAGCAGAACGAAGAGCATCAGTTTGAAGGGGAGCGAGATCATCATCGGCGGCAGAACCATCATGCCCATCGAGATCAGCATCGATGCGACCAGGATGTCGATGATCAAGAACGGCAGATAGATCATGAAGCCGATCTCGAAGGCCGTGCGGATCTCGCTGATCATGTACGCGGGAAGCAGCATCCTGAACTTCGCGTCCTCGCGAACCTCGGGCAGCGCCTCTCCAGCGAGCTCGTAGAAGAGACCGAGGTCGTCGACGCGGGTGTGGTTCAGGAGGTATTCGCGCACCGGGATGGCGGCGAGCGCCCCGGCCTGCGCGATGTCGATCTCTTCGCTCGTATAGGGAACGAGGGCTTCCTGATAGATCTGCTCCCCCACCGGTGCCATCACGAACAGCGTCGTGAACAGCGCCAGCGACACGAGAATCTGTCGCGGCGGCAACTGGTGCGTGCCCATCGCCTGGCGAAGCAAGGTCAGCACGATCAGGATCCGCGCGTAGCAGGTCCCCATCAGAATCAGCGAAGGCGCGACTGAAATGAGAGTGAGAAGCGCGACGATCTGCAGCGTCGACGAGATTCGCGCTGGTGTCGTCGCTTCGTCGAGCGCAAGCGATAGCGTCGCCGGACCCAGGTCGACCGATTCCTGGGCGATCGCGAGGTCGGGCACGCCAACCAGCGAAAGCACGCCCACGATGACCGGGAACGTCGCCCGCGCGACCGTCCGCAGACGATCGAACCAATCGGCCGGCGGTGCTTCCGCGGCTTCGTCCGCGACATCCTCCAACTCGAGGGAATCCGCCGTGGGGTCCGAAGGCAGCGTGCGAAGCAGGTTCACCTGCTGTTCGGTGGCCCCGACGAGCAGGCGCTCCCCGCCGACCTCGACGACATGAAGACGTTGGCGATTGCCGAGCGACAGGCTTTCGACCACGCGCATGCGGGACCGCGGCGCCGTACCGGTACCAATGCCCAGGGCGCGCAATCCCGCGCAAACCACGACAATGCCGCCGAGCACGACGCAAAGGGCTGACACCGTCTCCCACACCTGGATTCTCCTCGGGTCGCATTCACGTCGCAGCAGCGCGACGCGGCACTAGCGCGTGCGCGCGCCCGCAACGTCTCCCGCCACCACCTCCAAGATCTTGACCGCGAGTTTCTCGTCGACGACGGTGACTTCCCCCCGCGCGACGAGCCGTTCGTTCACGAAGACATCTGCTGGCTCACCATTCATGCGGTCGAGTTCGACCACCGAGCCCTTCGCCAGCTGAAGGATCTCGCGCACGAGTAGCTGCGTGCTGCCGATCTCCACCGATAGCCTGAGCGGGACGTCCATCACGACGTCGAGACCCGCGCCGGCATCCCCTTCCGTCACCTGACCCACGGCTTCGTTGACGTCGGGTAGCTCGTCCGTCTGTTCACCTGCAGACATGATGAGATCGCTGCTCCTTCAATCCTTCAGATCCGATCCTGGAGTTGCACGGCCAGTCGATTGCCGACCGCACCCCGGATCGCATGAAACTTTGGAATCCCGGCCACACTCGCGAGGAGCTTTCCCCCTTCGACTTCGTCGAGGGGCAGGACATCGCCGACGGCGAGGTTCGAGAAATCGCGCAGGGACATGTCGACGGTTCCGATTTTGGCGCGGAAGGTGAGGCTCATGTCGAGGACGGTTTCCTCGACGCCACACGCTCCCTGGGTCGCAACCTCTCGAGCCGCCGCGACGCGGTCGTCAAAGGCCGCCGTCGGTACGGCAACGCGCAAACGGCACACCTCGCCGAAGCCCGAGATGTCGAAGGTCGCGAGATAGAGACTCTCGGCAACCTCCTCGCGCACGTGGCTGCGACCGATCAAGCCCGTGATCTTCGGGCGGAGTGGGGTTTCATCGCTCCACCCCTCGGCAAGCAGGCCGACCAGGTCGTCTGCGATCTTTCGGTAGATGCGACATTCGATCGACGTGTAGTTCCGGTTCGGAACCGGTGACTTCTTCAATCCCGGACTCGCCCCGAAGTTCATGCACAGCAGTTGGAAGAGCAGCGTGCGTCCGATCAGCAGGAGACCACGCCCGGCACCCGGCACGATGTCGAACGCCGCCGCGCGGTCGAAGGGCACCATCAGTTCTTCGAATGCTTCGGGTTCCGATTCGCGCCAGTCGATCAACGAGAAGCGGATCGGGGTCTGGAAGACGTTCGACAGGCTTCGCGAAATACGATCGCCGAACGCCTCGGAGGCTCGCTCGAGCGAAAGCGAAACGTGCCTCGCCTCGCTGGCGGTGTCCTTGCGCGCGGTCGTCGACCATCCGGCGCCAGCCGACTTGTCGGTCAGGCGCTCCAGTAGGGCGTCGAGTTCCTCGCGTGAGAGGACCGGTTCTTCCGCCTCGAGCGGCATCATTGCACCACGAACTCCGTAAACAACACGCTGTTCAGTTCACCCGTTTCGAGGATGTCGTTGACCCGCTCGTAGATGTCCTGCTTGAGCAGGGCCTTGCCCTCGAAATCCGTGATGTCGGAAAGCTTCTTGCTCGAAAGCAGCACGATCACCGCGTCGCGGACCTGCGACAGGCGTGCGTCGAGTTCGGTCTTGAGTTCGGGCGTGTCGGCTTCGAGTTCGACCTTCACCTTCAGGTAGCGGCTGTAGCCATCACCGGTCACGTTCACCACGAAGGGCTCGAGCGAGTAGAGGCGCTCCTTGAAGCCCTCCCCTTCCGCTTCGCGGAGTTCCGCCGCAGCGGCTGCCTGGGCCTCCAGGTCCGGAGGTGGCGCCGGCGGTGTTTTGTTCCCGAGAAAAAATACGGCTCCGCTCGCACCGGCAGCCAACGAAAGTACGACGGCACCGATGATCAGCATCCACGGAATTCCTCCGCCTTCGTCCTGCTGTTCTTCCTTGTCGTCCTTGGCCATTGCTTCTTGCTCTCCTACAGAGGTCCATCATGTCGCCGCAGCGGCGCTAGCGATCTCCCGCAAAGGGAGTGGCACCGGCAAAGCCTTGCGGGGTGGGTTCACGCCCGGGCTGGCCTTCGATGCCGAATTCCTTGAGACGCCTCCAGAGCGTCGTGGTCGAGATCTGCAACAACTCCGCCGCCTGCTTGCGGTTCCAGCCCACGCGTTCCAGCGTTGCGAGGATGTGCGCCCGTTCCATCACCTGGAGGCTCTGGATCGTCTCTCCTTCACGAACCAGCGACGCTTCGCGCAAGCGGATGGGCATGTCTTCGACGCGGATCATGTGGTCGCGGCAGAGTGCCGCGCCACGTTCGATCGAGTTCTCGAGCTGCCGGATGTTGCCCGGCCAGTCATGCGCCATCAGGACATCGAGCGCCTTCGGATCGAGACCATCGATTCGCTTGCCCAGCTTCTTGGCAAAGGTCTTGATGAAGTGGTCTGCGAGAACGGCGATGTCTTCGACCCGTTCTCGTAACGGCGGCACGTGAATCGGAATCACGGCCAGACGGTAGTAGAGGTCTTCCCGGAAACGGCCCGCTGCGACCTCTTCTTCGAGGGGCTTGTTCGAAGCGGCCACCAGGCGAACGTCGACGTAGCGCGTCGACTCGGAACCGACCGGGCGGATTTCGCCAGTCTGCAAGAAGCGCAACAGCTTCACCTGCATGGAAGCCGGCATGTCGGCGACTTCGTCGAGGAACACCGTGCCACCGTGAGCGTGTTCGAAGATGCCTTTCTTGTTGTTCGAGGCCCCGGTAAAGGCGCCGCGACGATGACCAAAGAGCTCGCTCTCGAGCAGCGTCTCGGGGAAGGCCGCCGAGTTGATCGCGCTGAAGACCTTGTCGACCCGGGGGCTCAAACGGTGGATGGCGCGACCCACGAGTTCCTTGCCCGTACCGGTTTCGCCGGTGATCAAGACGCTGCTGTCCGTGCGAGCGATCTTCTCGACCATCTCCATCAGTTCGCGAATCGCGCGTGAGCGTCCCACCATCCCCGACTCGCTGGCCGTGCGCAGAGGATCCCGGGCAACGCCCTCGGCGGGGAGTTCCGTCGTACGTCCCCGTTCGCAGGTCGCCATCACCTCGGTGAGGCGTTCGCGCGAAGTCGGCTTTCGCAGGTAGTCATGCGCGCCCAGCCGCATGGCGTCGACAGCGGCTTCGATGCTGCCGCCCGCGCTCATGATCACGACACGCGTCTCGGAACACTCGTGATGGATCACCTTGAGCAGGTCGGCGCTCTTCATTGATTCTCGTTCGAGATCAACGAGCACGACATCGAATTCGATGGCGCGACACAGCCGAAGGGCGTCTTCGCCCGTGTGCTCCGAGGTGACCTCGTGCCCGAGGTCCCGAAGGATCTCGCTCACGTGCATGCACACGCTCGGTTGTTCGTCTACAACAAGAATCCTCGCCACGCTGGTTTACTCCTCTTCGACTGAACCGGAGGACCGCAGCGCTGCACTGGGGTCCAGATGATCGTTGTTGCTCTCTTCTGCCGGGTATCCCCAGACCGCCGGGTCGGGGTACGCGTCCACGTCTTCGTCGGGGGGACCCACGCCGGATCGATCCGCGAGCAGTAACCGCTCGATCAGCTCGCCAAGGCTGGCGGCATCCCAGGGCTTGGGGAGAAGGAAGGCGATGTCGCAGCGGCGAATCGCTTCGCGGGTCGAGGCGAAGTCGCGAGCGCTGCTGAGCAGTACGCGCGAGACGCCCGGGAACTCACGCCGTACGGCTTCGAGAAAATCGAGCCCGCTCGCGAGTCGCAGCGGCGAATCGGCGATCACGAAATCGACGTGGTCGTTGGCGAGTCGCGCGAAAGCGCGAGCGGGGGAATCCGTGGTGACGACTCGAAGCCGCGGGTGGGTCAGTGCGTCGACCAGGTCATCGCAGACCGCAGGCGAGTCTCCGACGATCAGAACGTGTCGCACGCTGTCGCGTACGTGCGCTCGCGGCGCCCCCCAGACATCGCGAACGATCCCGCCGAACGGCACTGGCGCGTGGGGCGGAACGAAATGCCGCGTCCCATTTCGCTCTGCGTTGTGGTTTGAAACTTCCGCGCGACCCAGCACCCGATCCCTCGCTTTGAAATGCGTGCGCATTGCAAACGCAAGCGCCCACCAGGGATCGGAATTTGCTGCGCGGGCTTTAGCGCTATTTGTCGAACATTGAAGGGGTTTTGAAATCTCAAGGTATTTCGGACGGATAGACAACACCGACGCCCCTGAACTCCGGTCGTTCAAAGTGCTTCTCACGGCTCGTTGCAGAGCGCCTCGGCCGATTCATTCCGCAGCTACCCACCCGGAACATTCTTCCGCTCACCGCATCGGTGCACACGAACGAGCACTCGAATCCCAAGAACGGATTTCGACTCGCAACTCCCACTTCTACGATCAATAACGAGAAAAGCATGCTGCGACCTGGTGCTCTTTCGTTTTGAAACTAGAGGCCTCGGCCGGAAAGTCCCCCGTCGCACCGAGGGCGTGGCTGCAGCCTTCGTTCAAGCCGCGTGACGGAGGCGCAGCCGTCGCTACGGCGATGGAAGCGCAAGGCAAAACGAAGGCCGCAGACGCGACCGAATGCAGGGGGACTTTCCGGCCGGGCCTCTAGCTCCGTCCTCCCACCATCCAGCGGATTCGTTTGAAGATCTGTGCGCGAAGGCCTTCAAGCGCGCAGACTCGGTGGTGGGAGGTCGGGGGTATGGGGGGGGGGTTAGCCGCCCAGGGGGCCCATCAGGGATTTCGAGGGAGCGGCGGGGGTGCCGGTGGAGTTGTCGGTGCGACCCGTGTCGCGGGCCCTGGCGGCTTCGCGGGCCTTCTTGTGCGAGCGGGATTCTCGCAACTTCTGGGGGTCGCGCAGATACACGAACTCGACGCGTCGGTTCTTCTCGCGCGCCTCTTCGTTGTCGCCGTCGACCAGTGGGCGCGTGTGTGCGAAGCCCGCAGCGCTCAAACGCTCGAGGGGAAGCCCGCCCGAAGCACTCATGTACTCGAGCACTGCAATCGCACGCGCTGCGGCGAGATACCAGTTATTGGGGAAGCGAGGGGTCGAGATCGGGCTCACGTCCGTATGCCCCTCGATCGAAAGCTCGTAGGGGAACTCTTCGGTGAGGCGAACGATCTCGTCGAGGAAGACGAACGATTCGGGCAACAACACGTCGGAACCCGGCTTGAAGAGCGCGTGCCCCTTTACGCGAACGATGATGCCGCGCTCCGACGACTCGGCTTCGATGACCCTCGCCAGGTTGTTCTCGGCGATCGACTGCTCGACCTGCTGCATCATCGCCTGCTCGGTCGTCACCGCCTGGTTTTGGGTGGGCATGTTCATGATGTCGATGAACGGCGTCGACCTCCTGTCCGACATCTCGACCATGTTGTCGCTCATCGAATGGAACTGACCGGGCTCTTCGATCTTGAAACCGAGGGCCTCCTGGATCGACCCCATGGCTTCGAGAAAGAGCTGCTTGTCCATATTCGCGAACGACAGCATCAACACGAAGAAGGTCAGGAGCAGACTCATCAAGTCGCCCATCGTGGCCAGCCAGGCTGGCGCGCCCTCTTCGCAGACATGGTCTTCCGCTTCGCTCGGATCGATGCCCAACGACTAGTGTCCTTTCCCAGCGATATCCGGTCGATCCTGGGAGCGGGATGTGCCGGCTTCGCATGCACCGTGAACGCAGCGGCGGACTGCGGACAACGCAGGCGGCAGCCCGCCGCTGCGTTCGAATGCAGAGATATCACTGGGACAGGACACTAGCCCTCCGAAGACAAGGCCTCGCGCTGCTGCGGCGAGAGGAAGGCTTCGAGCTTGGATTGGATCACCATCGTGTTGTCGCCCTTGAGGATCGACTCCACACCCACGATGGTGAGTTTCTTGGCGCTCACCTCTTCAGCCGTTCGCGCAGCGAGCTTGGTCGCGATGGGCCCGAAGATCACGAAGGCGAAGATGGCGCCGTAGAGGGTCGTGAGAAGTGCGAGGGCCATTGCGGGGCCGATCGAGTCGGGGTCGTCGAGGTTCTGGAGCATCTGCACCAGACCGACGATGGTGCCGATCAGGCCCATCGAAGGCGCCGTCGCGCACATGAACTTCCAGATGCCCTGGCCGCGTTCGTGTCGCGTCTTCATCGAAGCGAGCTCGCTGTCGAGGGTCGTCTTGATGATGTCGGGGCTGAGCCCATCCACCCCGAGACGCACACCACGCGCCATGAAGGGGTCTTCGATCGTCTCCCCTTCGAGCGATACCAGCCCTTCTTTCCGAGCCTTGCCGGCGAGGTGGATGATCACGGGGATCAACTCGTCGATCGGGCTCGACTTGTCGAAGACCGCCTGCATGAGCAGCTGAAGGGCTGCGATCACGTGGTTCATCTTCTGACAGACGAGCGTGGCGGCGAAGGTGCCGCCGATCACGATCATGGCGCTCTGTGCGTCGATGAAGGGGCCGACGCCGCCACCGAGCATCATTGCGCCGATGATCAGACCGAACGCAAGTACCAGCCCGATTACCGTACCGAGATCCATTCCTGCCGATCCTTCTTCCGCATGCGCGCATCAGCAGCGCGGGGGTGCGGTAGATCTATCGGCGGATCGCGATTTGGACTCGATCGCGGGTGCTGGCCTTCGAGCTTCCACGCGCGAGAAAATGGCTGCGGCGCACGGAATCGGCTGTGAGAATCAACGCGAGTCGCCTTGCGCCACGGTCGCGCTGGTCGCGGGCGTGGGCGTGGGCGTGGGCGAGTGCTTCACGCTGTACTCGAGGTCCTCGCTGAAGACCTTGAGCGGCACCCAATCGGGCATGTCGGACATGCGTGGCATGCCGAGCGTCATGGCACCGGTCGGGTCGATGACCCAGGGGTTCATGCGATCCTCGAACCAAAGCGTCACCATGTGGTGTTGACCATCCGAGGGTCGGTAGACGATGGCGCGATAGACCTCGTTGGCGGAAAAGCCGAGGTCGCGCAGCGCGTGATAGACGAGCAGTTCGAGACCATCGCAGTCGTCGCCGTTGCCGCGCAGGGTCTCTTCGAGGGTGGCCCAGTGGTCGATCGGACCGTCTTCTACGTAGTGCGCGCGCGATTCGCTCTGGATCCACGAAGCGAGTGCGCGGGCCATGGCGCGTCGGCGAGCGGATCGAAAGTCGAAGTACTTGCCACGCAGACCGTCGTCGCGCAGGAAGGGCTCCGCCTCTTCCCCGTTGCGCACCCCGTCGCTGGCCACCGGCATCGCGTTCTTTGCAGCGGCTTCGAGCACCGACTGCGAAAAGAACGAACCGTTGTCGGCGCGTTCGCGCCGCTGCCAGCCAGCGATCTTCGGGCTCCAGGCGTCACCCGGATCGGGAACCTGGAAATAGTCGTAGCGAACGGGGTTGTGGCCGATCCCCGCGCAGCCGAAGCCCAGCGTGAGCACCAGACCCAGCACGAACCCGGCAACCGTCGAGGTAGCCATTCCGCGTTGCACGTTCTTGCGCACGGTCTTGGGCATCTGCATGACGCCCGCCCTATCGGCCACCCGTCAGCAGGGATTGAGCGTGCCACTGGAGTATTGAGGGAGATTCCCAACGATTCTCGACCGCGACCATCTCGACTTGAAATCGGGGGATGAACCGACAGACCAAAATGAAAACGCCCGGCCCCGCCCCCCGGGAAAAGGGGAGAGAGGGACCGGGCGAGAATCCTGTCGCTCGGCAGCGACCTGCGGGGTCGGCTGCGATCGCGCCGGAAGAGCTTAGGCCGGGATGTAGGTGTTCATCTGGTCGCAGGCGCCCACGAGACCAAAGAGGATCAGGAAGAAGAGGATCATGCACGGAATCCCGCCCACGACGTACAGCACGCCCACGGCGTCGATCTTGCCCTTGGGCTCGTAGTCGATTGGCTTGGGTTCGTTGTTCTGTGACTCGTCCATGCGGAATGTCCCTCTGGTTCCTGGCTCGGGTTCTTGCCTTTGGATGCCGGCCTGTAGTTCGGCGCGCCGCAGAGTAGCCATCAGGTCGCCCGCTGCCAGCCTCGCCCCGCGCAACTCTCGGTTGCAGGCGAATCAGCGTCCGATGCCGCTGGTGTCCTGCTCGGTAGAAAGCTCGATGCGCGACTCTGGCGCCGTGGCGATGTGCGGGACGCGCCAGGCGAGTGGCACCTCGGCGAGGTCGGCCTCGATCTCGAGGGCCCGAAGCTGCTTTTCCGACCGTTTTACGTTCTCGCGTTGGCGCCGGATCTCCTGTCGCAGCTTGTAGCTGAGTGGAGTGTTTTCCGGGTTCGGCGCGGTGCCCGGGGCGGCGACCGACCATTGACTCGAATCGGTCGCGGCTGCGCCGAGTTCGGCCTTGGCTTTCTGGAGAGCGGTCTGGGCGCCGAGCAGCTCGAGCCGCACGGTCTCGAACCTGCGTTGCCACTCCGCCTGGCCGATGCCGCGGCGGCTTTCGACGGGCTTCTGATAGGAGTCGGGCAGCTGGAGCAGGCGACCGAGGTCGACCTTCGGCTTGGGAGGTGCGTCAGCCGGAGCGGCGCCGTCGGCCTGGGGCTCGGCAGGCTCCGTGGCGCGTCCAGCACCGGGAAAAGCTGCGATCGCGATGGCGAGCACCAGGATCGCGCCCCCGGCTCCGCCCAGCCTGGCGAGGAACGCGACCACATTCGCTCCAGCAATAGAAAGAAGCCCGACGCGACGGCTACTGCGAGACCTACCGCGTTCGTGTCGGGTGCCACCGGGCCGTGCCGGATCCATTCGCCTCGCCTGCTCCCTGCGCTTCCAACGGGCTTGTTCGACTTCGCATCTCACGCGAATCCGCCAGTCTGCGGTTCCGCCTCCACCCCGCCCCGAGCGCGGCGGCGAGGATAGCCAACTGCCCACGCGGTGCCGGGAAGTGCAGCTCCGGTGCAAGCGGGGCGAAACCCGGTCAAGCGGCCACGCGATGGGCCGATACGAAAAACGCAACCTCGACTGCGCCTGTGCGCGCCCGAAACGTCGCGAGGAAATAACGGCGATGGAACGCGAGAAACTACACCGTCTGCTGCGCCTGGGAATCGAAAAGGGTGCTTCGGACATCCACTTCCAGGTGGGGTGCCTACCGCTCTATCGGTTCCACGGCGACCTGGTGGAACTGCGGTACAAGGTTTTGACGCCGACCGATACCGAGGAGATCGTCAAGATTCTCCTCGAAGGCGAACCACAGGGCGAGAACCTCGACTTCAACGAACTCGATGTCGCCTTCGAACTTCCCGACGAAGGACGGTTCCGCGTCAACATTTCGCGGCAACGACGCAACTTCAACATCGTGTTGCGCGTGATCCCGCTGCAGATCAAGACCTTCCAGGATCTCAACCTGCCGTCGGTCTTGCGCGAGATCGCGCAGATCCGTCGCGGCTACGTGCTCGTCACGGGTGCTACGGGGATGGGGAAGTCGACCACCCTCGCGACGATGATCAACGAGGTCAATCAACTGCGGAAGGCCAAGATCGTGACGGTCGAAGACCCGATCGAGTTCGTCTTCAGCCACGCAAAGAGCATCATCACCCAACGCGAGATCGGGACCGACACGTGCTCGTTCCCCGATGCACTGCGCGCGGCCCTTCGACAAGACCCCGACGTCATCATGGTGGGCGAGATGCGCGACCTCGAAACGGTCGACACCTCGCTCAAGGCCGCTGAAACCGGCCATCTCGTCTTCTCCACGATCCACACGGGCGACGTTGCTTCGACGATCAGCCGCCTGGTTTCGTTCTTCCCCACCGAAGAGCAGTTGCAGGTACGCGCGCGACTCGCGGAAAACCTCAACGCCGTGGTGTCGCTGCGACTACTGGTCAACAAGAAGAAGAACGGCCGGGTGCCGGCCGTCGAAGTCATGCGGTCGACGCGCACGATCCAGGAATGCATCAAGGATCCCGCGCGGACCCACGAGATCACCGAATACCTCGGACGCAGTCGCGCCGAGGGCATGCAGAACTTCGACCAGCACCTCGTCGACCTGCTACGCGCGAACAAGATCTCGGTCGAGACCGCCCTGAATGCGGCGTCAAACCCCGCGGACTTCCAGACCAAGCTCGATCTCGAGGGCAGCCCCATCGATAACGACGAAACGGAAGTGAAGCCCGAAGAAGAGCCCTTCGAAGTCGAACCGGACGATCGTTTCTAGCCATTTCAAGGAGACGAATCGCTCCCGATGTCGATTCAAGAGCAGTGTGAAAAACTGAGTACGGCCCTGCGCAGCGCCACGTCGCGCGCAGCGGACCTCGCGGGTGGCGGTTGCGCCCTGCTCTTCTCGTCGATGCCCGGCAACAACACGCCGGATGCGCGCGAGCAGTTGCGTGCGGCGGCTGGCTTCGACAGCACCGACGCCGCCGAGGCGGCCGCGAAGGCGATCTTCGGCTCGACGCGCGAAGTCATCATGGAAGGCGGCCAACCGGCGCGCCTGGCTGCCGTCGAAGCACTCGGTGCGAACGGGGCTGGTGGCATCACGATCCATCCCCTCGCCTGCGATGGCCGCGTGAACGGTGCGCTGGTCGTCGGCTATCCCGCCGAACCCTCGCAAACGGCCTACCAACAGATCGCCCAGCTCTCGGGCTCGGCTTCGATCCATCTCGACCACGCGCTGATCTCCGCCGAACTCGTGGAGTTGCGCAAGAAGCTGATGGAAGACGATGACTCGGGTGAGGACCAGAGCGACGAACTGCTGAAGCTGAGCGAAGCACTCTTCGCGCAGGACATCGAACTCCTTCGCAACAACGAAAAGCTCGACAAGATCGAGAAGCTCAAGAACGACTTCATCGAAAAGATGTCGCGCGAACTTCGCACGCCGCTCAACAGCATCATCGAAGCGATCATCTCGGTGCTGGCCGGCGAAGACGAATCCATTTCCGAAGGCGCCAAGGCGAGCATGCGAAACGCGCTCGACGAGGGCACTGCTTTCCAGCGCACACTCGAGAACATCCTCGACCTGTGGCGACTCAAGCAGGGAGAACTGCCGATCCAGATTCGCGAAGTGGGCATGCCGGAGTTGATCGCGGAAGCGATCTTCAGCGTTCAGGACACGATCGCGGGCAAGCCCATCACGATCACCAAGCAGATCGAAGTGCCCATGCCCGTGTTCAAGGCCGACCTCGCCAAGGTCAACCAGATCCTCTTCCTGCTACTCGACAACGCGGCGAAGTTCACCGAAGCGGGCGAGATCGTGATCGATGCCCGCCTCGACGGCGACTTCCTCCAATGCGAGGTGCGCGATCAGGGGATCGGCATCTGCGCCGACGACCAGGAATACGTCTTCGACGAGTTCTTCCAGGTCGACGAACGACTGGCGTCGAAGTACCGGGGTGCAGGACTGGGATTGACCCTGGTACGTGATCTGCTCGTGCTACTCGAGGGAGAGATCGATCTCGAGAGCGAAGCAGGTCAGGGAACGCGCGTGCGTTTCCGCATCCCCGTTCAACCCGCGCAGTAGCACGGGGCCATCAGCAGAACGGGAGAAAAGGTCGAGGGCTGCGCCGATCAGTCGGCGGGCGTTTCTTCGACCGCTTCGGCCTCGCCACCCTCGGCGGCGGCCTCTGCGTCGGCCGACCCTTCTACCGCGACCGGTTCGTCGTCGGCGTGCAACGCTTCGACGGCGCTCGGCGATATGCGCGTAACGAAACGCGGGTCGACTTCGGGGACTTCGGAGATGTCGGGCTTCACGATGCCGTCCGCGATTTCGCGCAGCGCAGTCACGACTTCCTTGTTCTCGTCCTTGTCGAGGAAGGCGTGGGCGCCCCGCTTGAGCTGCTTGGCGCGGATGGCCGCCATCTGAACCAGTTGAAACCGGTTCGGGACCTTTTCCATGCAGTCTTCGATCGTGATACGCGCCATGGCGAAACCCCTCTTTGCCTTGTTCTCTGCGTTGCTGCGGATGACCTGTGGTCTTACGGACGCGGCAGGCTAGTGCAGCCGCCAGAAGAAGGAAACCCCGGCCGGCGTGAGCCGGCCGGGGTCCTAAGGCCCCAAACCAACTGGCATTTCTGCCAGGAGCCTTCTTTCCAGAACGCCCTAGCGCTTCTTGCGGCGGGCCTTCTTCTTGCGGGCCTTCTTCTTGGCGGCCTTCTTCTTGCGAGCCTTCTTCTTACCGGCCTTCTTCTTGGCGGCCTTCTTCTTGCGAGCCTTCTTCTTACCGGCCTTCTTCTTGGCGGCCTTCTTCTTGCGCGCCTTCTTCTTGGCGGCCTTCTTCTTGCGAGCCTTCTTCTTGCCAGCCTTCTTGCGGCGGGCTGCCTTCTTGCGGGTCGCCTTCTTCTTGGCGGCCTTCTTTCGTCGTGCTGCCATGGGTGTCACCCCCCTTTTGTCATTGACTCGAGAATCACGATTCGGGTCAGAAATCGATCAAGGTGCAGAAACCCCAAAACACGAAAACCGAAGAGCTCCGGCATTTGCCGATGTCCCTCGGTTCAGAGTCCCCTTCCCTCTTTGACCACAATGAGTTGCATGATCGTGTTGCTCATGCCCCCTATCGGGAACCGATTTCTGCAACTTGAAGGCAAAAGACTTGACCTTCCTATCGGAATCCGAACCGCTAGAGCCATTGTTGCCGATGACGCTACCACCGTCGTTTTGAGCTAGTCAAGAGAAAAGCTGAAAAAAAACAACGCAGTGAATGATGGAACTGCGAGCGACGTCACGATTT
>JASMLK010000132.1 GCA_030748735.1 Myxococcota bacterium | reverse complement strand
ACCTCGATGTCGGCTCGTCACATCCTGGGGGTGTAGCAACTCCCAAGGGTTCGGCTGTTCGCCGATTAAAGTGGCACGCGAGCTGGGTTTAGAACGTCGTGAGACAGTTCGGTCCCTATCCGCCGTGCGCGCAGGAGATTTGAAGGGATCTGTCCCTAGTACGAGAGGACCGGGATGGACGAACCGATGGTGTACCGGTTGTTGCGCCAGCAGCACCGCCGGGTAGCTAAGTTCGGAAAGGATAACCGCTGAAAGCATCTAAGTGGGAAGCCAACCCTAAGATGAGATCTCCCCAGGACTTCGGTCCTCTGAAGGGCTGTCCGAGACCAGGACGTTGATAGGCTGGAGGTGGAAGCACAGCAATGTGTGGAGCTGACCAGTACTAATCGCCCGTGAGGCTTGACCATGACCTTTCATGGCACGTCTCGCAGCTTTCGTGGAATGATGGTTTGCGATGACTCGCGTCTACTCAGAGTGGTATTGACTTACGAAGACCGTCAACACGCACGGTTTTGAGAGATCAGCCTCGAGGCACCAGGTGATTGGCACCAGGTGATTGATAGGTGCCGAGGCGAAACGGTTTTCCCACCGTCCATAGAGCAGGGGCCACACCCGTTCCCATTCCGAACACGGAAGTTAAGACCTGCTTCGGCGATGGTACTGCACATTTCTTGTGTGGGAGAGTAGCACGACGGTGGGACTCTTTATCGAAACCCGGACAGCACATGCTGCCCGGGTTTCTTCGTTGAGGACTCTTTATCGAAACCCGGACAGCACATGCTGTCCGGGTTTCTTGGTTCAGGACTGTTTCCGAAAGCCCAACCGGGGCTATCACGGTAGGCCGCGGCCAGCAGCACCGGCACGTTCTCGAGTTCCTGTGCCAGGCGCGAAAGCGACTGGATCGAATCGAGGTCCGCGAGGTGGAGGTCGTTGAAGAGCAGCACCGACCCGCGTTCGACCGCGGCACCTCCCCACACACGGTCCAACACTCGGCGACCGAAACCGTTCGCTTTCGATGCAGCACGAGATGCGCAAGCAGATCGATGGCGCGCGGCTCGAGGGCGACGCGAAGGCGGCAGTGTTTCAGCTCAGAGCGCGCGATGTCGAGTTCGAAGTCGTCGAAGCGGTGGTTTCCGTTGGGAACTCTCTTCACCGACCTTACTCGCTCGCGTTCCGATTCCGTAGTCGAATCTCGCCGGGAGCAGTCTAGATTCTCTGACGACGCCTTCCCAATTGCGCATCGGTTGCCGGTGTCAGCATCGCTTCGCTGAGAGGTGCAGTTCCCGGGTTGGCCCACAATGCTGGAGGGGATTTCATGGCCATACGCCTCGCGAATGCTGACATCCAACGCCGCGCGCATCGATTCGCTCGGGCGTTGGACGCCGCAGGGGTTCCACAACGTGGTGTCGTGGTGGCCCTTCTGCCGAACGTCCCGGAGTTTCTCTTCGCCCTGCGTGGCGCAACCTGGTCGGGCCGGACGTTCGTGCCGGTGAACTGGCACCTCGCCGACCCCGACATCGAGTACATCGTCGGAGACTGCGGAGCTGACGCACTCCTGGTTCACGCTTCGTTCGAATCCATTGCGCCTGCATGTGCGCAGGCCAGCGGCGCCGGTGTCAAGATGTCGGTTGGCGGCTCGCTCGAAGGTTTCGGCTCCTTCGAAGACTTGGATCGATTCGACGATCACGAACTCAGCGAACCGCTCGCGGGCACCATCATGCTCTACACGTCGGGCACCACAGGCCGACCGAAGGGCGTGCGCCCGCGAGACCCCGGAAACGAACGCCCGCCGTGTTTCGCGAGCCGCATGGGCTCGATGATGATCGAGACCTATCTGCAGGACTCGGCCAGTGGTGCACACCTGATCGCCGCCCCCCTCTATCACGCGGCGCCTTCGACCTATGGCGAGGGAGCGGCGTTGATCGGTGCCGATGTCGTGTTGATGGAACGTTGGGACGCCGAAGAATTCCTTCGCATCGTCGAGCGCGAGCAGATCATTTCGACCTTCCTGGTCCCGACCCACTTCGTGCGGTTGTTGCAACTGCCGGAAGACGTTCGTCAGAAGTACGACACGAGCTCGCTCGAACTCGTCTGTCACGGCGCAGCCCCGGTCGCACCCGACATCAAGCGGCGAATGATCGAGTGGTGGGGCCCCGTCCTCTTCGAGTTCTATGGCGGAACCGAAGGCGGCGGCGTGAGTATCGATTCCCACACCTGGCTCGCGCACCCGGGCAGCGTGGGGAAGCCCCGTCCCGGTCTCGAGGTACACATCCTCGACGCCGATGGTGCTTCGCTCCCGCCCGGCGAAACGGGCGACATCTACTTCCGGTCACCCGAAGGGTCGTTCGAATACAAGGGCGATCCCGAGAAGACGGCGTCCGCCTATCGCGGCGATCTCTACACGCTTGGTGACATCGGCTACGTGGACGATGAGGGGTTCCTGTACCTGCGCGACCGAAAGGCCGACACGATCATCCGCGGCGGCGTCAACATCTATCCCGCGCAGATCGAAGCCATCTTGATCGAAGACGACGACGTGCGTGATTGCTGCGTCGTTGGCGTCCCCGACGAAGCGTATGGAGAGGTCGTGGTCGCTGTCATCGAAATGATGGAAGGCGCTGATGCTGCACCGGAGTTGATCGAACGGCTCCGTGCGCGCTGTGCGGAACGCCTCGCCCGCGATCAGCAGCCGGTCGAGTACGCGATCTGGCCCAATCTGCCACGCACGGAGTCGGGAAAGCTCTTGCGTCGCGAGGTCCGGGACACGCTGCGGGCGTCCCTCGACGGTGTCGGGAGCGCATAGGTTGGCCTCGCGCGGGAGTTGCGTCCCGTCGCTTGCAATGCTGTGACTGCAGGAGCCGGTTTCGACCTGCGACTGGCAACTGAGCCGCTCCTCGTCATGGCGAGTCGCATCGAAGTCGAGCAGGTGATCGTCAACCTGGTTCGCAACGCACTCGAGTCGGGGCAGCCCGAAGACCAGCGGGTCGTCATCGAGACGGAACAGCTGTCCGACAACGGCGTGATCCACATCACCGATCAGGGGCGGGGGATCGAGGCCGAGGGCCGCGATCGCGTCTTCGATCCGTTCTTCACCACCCGTGTGCGGCAGGGCGGCACGGGGCTCGGCCTCAGCATGGTGCACACGATCGTCGAAGATCACGGCGGTCGGATCAACGTGCTGAGCAAGCCCGGCGCTGGGACGCAGTTCAGTGTCTCGCTCCTGCTCGCGGGCACGCAGGAAGCCCCCCTGCCGCCGGCTGAAACCGCGACACGATGGTTTTCCCGGCCGGTCGCGAGGGAAATCGGCCCCGAAGCGCGCTCAAGCCTTCTCCGCAGGTTGCCGATGCATCTCATCAGCAACGTGCAACTGCGGGAGGATATCCATGCGCGTCGTTCGAGCTTTCGTTTTTGCGCCGATCGTGGCATCGCTTGTGCTGACGGCCTGTATCGGGGACCCCTGGCGGTCCGTCAACAAGAAGAACACGCTCGCGGACTATCGCCGATACGTGCAGAAGCACCCCGACTCCCGCAATCGGGTGAAGGCCGAAGAGCACATCGCGATCCTCGAACTCGAGCGCGCCCCGACCCTCGACGGCTACGCGGCCTTCATGGCCGACTATCCCGACAGCACGCTCGCGGGCAACGTGCGCGAGACCCTCGAGCCGCGCGCGTTCGAGCGCGCTCGCTTCGCTGGCACGCCCGGCGCATATACAGAATTCATGGCCCTGTATCCCGACGGTCCGTTCAGTGACCGGGCACTCGGCAACATGGTCTTCCTCGAAGCCGGTGGGTTCGCGAACAGCATCGGGGGGCTCGCCGATTTTGCGGCGGCCCACCCCAAAAGCGACTACGCAGTCGAAGCGCTCAAGAGCCTCGAAGCGATCGAAGTCAAGAAGCGCGGTCTGTTCGATCGCGTGGGCCTGGTCGTGCGCGTGTCACCCGAAACGCCCGAAGCATCGCGCGTGATCGGTGCCTTCACCGATCGGGCGAAGCGGCAGTTCAAGGCTTCGGGCCAGCAACTCGCCGTGGTTCCCGAATTGCAGACCCGCAAGACCTCGGCCTTTCTTCCCAAGGCTCGGCTCGTGATCGAGCACAAGGAAGCCCAGGCGAAGGCGAAGCTCGCCAAGGGCGACTTCTCGCGCCCCGGCATGCATGCAACCACGCGCGTCAGTCTCTATTCCGCGAGCGGCGAGAAGCCGATCTGGCAGCGCGTGTTCCGGCTGCGTCTCAACAACGAACAGCACTTCGCCGGGACCTCGATGCTCTTCAACCCCGCTGCGCGCGGCTACTGGGATTCGTTCTTCGTGCCCGTGGCGAGCTGGCAGAACCAGGCCACCGTTCGCAAGCCGTTCAAGGCAGAAAAGAAGATCGTTGCTGTCGACTCCGTGGGTGACCGCACCGCGGTGCTGTTCCCGGATGGCGAGTTCCAGCTTCTCGAACTCGCAGACGCTCAGGAAGCCTTTCCCCTGGCGAAGTACAAGCGGGCAAAGGACTTCACCCGCTGGGGTGGCGTGAAGATCCTGGAGCGCCGCGTCTTGATCTACGGAGAAGACGGCATCGAAGTGGTCGGCTTCGCCAAGGGCGGTGCGCGCAAGCTCGCTGGCCTCGAACGCCAGACCATCGGCTCGGTGGTCGACGTCGTCCCGCTGGAGGGGCAGCTGATCCTCGGCGGCAGCCGCGGTCTGCTGATGACCGACAAGAACGCTGGCAACCCGCGGCGGTTGCTGCGACGACCCGTCAAGGGACTTACCCGTGTCGGTGACCTGCTCGTGTTCACCGACGGCGCGTCGGTCTACGCATCGACCCTCGAACTCCTGGGAGAGCAGCGCGTGCTTCAGGAAGTCGAACTCGGATACGAATTCGGACCCACGGGCGTCGTCGGCTTCGATCGCAAGACCCTGGTGATCGGGAAGGCCGGTGTAGCGGTGATCGATTTCGCCAACCCGAACAAGCCGAAGCTCGTGTCGAAGCTGTCGCGCAAGAAGGTTGGTCGCGTCGCGGACGCGGCGGCGATCGGCGATCGCATCTTCCTGGTTGGCGAGCGTGGGCTTCAGTTGCTCGATCGCAGTGGGAAGCGGGTCGTCGAAGCGGTTGACATCGAGCCGCGTGAACGCGTCGCGCGGATGGGCCGCTTCCTGGTTGCGGCCGGAGAGCCGGGGCTGCAGGTCGTGGACGGTGCGCCGCTCACGCTTGCGCTCACCCGTCGTCCGGTGCAGGGAGCCGCTGCACCCGGCCGTTGATCGCGCCCGCGTTATTGCGGGAGAACGAGCTTCGGATCCACGCCGTCGGCGATGAAGTAGACGACCGGGCCGCGCGAGTAGAGCGGCATGCGGTGGGCGACGTATGCGCCGTCGCGCGCGGCGTCGACCCAGAACGAGATCTTCGGGGCCAGCGGCTGTGCGGCCCAGCTCAGCAGACCTCGACCGTCCGGGCCGTATTTGATCTCGCGAATGATCCGTCCGTCGACGGTCTTTTCCCGATCGCGGTCGACCACCTCTCCGGTGAAGCCCATCACTCGTGCACCGCCGAGGCAGAAGAAAGCCTGGGTGTCGACGCTGTCGGTCTGCCCCTTGCCAATCGGCTGAAAGAGCAGATTCAGCGGGACGTTGACCACGCGATCGGGCGCGGGCAGCTCGATTTCGCTGGTCCGCCCCGAACCGGCGCCCGGCGGGACGCAGCGGCCATGTCCAGTCTGGTGATCGATCTCGAGGGTCACGAGGGGCTTGCCGTCGGGATCGTGCGCCTGGGAGCGCTCCTTCAGGGTCCGAAGCATCCGTCGGCCATCCACCATCACGGGGGTGAGTTCGGCGTCGAACTCCACCCGCGCACCCCCGTCGAAGCCGCCGTGGAGGCGCACGGCCACGTTCTCGTTGGGAAGCTGCTCGACCAGAACGGCCGCCTCGCCGACGCGGCGCCCCTGCTCGTCGTAGGTCGATGCGGGAATCACCCCGAAGTCATCTGGGGCCGGGTAGGGCAGCAGCACCGCAGATTCCGCCCCGGCTGTCGCCCCCGTCAGCAAGCCCGCTGCCAGCGCAAAGAACACCCACAAAAGGAAGGAAAGGAGGTGCCTCGAAGTGCATCCAACGATCGGCATGGCGGCCAACACTACCCCAGTCACGGGGCCTCGAATCGCCGTTTTGCCGGCGGACCGCGAGGCCCCCGTTCCCAAGAAGAATCGAGAAGTTGGAAGTATGACGATCGTACGTCGGAAAAGTTTCGATCCCTCGGGGGAAGCTCTTGACGAAGGGGCGTGACTCCGGGATACCTACCGCTCCTCGGAGGCAGGCAAGCAATGTCAAAAATCAGATCGGGTGATCTCGTACAGGTCATCAGCGGCGCAGACCGCGGCAAACAAGGCGCCGTGATCGCAGTCGATCGCGCCGGTTCACGCGTGCGCGTCGAAGGCGTCAAGATGCAGAAGCATCACATGAAGCCGGGTCGACGTGGCGCCCAGCAGGGCGGCATCATCGAGCAGGAAGGTTATATCGCGGCGTCCAACGTCATGGCCGTCAACTCGGCCGACGGCAAGCCGTCGCGCATTCGTATCGAAGAAAAAGACGGCAAGCGCACGCGCGTGTTCGCACGCGGCGGGCAGCCGTTGCCCGAGTCCGCGGGCAGTTAGCAAGAGCACCCAAGAGGTTCATCATGGCCAAGAGCAAGCGCGAAAAGATCAAGCTCGAGTCGTCGGCGGGGACGGGCCACTTCTACACCACGTCCAAGAACCGCACGAACACGCCGAACAAACTCGAGTTCAAAAAGTACGATCCCGTCGTGCGCAAGCACGTGATCTACAAAGAGACTAAGCTGAAATAAGCCGGGTCGGATCGCGCTGGCGGTTCAGCACCGAAACCAGACCAACGCACCGACCCACGAATCCGTAAGGCCGTAAGCTAGAAGCCCAGCGGAAGGGGCAAAGGGAGAAGATCGATGGCGTGGGTGATCACCAGCTTGTGCAGGGACAAGGTCGACATGGCATGTGTCGAGGTGTGTCCCGTTGACTGCATCGTTCAGCACAAGGGTGACGACCCCAAGTATCCCAACCAGCTCTACATCGATCCCGAAGAGTGCATCAACTGCGGCGTTTGCGAGCCCGAATGCCCGTGGGAGGCCATCTTCGAAGACGAGCAGGTTCCCGACGTTTTCGCCAAGGACACCGAGCTCAACGCCAGCATCACCGATGTTCGCGACGACTTCGAAGTCCCCGAGCGCGAAGAGATCGATCCGCCGACTCCCGACGAGGTCGAGGAGAACCGCAAGAAATGGGGCTACTCGGCCTGATCGTTCGGGCGGGCTAGCCGCTCGCCTGCTTCAGCCTTCAGCGTCCGGCGGCGTCGAAGGCGTGTTCGAGCACTTCGATGGGTGCGTCTACGCCGGTCCACGTTTCGAACTGTGCGGCGGCCTGGTAGATCAGCATCCACTTGCCGCCCAGCGGGCGTGCGCCTCGGTCGGCTGCGTCGCGTAACAGGCGCGTCGTCTCCGGGTCGTAGACGGCGTCCATCACGACGCTTCCTTCTCGTAGTGCGGTCGCGGGTACCGGAGATTCGTCCGACCGGAGCCCGACGCTCGTCGTGTTGACCAGGATGTCGTGGTCGAGGTCGGCGAGTTCGTCGATCGGCCCCGCGGCCTTCGCACCGAGTTGCTGCGCCAGCCGTTCGGCCCGGTCGACCGTCCGATTGAGGACGTGGACTTCGGCGCCCTTTTCGATCAGGCCGAAGACCACCGCGCGCGCGGCGCCGCCGGCGCCCAGGACGACCGCCCGTTTTCCGGCGAGTTCGGTTTCGCGCTCGAGCGCGCGATTGGATCCGATCCAGTCGGTGTTGCTGCCGACGAGCTTGTCTTCGCGGCGTGTCACTGTGTTGACCGCACCGATGCGACGGGCTTCCTCGTCGACGTCGTCGATGAGCTTCATCACCGCCTCTTTGTGGGGAATCGAAACGGCGATCTGCGCGAGGCCCAGCGTGCGAACACCGGCGATCGCATCGGGGAGATCGTCGGGGGGGATGTCGAATGCGATGTAGGCGGCGTCGATCCCCGCCGCCGCGAAGGCGGCGTTGTGCATGGCGGGCGATCGCGTGTGCCCGGCGGGATGAAGCACGATGCCGCACAGGCGGGTTGCAGCAGTGATCGCTTCGGGCACGGTCCCGGCCTCCAGGTGGATCGTCGGCCCACACAGTAACGAGCGACCTTCCAACGCGCTGCCGGCTGCGCAGAGCGACGGGTTTTGGTATCCACCCAGCCTTTCCAGCGGATACCCGCATGGCATCGATCAGGAGGCACCCGATGGCGGCGCGCAAGGCAACCCGAAAAGCAGCGAAGAAGAAGGCATCCGGCAGCGCTCGGAAGGGCGCGGCACGCAAGGCGAGCAAGTCGCCGCGAGTCGCCGTACTGATGGGAAGCAAGAACGACTGGGAATCGATGCGTGCAGCGGTCGACGTGCTGGAAGGCATGGGGGTCGGCTGCGATGTACGCGTGATCTCCGCCCACCGAACCCCCGACCGTCACCACGCCTTCGTGACGAGCGCCGAAGCGCGTGGCATCCAGGCGTTCATCTGCGGCGCCGGGTTCGCGGCACACCTCGCCGGGGTCACGGCGGCGCTGACGCCGCTGCCGGTGCTCGGCGTTCCGCTCGACAGCTCGGCCCTCGACGGCATGGACGCGCTGCTCGCCACCGTGCAGATGCCGGGCGGCATTCCCGTCGCCACGTTCGGCATCGGCAAGGCCGGCGCCAAGAACGCCGGGTTGTTCGCGGCCGCCATGATCGCGGGTTCCGACCCGAAGGTTCGCAAGGCCCTCGACGCGTTCCGCAAGAAGCAGACCGCCGACGTGCCGGAAAGGCCGTTCTAGCAGCCCGCTAGCTCCGCCCGCCCAACTCACGCATGCGTGAGACCGCCGCCTTCAGGTCTTCCCACACCAGTCGCCGATTCTCCGGCGTGTACTGGCGCAGGATGAAGGCGGGGTGCAGGGTCGGCATCAGCGGGATGCCCTGGTAGTCCTGCCAGGTGCCGCGTACACGCGTGATCGCGACATCGCGTCCGAGCAGCAGGCTCGCGGCGGGTTTGCCGAGTGTCACGATCACTTTCGGTTTCACGGCGGCGATCTGTCCGTCGAGGAAGGGGCGGCAGGCCGCGGCTTCCTCGGGCTTGGGGTTGCGATTGCCCGGTGGGCGACACTTCACGATGTTGCAGATGTAGACGTCGGACCGCGGGATCTCGACGCCCTTCTCGATCATCTGCGTAAGCAGTTCACCGGCGCGCCCGACGAAAGGGAGCCCCTGTTTGTCTTCCTGCTCACCCGGGCCCTCGCCGACGAACATGATGTCGGCGTCGGGGTTTCCGCTGCCGAATACGATCGTCTGCCTGCGCGCGCAAAGCTCGCAGCGTTGGCAGTCACCGAGGGTTTCCCGCACCTGATCGAGGGTCGGGTTCGCGCCCCAGTCTGGCCCCTCGCGAAGCAGGGATAGGTCTGCGCGTTCCGGGGCGGTGCGACGCGGCGGTTCGGCGGCCGCAGGCTTCGCCGCTGGCGCTTCAACCACCGGGGCTGTGAACGCAACCGATGGTTCGACGACCGGGACCTCGAGGTCGTCGACCCCTTCTTCGGCGAGGTCGACCAACCATTCCCGCGCAGACGCCACGACGTCGCGCAGGGCGTCCCGCACGTCACCGGGGTTCTCGTTGTTCGCTTCGGAACTCATGAGCCCTGCTCGTCGATCAGTCGAAAGACCCGCGCGAGTGCTTCTTCGGTCGTGTCGCGGCCGGGCTGGTGCATGGCGGTGGGACTCGCGTGAATTGGCTTGCCGGTTCCCGGTTCGATGGTGCCGTGACGTTGGTGTTCGATGCGTTCGTCGACCCTGAACTCGAAGCCCGGATCGTTGGCGTCGTCGTGGCACGAACCGCAGATCTTCAAGATCGCGCACGAATCGCACTTGTCGCCGAGGCTCACGATCGTGCCGAGTTTCTTGGCGTCCTTGGCGATGTGGTTGCCGCCGGGGCCGTGGCACGATTCGCAGCCCACCGAGGCGAGGTCGCCGTGCGACGTGTCGCTTCCGCGACCGTCCGCGGGGAAGCCGCCTTTGCGCCCCATCGCCGTGGTGTGACAGGCGAGGCAATCGGCGTCGTCGGCCTTGCCCTTGGCGGACAGGCTCTCGACCGACTTGCTGTGCGCCGACGCCGACCAGGTCGCGAACTCGCTCGGGTGGCAGCTCTGGCAGGCCTGCGAGCCGACATAGTCGGCGTTCTTCGGCAGCACGTCGCGCGGGCCGCGATCGCTCGAAATCAGTTCGCCGCGCGCCTTGTCGTCGAGACTCGCGATGCTCTTGTGCGAGACGCGTTGGAGGAAGGTCGCGAAGTCGAATGAGAGTGAATGCGTCGGGTTGTGGCAGGTGCGGCAGATGCTCTCGTAGTTCTTCACGCCATCGTTCTTGGGAACGAAGTCTGGCGACAGGTGGGGGCCGCCGCGGCCGTGGCACGTTTCGCACCCGACGTTTTCGAGATGCACCGGCGCCTGCTCGATCGAGTATCCACCCGGTTCGCCGAAGCCCACGACGTGACAGTCGACGCATTCGGGGTTCCGCGTCTCGTTGTGCTTCACGATCGTGCTGTAGGCGCTTGCGTGATTGGTATAGACGTGGGTCTGGGCCTCGACCTCGTGGCACACCGAGCAGACATCGCTGCCCGTGTAGCCGCGCGGGTTGAGCAGCATGGGGATGCGCGCCTCTGCGATCTTTGCGAGCACCATCCGGTTCATCGCCGGGTCGCGATGCTCGCGCCAGCCCTGGGTGCGGTGCACGATCTTGCCCTTCGCGTCGATCATGAAGAGGTCGGGGAAGCCGGCAAAGACGCCGTAGCTTTCCATCACCTTGGAATCGGGGTCGAGCAGGACCCGCAATCCCTCGAAGTCTTCGAGCTTTTGCTCCTTCAACATGGCGCGCACCGCCGAAGGCCGGTTGGCGGCCGAGATCGCGATCACCTCGGGTCGCTGCTCTTTCGGCAGTCGCAGCACGTGTTCCTTCAGGAAGTCGAGCGCGGAATGGCAGTGCGGGCAGGTGTGTAGAAAGAAGATGATGATCGCGGGCTTGCCCGCGATGGATGCGAAGTCGAACGGTTCGTCACTGTCGAGTTGGCGCGTTACGAAGTTTGGTGCGGTGGGGCGCGGGTCGAGGCGTCCACCTTCGTCGTCGCTCTTTGCGGGGAGCCGCAGCTTCTCGCGCAGCTGTTCTTCGACGACGCCCGCCGGGTCGGGGACGTTCGGGTTGAAGAAGCCGATCGCGAAGTCGAAGTAGCCCTCGTTGTCGAAGCCGTAGATGCCGACGGGGCTGCGCACACCGAGTTGGGAAGCGATGGTTCCACGCGAGTCGTCGAAGACCGGGAAGTCGAAGCCCTTCTCGCTCGCAAAGGCCCTGGCCTTCGCGGTCGACGACCCGACCGCGATGCCCACGATGTGGAAGTTCTGCTTGCCCCGGGCCGCCGCGACGCGCGAAACCGCGTCCGAAACGAAGCTCGCGTCGGGAACTTCGGGGTTGAAGACGAAGAGCGTGAGTCGCTTGCCGATGAAGTTGGAGATCGAGAGCCTCTCCCCTTCGAGTCCCGTGCCGCGGAAAGCCTGGAGCGGTCGCTCGCTCGGATGCCGCTTGGCCACGAGTTCGACCTGGGGAGCGGTCTCGCTGGGCGGCTTCGAAGCAACGGCAACCGCAGCGGGTGTCGCGGTCGATGTGGCGGAGGTTTCGGCGGTCACGACTTCGACTTTGTCGCGACAGGCGCTCAGGAGGAGCGCGGCTCCTGCGATCGAAATGAGGACGAGCAGGAGGGCGGGTTTCGAATGCATCCGCGGGAGCATAAACACGGGCCGAAAACCGGGCAAGCAGCGCGTGCCTCTACGACGACGCGACCGTCCGGTCTATGCGGGCGCCCGGCTCCGCGTCATTTGTCGGCTTGTTGCCGCTTGCGGAGCTCTTCGAGCATTTCATTGAACCCCGTGTTGCCGGGTTCGAAGGTGAGGGCCATCTGGAGGTTCTGGACGGCGCTCGGGAGGTTCCCGTTCCGCACGTCTTCTTCGGCCTTCAGCAGGAATTGCTTGCTCTGCGGCGTCGACCCGGTACGGCGGACCGATTCGGACTTTGCGTGCGAGGCCGCGGCTTCGGCCAGTTGGATGCGCAGGTCTCCGGTTTCTTCGAGCTGTGCGTCGTAGGCCTTGCGCTTGCGCGGATCGCGCAGCACGCAGTATGCCTCGGTCAGCACCTTCGAGATGCGGTGGCACCCCTCGCGCGCCTTTTCGGGCAGGTTCCGGTTCGCGTCCGGGTGGTACGAACGCGAAAGGCTGTAGTAGGCCTTCTTGAGGTCGCCGCCCGAAACGTCGGGCTCGACCTGCAAGAGCTGGTAGTAGCTGAGTTCGCCCGCGATCTTCGCGAGCGCGTCGATCTCGAGTTCCGAAAGGTCCGACAAGACCGCCTACTCCTGCTGCGTGTCTTCGGGGTCGCCCGAAAGATCGACGTCTTCCGAGCGATCGAAGAGTTGATCCCTGGTTTCGGTGCCCGTGTCCGTGTCGGTGGTTTCGGCTGCAGCATTGGGATCTTCGTCTGAGCCGGGCGCCGTCATCACGGGAGTGGGCTGCCCGACTGCCACCGTCTTGAGGGCGACCCGACCGATGGCCGGGCCTGCGTCGTCCTCGTCGAGGTCGTCGTCCGCTACGAGTTCCAGCGTATCCGTGCTGTCCTTGGGCTCGATCACGAGGTCGTCGTCTTGCGAGTCGTCGTCAGGGTTGGCCGCCGTCTTCACGCTGGCCGTGCGGTCGCGGGTGAGGATGTCGTCCATCTCCGCTTCGCTGAGGCCGGACGAGAGGGTGATCTCGGTCGAAGCCTGCTGACCGCTCACCGGGTCACGCGCGATCACGTTTACGATGCCGTCGGCGTTGATCTCGAAGCGAACCTCGATCGAAGTCTTGCTGCGAAGCCCGGGCGTGAAGCCCGAAAACTCGAACTGGCCCAGCAGCTCGTTGTGCTCTGCCTGTCGCGAATCGCCCTGATAGACCTTGAGGGTGACCGATTCCTGGTGGTCCTTGAACGGGCTGAAGTTGCGGCTCTGTTCGATCGGCACCGGGGTGTTGCGTTCGATGATCGGCTCGGCGAGACCACCGGCAACGCCGATGCGCAGGTCGAGCGGCGTTACGTCGAGCAGGAACGCGTCCTGGTCGGAGTTCACCAGCGAAGCCGCGTGGATCGCTGCGCCCATCGCCACGACCTCGTCGGGGTCGACGTCGGCCTTGGGTTCCTGCTGGAAGTACTGCGACACCGCTTCACGGATGATCGGCAATCGCGTCGGCCCACCGACCAGGATGATGCCGTCCAGATCGCGCACCGTGAGGTTCGCCTGCTGGAGCGCTTCGTCGCAGACCTTGAAGGTGCGCTGCACGAGATCCTGCACGAGTTCGCCAAATTGGCTGCGCGTGATCGTGTGTTCGAGGGAACGGGTTTCGCCGTCTTCGCCCACGAGCACGTCCGGGATGCGGATCTCGACTTCTTCGTCGACCGAAAGCCCCTTCTTCGCGGCTTCGGCCGCGACCTTCAGCTTTTCGAAGGCGAAGGGATCGTTGCGTGGGTTGATGCCTTCCTTCGCCACGAAGCCGTCGGCCAGCATGTCGAGGATGCGATCGTCGAAGTCGTCGCCACCGAGGAAGGTGTCGCCGCAGGTAGAAAGAACCTCGAAGATGTCCTTGCCGATCTCGAGGATCGAAATGTCGAAGGTGCCGCCACCGAGGTCGTAGACCGCGACCTTCTGCTCGAGTCCCTTGCCAAAGCCGTAGGCGAGCGCCGCTGCGGTCGGCTCGTTGAGGATGCGAAGCACTTCGAGGCCTGCGATCTGCCCGGCGTCCTTGGTGGCCTGGCGCTGGTTGTCGTTGAAGTAGGCGGGCACGGTGATCACCGCCTTGGTGACTTTTTCGTTGATGCGCGCTTCCGCGATCTGCTTCATTTCGCGCAGCACCATCGCGGAGATCTCGGGCAGCGAGAATTCTTCGTCGCGGACCTTGATCCGCACGCCGTGGTTCGACCCTTCCATGATCTCGTAGGCGCAGATCGCCTGGGCTTTGCGGACTTCTTCGCTGAAGTGGTAGCGGCCGATCAAGCGCTTCGCGGACGAAACCGTGTGCGCGGGGTCGTGGATGATGTTCGCCTTGGCGGCGTTGCCCACGGTGATCGAGCCGTCTTCGTGAAAGGCCACGACGCTCGCGGTCGTGTTTTCGCCGAACGCGTTCGAAAGCACTTCGACGGCCGCCGAGTCCCGCATCAACGAGACGCAGGAATTACTGGTTCCGAGATCGATGCCAATTGCCTGGTTTGCCACGGGCGGCTCCCGAGTGTTTCGTGCATTTGCCAACGTTCGCGTCCGGCTGGAACCGGGCGCGAACCCCGAGCGCAGTTCGGTTCACACAACCGATTTGCCGCCCCATGGGGGCGCGGGTATTCCACCGGGATATCGGACGAACGCCCGGGTTTCTGAACGCCCACCGACGGCCGAGTGCCGACCGAGCCTGCTAGAGTGCCCGCGCCCGGCCCGCGCCCGGCCCGCTGAGGCCGCTGAGGGCGGGAAAGCCGAGGTCCCGCGGCAAACACGGGCAGATACGCCGGCAGAACCACCGGGGGCCCAGCAACCAAGCCCACCAACCAAGCGAGAAGAGCAGCATGTCCGGTCACTCGAAATGGTCGACCATCAAGCGCAAGAAGGGCGCGCTCGACGCCAAGCGCGGGAAGATCTTCACCAAGCTGATCCGCGAACTCTCCACCGCCGCGAGGGTAGGCGGGGGCGACCCCGACTCGAACCCGCGCCTGCGCCTGGTCATCGACAAGGCCAAGCAGGCCAACATGCCCAAGGACAACATCAAGCGGGCCATCGACAAGGGCGTGGGGGGCGGCGATAGCGCGGCCTACGAGGAATTCGTCTACGAGGGCTACGGCCCCGGCGGCGTGGCGGTGCTGATCGAGACGCTCTCGGACAACAAGAACCGGACGGTTGGTGAGGTGCGGCACGCGCTGTCCAAGCGAGGCGGGAATCTCGGGGCTTCGGGCTGCGTCGCCTTCCTCTTCGACAAGAAGGGCGTTCTCAATTTCGCTGGCGACGGAATCGATGGCGACGCCCTGATGGAGGCGGCCATGGAGGCCGGCGCCGAGGACATTTCCGACGAGGTCGAGGGCATCGAGATCGTGGTCCTGCCGGGGGATCTCTCGAGCGTCCAGGAAACCCTCTCGGGCCAGGGCTTCACGGCGGCCAGTTCCGAAGTGAGCATGGTGCCCAGCACCTCGGTCAAGCTCGAGGGCAAGGACGCGGAATCGATGCTCGGGCTGATGGAAGCCCTCGAAGACCTCGACGACGTGCAGAACGTCTACGCCAATTTCGACATCTCTGAAGAGGAGATGGCCCGCCTGGCCTGAACCGCAGCTACGATGCGGTAGCGGATCGAATCGCGGGTCTGGGTGGGGGCCGGCGAAACAGGCTGCGAATGCAGCAAGCGGGGGGTGGTAGCGCGATGAGGATCCTGGGCATCGATCCGGGTTCCGCGGCTACCGGTTACGGGGCGGTGGAACTCGCGGGCAAGGGCGCAGCAGGCGGCCTGGTCCACGTCGCCCATGGTGTTCTGCGCATCGACCGCAGCGCCGACACCTCCCAGCGTCTGGCTTCTCTCCACGCTGAACTCCGGCGCGTGATCGACGAAGTGCAGCCGGACGTCTGCGCAATCGAGCGCATCTTCGTCGCCGCCAATGCGCGCAGTGCACTGGTGCTCGGGCAGGCGCGTGGTGTCGCGCTCGCAGCCCTCGGCGAAGCGGGCCGGCCGGTCCACGAGATCTCCGCACGCGAAGTAAAGAAGGCGCTCGTGGGCAACGGCGGCGCGACCAAGGCGCAGGTCCAGGCCATGGTGAAGCGTCTGCTCGAACTCCCGAAGGTGCCGCCCGCCGACGCGAGCGATGCGCTCGCGGTGGCGATCAGCCAGGCCCATGCGGGCAAACTCACGAACCTCGGCATGCGCAGCGGCCGTCGCCGTCGCCGCACGAGCCTGCGCGCCCACTTTGCCGCGAAGGGGATCACGTGATCGCCTGGCTCGAAGGTGTGTTGCGCGAGAAGCGCCCCGATCGCGTGATCGTGGACGTGAACGGCGTTGGCTACGAGCTGCTCGTTTCGCTCACGACCTTCGGTGCCTTGCCCGACGTGGGCAAGACGATCGCGATCCACGCCAAGACCGTGGCGCGAGAAGACGCGCTGCTGCTCTACGGCTTTGCGACCCTCGAAGAGCGCGAAGTCTTCGAACTCCTCCTCAAGGCGAACCGCATCGGTCCTCGCCTGGCCCAGACGATCCTTTCGGGCATCGAACCCGAGCGCGTGGTGGCCGGCCTTCGCGAAGGCGACGCGAAGCTGCTCACCGCGGCACCCGGTGTCGGCAAGAAGATGGCGGATCGGATGATCGTCGAACTACAGGAACGCGCGGCCGAACTGACCAACGTCGCCTACGTACCGGCCGGCGGCCCCGCGCGGATCGACGGCGGTGAAGCGGACGCCGGCGACACCCACGACCAGGCGCTGTCCGCATTGCTGAATCTCGGGTATCCCAAAAACCAGGCCGAGCGCGTCGTCGACGCGGCAGCCCGGGATGCGGGGGAGGGGGTGTCTCTCGAAGAACTCATCCGCCACGCCCTGCGGAGACTGGCCCGATGAGCGAACCCTTCGAAGAACGCGGCGTGGTGACCCCTGGCGAACTCGAGGGCGATGTCGGCCTCGAGGAAAGCCTGCGCCCCCAAACGTTGGACGAGATGATCGGCCAGTCGCGTCTGCGCGAGAATCTCTCGGTCTTCGTGCGCGCCGCCCGCGAGCGAGGCGAAGCCCTCGACCACGTGCTCTTCTACGGGCCTCCCGGCCTCGGCAAGACGTCGCTTGCGCGGATCGTGGCCAACGAACTCGGCGCCCAGTTTCGCGCCACCAGCGGGCCCGCGATCGAGCGTCCTGGCGACCTCGCGGCCCTGCTTTCGAATCTCGAAGCCGGCGACGTGCTCTTCATCGACGAAATCCATCGCCTGACCTCGACGGTCGAAGAGATCCTCTACCCGGCGATGGAGGACTTTCAGCTCGACATCCTGGTGGGGGAGGGGCCGAGTGCGCGGTCGCTTCGCCTCGAACTGCCGAAGTTCACCCTGGTGGGCGCGACGACGCGCGCGGGGCTCTTGACTTCGCCGTTGCGCGATCGCTTCGGCTGGAGCGCGCGGCTCGAGTACTACCCGGTCGATGATCTGCAGCAGATCGTCTTGCGCTCGAGCCGGGTACTCGAAATGAAGATCGTCGACGGCGCCGCAGCCGAAATCGGCAGCCGCTCTCGCGGTACGCCCCGCATCGCGAACCGGCTGCTTCGCCGCGTGCGCGACTTCGCGCAGGTCGACCAGGGCCCGAGCGCTGAAGTGGACGACCTTTGCACCCGCGACGCTCTCCAGCGCCTCGACGTCGACGAAGAGGGCTTCGATCGCCTCGATCGCAGTTTCCTGATGACCTTGATCGAGAAGTTCGACGGGGGCCCCGTCGGTCTCGAGACCCTGGCCGCCGCCGTGGGCGAAGACAAGGGCACCCTCGAGGACGTGGTCGAGCCCTACCTGATCCACCGGGGCTTCCTCGACCGCACGCCGCGCGGCCGCGTCGCCACCCGCGCGGCCCGGCAGCATTTCGGCTTTGCCGCGGAAACGCTCGCCGACGGCGTCGACCGCGAAGGGCAGGGGCGCTTGATCTAGCCCGCATTATTCATGAATAATCCGGGCTAGAGGTCCGGCCGGGGTCGTTCAGGCGGCCCGTCTTTCCTCGGACGTTGCATTCTGGAACGCAAGGAGAGCTTTCCACCCCTGCGCGATCTGCATGGCGGGTGCGTGTTCCGGCGCGAGATCGGCTCAAATCCTCGAGGGGGTCCTCCGATAGAGGTGGTGCTGTGGTGTGAATCGCCGCGGGAAATCTCCGTCGAAAAACCCGCTGCGCAAACGTCGAACGTGCTGAAGAGAAGGCTCCAGGCGTCTTGCGAATCGTTACCCGGATCTTGTTGGTGTTGCTGAGTCTGCCGTTCCTCGTGACCGGTACGGCGGGGCTGCTCTGGGCCTACTTCCCGCAGTCGTCGCTTTCGCTGCGCTTGAGCGACGCCATGTTCGAACTGGTCGCTTCGCTGATCGAAGCCCAGGTTCCGGACCCCTTCGATATCGTCCACCCCGACACCATCGAGGACGGACTTTCCGGCGGGCTGCGGTTCATCATCGCGCCGATCGGTCTGCTGATGATCCTGTTCGCTTCGCTGCCGCGGCGCGATGGCGAAGAGGCCATCGCCGAAGGCGGTGCAGAGGAGAGCGTCGGCAATGGGCTGCCTGCAGTCGACAAGGCGCTCTCCAAGAAGACCGCAAAGCGCGCTGCCGCGTTGGCGAAGAAGGGCGAGTACGCCGAGGCGGGCGAGCTGTGCTTTTCCGTCGACCTGATGGACAAGGCCGCGGAGTACTTCACCCAGGGCGAGTTGTTCGAACGCGTTGCCGAGATTCGCCACGATCAGAACCGGTTCACGGAATCCGCGGAGTTCTATCTCAAAGCCGGCAATCCAAGCTCGGCGGCCACCATCTATGCCCAGCAGCAGGACTGGCACAAGTCTGCAGAGTGTCACCTCGAAGCCGGCAACAAGAGCCAGGCCGCCGAGATGTTCGAAAAGGCGGAAGACTACAAGCAGGCGGCCGACTGCTTCCGTGAAGTCGAATTCCTGCGTCACGCCGCGCAGTGCTACGTGAAGGCGAAGGCCTGGCTACTGGCCGCCGAATGCCTCGAAGAAGTCTTCGCCGAAGAAGGCGCCAAGATGAACGCGGGTGACCCGACCGCGGTCGCCGACTTCAAGAAGCTCGTCGGCCAGGCGGGCAAACTCTACATGCGCGCGAAGGAACCGGGTCGCGCGCTCGACGTTCTCGAAAAGGGCGGACTCAACAAGGAAGCCGGGGAGATCGCACTCAAGCTGCAGGAATACGCCCGTGCGGCCAAGTTGTTCCGCGACGCGGGTGAGTTGCCGCGCGCGGCCGAAGCCCTGCGCGAATTGGGTGAATCCGAAGCCGCGGCACGGATGCTCGGCGAGCATCATCGCGATCTCGGTGAGATCAAGGAAGCTGCGGAGTTCCTCGAAGAAGCGGGCGACTATCTCGAAGCCGGCGACTACTACCGGCAGCTCGAAGACTACGAGCACGCCGGGCACTGTTACAAGAAACAGGGCGGCTACCCGCAGGCGGCCGATATGTTCCGCATGGCGGGCGACCGCGGTGAAGCGGCCGAATGCTTCGAGCTTGCCGACAAGTTCACCGAAGCCGCCGAATGCTGGGCGCTCGCGGGCAACGCCGAAAAAGAAGCCGAATGTCTTTCGAAGTCGGGTGATCACGTCGCCGCCGGCGAGGCCTATCACCGCGAAGGCGCCGACGAACAGGCGATCCCGGTGCTGCAGCGTGTTCAACCCGGCCACGAGCACTTCGGCCGTGCTTCCGCGCTGCTCGGCGACATCTTCGCCAGCCGCGGCCAGACATCGCTCGCGATCAAGAAGCTCGCAGACGCGATCGACGGTGAACCGCTTTCGCGCGAGAACCTCGCGGTCTTCTACTCACTGGCGTCCCTCAACGCGGCGAACCAGCGCCCCGCCGAGGCCGTCGAGATCTTCGAGAAGATCCTCGCGTTCGACTACCACTATCGCGATGTCGAGCAAAAGCTCGTCGAGGCGCGCGAGTTGCGCAGCGAACTCGGTCCCTACGAATCGCAGGCGGCCGGCGCAGCGGGACGCGCGGGTGGCGCGACGGGTCAACCCGGGCGCTACCAGATCGTCGGCGAACTCGGCCGTGGTGGCATGGGCATCGTCTACAAGGCGAAGGACACGTCCCTCGATCGCCTGGTGGCCTACAAGGTTCTTCCCGAATCCCTGCGCGAGAACCCGCAGGCGCTCAAGAACTTCATGCGCGAGGCGAAGGCGGCGGCCCAGCTCAACCATCCGGGCATCGTGACCGTCTACGACACCGGCGAACAGGACGGCCGCTACTACATCGCAATGGAATATGTCGACGGCACGACGCTCAAGGAAATCGTGCGACGTCGCGGCGTCATTTCACCGGCGGGCATTCTCCACGTGCTCGTGCAGGTGTGCGAAGCGCTCGCCTACGCGCACGAAAACCGCGTCGTGCATCGCGACATCAAGAGCGCCAACACGATGTGGACGCGAGACAAGAAGGCCAAGATCATGGACTTCGGTCTCGCCAAGGTGGTCGAAGAGGTGCGCAACCACACGACGGTGGTTTCGGGCACGCCGTACTACATGAGCCCGGAGCAGACCCTCGGGCGCAACATCGACCACCGCACCGACATCTATTCGCTCGGTGTGACGATCTTCGAGATGGCGACGGGGACCGTGCCCTTCAAGGAAGGCAACATCCCCTATCACCATGTCCACACCCCGCCCCCGGACGTGCGCGACCTTCGCCCGGAGCTTCCCGCTGGCCTCGCCGCCGTGGTGAACAAGTGCTTGCAGAAGGCCCCCGCCGCGCGTTACCAATCGGCGCGCGAGATCCTCGCAGAAGTGCGGGCCTCCCTGGGGCAGTCCTCGAGCCGAACGAAGAAGGCCGACTGAACGGTCGCACGGCAGCCCGTGCTAGCCTTGCCCCCCCATCGAATGCGCCACACCGCGCCATGGGAGAGCCCAGGTTGATCCAGCAACGCACACTCGCGGAGAAGGTGGGTTGTACGGGGCTCGGCATCCATTCCGGCCTGCCGGTTCGGCTGAACCTGCTCCCGGCGCGCGTCGATACCGGCGTGCGCTTCGTTCGCCTCGACGGTGATGCGCGCCACGAGACCGCAGCCCATGCCGACGCGGTTTCGGCCACGGCCCTTGCGACGACGCTGGGGAGTGGGCCAGGCAGCATCGCAACGGTCGAACATCTCCTGGCGACCCTCTCTGCATTCGGCGTCACGAACGCATGCATCGAAGTGGATGGCCCCGAGCTCCCGGTGATGGACGGCAGTGCGGCGTCCTTCGTCCACATGGTTCGCAGTGCGGGCGTCGTCGATCAAGTCGTCGCGCAACCGGTGCTACAGGTGAAGCGGCCGATCGAAATCAGCGAGCCCGATCGGAAGATTCGGGTGGAGCCTGCGCGTCATCTGTCGCTCGATGTGCGGATCGACTTCGATCATCCGGTGATCGGCGTTCAATGCCTTTCGATCGACCGGCTGGGTGGTGCTGTCTTCGAAAGTGAAATCGCACGCGCGCGCACCTTCGGGTTTCTCGCAGACGTCGATGCCATGCGCGCCGCGGGGTTCGCACGTGGGGGTTCCCTCGCGAACACCCTGGTGCTCGACGAGACGTCCGTCCTCAATCCGGGGGGCTTGCGCTATCCGGACGAGTTCGTGCGCCACAAAACCCTCGACCTGATCGGTGATCTCGCGCTATTGGGGTTTCCGCTGCGGGGGCGCGTCGTCGTCGATTGCGGAGGCCACGCGCTGCATCACCGCCTCGTGCAGGCCCTGCTTCGCGAGCGCGACGCCTGGACGCTACGCGACGACATCGCGGGGCGTGGTCGCGCACGCCTCGAAGCGCCCGTGCAGCTCGTCACCGCGTAAGACGTGGACCGCAAAATGCACCTGGCACATCTCCTGCGTAGCCGTCGGGGATGTCCATCACATCCAGCGACCGCCGTCCCCCCTTCTGTCCCAACCCCCGCTGTCAATCCCGAGGCCAACCCAGCACCTGGCGCTTCGTCAAGAAGGGCCTCGACCTCCGGGACCACAAGCCCTATCGCGTCCAGCGTTACCGCTGTTGCCTCTGCGGCCGTTACTCGATGTCTTCGAGCTCTCGACCGAGCAACTCCGTGCCCTGCCCGCTGGTGAACGCGACGCCGAAACCCGGTGCGCCGTCCTGACCCTGGTCGTTGCGCCAGCACACGCGGCCTTCGATTTCGTGGAGCACCTCGCCTTCCGGCAGGCGGAAGCGGAACTTCACGTTGCTATCGAGAGGCAGCGGGCATTCGGTTTCGACGAACAGGCCGCCCGCGGAGAGTGACGTGGCGTAGTCACACTGAAGTCCCTGGTCGCCCTGATAGTCGACCAGGATACGCAGTCCCTGTCGGCGAAAGCGTCGATGGTTGTCGTTGCTGGGCTTGAACATGGTGGGGAGACCTCTGGTGCGGCGTTGCCTTCAAGGCTGCGAGTGGTGCGAATTCAGGACTGCTGCGGGCTCAGTTTCTGGCAGAGGGTGCTGGTCACATGCGCGAGAAGCGCGCTCGCGAGATTGTCGTGTCGCACCCGATCCCGAATGTCGATGTCGGCTGCGAGTTGCTCTGCATCGGCATCCCGTGGGTCGGCTGAAAGGGCCAACAGGGCGCTTCGCAGGTCTCCGTTCTGCCGGTCGAGCGCGATCGTGGCCGCGACCCCGCGCAATTCGTCGCGCCAGGTGGCCCAGTCGAGGTTTTCGAGGTCGCTCGTTTCGGTTCCCTCCAGCCCCTTGCGCAGCTTGCGGCGCGCCCAGCGCCCGATCGCGCGGTCGAGCTGCTCTGCCACGACAGAATCGACCCCGCTTGCGCTCGTGTCCCAGGCGAGTGCCCCCAGCTGACGCACGGCTCCCGCGAGCGCGTCGAGGGGCACTTCGTGAAGGGTCGCGAACGAGAGCTCGGCTTCGACGGCTTCGAGGGTTGTGAGAAACGCGGCTTCGCCTTCGGGGCGGTTCGAATGTTCCGTCGCCCGGGTTTCGTCGCGCTGCCCCGCGAGCGCGCTGCGAAGTTCGTCCACGGTGGAAACGATCAGCTTGCGCACGCGTTCGTCGTGCTGGCCTTCGAGTTGCGGAGGGTGCGCCATCGCCATGGCGAGCCTTTCGGGAGCGCCGTCTCGTTCTTCGAATGTCGTCGCGCCGAGCGCATTCAGCACGGCAGTCGCATCCTGCTGTGTCGCGCGGTCGCCCCGCCCCTCGGCGATCTTGGCCAGGGCGCGAATCGAGTTGTCGCGCGCGGGGTCTTCGCGCAGCAGCGTGGCGTGTTGGCGGACCGCCTCTTCCCAGCGCTCGGGCATGTAGGAAAGCAGGTTGGCCAGGGGTTCGACGGCGCGCGTGAAGTCGGCGTCGAGGTTCACCGCCTGTTCGTAACAGCGAATCGCCTCGTCGACGTCTTCGAGCGGACCGGCCAGCAATTGACCGCGTTCGTACGCAACCTGGGCCAGCGTGGGTTCGCTCGGTTGCGGATGAGCGGCGAGGAAGGCTTCGAGGGCGTCCGAGGCCTGCTGCCAGTCACCGCGATTGCGCAGCAGTCGCGCCTGTCCGAGGACGGCGTCGGCCTGACACGGGTCGTTCTCCACGGCCTGGGCGTAGGCGGTGATCGCGTCGGCGAACTCACCGGCGCGTTCGAGTGCGGTAGCGCGCACGAACGCGAGGGTCGCCACATTTTCGTGATCGTCGGCGTCGATGACGGCGAGGCCCGAAGTGGTGGCCTCGAGCGCTGCGTCGTGTTCGTCACTGCCCAGCAGCAGGTCGGCCAATAGCGTCCAGGCGCCGGCGTTCGCGGGGTCGGCTTCGCACGCGGTGCGCAGTCGGTCGGTTGCACGCTCGGTTCGGTCTTCGGCCTGGTCGATACAAGCTGCTCGGAAGAGCGCGCGCGAGCGTTCTCGATCGTCTTCCTGCACCTCGATCCAACGATCGAGTGCGCGCAGGGTGTGGCTCTTGTCGTCGTTGCCTTCGCGGATGCGCACGATGCCGGCGTGCGCCTGATCGAGGGCAGGGTCGGTGTCGAGGGCGGCTTCGAATGCTTCGAGAGCACGCGCGCATTCGTCGATCGCTTCGTGGGCTTCGCCGATGATCGCAAGCTGTCGCGGTTTCGCAGCGCCTTGCGCACCGTCTTCCTGGTCTTCTGCGCCGTCTGAGACGGCGTGTCGTGCTTCGAGGACTTCGCGCGCGCTTTCGAGGTCGTGACTGGCGTAGAAGAGTTCGCCGAGATTCGACAGCGCTTCGATGTTCTCGGGGTCGAGTTCGCGAACGGCGCAGAACAGACGCGTTGCCGATTCGCGTTCCTCGAGGGCCAACGCGGCGCGCGCGCCCGCAGAGGCCGCCTGTAACAGCAGTCCTTCTGGCAGGGAGTCGGGCGCGCCACAGAGGTCGAGGGCGCGACCGGCTGCGTCGTGGCCTTCGTGATGCGCGTCGATCCGCTCACACAGGATCGCCAATCGCGCATGGGCTTCGGCGCAAGATGCGTCGTGATCGAGGGCGCGTCGCAGCAGTTCGGCCGCGCGCTCCGGTTCGGGCTCCGCTATCAGCCGGGTGGCCGAGAGCAGATGTTCGATCGCCTTGCTCGAATCGCTCCGTTCTGCCGCCGCGGCGTAGTGGTCGGCGGCGCGGCTCGCGTCGTTGCTGGCTTCGCGCAAGCGCGCAGCGGCTTCGTGCGCGGCCGCGCGCTGTGGGTCGGCTTCGATGGCCATCTCGGCGCGTTCGATCGCTTCGTGCTCGCGGCCGATCGATTCGAGGACTTCACTGAGTTCGATCAGGTCCGAGCAACCCGCCGGTGAATTCGCTGAGTCGCACCAACGCGCAAAGACGTCGGCGAAAGGTGTCCAGTCTTCCGCCTTTTGGTAGAGGTCGGCCCATTCGCGGGTGCGTTCGAGCGACAGTTCTGCGACGCCATCGGCTCGACCGAAGGCTTCGATGGCGCGGTCGAGGTTTCCATTCTGATCTCGTGCGATTTCCGCGACGCGCAGCCAGATTTCGTGCCGACGCTCGCTTTCTTCCTCGCCGAGGTGTTCGGCTTCTTCTTCGTAGCGCGCGATGGCGTCGTCCCAGGCCTGTCCGACTTCGGCCAGCGACTGGAGGGCGCGCAGGCTTTCGAGGTCGCCCGGGACGCGTTCGAGCAGCTTGCGGTACGCGTCATTGGCGCGTTCGTGAGCGTCGTCGCTGGTGAGTCGATCACGCGCGATCTCACCGAGTTGGCGCAACAACCCACAGGCGACGTCGTGTTCGGGAGGTGTCGAGAGCGCGAGTTCGAGATCGATCGCCTCTGCCACGCCGGGCCAATCGCCCAGGGCCTTCGCGGTCTTGTGCAGGCCGTGGATCGCTTCGAGGTTTTCCTCATCGCGTACCAGGACCTCGCGATATGCCGCGCGGGCCGCGCTGGGCATGAAGAGATGCTCGTCTTCGAGACGCGCGCGTTCGAGCCAATCGTCTGCGTTGCCCCCGACGCGCTCGAGGCGGGCGGCCAGGCGCCGTTCGAGTTCGACGTGGTTGTGTTCGGCGCGCAAATGCCGGAGCAGCGCCGCTTCCGCGTGCTCGAGCTGTTCCTCGGACAGCGGTGCGCCTCGCCAGTTGTCGATCAGCGCCAGCAGGTGGCCCAGGGCGCGGGTCGGTCGGGCGAGTTCGTGGTCGTAGCGTTCGGCGAGGGCGAAGTGGAGTTCGCAGCGGCGTGCGTCGTGTTCACCTGCTGGATCGCGATCGCCATGTTCTTCGAGCCATTCGAGTTCGCGTTCCGCAGCGCGCGCCCAACCGTCGAGGCGGCCGCACTGGTGCAGGCATTCCTGCAGGCGCCGCAACAACGCGAGGTGTTCGTCATCGTCGGCTTCGCCGAGTGCGAGGCTGTGGAGCAGGTGGCGTACGGCGGTGTGGGGTGCACTCAGATGTTCCTGCCACAGTCGCGCGGCACCGCGGTGAAGGACCGGAAGCAGGTTCGGGCTCGTGCCCTCGCAGAGAATGCGCTCTTCGATCATGCGGGCGCGGTCCGCGTGTCGACCCAGGGCGTCGTAGAGGCGGTCGAGGTCGGCCAACACGTTGGCGTCGTTGGCGTCGATCTCGTGCGCGGCTTCGAGGGCGAGTGCCGCGCGTCCCGGCGCGGCGAGGTCTCGTTCGTACACCCCGGCCATGTCGCAGTGAAGCGCGTGACGCGCATCGCTCGCGGGGTCCAGGGCGAGTTGGGTTTCGAGGGTGCGCAGCAAGGCTTCGTGGCGCCCCGCCTGTCGATGGACGTCGGCAATGCGTCGCAGCACGTCGGCGTCTTCCGGGCGCTCTCCGTGTAGACGTTCGAGCCAGGGCAGTGCCGCGTCGGTCGAAAGTTCGCGGCGTGCGATTCCTGCCGCGCGTTCGTACACGGCACAACGCTCGTCACCCTGCTTCTGCTGCGCTTCGAGGAAGAGGCAGTCGAGCAGTTCCTGGTGGCGTCCCAGGGCGCCGAGGATCTCGATCAGGCATTCGCGGGCACTGTGACGGGTCGGGTCCTGACCGAGCGCTTCGCGGAAGCGACTGACGGCGGCCGCGATGTCTTCGAGTGGTCCGGCTTCGAGTTCACCGATCTGTTCGAGCAGCGCAGCACGGTCACCCGGTGACGTTGCGCATTCGAGTCCCTGGTCGAGCAGCGCTCGCGTGCGTTCCGGGTCATCGAGGCGGCGCGAGATGGCGACGCTGTGCAGGTAGGCTTCGGGGTGACGGGAGTCTTCGGCGAGAACCGCGTCGTACTGTTTGGCCGCATCCCTCGGGCGATCGAGTTTCGTTTCGAGCAGTTCGCCGAGCTCGAGTCGGAGCGGTAGCGCCTTTCGCTCGGAAGCCCTGCTGAGTTCGCGCTCCAGGCAGGCGACCAGCGGTTCGACGTTCTCGAGTTCGCGATGAAGCGTGAGCAGCGCTGTGTGTGCGTCGCGATCGTCGGGTCGGTCCTCGCAGACGCGGTCGTAGGCCTCGACTGCTCGCTCTCGCTCACCCGTTTTGTGCAGGGTATCCGCAAGTTCGAGATTCCAGCTCGCGCGTTCTTCCGGAGCGTTCGACGCACCGGCAGCGCGGTCGCACAGCGAGATCAGCGCGTTGCTTCGCGAAAGACGGTGATAGAGATCCGCGAGCGGGCGCGCGACTTCGCCGCGCGGTCCGACTTCGTCGATCGCGGGTTCGAGGGTGGCGGCTGCAGCTTCGTCGTCCTCGAGGCGCTGCGATTGCAGGCCCGCGATTCGCAGGCGCAGGGAAAGCACCGTCGATACGCGCGTGGGTTCGTCGTCCGGCCCGGCGAGTGCGGCTTCGAGACGCGCACCGAGCAGGCGAACGATGTCGGCCGGTTGATCTTCGCGTTCGTAGTACGCGACCAGGTACTCGCTGGCTTCGGCGTGTCCGGGCTCGAGTTCGAGCAGCCGCTCGTAGTGACGGCTGCAACGATCGTCGGCGTCGGGCAGGTCGGACGCAAGGCGCGCCGCGAGTGCGAGCAACATCGTCTTGCGTTCGCGGTCGACGTCGAGGTCGAGTTCGTGTTCGATCGCGCGAAGTTGATCGGCTGGTCGGTCGAGTTCGGAATAGAGCAGCGCGAGGGTGTGCCAGATGGTTTCGCGATCGGGCGCCAGTTCACCCGCCGCTTCGAAATGCGCGACGCAGCCTTCGCGGTCGTTCAGTCGATCGCGACACAGGTGTGCGAGTTCTTCGTGGAGTGCGAAGCGAGCCTCGTCGTCGGCGCCACCGAGGCGCCCTTCGAGTCGTTCGCGCAGGGCTTCCCATTCACCGCTTCGTTCGAGCAGCCGCTCGAGTCGTTCGCCCGCACGTTCGGCGAGCGCGCCGAGTTCGCTCTGTCCGGCCACTTTCGAGAGCAGGTCGCTTGCTTCATCGAACGCGCCGAGAGATTTTTCGAGCAGCGTTGCGCGTTCGAGTTCGAGTTCGGCCCGCTGTTGTGGGTCGTCCGCGCGAACGGCGAGTTCCTGCAAGAGGTCCACGAGCTGGTCGGCGTCGTTGCCGAGGCGCAGGGCGCGCTCGAGTCCTTCGAGGGCACGCTCGTCTTGATCGTCGCGCTCGTGCAGGGCGCGGTAGATCTCGGCCGCGAGGTCGAATTGGCCGAGGTCCTCGAGGTAGAGACGCGCACGGCGCAAGTCGAGGTCGTAGGCCTCCGAACTTCCGGAATCGAGGTCACGGCGCCGTTCTAGCCAGCGCTGAGCCAGTTCTTCGAAACGGCCGGCGCGCTGCAGCAAGGCTTCGAGCTGATCGAATGCGCCTTCGGGACGCTCGTCTTCGGGAAACTTGACGAGCTTCCGGAGCACGACGATCGCGCCATCGATGTCACCGAGTCGGTCGACCAGCAGGCTCGCCAGCCGCTCGAGTTCGGCGACGCGTTCGCCTTCGGGAAGCGCGTCGGCAAGGCGCCGGCGTGCGCGTGCGAGTGCTTCGAGGTCACCACTGGTGTCGTACAGGTCGGCGAGAGACCGCAAGGCTTCGACGTCGTTCGGCTCGCGATCGACGGTGGCTTCCCACCAACGAATGGCTTCGTCGCTGTTGCCCGCGCGTTCGTGCGTCGCGGCCAGCTTTCGGCGGTTTCGGGCCTGGCTCTCGCCGCCGAGGATCGGGTCGAGTCGTTCGAGGGGTTCGATCGTGTCTTCGTGCCGCCCGAGTGCTTCGCGCAGGCGGATGACTTCTTCGAGCACTCGGCGGTCACTCGGCATCCACTGCCAGACGCGCTCGACCCAGCCGAGTGCTTCGTCGTTGCGGTCTCGTTCTTCGAGAAGCGGAACCATCTTGTCGACGAGTTCCGAAAGCCTCGCGCGGTCGGTGGTGACTTCCGCTTCGCGCAGGCAAACGCGCAGCAGCACTTCGGGTTCTCCCGACGCGTGAACCATGCGGTTGACCCCGTCGTGCGCGGTCTGGCATTCGGGGTTGAGTTCGATTGCGGCTTCGTAGGCCTCGACCGCAGCGTCGGATTCGTCGAACTGCTGCTCCAGTACTTCGCCGAGTGCGGCGTGGAAGTGGGGGCGTCGGATCGGTGGTCCGTCGGTGATGGCGGTTTCGAGCAGCGCTCGCAGCGCGGTCCAGTCTTCGCGCTTGCGGTAGAGCGATTCGAGATGTCCGGCGATGCCCTTCATGCGCGGGTCGATCTCGAAGGCGCGCGCGAAGCTCGCGACCGCGGTGTCGAGGTCTTCGAGGTCTTCGAGATGAATGCGTCCGATCTCGGCACGAAGCTCGGCTTCGGCCTGGGGTTCGATGTTCGCCATGGCCGCGCGCTGCTCGAGAATCTCTATGAGTTCATCGGTGCGACCGAGGCGCGCGAGGCTGTCCGAGAGTGTTTCGGCGACGAGCGCATCGTCGGGGGCCTTTTCGCGAGCGCGTTGCAGCAGCTCGACGGCCTTCTCTTCTTCGCCCGCTTCCGAATGCAGGTCGGCGGCTTCGAGCAGTGTGCTGGTGGGCGTCTTGTCGCCGCGTATTCGCATCACGCGCGCGAGCGTCTGCGCAAGCGCTGTGCGGTTCCCGGTGCGTCGTTCGAGTTCGGCATAGGCCTCGTGCACGGTGACGTCGTCATCGACTATTTCGATCGCGCGATCGAACCACATGCGCGCCGCCTGGATGTCGTCGAGGCGCTCGAGGCAGAGCATGCCGGCTTCGACCGAGACGGCGGCCCGCTTTCGCGCACCGGCCGCGATGTCGAAGCGACGATCATTGAGATGCGCGACGAGCGCCCAGTCTTCGCGTGCAGCGGCGATGACGAGCAACGCTTCGATTGCGTCGGCACAGCGCGGATCGTCTTCGAGGGCCTGTTCGAAGCACGCCACGGCGCGATCGGTTTGACCGAGGTGTCCACGAAGGACCGTACCGAGGGCCACCATGATGCTGGCGCGATCAGGCCCCCGCATGCGTGCTCCAAGGCGTTCCCAGGCGGCGGCTGCGTGATCGTGATGACCGAGACTGGTGTGTACGCCGGCGAGCCCCTTCAACGCCTCGATGTGATCGGGCACGAGTTCCAGGGTGGTCTGGAACTGACCGAGGGCTTCGGTGGGATCGTTCAGGCAACTCGCCCACACCTTGCCGAGTTCGGTGTGGAAGTCGGCGCGCTGGTGGTTCTCCATCGCAAGCGCGCCTTCCATCTCGGCGATTTGCAGGACCATGTCCCACTGTTCGCGGCGCGTGTAGATCGAGCGGAGCTGACGCAGGGCGGGGCGGTAGCTGGGATCGAGCTTCGCGACCTTCCAGTAGTTTTCGATTGCGAGATCGATGGCGAGACAACGCTCTTCGCATAACTGCGCGAGCCGAAACAGGATCGGAACCGAGCGCTGGGCGTCAGCTTCGAATTCCGGTGCGGTCAGCCGACGCTCGTAGAGCGTGGCGAGGTCGTTCCAACGCCCGGCCATGAAGTAGTGCTCTTCGAGCGCACTGAAGGCCTGGATGTTGGAGGGATCTTGTTCGAAGACCGACTTGTACTCGTCCGCGTTCGCCGTCACCCGCGTGGTTCTCCCCGTGATTCCCCGGGATCGGCGCCCCGCGCGCGCACCGATCTCAACAGTTCTGCCCGGAGGCCGTATCGACGCGTTTAGCGGCCGCCTTGATCCGCAATTGCCGGTTGCGGAAAACCACGGCTGCTGGTTTTCGAGGAGTCGCGGTCCATGGCGAGTGGGTTTGGCTCCGCCGCTCGTGCGACGTGGGCTGCTCCGCCCATTCGGCTTCCGTGCGGAAGGCCTACGTGGTAAACCTCGGCTTCGCTTCGCGAGGGGAGTAGAGAAGCTTGACCACCGACCAGACCGCACCCACGAGCGTCGATCCCGGCGCACCGATTCGAGCTCGGGCGCAGGTCGTCTCGAACCTCTCGGAAGGCGAGGCCAACCATCGAATCGAGCTTCGGGTCGAGCGATGGCCGCAGTGGCAGCCCGGCCAATTCGTCATGCTGGCCCCCGGCGCGGAAAGCGCAGCGCCCCGCTACGACCCCCTGTTGCCGCGGCCCATGGCGATCTACACCGCTGATTCCAAAGGCAATTTCGACCAGGTCTCGGTTCTCTACAAGGTCGAGGGTCGGGGTACCAGGCTGCTCGCGGCGGCCGAGCCGGGCGAACACGTTCGCATGGTGGGGCCGCTTGGCACCGGCTTCGAGCTGCCGCCCGAAGGGCATCACGCCATTCTGGTCGGGGGCGGTACGGGGACCGCATCGCTTTATTCGCTCGCGCGGGCTGCGCTCGAGCGCGGGCCGGTCAGCGTGATCCTCGGTGCGCGGCGAGCAGCACTGCTCATGGCCGAGTCAGACTTCGAGAAGCTGGGGGCAAAACTCCACATCGTCACCGAGGATGGGAGCCGGGGTGAGCAGGGGCTCGTGACCGACGTTCTCGGGCCGCTTCTCGCCGAGGGCGGCGACCCCGCCATCGTCTATGCCTGCGGGCCGACGCCGATGATGCGCGCCTGCCATCGGCTCACCCGTGAAGCCGGTGTTTCCTGCCGGGTCGCGCTCGAAAACCGCATGGCCTGCGGCTTCGGGGCCTGCCTCGGGTGCGCGGTCCCGATGGCCGAGGGCGGGTTCAGCCTCGTGTGCAAGCAGGGCCCGGTCTACGACGCGGACACCCTCGAATGGGAGGGCATCCCGTGAGCGGTGTCGACACGCGCACCAACCTGGCCGGAATCGAGCTTAGAAATCCAGTGCTTACGGCATCCGGCACCTTCGGGTACGGGACCGAATTCAAGGCCTTCATGGACCTGCGTCGGATCGGCGGCTTCGTGGCGAAGAGCCTGACCCTCGAGCCGCGCTTCGGGAACCCGCCCCCGCGGATCGCCGAAGTGCGGGCGGGCATGCTGAACGCGATCAGCCTCGAGAACGTGGGCGTCGAAGCCTTCATCAACGAAAAGCTGCCCGAGATCCCCGACGGTGTGCCCGTGATCGCGAGCCTGTTCGGCACCGAGATCCCCGCCTACGCCGAGGTGGCGAAACGGCTCACCGGCGTGCCCAAGGTGGCGGGCCTCGAGGTCAACGCGTCCTGCCCCCATGTGAAGAGTGGCGGGATCGAGTTTGGCCAGAACCCGGTGGTGCTCGCGGAGTTGGTTCGCACGGTTCGCGCCGCGACCGACGCACCGCTGCTCGTGAAGCTGTCTCCCAATGTGACGAGCATTGCCGAGATGGCTCGGGTCTGTGAGGGAGAGGGGGCGGACGGCATCAGCCTGATCAACGCCGTACAGGCGATGGATGTCGACGTGCGCTCGCGCCGACCGGTCTTGAAGAACATTCTCGGTGGCTTTTCCGGTCCGGCGATCCTTCCGTTGGCGCTGCGGATGGTGTGGCAGGCTGCCCAGGCGGTAAAACTTCCGCTGTGTGGGATCGGCGGGATCACGGACGCCGACGACGCCATCAAGTTTCTCTTGTGTGGCGCCACCGCGGTCCAGGTGGGGACCGCCAACTACACCAACCCCATGGCGGCCGCCGAGATCGCCGAGGGCATCGCGGCCTACGCGGATGCGAACGGCTTCGCCCGAACCGCCGACCTGACCGGCGCCCTCGAGGCGCCCTGAAGGCCGGCCGTGACCCCGCCTTTCGATTGCCATGACGGCAACTTTCCATTAGCCTCTGCGGGCTTACGAGATTTCCGGTCAATCGTGTTGCCACTGGTGACGCCGCTGGCCGGACGTCGCAGGCAATCGCCGGGTGAGCACGAGTGTCGAGCAAGGCCGTGAAAGTGGACGCGCGTCCGCTTTTTTTTATGGCCGGGTTCAAGAGTTGGGCTCAACGAGATTCGAAAACGGGATTCCAAAAAGGGAGCGAAAGCCAGGGAAGGCGAGGGAGCTTCGGTGTATCGCGACATTCCTGAAGACCTTCGTAGTCTGATCGAACCGGTGCTTCACGACTTCGGTTGTGAGCTGGTCGATGCCGTCGTGAGGCGGTCCTCGAAGGACGGTCTGCTTCGTGTCGTGATCGATGATCGAGATGGAAGCGGGCGGGTTTCGATCGAGAACCTCGAAACGGCGTCACGCGAAATAGAAGTCCAGCTCGATGCAGCCGACTATATGACCGGTCGCTATCGACTGGAGGTTTCATCACCCGGCCTCGACCGGATCCTGGCAAGAGAAAAAGATTTCACGGCGGCCATTGGCAACCAGGTCCAGATCCAGACCCGAACTGCCATGGACGGACGAAGAAAATTCAAGGGAACACTGCTCGACTTCAGCGCAGGCGCGGCCTGTGTCGAAATCGACGGACAACACACCTCGATTCCATTCGAGGCAATCGAAAAGGCCAACACGATCTATCAGTTCAGTCGAGACGACTTCGCTGGCTCGCCAAATGAAGTGCCGGAATGAAGTGCCGGAATGAACCGGCGCTTCCGGGCCCCGCGCGAAGTGCGAACGAACAGACCTGAAATAGATCGATTGGAGTTCACATGCTCGGTCAGAACCTGAAACGAGAAATCGATCAGATTGCCAAGGACAAGGGCATCGACGCGAACGAGATCATCGCCGCGCTCGAAGAGGCGATGGTGCAGGCTGCGCACAAGCGCCACGGAGCCGATCGCGAGTTCGAAGGCCGCTTCAACGACGATCTCGGCGAAGTCGAAATCTTCGAGTTCCGCGAGGTCGTCGAAGACGTCAGCGATGAGACGACCCAGGTCGCGATCGAAACCGCGCGACGCGAGTATGACCCCGATGCCGAAATCGGCGATGAAATCGGTGTGAAGCTCGACACCACGGGCTTCGGTCGCATTCTCGCGCAGACCGCCAAGCAGGTCATCATCCAGCGCATTCGCGACGCCGAGCGCGACAACACCTTCGACGAGTACTCGGACCGCAAGGGCGAAATCGTCAACGGCATCGTGCGCCGCTTCGAGAAGGGCTCGCTGATCATCGACCTCGGCCGGGCCGAGGCCGTGTTGCCGCCGAAGGAACAGGTCCCGCGCGAAAACTATCGCCCGGGTGATCGCGTGCGCGCCTATGTGCAGAACGTGACGAAGGCGACGAAGGGGCCGCAGATCATGCTGTCCCGCGCTTCGCTCGAGATGCTCACCAAGCTCTTCGAACAGGAAGTGCCCGAGATCTACGAAAAGATCGTGACGATCGAAAGCGCGGCTCGCGAGCCGGGTGGTCGTTCGAAGATCGCCGTGTCGTCACGCGACAGCGACGTCGATCCCGTCGGTGCATGCGTGGGGATGAAGGGAAGCCGCGTTCAGGCGGTGGTGCAGGAACTGCGCGGTGAGCGCATCGACATCGTTCCGTGGAGCCCGGACGCTGCGCGCTACGTCTGCAGCGCGCTTTCGCCCGCGCAGGTTTCGAAGGTGATCATCGACGAAGCCACCCAGGCGATGGACGTGATCGTGCCCGACGACCAGCTTTCGCTGGCGATCGGTCGCCGCGGCCAGAACGTGCGCCTCGCCGTTCAGCTCACCGGCTGGAAGGTCGACATCAAGAGCGAAACCAAGATGAAGGAAGTCGCTCGTTGGCTCGCCGAGGCCGTTTCGGTGGTCGAAGGCTGCGGTGAACCCGAAGCCGAGTTGTTGCTCCAGCAGGGTGTCACTTCGCTCGAAGATCTCGCGGAGTGCAACGACGAGCTGCTCTTGCAGTTGCCGGGCATCGACGAGAGCAACATTCCCGCGATCAAGCAGCAGGCCGCAGAGCTGGTCGTGCGTCGCGACGAAGAAGAAGAAAAGGCGCGACTCGAGGCGGAAGCCGAAGAAGAACGACTGCGAGAGGAAGCCGCACGTGCGGCAGCCGAGGGCGCCGATAGCGCTGAAAGTGCAGAAGATGGCGACGGTGAAACGGCTACGGCCGACACGCCGAGCGAATGAGGAAACCGCCTGAAACATCGGGGCGGCCAGATGGGCGACGCATAACGCATGGCAGCAAAGATCAGGGCATACAAGCTCGCAGAAGAGCTGGGCATCGAGAAGAACGAGTTTGTCGAGAAGGCACGTGAAATCGGCATCGAACTCAAAGGGCCCACGGCAGCGCTCGAAGAGGAGCAGGTTGCTCTCGTACGCGAAAAACTCGGCGAAGCCACCAAGCCGTCGAGTCGGAAGATGGAAGAGCGGCGTGTCGACCGAAAGGGCGGCGCCGCGGTCATCCGTCGTCGCCGCAAGGTCGCACCGGAGCCCGAGCCGGAACCGGAACCGCTCGTAGAGGCCGAGCCGGTCGTTGCCGAAGTCGAGGCCGAGCCGGAAGCCGAGCCGACCGCCGAAGAACCCGAAGCCGAACCCGTTGCGGCCGTTGCAGAAGAGCAGCCCGCGGTAGTGCCGAGTGGCGATGAGGCGCCGGTGCGTCCTGCGGGTGACGCAGGTGCCGGAACCCGGCGCGACGCCGGCCGTGGCGCGCAGGTGCCGAGTGGCGCACCCGGTGGTGGCAAGGGCAAGCAGCGCAAGCGCGTGCGCGAAGTCGTCAACCTGCGCGAGCAGGAGCAATTCGGCCGCCAGATCACGAGCCGTGGTGGTGGGGCGCGTCGCGCACCGGTCGCACCCGGCGGTGCAATGCAGAACCCGCGACGAAAGCGTCGTGACGCATTGGCGAAGCCCGTGAGTCCCGTCGCTGCCGCGGACCAGAAGCGCGTCGTGCGCGTGCCCGGTGAGATCGGGATCGGCGAACTCGCCAAGCAGGCCGGCGTCAAGGCTCCGCTCATCCAGGGCAAGTTGATGGCGATGGGCATCATGGTTTCGGTGAACCAGCGCATCGACGTCGCCACCTGCCAGAAGATCGCGGACGAGTTCAAGTTCGAAGTGGTCGACACGGGTTTCAAGGAAGAAGAATTCATCACCGTCATCGACGAAGTCGACAAGAAGGAAACGGGCGAAGGTGAACCGCGACCGCCTGTCGTGACCGTGATGGGGCACGTCGATCACGGCAAGACGTCCATCCTCGACGCGATCCGCAAGTCTGCGGTGGTCGACGGTGAAGCGGGTGGCATCACGCAGCACATCGGCGCCTATCGCGTCGACACGAGCCGCGGACCGCTGACCTTCATCGACACCCCGGGCCACGCCGCGTTTACCGCCATGCGGGCGCGAGGCGCGCAGGCAACCGACATCGTAATCCTCGTCGTCGCGGCGAACGACGGCGTCATGCCGCAGACGATCGAAGCGATCGAACACTGCCGCGCGGCCGACGTGCCGATGGTGGTGGCGATCAACAAGTGTGATCTGCCCGAAGCCGACCCGAAGACGGCGCGTCAGCGCCTGATGGAACACGACCTCGTTCCCGAAGATTTCGGCGGTGACATCATCTGCGTCGACGTTTCGGCCAAGACCGGTGACGGCCTCGAGCAGCTGCTCGAGATGGTGGCGCTGCAGAGCGAGATCCTCGAACTCACGGCCGACCCCAAGCTGCCGGCGAAGGGTGTCGTGCTCGAAGCGCATCTCGACAAGGGGCGCGGTCCTCTCGCGACGGTGCTGATCCAGAGCGGCACGCTCAACCGCGGCGAAACCGTCGTGGTCGGCACCGAATGGGGCCGTGTCCGCTTGATGGAAGATCACGACGGCAAGAAGGTGAACGAAGCCGGCCCCTCTACGCCGGTGCGGCTCATCGGCTTGTCGGCCGTACCGGAACTCGGTTCCGTGCTCGACGTCGTGAAGAACGAGCGCGCGGCGAAGAGCGTGATCCAGCACCGCGTCGACCAGAAGCGCAGCGCGCCCTCGGCGCCGCGGCCGCGCATGAGCCTCGAAGAGTTCTACGCCCAGGCCGACGTCGAAGAGGCGAAGGATCTGAAGCTCGTCATCAAGGCCGACGTGGCCGGTACCCGTGAAGCGGTCGTGTCGGCTGTCGAAGATCTGGCCACCGAAGCGGTGAAGGTGACGATCCTGACGTCCGGCGTGGGGGCGATCAACGAAAACGACGTGATGCTCGCGTCGGCCAGTAGCGGCATCGTGGTCGGCTTCAACGTGCGTCCCGACAACGCGGCGACGCGGGCGGCGGACACGCACGGGATCGAGATCCGCAACTACACGATCATCATGAACCTGATCGACGACATCCGCAGCTCGATGGCGGGGCTGCTTCCGCCGACGATCAAGGAAGTGCCGCTCGGTCGCGCGGAGGTTCGCGAGACGTTCGTCATTCCGAAGCTCGGCACGATCGCGGGTTCGTATGTGAACGACGGCAAGGTGAAGCGCGGTGCGCGCTGTCGGCTGGTGCGAGACGGCATCCAGGTGTACGAAGGTACGATCGCTTCACTTCGCCGCTTCAAGGACGACGTCGCCGAAGTCGGCAACGACTTCGAATGCGGTATCGGGATCGGGGGCTACAACGACGTCAAGGTTGGCGACGTTATCGAGGCCTTCGAACTCGAGGAGGAACCAGCGACCCTGTAGGCGGCGTGCTTCGGGTTTGGCCGTTCGTGCCAGTCGAAGGCGCCGACCCACTCGGGGCGACGAACGGTCTGCTTCCGGGGTCGATGTCCTGAGATCGACTGATCGCGGCGCGCGAGGTATGTCATGGTCGTCGGAGCGGCAGTCGTCGAAATCCACGTCTACGACTCGCAGTCCCTGAAACAGAAGCGCGGCGTCGTGCGCTCGATCCAGCAGCGGCTGCGCAATCAATTCAACATCTCGGTTTCGGAAGTCGGTGGGCAGGGGACCTGGCAAAGGGCCGTGCTCGGTATGTCGGCGGCCGGTGCCGAAGCTCCACCCGTCAAGAAGGTGCTGGAACGCGCGATCCACTTCGTAGAGGAACGACACGACTGCGAGGTGCTCGACAGCGACCTCGAAATCATGGTGCTGCCCCACGAGGCGAGTGCCCCTGGCGACCCCGAAGACGACATCGCCCCTTTCGATTCACCCGACCCACCCGATCCCATCGATTCATGAAGCGTTCGAGGCGCGGCCCATGTCTCTGCGAACCGACCGAATTGCCCATCAGCTCCAACAAGAAGTCGCACGCGTGCTGCGTGACGAAGTCACCGACCGTCGCGTCAAGATGGTCACGGTGCTGCGCGTCGATGTCGCACCCGACCTGAGCAACGCGGTCGTGGGTTGGAGCTTGTTCGAAGGCGACGGCGAGCCAGACTTCGACGAGATCGACGAGGTCGAGGACGGCCTCGAAAGTGCTTCGAGCTACATCCGGCGCAAGATCGCCGCATCGCTGAACCTGCGGCGCACCCCTGCGCTGCGTTTCGAATACGACCCATCGCTACGCCTGGCGGGCGAGACGATGGAGATCCTGCAGGAGATCGCCGTGGCGGATGAGACCGCTGAGGCGGATGAAGCAATCGACACCCAAGAAAGTGCCCCGGCGCAAGAAGCCGCCGAGGTCCAAGAGATCGCTGATGTCGAAGAAACGAAATCGTAGTCGTCGCCGTTCCCGTGAAGCCCCCGGACCCGCGGGCTTTCTGGTCGTCGACAAACCCTCCGGCATGACGAGTCACGACGTCGTCGACGCCGCGCGCCGCTGGCTCGGCACGCGACGCGTCGGACACCTGGGCACCCTCGATCCCCAGGCGACCGGGGTGCTCCCCCTCGCCGTACGCGACGCCACCAAGCTGATCTCCTTCATTACGAAGGACGAAAAGAGCTATCAGGGGAGCGTCCGACTCGGGATCGAAACGGACACTCTCGATGCCCAGGGCGAAGTCACCGCGCGCCACGAAGGCGAACTGCCCGATCGTGACGCGTTCGAAGCGGCGCTCGAGGGCTTTCGGGGCCCCATCGATCAGGTGCCGCCGATGTACAGCGCGGTCAAGAAGAACGGCGTGCCCCTCCACCGGCTGGCGCGCCGAGGCGAAGAAGTCGAACGCGACCCCAAGCGGGTGACGATCCATCGGCTCGAGCTGACCGCCTTCGAAGATGGCCTGGCCGAGGTCGACGTCGACTGCTCGGTCGGCACCTATGTTCGTGTCCTGGCATCAGAAATCGGTGATGCCCTCGGCTGTGGCGCGCACCTCGAGGGCCTGCGGCGCGTACGCAGCGGGCCCTTCGGGATCGAGCAGGCGGTGCCGTTCGAACAGTTGGAGGCCGAAGCCGAGGCAGGAGGCATCGACAAGCGGGTCATTTCACCCGCAGACGCAATGGAACTCCCGGTGCTCGAACTCGCCGAGGCGGGGACGCGACGTGTGCGCCACGGTGGCGACATCTCGCCCGGTGCCCGGCTGAGGATCGCCCCTGGGGACAGGGTCGTGGCCATCGACATCGACGGCGAGCTCGTGGGCCTGCTCGAGCTCCGCGCCGATCGGCGGCTCTGGCCGCTGCGCGTCTTCGGCGCCGAGTCGAACTGACCCGCCATCTGCGGGCATGTGAGAATCGTGAGTTCATCCGAGCAGTTGCGACCCTAGACCCGCTCTGTCACACTGCCGCGCACTCGAGGGCCGCTCGGCACTCGATCCACCCGGTTCCCGTCTCGGGTTCGCAAGCGAATTCGTCGAAGCGGAACCACTTCACCTGTCAGCGCGATCGTTCCCGGCCGTTCGGGTCATGGACGACGCGTTGACCTCAGACAAACGTCCTTCGCGCCAAGAGCAATAGAAGAACGAGAAAGAAAGAGAGGCAAGCGTTGATCTCCGCCGAGACCAAGCAGGAAGTCATCAAGGAATATGCACGCAAAGATGGCGACACAGGATCGCCCGAGGTGCAGATTGCCCTCCTGACCCGGCGGATCGAAGAACTCTCCGAACACTTCAAGGGCCACGGCAAGGATCACCATTCGCGCCGCGGTCTGCTGAAGATCGTGAGTCAACGACGACGCCTGCTCGACTATCTCAAGGGCGATGACGTGGAGCGGTACGCGGCGCTGATTGGGCGCCTCGGTTTGCGTCGCTAGGGAAGTAAAGAAAGAGTCGACGCACCGGCCCCGGTCGTTCGGGGTCACGCAAGTCAGACAAGCAAGGCTGCAATAGCCACACGGGCGTTTCGGGGGGAGCGCACTGATCGGGTGTGGGAATCGGCTATACGCGAAAGCGCTGAAAGAGCCGCCAGGCCAGGCGCATGTGAGAGCACGCATCGACGCGCCTCCATCGCGACCTTCGTTCGCGTATAGCTGATCCCGCATTCGACCGGATTTCTCCTCCCTGGCAAGGTCGGCAGAGTGCCGTACACCGCGCCAAGCGACGCCCTCATCAGGCCCACCCATAGCGGTGTGGGCCAATCGAGGCGCGCGCGTATTCATGCGCGCCAGGAGTACATCTGTAATGCCAAGTTGGTTCGAAGAAACCTCTGTGACCATCGACGTCGGTGGCACACCCATGACACTTTCCACGGGCCGGATCGCCAAGCAGGCTGCCGGTGCCGTCATGGTCACCCAGGGCGACACCGTCGTCCTCGTGACCGCAGTCCACTCGAAGCCGCGACCCGGGATCGACTTCTTCCCGCTCACGGTAGACGTGGTCGAGAAGTTCGCCGCAGCCGGCAAGATCCCCGGTGGCTTCTTCAAGCGCGAAGGGCGCTTGTCGGACGGCGAAGTCCTGAACTCGCGCTTCATCGATCGCGCGATTCGCCCGCTCTTCGAGGACGGCTACAACGACGAGACGCAAGTGACGGCGACGGTGCTCTCGGCAGACCCCGAATGCCCGGTCGACATCTGCGCGTTCGTCGGTGCTTCGGCCGCTCTGAGCATCTCCGAGATTCCCTTCCTCAATCCGATCGCGGCCGTGCGTGTTGCCCGCATCGATGGCGAACTCACCATCAATCCAACGCCCGAGCAGCTCGAAGAAAGCGACATCGAGTTCATCGTGGCCGGCCATCGCGGCTCGATCGTGATGGTGGAAGGTGGCGCCCATCAGGTGCCCGAAGCCGAAGTCCTCGCGGCTCTCAAGTTTGGTCACGAGAACATCCTGCCGATCATCGACAAGATCGATGAATTGAAGAAGCAGGTCGGCAAGGAGAAGATCGAAGCCCCCGAAGCCGAGGACAACTCGGAGCTTTGGAACGAGCTGCGCAGCAAGGCCGAAGCGCGCCTTGCCGAGGCGTTCCAGATCAAAGAGAAGTTCGCACGCGGCACGGCGGTGAAGGCGATCGAAAAGGAGATCATCGCCGAGTACGTCGACGAGTACCGCAAGGCGCCGATCGAAGTGCGAAGCCTCGAAGACTTCGACGATCGCGCCAACGGTCTCAAGAAGCTGCAGGGTACGGTGAAGACGATCCTTCACGACCTCGGTGCCGAGATCGTGCGAGAGCGCGTGATGGCGAGCAGTGAGCGCATCGACGGCCGCGGGCCGGCGGACATTCGCCAGATTGCGTCGGAAGTTCGCGTCGTGCCGCGCCCCCACGGTGTTGCACTGTTTACCCGCGGTGAAACGCAAGCGATGGTGTCCACCACCCTGGGCAGTGGCTTCGATGAGCAGACCATCGACGGCATGAAGGGTCGCTACAAGAAGACCTTCATGCTGCACTACAACTTCCCGCCCTTCTCGGTCGGCGAAGCACGGCCGCTGCGTGGCCCCGGTCGACGTGAAGTGGGCCACGGTACGCTCGCCGAGCGCGCCATCAAGCCGGTGCTTCCCGAGCACGAAGACTTCCCCTACACGATCCGCGTGGTGAGTGAGACGCTCGAGTCGAATGGCTCGTCGTCGATGGCGGCGGTCTGCGGTTCGACCCTTTCGTTGCTCGACGCCGGTGTGCCGCTGAAGGCGCCCGTTGCGGGCATCGCGATGGGGCTCATCACCGACGGCAGCCGCACGGTCGTTCTGAGTGACATCCTCGGCGACGAGGATCATCTCGGCGACATGGACTTCAAGGTGACGGGTTCGAGCGAGGGCATCACCGCGCTCCAGATGGACATCAAGGTCAAGGAGATCAACTGGGAGATCCTCGAGCAGGCCCTCGGGCAGGCGAAGGACGGCCGGTTGCACATCCTCGACTGCATGAACAAGGACACGGACGCCGACCTCCACGGTCTGAAGCCGCGCGGCGAGCTGCACGACTTTGCACCGCGTCTCGAGGTGCTCTTCGTGAAGCCCGATCGCATCCGCGACATCATCGGGCCTGGCGGCAAGGTGATCCGCGCCATCCAGGAAACCACCGGCGCCAAGATCGACGTCGACGATTCGGGCCGCTGCTCGGTCTTCGGTCCCAACTCGGAAGCCGTGAAGGTGGCGCTTTCGATGGTCGAAGAACTCACCCAGGAAGCCGAGATCGGTCGCATCTACCTCGCGAAGGTGAAGCGCATTGCCGACTTCGGTGCTTTCGCCGAGATCTTCCCCGGCACCGATGGTCTGGTTCACATCAGCCATCTCGCCGCGGGTCGGGTCGACAAGGTGACGGACCTGGTGAGCGAAGGCGACGAGATCCTCGCCAAGTGCATCGACATCGATCCGGCTGGCCGCATCCGCCTGTCGCGCAAGGAAGCCCTTGCCGAACTGGCGGCGAAGGGTGAAGACGCGACCGACGATGCCGGTGGTGCGTAGCAGCGAGGTTGCAGCGTGACTGACTCGCCCGGGGCCAGCGCAGCGGACGTCCGCGTACGCATCAAGCGCCTTCCCCATGGCGAGGGCCTCGACCTGCCCACGGCCGCGACCGAAGGTTCGGCCGGCGTAGACCTCAAAGCGGCGATCGGGGGCGAGATGACACTCGCCCCCGGCGCCCGCGAGCTCGTCCCGACCGGTTTTTCGCTTGCGATTCCGGTCGGCTACGAGGGGCAGGTTCGCGCGCGCAGCGGTCTTGCGTTGCGCCATGGGATCGTGCTTCCCAACGCACCCGGTACCATCGACGCCGACTACCGGGGCGAACTCAAGGTGATCCTGCTGAACGCCGGGCAGGAGCCCTTCGTGATCAAGCGGGGCGATCGTATCGCGCAGCTCGTGATTGCCCCGGTGGTGCGCAGCGTTTTCGACGAGGTCGAAGATCTCGACGAAACCGAGCGAGGCGAAGGGGGCTTCGGGCATAGCGGGCGGTCTTGAATCGCGCGCAGCGCTTCGCAGCCGTGATGAGTTCGTGATGCAGAGGGGGGAGCGATGAGCGATTCGACCGTGGAACCGGAGCCTGACGAACCGTTGCACCCGCAACCCGCGACGCCGATTGCCGAGAAGAAGGAATCGAAGGTCAATGAGCTGGTGCTGCGGCTCGTTACCGCGGCGTTCTTGATCCCCCTGGTGCTCTACGTCACTTACATCGGTGGCTACGGCTATCTCGCCATCGTGATTGGTTTCATCCTGATCGGCCAGCGCGAGTTCTACGGGTTGATCGAACAGAAGGGCGCCGAGCCGTTCGTGGGGCTCGGGCTCGGCTTTGGCGTTGCGGTCGCGCTCGTGGCCTATTGGGGCAGCGAGTATCACATGACGCTGCTGCTTACCGCGTCACTGCTCGCCTTCATGATCGCGCAGCTTCGCAAGGCCGAGATCACCGAAGCGCTCGCGAGTATCTCGGGCACTTTCTTCGGCGTCTTCTATGTCGCGTGGCTGCTTTCGCACGCGATCGTGTTGCGCTTCTTCTACGAGGCAGCGGCCTCGCGCTACGGCGAGTTCGACCTCGCCTGGATCGGCCTCGTGCCCGCCACCGGCGCGTTCTTCATGACCTATGCGTTGGTGGTCTCGGTCGCTTGCGACGCCGGGGCCTACTTCGCCGGCCGCGCCTGGGGCAAGCGCCCGCTCGCCCCGGAAATCAGCCCGAACAAGAGCGTCGAAGGGGCGCTTGGTGGGTTGGTCTTCGCGCTCTTCTGTGCGGTGGCGTGCAAGGGCGTCTACGAGTTCTTTGCCCCCGATCTTTCCAAGGCGATGTCGTGGGGCCTGTGCCTGGGGCTGGGCCTCTTGCTCGCCATCGTGGGCATCGTGGGCGATCTCGTGGAAAGCCTGATCAAGCGCGACGCCGACGTCAAAGACGCCGGCGCCCTGCTCCCCGGCATGGGGGGCGTACTCGACCGCATCGACTCCCCGCTGCTCGCGATCCCCGCCATGTTCTACTTGATGATGGCGTGGGTGGACTTGCAGATCGGGTGACGGCCGGGGCTCGCGCCCCGGCACACCAGCGGATCGTGATCGATCGGTTGTCTACTGGTAGCTGCCGAGAGCCTACTGGTAGCTGCCCAGAGCCTACTGGTAATAAACGATCCCGAGCGTCCCCGACCAGGCCTGGCGGTCGGTGTCTTTGTCCACCTCCGCGAAATCGCCGAGGATGCTGAACCCAAGGTTGAAGTGTTCGTTTGGCGCGTAGCGAATCCCGAACTCGAGGTAGTTCGCAGTTTCGGGGTCCTTGTTCATCTCTTGCTCGAGCTGATAGCCCAAGACCAGGCCAACGGGGATGTTGGTTGCATTCAGGTCGATGCTGGCACCGAAACCCAGTTCGAACGTGTGGAAGTCATCACTGGAGCCGACACTCGGGTTCGTGTAGTCCAGCGTATACCCGGTCGCGCCGTAGACGCCGATCCATTCGTTGATGCCATAGGCTGCATTGATCGCCGGCGTCATGTCGAAGTTCTTGGCTCGTACCAGCAGACCGTCCGCCGTCACATCTCCTTGCCTGAGTGCCTCTTGAATCGCAACGAGAGGACTGGCGGTATAACCCTGGCCACCGCCGAAATCCCATCGAAGTGAGACCGAGTAGCTGTCGCCTTCCATGAAGTTCCAGACGGCACCGCCTCCCAGGTTCCAGATGCCGTTTGCAGCGAGTTGCAGGGCGGCGTCCTCTCCCGTCGCAGCAATCACGGCTCCGAGGAGGTCGAAGGTGACCCCGATGTTCTCGGTGAGTGGTTGCTGAAAATTGGCTTCGAGGCCGAACGAAGCGAAGTCCAGCGTGTCGTCTTCGCCCACGTCGAATTCGGTGAAACCCACACCTGTCGTCATGGCGTACGAACGGGTCATGAACGGCTGGCTGATCAGCATCGAAGACATGAAGGTGTGACCGCCGAGCTTGCGTTCGTCGACAGTGGTTTCGAGGGCGAGGCTCGCTGGCGCGATCAGGGTGTAGGCAAAGATGAGCAGCGCGAGCTGGACGATCAGGTGTTTCGAGGCAGTGAGTGTTCGTTTCGACACGGGGATCTCCTTCGTGAAACCTCGACGGTTACGGTGACGTGGGTAGCGGACTTGCCCAGCAGGGTTCTGGGGCAACTTGGAACATGGGATGTTTCGTGAGACGGTTCTGGCCTGTACGCGAAGTGTGCTCGCTGAAACGCTCGGTCGAGCGTCCGGGCTCCGGTCACCGTTCTTCATTGCGCCCAGAATACTGCGTAACGCTTTTCCATGTCATGGAATGAAGACGTGGATCCACGAATCGACGAAATCGTCCTTGTGGGACTTATTGTCAATTTGTTCGCGGTATCCGGTGCGGCGGGCATGAAGGGTGACGCGCCGGGACGCCCCGCGCGTTACTCGCGTCGTCCCTTCGCCTTCTTCGCGAGACCAAGCACGCCGACCATGACCAGCAGGCGCCCAGCTCAGAACGCGTAGATCGCCTCGGCGAGGAAGAGCTTCTGGTGGTTCGCGCCGCGAGAAGCCGAGTACGGAGTGCCCGCCTTCTTGTACTTGCCGTTGATGCCCCAGTCGAAGCGACCTTCGACGCGGGCGGTCAGGTTGTCGGTGACGAGATGGTCGATGGTGAAGGTGAGCGAGACTTCGTCGGTCGCCTTGCCGTTGCTCGGATCGATCAGCACGAATTCGTAGCGGGATGCGACGCCGGTCCGTTCCGTCAGCGCGTAGCGTCCCGCTACCGCGGTCGCGTACGTGTTGGCGTTCGGGGCGCCATCGGGGTGGTCCCAGACGTACGTGAAGTTGATGTAGAAGGTCGTGTCCTCGGTGGGGTCGCCCGTGATGACCAGGTCGCCCATCGTGAGGTCGCTGTGTCCGCGGTCGTTGTTGATCGGGAAGAAGGGGCCGTCGGGTTCGGCGTCATCGATGGGGTCGCCGGAGTCTTCGATCGTGCCGATGCGACTACCGTGGATGAACGACGCCGCGATGTCGAACTTTTCAGCCGTGAAGGCGATCTGCCCGGTGAGGGCCTTGTTGCGATCGGTGTCGGTTGCGGAATCGCTGACCACCGCATTCACCGCACCGAATGCGAACGAGAAGGGCCCCAGGTTCGTGCTCACGATCGCGCCGGTATGACTCACCGGCTGGAGGTTCCACACCATGCCGCGCGTGATGTTGAGGTTCTCGGTAGCCGGCACGACTTCGGCGCCGATCAGCGTCCAGAGTTCGCCGGCGTCGATGCGGATGCCGCCGTATCCGCCGGGTGCGAGGAAGCTCGCGTATGCGGTGTAGACCGTGACCGAATCGTTGCCGCCGAACGCCAGCTGCGCGTTGCGCGCGGTTTCACCGAATGCGATGTCGGTGTGGAAGCCGGCGCGGCTTTCGGAACTCACGGGTTTGTCGATCTGGAACCAGAGCTGATCGACCTTGAAGCTGTGATTGTCGTGATGAAAGCCCGTGTTGCTGTTCTGGCCGATGATGTGGGTGTTGCCGTTGCCGCGCGAGTTCCACGTGTAGTTGACGTTGATCCAGGAACGAATCTCGGTCGCTTCGAGAAAACGCGACACGCTCGAACCCGACGTCGCTTCACTCGCTGCACCCCCGACCGCGCGGGCTTCGGCCTCGTCGAGCCGAGCAGCCTGCTCGTCGAGTTCTTCCTGTTGGCGCGCAACCTGCTCCTGCAGTTCGCGCACCACCTCATGCATGCTCTCATCGCCCGCAGCGACCGTGCTTTCGTTGGCGAACAGCGGCGATGCGAAGGTCGACATGAGCGCCACCACGACACACACGATTCCAGGGATTCTCGACAGCATGGACGGGCGCCTCCTTGCGCACGGGATCTCGGTGGACGGACCTGGCGGCTTCCTCAGTCGATGCCGAGGTTGCGCCGGATGCGAGGACCGGGTTCTTCGAGGTCGGGCTCGAACGGTGTGCCACTGATCTTTTCGTAGGCTTCGATGTAGCGGCGGGCCGCTTCGCAGCGCACGTCGATCGGCAGCGCGGGCGGCGGACCATCGCCCTTGTAGCCCTGCTCGCCAAGCCAGAGGCGTACGTACTCCTTGTCGATCGCCGACGGGTTGCGCCCTTCGGAGAGCGCTTTTTCGTAGTCGTCGAGGTACCAGTAGCGGGACGAGTCGGGCGTGTGGATCTCGTCGATCACCATGATGTCCCCGTTTTCGTCGAGGCCCATCTCGTACTTCGTGTCGACGAGGATCAAGCCTCGGCTTGCGGCGAACTCGGTGCCGATCGTGAACAGCTGCTTCGCGATCTCGGCGGCCCGGTCGTAGTGCTCTTCGCTGATCGCGCCGAGCCCGATCAACTCTTCGCGCGACGTCAGTTCGTCGTGCTGACCGAAGTCGGCCTTGGTGGTCGGCGTGAGCAGAGGTTCGGGTAGTTTCTGGTGACGCGTCATGCCGTCCTGCAGTTCGTGACCGCAGTAGCTGCGCAGGCCCTTTTCATACGAGGTCCAGATCGACGTCGACGTCGAACCGGTGAGGTAACCGCGGTAGACGAACTCGACCGGAAGCAGCTTGCAGTTCTTCACGCGCGTAACGTTCGGGTCGGGGACGTTGATCACGTGGTGATTGATGTCGCCACCGATCTTGTCGAACCAGAAGGCGGCCGCCTGGTTGAGCACCTGACCCTTCAGCGGGATCGTTCCGATGACGACGTCGAAGCTGCTGACGCGATCCGAAACCACGATGGTTCGGATGTCTCCGTCTACATAGCTGTCTCGGACCTTGCCTTCGTGGCGCTCACCGAGGCCTTCGAAGTCTGTCCGGTCGAGGGTCTTTGCGCAGAGTTCTTCGAGTAGTTTGATGTCGACGCCCAATTTCGATTCTCCGTCGATTGCGTGTTGCTTGTTGCCCGTTGCGTCCGAAAGACGCGCCACTGCGGGTCGCTTGGTGTGGAAGGCGCACATCTTAGCCCGGCAGGGGCGCGCTGGGGCGGTCGTTGCGTTGACCCTCCCCGGGCCGGCGGGTAGACTGCGCCGCTCTTTCAGGCGGAGTCGCTGTTTTGCGCAAAGCCCCCGGCAGGACCCCCAATTCCACCCCCGTCGCCAGCTCGCCCCCCACCCGAGCCAGCTCCTCGCGCGCCGCGGTCGAAGAGACGCTCCCGCGTATCGACGAGCTCGCGCCCGAAGCCATGGAAGCCCTTCGCAAGGAGCGCGAAGCCGACCACTTCCACGACGAATGCGGCGTGTTTGCGATCAGCGGGCACGACGAGGCGGCAAACATCGTTTATCTCGGCCTCTACGCCCTCCAGCACCGGGGGCAGGAGAGCTGCGGGATCGTCGCAAGCAACGGCCGCGAGCACACCGCCCACCGGGCCATGGGCCTCGTCGCCGACACCTTCGGCGCCAAGGCGCTGTCTCGGCTCCCGGGCCGCCACGCGATCGGCCACGTGCGCTATTCGACGGCGGGCTCGAGTAGCCTGCGCAACGCCCAGCCCATCTGTGTGAACACCGACGGCGGGCCGGTCGCGATCGCGCACAACGGCAATATCGTGAACGCCGTGGCGATCCGGCACGAGCTCGAGGGCCGCGGCTCGATCTTCAGCTCCACCTCGGATTCCGAGGTCATCCTTCATCTACTCGCGCGCTCCCGCGAGGCTTCCCTCGAGGAGCGCTTCATCGACGCGCTTTCGCGGGTGAAGGGCGCCTTCAGCATCGTGCTGCTCACCGACGAGGTCCTGATCGCGGCCCGCGACCCGAGCGGGTTCCGGCCGCTGTCGATCGGTCGCCTCGGCAGCTCCTACGTGATCGGCAGCGAAACCTGCGCGTTCGATCTGGTCGGTGCCGAATTCGAGCGTGACGTGGAGCCCGGCGAAGTCGTGGTGATCCGCCGCGGCCGCATGCGCAGCCTGCGTCCCTTCACGCGCGACGCCCGCGACCACTTCTGCGTCTTCGAATACCTGTACTTTGCGCGACCCGACTCGAACCTCAACACGAAGAACGTCTACGCCTACCGCAAGGAACTCGGTCGCGTGCTGGCACGCGAACACGAGGTGCCGGCGGACATCGTGGCGCCGGTGCTGGATTCGGGTACCGCGGCTGCGCTCGGCTACGCCGAAGAAGCGGGCATCCCCTACGAGACGGCGTTGATCCGCAACCACTACGTGCGGCGGACCTTCATCGAACCCGCGCAATCGATCCGCATGTTCGGCGTGAAGGTGAAGCACAACGCCATCAAGGGCATCCTGGAAGGCAAGCGTGTCGTTCTGGTGGACGACTCGATCGTGCGCGGGACGACGCTCGTGAAGATCGTGTCCATGCTGCGCGCAGCGGGTGCTCGCGAAGTGCACGTGCGCATTTCGTCGCCCCCGATCACGGGGCCCTGCCACTACGGTATCGATACGCCTACGAAAGAAGAGCTGATTGCCCACGACCACACCGTCGAAGAGATCCGCGAGATCGTTGGCGCGGATTCGCTGGGCTTCCTCTCCCTCGAAGGCTTGCGGCGGGTGGCGGCTCACGAGTTCAAGCGTGGCATCTGCGACGCGTGCTTCTCGAACGAGTATCCGATCCCGATCGACCCCGAGCGCACGCTGCCCCAGCTTTCGCTCTTCCGCGCGAACGAAGAAGAGCACTACGAGGAAGACTGACGGGAAAGGAAGGAAGCCCGGATGCAAGCGCGTGGCCGGCTCGACCTCGACACCCTGAGGCAGAAGATCCACGACGGTGAGATCGAAACCGTCATCACGGCGATCCCCGACCTCTACGGTCGCCTGATGGGCAAGCGGATTGTCGGCCGTTTCTACCTCGAGGAAATCGCGCAGGACGGCATGCACGCCTGCGACTATCTCCTGGCCTGCGACATGGAGATGGAGCCTGTCGCCGGCTACGAGTTCACGAGCTGGGCTTCGGGCTACGGCGACATACGCGCACTGCCCGACTACGACACCCTTCGCGTCGCAGCCTGGCTCGACCGCACGGCGATCGTGATCTGCGACGCCATCGAAGAAGAGCGCGACGACCCCGTCGCCGTGGCACCGCGCAACATCTTGAAGCGGCAGGTGGAGCGCGCCGCCGAGCGTGGCTTCGTTCCCCACATGGGAAGCGAACTCGAATTCTTCCTCTTCCGCGAGACCTACCGGAGCGCGCGCGAAAAGGGCTACGCGAACCTCGACCTGCGTCAGCAGTACAACGAGGACTACCACCTGCTTTCGGGTGGGATGGCGGAGGACGTGGTCGGTGCCATTCGCAATCAGGTCGACGCGAGCGGCATCGAAGTCGAGTTCAGCAAGGGCGAAGCGAGCCCGAGCCAGCACGAGATCAACCTGCGCTACGCGCGCGCCGTCGAAATGGCCGACCGCCATGTGCTCTACAAGCTCGCGGCCAAGGAGATCGCGGCGAGCCGAGACGCGGCCATCACCTTCATGGCCAAGTGGCACGCCGAACAGGCGGGCAACTCGCTCCACATCCACATGAGCTTCACGGACCCGGACGGTGGCGCCGTGTTCTGCGACCCGGAAAAACGCGGCGAATCGATCCCGGGGACCGACGCCTATCCATCCGACACGTTTCGTCACGCGGTCGGTGGTCTGCTCGGCCATGCGAAGGCGTTGTCGCTGTTGTTCGCGCCGAACGTCAATTCCTACAAGCGCTACATCGAAGGCACCTTTGCGCCCACGCGTATCGCGTGGAGCTACGACAACCGCACGGTGGGCTTCCGTGTGGTCGGTCACGGGCCTTCACTGCGCATCGAGTGCCGCGTGCCCGGCGGCGACGCGAACCCCTACCTCGCGTACGCGGGCATGATCGCGGCTGCGCTGGACGGCATCGAAAAACAGACCGATCCGGGGCCTCTGTTCCAGGGCGACGGATACATGGCGGAAGAACTGCCCCGTGTGCCCCAGACGCTGCCCGAGGCCATCGCGGCTTTCGAGGCGAGCGCGCTCATGCGTGAGGCGTTGGGCGACACGGTTGCCGAGCACCTGGTTCACTTCGCGCGCAGTGAGCAGGAGGTGTACGACAAGGCGGTCACCGATTTCGAGCGTGCGCGATATTTCGAGCGCATCTGAAATCGCGCGCCCCCTGAGTTGGGGAAACCCCAACCCGGCAAACCCCCGAATTCGTCTGGAAGACTGGCCGGATAGGCTCTGCAGTTTTCAGCGACTTCGTCGCGCATACCCGCGACATCAGTGAAACCGGCCTTGGCAAGACCGAGCGCGCGGTGATGGACCTCGCCACCGTGGGCATGACGGTCGCCAGGATGCAGAGCGTGATTCCGGAAGACGACGCCGCGATTCACCACGCACTCGAGAACCTGATCGAGCAGGGCTACCTCGCGATCGACTGAGGCTTCGCCTCGCGTTCGGTTTCTCCACGCAAGACCATCCCGCCCGGCAATTGGCTACAACTGCGCCTCGCGCTCGCGACAGCGGGCGGCGACGAGGAAAGGGGGACGCGATGACTTCGGGGGCTGAACTCGAGGGACGGACTGCACTCATCACGGGTGCGGGGAGCGGCATTGGTCGCGAGGCCGCGCAGCTGATGGCCGCAGCCGGGGCGACGGTCGTGGTCTGCGATCTCGACGCAGAAGGTGGCGGCGAAACCGTTGCGCAGATCGAAGCTGCCGGAGGTGCGGCGGTGTTCGTGGGCGCCGACGTCTCACGCGCGGCCGACATCGAAGGGGCGATCGAGGTTGCCAAGCAGAACGGTGGCCTTCACATCCTGTTCAACAACGCGGGCATCTTTCCGGAAGCCGATGGTTCGCCACCGGACACCACGGAAGACGTCTGGGACCTCGTGATGAACGTCAACTTGAAGGGGGTCTTTCTGGGCTGCAAGTACGGCATCCCGGCCATGATCGAAGCGGGGGGTGGCTCGATCATCAACACCGCGTCGTTCGTGGCCGTGGTCGGCGCAGCGACTTCGCAAATCGCCTACACCGCGAGCAAGGGCGGCGTACTCGCGATGACGCGCGAGATCGCGGTCGAATACGCGCGGCAGGGCATTCGCGCGAACGCGCTGTGCCCCGGCCCCGTGAACACGCCGCTGCTGGAAGAATTCCTTTCCGACCCCAAGGAGAAGGCCAGGCGCCTCGTTCACATCCCGATGGGCCGCCTCGCCGAGGCGAGTGAGATCGCGCGTGCGGCCTGCTTTCTCGCATCCCCCGCGTCGTCGTACGTGAACGGCTCGACGTTCCTGGTGGACGGCGGAATCACCGCGGCGTACGTGACGCCCGAATAGCGCGCGCGCTACCCGCGGCTGAGCCGCGGTTCGTCGCCCCGTTGCAGCAGCGTCGCGTGGAGGTAGCTCTCGTCGTCGCGGTCGGGGTGGTCGAGGTTGTAGTGGAGGCCTCGACTTTCCTTGCGGAACTGGGCGGCTTGCACGATGAGCTTCGCGGTGGTGGCGAGGTTGCGTAGCTCGATGAGGTCGGGCGTCACCTTGAAGTCCCAGTAGTACTCGTTGATCTCGTCCTGAAGCAGTTCGATGCGGTGCTGCGCGCGGGCGAGGCGACGATCGCTGCGCACGATACTCACGTAGTTCCACATGAAGCGGCGAATTTCATCCCAGTTCTGGGTGATGATCACGGCTTCGTGGCTCTCGACTGCGTTCCCCGATTCCCAGGGCGCGAGCTCGCCGGGCGGATCGACATCGGCCACGCGGGCGATCGTTTCGCTCGCGGCCGCTTCCGAAAACACCATGGCTTCGAGCAGTGAGTTCGAGGCCAGGCGATTCGCGCCGTGGAGCCCCGTGTTGGCCACCTCGCCGGTGGCGAAGAGGTTGGCGAGATCGCTCTCCCCGCTGAGCCCCGTGCGAACCCCGCCGCAGCAGTAGTGCATGGCGGGCACGACGGGGATCGGCTCCTTCGTCATGTCGATGCCGAAGCTCATGCAGCGTTCGTAGATGGTGGGGAAGCGCGAGCGGATGTAGTCGGCGTCGCGGTGGGTGATGTCGAGGTGGACGAAGTCATCACCCGAGATCTTGAGCTCGGTATCGATCGCGCGCGCCACGATGTCGCGGGGCGCAAGATCCTTTTGTTCCGAGTAACGCTTCATGAAGGCTTCGCCCGACCGCGTGCGCAGCACGGCACCTTCGCCGCGTACGGCTTCGCTGATCAAGAACGAACCCGCGTCGGGATGGAAGAGGCAGGTGGGATGGAATTGCATGAATTCCATGTTCGCGATCGTGGCCCCGGCGCGGTAAGCCATCGCGATGCCGTCCCCCGATGCGATGTCGGGGTTGCTCGTGTAGAGGTAGACCTTGCCCGCACCGCCCGTCGCGAGCAGCGTGATGCGCGAGCCGACCAGCAGCACCTTTCCCGTGCGACTATCCAATACATAAGCACCGAGAGCGCGATTCGGTTCGGTGCGTCCGGCTTTGTGCGCCGTGATGAGATCGACGGCGATGTGGTAGTCGAGCAGGTCGATGTTCGGGTGCCGCGTCGCCCGCTGCAGGAGCGCCCGCTGGATCTCGCGCCCGGTCGCGTCGCGGTGATGCAGCACGCGACGCCTGGTGTGCCCGCCCTCGCGACCGAGGTCGTAGTAGAGCTGGGCTTCGCCACCGCGGTCGAAGTCGACGCCGTATTGCAGCAGCGAGTCGATCGCTTCGGGCCCGCGCTCGACCACGAAGCGCACCACCTCTTCGTCGCACAGCCCCGCGCCCGCCTTCAGGGTGTCGTGCACGTGGTCCTCGAACGAGTCGAGGGGGTCGACGACGGCCGCGATCCCGCCCTGGGCCCATTGGGTGGCGGATTCGTTCGCGTTCATCTTCGTGACGAGGCCGACGCGGGCGTGGTCAGCCACGCGAAGGGCGTAGTGGAGCCCGGCGATCCCGCTGCCGATCACGAGGACGTCGAAGTCGAGACGGTCGTTGCTGGGATGCGCGCCGGCGGCCATCACACGGTTCCTGGGGGGAGAGGCGTTGCGAAGCGGGGAGGATGCCCGCAAACCCCGATTTGCGCTCGTTCGTGCGAGCTTTCGCTGAGGCCGCGTACACGCCGCCTCAGCCCTGGGGCGAGGTGAATCCCCCTCGAATCGCCACTCTGCGTAACCAACCGGCAACTCCTGTGCACGAAACCGTGCTCTGGCCGGCCTGAGGGGCCGTTCGCGTCTAAGGCCATTCGGGAAAAGCTCCGATGTGTTCTCGGACACGGAATTCGCGGCGAGCCGTCGGACGGCGTCGCGAGGAGGCCTTACCCTGCGCGCCTGGATCTGCATCGCAACTGCTGCGAGCTCTCTCGCCGGAGCCTTCGCGAGCGCCCTCGTGGGGGCCGCGGCTCTGTTCTGCGTCCTGGCGCCGGTACAGGCGAGCGCGAATTCGGCCGTCTACCGCTTCGTCGACGCTCGCGGGGTCGTGCACTTCAGCAATGCGCCCGCCGACCGCCGCTACGAACTCGTCCACCGGCGACCACGCCATTCCCGCAACGCGCGGCGCCCGCGACCGAACGTACCGATCCACTACGGCTACGACTCGCTGATCATGCGCGAGGCGAAGGCGAACAACCTCGAACCCGCCCTCGTCAAAGCCGTCATCGCCGCCGAGAGCAACTTCAGTCCCTCTGCGGTGTCACACGCGGGTGCACAGGGCTTGATGCAGCTGATGCCCCAGACGGCGGCCGGGCTCGGTGTCGAAGATCCCTTCCATGCCCGCGAGAACGTCAGCGGAGGCAGTCGCTACCTGCGAGAAATGCTCGATCGCTACGGCGACCTCAAACGGGCCCTCGCGGCCTACAACGCGGGTCCCAAGGCGGTCGACCGCTACCGCGGCATCCCGCCATACCCCGAAACCAAGGCTTACGTGAAGCGCGTGTTGGCTTACTATCGCGGCTATCGAGGCGACTTCCACCGATGAGAGAAGCCGTCGCAAGGTGGTTGTTCGAAGTGGGAACAATGGAAGACGCCGATCCCGTCGGGAACATCGAAGTGATCGACCGTGCCTCCGGCTCGGGCGCGGCTGGTGCCCGTGAGGGCGACGAACCCGTCGTCGGGGATCAGATCCTCAACATCCCGAACACCATCACGCTGATCCGCATCAGTGTCGTTCCACTCATGCTCTTGATGCCGTTGATGATGTCGCCCTTCGGCAGCAAGGTGATGGCCTGGGGCTTCTTGCTCGCGGTGCTCACCGACGTGCTCGACGGCTACATCGCCCGCTCGTGGAAGATGGTGACCCGGCTGGGCAAGCTGCTCGACCCGCTTGCCGACAAGCTGCTGGTCACCACTGCGCTCATCATGATGCTCGCCGTGGGGCGGCTTTCGGAATGGCAGGCGGGCATGGTGGTCATCATCGTGGCGCGCGAGTTGGCCGTGACGGGGCTGCGGAGCATCGCCTCGGCGGACGGTCACGTGGTGGCGGCGTCGGGGCTCGGGAAGTTCAAGACCCTGGCGCAGAATTCCGCCGTGGTGGCGCTGCTTTTCCACTATCCCACGTTCGGGCTGCCGGCTCGTGAGATCGGGCTGACACTTCTGGCGCTCGCATCGGCACTCACTCTGTGGTCCGGCTGGGTGTACTTCAGCAGCTACTTCGGCTGGCGCAAGCGGTTGGCGAACGGGTAGGGCGGCCGACCGCGGTCGCGGGTTTCATTCTGGCTTCGGGCTGGCCGATCGTCGTGGTCGGGTGTTCGAAGCGATCAGTTCAGCAGGCCGCCGGCCTGTGCAGGTTCGAAGGTTTGAAAGGGGTCATGCGATGAGTCGTCTCACGGAACTCGCTGGGAAGATCGACGCGCGCGAAGCCAAGATCGGTGTGATCGGCCTGGGCTATGTCGGGCTGCCGCTCGCAGTCGAATTCGCGAAGCAGGGTTTCGACGTCACGGGCTTCGACATCGACGCTTCGAAGGTGGACGCCGTCGAGGCGGGCCGTTCCTACATCGAGGACGTGCCCGAAGCCGATCTCAAGAAGGCGGTGAACGACGGCAAGCTGCACGCGTCGTCGGACTTCGCTGGGCTCACGCGTCTCGACATCATCAACATCTGTGTGCCCACGCCGCTCACGCGCACCAAGGACCCCGACGTTTCTCACATGGCGAGCGCGGTCGAAGAGATTCGGCGCCGCTTGCGCAGTGGCCAGCTCGTGATCCTCGGTAGCACCACCTACCCGGGGACGACGCAGGAGCTCTTCGTCCCCATGCTCGAGGAAAGTGGTCTCGAAGTGGGAGAGGACTTCTCGTTGGCGTTTGCGCCCGAGCGCATCGACCCGGCGAATACGGTCTTTACCGTGCGCAACGTGCCCAAGGTCGTTGGCGGGCAGACGCCGCTCTGCACCGAACTCGCTTCCAAGATCTTCGGCACGATCTTCGACGAGATCGTCCCCGTTTCGTCGACCCAGAGCGCCGAGATGGTGAAGCTGCTCGAGAACACCTTCCGCGCCATCAACATCGGGCTCGCGAACGAAGTCGCGCTGATGTGTCAACGACTCGACCTGGATGTGTGGGAAGTGATCGAAGCCGCGGCCACCAAGCCCTACGGCTTCATGAAGTTCCTGCCCGGCCCCGGCCTCGGTGGGCACTGCATTCCCGTCGACCCGAGTTATCTCTCGTGGAAGATGAAGAGCCTGAACTTCCCGGCGCGCTTCATCGACCTTGCGACCGACATCAACAGTCGCATGCCCGAGCATGTGTGTGAGCGTGTCGCCGACCTGCTGAACCAGGACAAGAAGGCGGTGAACGGATCGAAGATCTTGATCCTCGGTGTGGCGTACAAGAGCAACGTGGGCGACATGCGCGAAAGCCCGGCGCTCGATGTGATTCGCATCCTGGCCGAGAAGGGCGCGAAGGTGACCTTCACCGACCCCCATGTGCCGAGCGTCGATGTCGACGGCGTGAAGTACCAGGACGTCGGCGCCGCCGAAGCCACCCTGGCCGACGCGGACCTCTGTGTGATCCTCACCGACCACAAGGCCTTCGACTACAAGACCATCGTCGAAAACGCGAAGCGGGTGTTCGACACGCGCAACGCGGCGAAGGACGTCACGGAACACCGGGAGAAGATCACCAAGTTGTAGATATAGATATAGAAGGCATCGAGCGCGGGTGGCGTGGCTTCGTCCCTCGTTGCCAGCGACGGCCTCCGGGAGCTGCGGCAGACACCGGTCCCCTTGGGGGCAAGCCCGCCGAAAGTCACTCCGGGAGCCTTGAACCCACGCCGCGCTCTCTGCTAACTACCCGTCCTGCCAGCGAAAGATTTCAAGCACGGTTTCCGCACGAGTAGCTCAGCTGGTAGAGCATCACGTTGCCAACGTGAGGGTCGCCAGTTCGAATCTGGTCTCGTGCTCCATTCAAAAGAAGCCTGTCACGCGAAGCGTGGCGGGCTTTTTTTGAATCCGGACTTGGTGCTGGTTCCTACTCGTAGACCCTCGGGCTTAAGAGCGGTTGTCCGTTCCGTTTATTCGTCCGGACAGATTTCGGCGCGATTTCCCGATCGAGTAGCGCGATGATCAAGCTGCTTCTCGCCACTCGTATCGATGATGGAGGCCGCCGACCTTCGGAATGCCGACGACCTCGGCCATCGACGAGGGTCGGCATACGGCGGTCCGGCCCCGCGGAGAATCTCGCAGCTCCGTGTGGACTCGGTCGGTGTTGTAGTAGTCGACGTACTCACGTAGAAGGCGTCGAAGATGGTCCTCGTTCAGGACGATCACGTGGTCGAGCAGCTCTCGCCGTGCGCTCCCAACCCATCTCTCCGCGCCCCCGTTCTGCCACGGGCTCCGGAATGCGGTTCGCCGAGGCTCGATGCCGAGATTCTGGATCGAATCGGTGACCCGATCCGAGAAAATGGAATCGTTGTCGAAGATGAGGAATCGTGGAGCTGTTTCGTCGGGAAAGGCCTCACGAAGCTGTTGAATGACCCAGGATGAGGTCGGGTGCTCTGTGACACCGAAGTGGAGGAGCTCACGTCGACCGTGAGCGATCACGAACCAGACGTACAGGAGCCGGAATCCGATGGTTGGAACGACCAGGAAGTCCATCGCCGCGATCTGGTGCCGATGATTCCGAAGGAACGTGCTCCAGCGCTGACGCTGATCTCGGTCGGGATCTCGCTTTGGGAGATATCGCGAGACCGTGGTGAGGCCAACGAAGATCCCGAGCTTCTCGAGTTCACCCCGCACCTTCCGGGCTCGCCAGCCGTTCTCATTCGCGAATCGACGAATGAGCGCCCGCACCTCGGCTGGAATCGGCGGCCGACCAGGTCCGGCCTTTGAAATCGATCGCCAGTAGAGCCGGAATCCCTTGCGATGCCATCGGGCCACGGTGTCGGGCTGGACGATGACCAGGGCTTCTTTCCAACCCGACCAGACCCGCGACAGCATGACCCAGAAGCTTCGATCAGCCGGCGCGATTCGAGGGCGGTGTCCCTTCTCGGCAAACGTTGCGAGCTGTTGACGGAGCGCAAGTTCGACGATCGCCTGCTTGCTTCGGCTTCGGAAGAAGGCCGGGACGCATCGAAGGGCGATCGTTGCGAGTTTGAGCAGCTGGCGCATATCTAGGCGCATTCTGCATGGCGCCTCGACGCAATGCGAGACTGAATCTTTGCTCCCGACCGGACTACCCTCACTCGTTGATCGCTCGAGCGTCGGATCGGAAAAGCTCAATGATTTCGGCCCGGACCGGTTATTGGGAACACACCGGGGTCGTGAAAGGCTCAGCTCTTGCCGGTCTCGACTACGATTCGTCTCCGACCCGTGAGATCTCGCTCGCGAATCTTCGAAAGTCGTTGACGTTCTCGCCGCACAATCGGTGAACGATCGCCCAATCGATTTGCTGGTAGGAATGGACGGCAATGTTTCGGAAGCCGACCGCGGCTTTCATCTGTCGCGCAAGCCCTTCATCGATCACCTCGAGCTCGGCGAGGGCATCGAATGCCGCGCCCATCGTATCGGGAGCAGGGAGGGGTGAGCTGGAAATCACGACGGCTGCGATGTCGACGCAAATCTGAACCGCGCGTGTCAGGTTGAGCGCCACGATGTCCTGTAGGTCCGGATCCGAAGCGAGTTGGGAAGCCTGCTCTGGACAGCGGCTTCGGATACGCTCAACGCAGCGACGCAAAGACTCCAGCTTCTCGTCGATCAGTTTCCGATCCACCGATTTCGCCTCTCCTCGAGAATTCGATTTCGATAGGGTAGGAAATCGGTCGCATCGAACAGATGCTTTCGCACGAGCTCAGCATATGCAGATTCGTCACGGGAGAAGAGCCGCACGCCTGTCGCCAGGATCTCGCCGAGCAAGGGCTCGCCGGCTCGTCGAAGATCGATCAGATCAACGGGGCGACCGGTTTCGCGGGCCAGTGCTTCGATGACTTTCACTCGCAGGTCACTGGACATCTCTCGCTCGCAGAGCAGTGCGATGTCCAGATCGCTGGAGGCGGTGGCACGGTCGCGGGGGACGGAGCCGAATGCGATCGCGAGCCGGATCCCGTCGAATTCGTTCAGCACATCCCGAAGGCGATCGGTCTTCGACATTTCGCCTCCAGTCGGCTCCCGGTTTCAGCGATGGCCTCTGCGGAATTCTGCGCCAACCGGTTTTTCAACGGCACGAGCGTAGCGCGCACAGGCGGGCTCAATTCCGGGGGCCGTTTGCGAGATCTTCTCGACCCATTTGATCGCAATCGCGAACTGCCGCTCCTTGCCTCTCCCTGCACTTCCTTGCCGACTCCCGCCGGACCAAGGGTTTCGAAATCCGTTTGAATGTCAGGCAGTTGGCTGATTTCCGGGACTACTTGCCAACGTGAGGGCGAACTGCGACCGATCAGGGAGCGATTCGTAGGAGGCGGTGGCCGCGCGGAACGCGGCCACACGCCGACGCGGGTATCGATTGCATGCAATCGATGAATTCGAATCTGGTCTCGTGCTCCACTCAAGCCCCCGAACATCCTCGTGTATACGGGATGTTCGGGGGTTTTGAATCGCCCCGGGATTGCCGAGGGCCCCGAACCAGCAGAAAGCGGTACAAACCTCTGTATTCGAACGGAATTCCTGTACACCTCAGATTTCGAAATCAACGCCCGATATCGTCAATACAATTGTATTGACATGTTGTTCGGAGTGAGGGAGATTCGATCCATGCCCAAGGAAGCGAAGACCGCGCAGCTGCAGATCCGAGTGACGCCGGCTGAGAAGGAGCGGGTCAAGAAGCGGGCCGAAGCGGCTGGCCTCGGGATGTCGGATTGGGTGCTGCGAACGATTCTGCCGGACGTCGAGCGGGCGTATCAGGAGCTCGTTTCGGAGCTCGCGACAAGCGAGAAGCCCGGGTACGTGTTCGCCGAGCTTCTCGACCTGCTCGAACAGTGCTCGCCACACGAATTCGAACTCGCGGTGGGTACACCACCCGATGTTGCACTGACGTCATACTGGGCGGCTTATCTCGCCGCGACGATCGAATATGCCGCAGCAAGCAAAGGCGTTCTGCCGCCGCGGTGGACATCGAAAGTGCCGGCCCTGGACGAACCGGTGTTCGGGTCGTCTCTGCAAAGCGTGCGGGAGTACTTGCTCACCCACTCGCCGCCGCCGTTTGCCAAGCGGAACATCTTCGTCGAATCGAGCGTCGGCCAACGGGTCTAGGAAGGGGGGCGATCCGGTGCATGCGTTTTCCAAGGCGGAGATCGAGCGGCTGCTCGAGCGACTGAACGATGAGCTCGCTCGCACGAATACCCGGGCCGACATCAACCTCGTTGGCGGCGCGGTCATGTGCATGGTGTTCGACGCACGCGAATCCACCCGCGACATCGATGCGACTTTCCGTCCCTCGATGGAAGTGCGCGATGCCGCGCTGCGTGTTGCCCAGAGGGAGGGCATCCCGGATTCGTGGCTCAACGATGCCGTCAAAGCCTATCTCAGCGATATAGGCGAGTACGATCTGTTCCTCGAGTTCAGCCACTCGAGAGTCTTCGTTGCGAAACCGGAATACATGCTGGCCATGAAATGTCTGGCCATGCGCATCGGGGAGGGGATGCAGGATGAGAACGACATCCGGTACCTCCTTCGACACCTCGATGTGGAGCGCTATGACGACGCGATCCGCCTCGTCGCGATGTACTACCGCGAGGAATCGATTCCGCCTACGGCGAAGGCCGCATTGCGGGAGATTCTCGGGGGATGATTCGTCGGAAAGCGGGCGCCCGGTACCAGCGGTCGCGATCCTGCGAGAGTCCTGCTCGGAAATCGTTGAAGCGTCTCATCCCTGAAGTTGTGGTTCGATACGGCCAAAACCGAGGCCGTCGTTGCGGTTGAGCGCGGCCAGCAGGGCATGGGCCGGAGCGGATTTCAACGTGACCTATAGTTGACCTGAGTGTCCGTCATGTACCGAACCCATCTCGGGCTGGGGAAAGACTCTCCAGACCAGCGACAGATCGAACCCGAAGAGATCGGGGAGGTGGTCGCCACTACCCGGGTTGGTGGGCTGCACCATCGCTACTCGCGAGAAACACGAATAGCTGCCTGATGTGCGTCTGGCTTGATGACGAGGGACAGCTGAATGTGCTTGGACTCAGCTGGCCAGAGCCTACGTCGCCGCTTTCACCGCGATGTTCGCGAACGCGAGCAGGTCGTCGAGGCGATCTCGAATGATGGCTTCCACGATGGCTGGGTCGAGCGCTCGGTACTCATGCACGAGGATGTTCCGGAAGCCCACCATCGACTCGAGTACCGAGTTCATCTCTTCGTCGATGATTCCGCCTTGCTTCAGCAGGTCGAAGGCGTCGCGGGATTCTTGAGGGAGACCGAGCTTACGGGCGCGGATCAAGTGGTTCGCCATATCGATGGCGGACTCGCAAGCTCGTTGAAGATTCATCGCGATGGCGTCTTGACGCATCTGGTCGTCGCGGACGGCTTCCGAACCGTGCCACTCGCGGACCCGGGCAACGCACCGTTCGATCGTCGCCTTCTTGTTCAGAAGAACGTCACTCACGAGGCGTAGAACTTCTCGCCGGCAAGGCCGGCCTCCAGGATCTCCCGGCGCTCGTCGTTGAGTTTCTGGTACAGCGATAAGGTCAGCATCTCGAATTCGTCCGCGTGGTCGGGATCGGAGCAGAAGACTCGACGATCTGCAGCGATCACCTCCTTCGCGAGAACCACGGGTGCAGCCCGTAGGTCGACCAGATCGACATCTCTCGAGCACTGTGCTGCGAGTTGTTCTCGAATCGAGAACAGTTTTACAGGCTCGAATGCGCGCGCCTGATCGCGCGACGGCAAGATAGCGATGTCGACATCGCTGCCGGTGCGATCGTCGCCCGCCGAATGCGATCCGAACAAGTAGATTGCGGAGACGTCGGGAACCGATTCGACCAGGGCATCGATCAGGGGCTTGATGTCGATCATTGGATTACTCGTAGACGGCCATCCTCCAGCCGCCGATGCAGGGACTCCAGCTGCGCCTGCTTGGGGTCAATCGTGGTACGGGAGCGCCAGTCGTCCGTTTGCCGGAAGGTACCCGAGGTCGATGCGCGGGCGCGGCTGATATCGGTCAACACGTGAAGGAGCCCAGCATGGCCGCCGCTGCGAATTGCCGCTCGTTGCCTCTCCCTGCACTTCATTGCCTGTTTCCACCGGACCAAGAAAACAGCGAAATCCGATTGAATTTCAGGCGGTTGGCCGATTTGCGGCCCTACTTGCCAACGTGAGGGTAAAACTGTGAGCGATGAGCGAACAGTTTTGTAGGAGCGGGCGAAGCCCGCGACGCGGGTATCGATTGCATGCAATCGATGAATTCGAATCTGGTCTCGTGCTCCATGTAAACGCAAGCGCCTTCGCCGGGTTACGGCGGAGGCGCTTCGTGTTTTGGGGGTCTGTTGGTCCGCTGACACTCTGGTGTCTTGTTGACGCGCTAGCCAGAGCTACCGAAGCAGGGCGACACCTCGAAGACAACGACGCTGGCGCTGCGATTCGATGTGACTCTGGCGGGGCCGGGAATCACGAGACGTCTCGAAGCTGAACGACCTCGAGTCCGGGGGGACTCGGGAGCCTGCGATCGTTGGTGATCAAAGTAGTCGAGCGTGCTGAGAGCGCCGCCGCCAGTTGGAGTGCGTCGGGTGTGCGAACACCATGAACCGCCCGAAGTTGGGCGGCCGCGCGAAGCTGTTGCCGATCGACATCCACGAGCCGCAGATGCGCCGATCGGGTCAGCAACTGCTCGTACCGCTCGGCCAACGCCACCTTGCCCGCTCGATAGGGAACGACCAACACCTCGAGCAGTGTGATCGCCGAGGTCACGATCTCGATCTCGCCCCGGTCGACTGCTTGAAAGAGCGGCGCGATGCGCGACAGGTAGGCGGGGTTCTCCTCGATCCAATAGATGAAGATTGCCGTATCGACTGCGATCGGACCTTCCCCGAGCGCCTCGATCAGTCCCACGAACCCCGCTCCGTTTCAACGTGGTCGGCGGCGTCGGTGTCGGCCCAGATCTCCTTGCCGAGCCCCTGGAGTTCGAGCAGTGACAGAGGCTCTGGCTCTTCCAGCGCTTCGCTCAGGATGTGCGTCACCTCCTGCGTGATCGATCGGTGGTTCGTCTGAGCGCGGTTACGCAGTCGCTCGTAGAGGGCATCGGGGAGGTTCTTGATGTTGAGCGTGGCCATGGTTCCTCCAGATTGGTGGAAGTTTGGAGGATGGCAGATTCGATGGCAAGGCTCTGGAGGTTGATCGTGGGCCGACGCGCTGCTCGACACGAGTTGCCGCTCGCTGCATCTCGTTGCACTTCCTCGCCTACCCCGACCGGGCCAAGAACTACGAAATCCGTTTGGATTTCACTCGGTTGGCCGGGCTACTTGCCAACGTGAGGGTCGCCCGTGCGCTAAAAGGCGTACGCATCGTCGTGACAGGCCCGCGTCGGGCTTCTCGATCTGCGCCGGCCGAGTTGTCATAGCGCTGCCTATCGGCGAAGTGCGCGAAAACCCAGCTTGAACTTCCTCTGCCTATCGAAGCCTCACGGCGGAGCCAACCGGATAGGCAGAGAACTTCCTACGCCCCCGCATCCATCTCTCCCAGCCACCCGGAGAGTTCCGCCAGTGGGAGCACCGTGCCGCGAGTTCGCTTCTGTACTTCATCGCCTCCGTACACGACCGCCTCGTGACGAACCTCGGAGACGGCGGCGGCGACGCGATCTAGCGCCTGAAACGAATCGGGTGCGAAAGTCGCCCCCGACTTCGATTCGAGGGCGATCGTGCCTTCTCCTGTCGCGTAGAGCAGGTCGCACTCGAGCCCCCGTTGGTCTCGGAAGAACGAAAGGTTCGAAGAGCGCCCTCGATTCAATCGAAACTTGAGCGCCTCCATCACCATCGCGTTCTCGAAGAGCGCGCCCCGAAGCGGGTGGGTCGCAACCTGCCCGGTAGCCTCGATCCCGATCAAGTGGCTCGCCAGGCCGACGTCGTAGAAGTAGAGCTTCGGCGCCTTCACCAGTCGCTTGCGAACGTTGCCGTGGTAGGCCGGAAGTTGAAACGCGATGTAGCTGGCTTCCAGGACCGACAACCATTGGCGCGCGGTCGGTTGGGAAACGCCGGCGTCCGCGCCCAATGCGGATAGGTTGAGCAACTGTCCGACGCGGCCAGCGCATAGACGAATGAAGCGGCGAAAGCTCGTCTGATTTCGAATCTCGGCAAGCGAATGGACGTCGCGCTCGATGTAGGTTTCGAAGTAGTCGCCGAGAGCCTGGCGTGGTTCGATGTGCTGATCGTGAATGCGCGGGTAGAAGCCGGAATAAAGGACATCGTCCACCAGCGTCGATGCGTCGGTGCGCGCGAGTTCGTCGAACGAGAAGGGGAGCAAGCGCAGTATCGCGGTGCGCCCGGCGAGCGACTGACCGATGGCGTCGGACAGCGCAAACTGTTCGCTCCCCGTCAGCACGAACATGCCGTTACGTCCCGCCTCGTCCGCCTGGACCTGCAGATAGGAGAGCAGGTCCGGTACACGCTGAATCTCGTCGAAGATCGCGCCTTCGGCGTAGCGGGCGAGGAAACCGCGGGGATCGGTTTCGGCGAACTCGCGCACGTCGGGTGCTTCGAGGTTCGCGTACGGCAGATCGGGAAACGCGGCCCGGCAAAGGGTCGTCTTGCCGGATTGCCGCGGACCGGTGACGGTGACGAACGGGTATTGGGAGTAGAGGGCTTCGAGGCGTGGCGAGATCTCTCGTTCGATCATGATCGGAGAATAGAGCGAGTTCGGTTCAAACAAAATTACTAGTTTGAATTACACCAAAATCGAAAAGGGACTCCCCATTGGGATGGCGCTTCTCAGAGATCCTGTGGTGGGATATGGGCCTCGACTCCGATTGCCGCTCCTTGCCTCTCCCTGCACTTCTCTGCCTACTCCCGCCGGGCACTCCTCTCAGGTGATGAAACGCACAGAGCGTCGTCAGGTTCTCGGGCTCGTCGCCCCCCCCCGCAGCCATGCATGGCCGCGATCGCGCGCGGCCCGCAAATCTGCTGCCGAAACTGCCTGCGGCGGGTGGTGCTCTTGTTGACAGCTGTAGTCGCCAATGGTAGATTTTCGTGAGTGAATGAATGTTCGTTTATTACCGGAGGGGCAAGGCATGGGAAAGTACACACCGGAGGTCGAGGTCGGTCTCGACCGGATGCGCGAGATGGCGCGTGGAAACTACGATCTCGGTTGGATGAACTCGAACCCCGAGGGCTGGGGGCACCAGGCAACCGCGGGAAATACCGGGCTGGGCATGCGCGACATCGAAACCGGCCACTACGGTGAAGTCCCAGACCAGGGTTCCTCGCGCGGGAGCATGGCCCCGCGCGGCTGCCACATCCCCGAAGACACACCACCGGCGCTCTCGATGTACACGCTGAACGAAAAGTCGGAGGTGTGGGCGGAGAATGCCGCCACGCTGTACGACGAAGCGGTCGTACGCCAGTGGAATTCAACGACCGACATTCCCTGGGACAAGTTGGAGAAGCTCCCGGACGACATCGAAAAAGCAGTCTGTCAGATGTGCACGGGACTCAGCGAAGTGGAGTTCGTCGCCGGAGACATGCCGGCCAAGTGGATGTGCCGCATCAATCACGACTTCCACGAGATCAAGCTCTTCCTCGCTACGCAGATCATGGACGAAGCGCGCCATCTCGACGTGTTCCGAAAGCGCGCACTCGCGAACGGCGGTGGTCTGCTGATGGCGTCGCCTGGGCAGGAAGAACTGCTGGCTGCGATCCTCGAAGCGCCCGACTACACGACGGCGAGTTCCTTGATGCACATCTTCGGTGAGGGTTTCGTGCTGACGCTCTTTCGCCAGGGTGAGTTCCTTGCTCCCACGGAAGTCGAAAAGCGAATCTTCCGCCTGTGCATGCAGGACGAGGCGCGCCACGTGGCGTACGGCGTGAAGCACCTCAAGTACTTCCTCGAGCGCCACCCCGATCGCGAGGAACAGGTGCACAGCATCCTCGACGTTGGAGAGCAGGCCATCTTCAAGTTGACCCTCGAGCCCCAGACCTCTGAACCCCGCGCCATCCTGGCCGGGGGAGGAGTCGAGAACATCGGCCTGGGCGCTGCGCGAATGGCTTTCATCTACGAGAAGCAGGTCAAGGAGTACTTGAACCGGCTGAAGGTCGCTGGGCTCGATCGCGAGTCTCGACTGACGATTCCGAAGGAAATCCCCTTCGACGACATCGCCGCATAGGCAGGAGGCGCCCCATGAGCAAGAAGTTGAGCTTTCCCTCCTCGGAGTGGTTCGAGGCGGTGGCGAGTCGCATGACGCAGGATCTGGCAGCCTATCGTGAGTTGGGATCGACAGACTGCGCGATGGTGGTCAAGACCCAGGACGGCGCCGGTACGACGCAGTTCTACGAAGTCGTCTTCGAGTCGTTCGGCGTCAAGTCGGTCCGCTCCCTCACGAGCCTGGACGAAGCGGTTCCAGAACACTTCGTGCTCGAGTCGAGCCTGGATGTCTGGTGCGAGATGGTCGAGAACATCCAAGCCAACGGTGCCGCCGATCTCGAACACACGCTGAACTACTTGACGTTCCCCGACGACCCCATGCTCGTCAGTGGACCGGATCAGCTCGAGATCGATGCCTTCTATCGGTACAACGAGAGCTTGCAGCGCTTCTTCGATGGCTCATCGGACGTCGCGACGACCTTCTCGTAGAGAAGACCCGGCCGGAAAGTCACCTCGCATTCGGTCGCACCTGCGGCCTTCGTTCTTCGTTCCGCTTCCCGTGCCGTAGCTTGGGCTACGCCTGGGTTCCGTATAGAGACTCGATCTCTGAAGGTCGCGCATCCTCGGCCAGAAGCTCTGCAATCGTGGTTGCCAGGTCGCGAATGGAGAACGGTTTCTGCAGGAACCGGAACCTGCCTATTTCGACGCCGTGCCGCAGGATCACGTCGTTCGCATACCCTGATATGAACAGGACCTCGAGCTGCGGGTAGCGTGCCTGGAGCACTTCCGAGAGTTCGCGCCCGTTCATCCCCGGCATCACGATGTCGGTCAACAGGAGATCCGCCGGGTGGTCGATGCTTTCGACGACCTCGAGGGCTTCCTCGGCGTTCGCCGCCGCCGTTACGCGGTAGCCGAGGCCGACGAGCGCGCTGTCCACCACATCGCGCAACTCGAGGTCGTCCTCGACCAGCAGGATGTGCTGAGAATTGCCCCGGCGCGGCTCCGCGCCTTCCCGCTCGACGTCGATCTGCGTGCGGGCCCGGCTGCGCGGAAAGTAGACGGTGAACGTCGCCCCGTGCCCTTCTTCGCTGGACACAGCCACTCCGCCGCCGTTCTGCTTGGCGATCGCGAAGGTCGTGGCGAGTCCCAGGCCGCTCTGATTGCTGTTGGCCTTGGTGGTCACGAACGGCTCGAAGATCCTTTCGCGCACCTCCTCCGATATGCCCACACCGCTGTCCGCGACGCTCAGCACCACGTAGTCCCCTGCCCGATTGACCGGCAAGGCGCCGATGTCTCCGGATTCGAAGCTGCGGTTCGAAGTCTCGATCGATAGATCACCACCGGTGGGCATCGCCTCGCGTGCGTTGACGACCAGGTTCAGGATGATCTGCTCGATCTCAGAAGGGTCTATCTCGATGTTCCAGAGATCATCTTCAAGCCTGGTCTCGAAGTCGACGTCCTCGCCGATCAATTGCTCGAGCAGGGTGCTCGAGTCGGCGACCGCACGATTCAGGTTCACGATCTCCGGCTGGACGGGCCTTTGCCGGCTGAACGACAGCAGACGCTCGATCAGGGCCGTCGCCCTGGTGGTGGTCGAGACGACCGATTCCATCCGGCCGCGAAGGGGGGAGTCGGAATCCGAGTGTAGCCCGTCAGCAGGATTCGGACTTTCAAGCGGCCTGAGTTAAGAGACACTTCATGGGGTTTCGAACCCCGAGGAGCGTCTCAACATGAGCAAGGAACGAAAGCCATCCACCGAAGCCGCAGTGCGTGATATCCGTCG
>JASMLK010000131.1 GCA_030748735.1 Myxococcota bacterium | reverse complement strand
CCGCACTCTGGCAAGAGAAATCGACGTCCCGCTGCTCGACGTGGGGTGAACCACGTCTGCGCGGCGGAACGCCGATTTCTCTTGCCAGAGCACGAATCTGCACCGTCTCGCTACGGATGTTCATGAATAATGCGGGCTAGTGCCAGCCCCGAGGATTCTCGGTAAACGATCGACGCCAGGCCTCGAGCCGCTCGCGCATCACTTTCGCGACTTCGAGGTTCGACCTGGCCACGTTGTAGGCTTCGTCCGGATCCACGTCCAGGTCATAGAGCAATGGCCACGTGCCGAGTGTCGGAACGCTCTCGCTGGCGCCGGGCGGTTGGTAGTCGCGCCCCGCGATCATCCTTCCGCCGGGTGTGTCCGGCTTGTCGAGCGGAACGGGCCACACGTAGTGACTGTTGCGGTCGATGTACTTCCACTTGCCCAGGCGCATCGCCTCGATGTCGTAGTCGTGGAAGAAGTAGAGCGCGCGCTCGGAAGTGGCGGCCTTGCTGCCAGACCAGATCGGCCACTGGTCTTCGCCGTCGATCTCGCGATCGACCGGGCCCTCGAGTCCGGCCAACCCCAGGAGCGTCGGAAGCAGGTCGATGTTCATCGCCGGCGCATCGCTCACGCTGCCCGCTTGGATCTGGCCCGGCCACCACGCGACGAAGGGGACACGAAAGCCCCCCTCGTAGCTCTGGCCCTTGCGCCCGCGCAGTCCTCCGGGGCTTCCCTCGTACCACGGGCCGTTGTCGCTGGTCATCACGACGAGCGTGTCGTTCGCGACGCCCGCACGCCGAACCGCCTCGACGACCTGCCCAACACTCCAATCGAATTCCGAAACCGAGTCACCGTAGGGACCGCCTGCAGTTCGTCCGACGAATGGTCCGGAGGGAAAGAAGGGCTGATGGGGATCCTTGTGGGCCAGGTAGAGGAAGAACGGTGCGTCACTCGCTTCTTCGATGAACTTCACGGCTTCTTCGGTGAACAGCCGCGTGTAGTGCGCCTGATCGAGGCCGATGTCTTCGACGATCTCCTGCTGGTCGCGCCAGAACGCGACCGGCCAGTCGTCGTTCGACATGTTGAAGCCGACGAAGCGATCGAACCCGTGGTTCGACGGGTGGTATTCGGGTAGCTGGGTGAAGTCGCCGAGATGCCACTTGCCGATCGCCATCGTGCGGTAGCCCGCGACCCGAAGGCCTTCGGCGATCGTGATCTCGGAAGGGGGCAACCCTCGGACGGCGTTGTCGCCGCCCGCGAGGTCGACAGCTGCGAGCTTCGCGAAGGCAATGCCCGCGCGATACATCAGCGATCGCAGGAAGGTGTCGTCCGCAGCTTGAAGCGCAGCGACGATGCCGCTGCGCAACGGATAGCGGCCGGTGAGAAGTCCGGCCCGGGAGGGCGAGCAGACCGGCGCACTCGCATAGAACTGCGTGAGTCGAAGCCCCTCTGCGGCGATCCGATCGATCTGAGGCGTTTCGATCGCCCGGCTGCCCTGGACCCCGAGGTCTCCGTATCCGAGATCGTCGGCCAGGATGACGATCACGTTCGGACGCGGCGGCGCCCGTTCCCCGCGCCTCGGGAGAAGAGGTTCGATCGCCTCCTCCGTATGCTCCGAGCCCGGGTACGCGCTGCGATCGATGCCGTGATCGATGGGCGTGAGGGCGACGGAGACCGACCAGGCAATGAGCGCCAGGACGACGGCCGACGCCAGGAGAGCGAATCGCATCGCGAGTCCTTTTCGTGAAGAGAAGCCGCCCGTTCAGGCTACTGCTTCGCGACCTCGCCCCGCTCTTCTTTTTCCTTGCACTCGCCCGTGCACGCGCAGTTCCCGCAGCCGCCGCCCGCGGCCTGGCGGTAGAAGAGCCCGAACACGATGAACAGCAGGGCGAGCAGCGCGGGCGCGAGTACTTCCATCACGACGAACTCAACAGGCCCGCGAAGCCCATGAAGCACAGCGAAAGGCTGCCGGCGATGATCAGGACGAGCCCCATGCCGCGCGCGATCGACGGCACGCTCGCGAGTTCGCTTTCTTCGCGAATCGAAGCCATCAGCACCAGCGCGAGGGTGAGCCCGGCGCCGGCGCCGAGGGCGAACGCAAGACCCTCGATGAAGTCGTAGCCGCGGTTGGTCTGGAAGATCGCGAGTCCGAGGATCGCGCAGTTCGTCGTGATGAGCGGCAGGTAGATCCCGAGTTCGCGAAACAGTGTGGGGCTCACCTTCTTGATCACGGTCTCGACGATCTGCACGAGTGACGCGATCACGACGATGAACGAAATGATGCGCAGGTAGGGCGCCTGCTCGAGGATGAAGGCGTTCAAGAAGGAGACGGTGACCGAAGTGATCACGAGTACGAAGATGTTGGCCGCTCCCATGCGGAGGGCCGTCTCGACTCGCGCAGAAACGCCCATGAAGGGGCAGAGCCCGAGAAACAACGCGAGGGTGAAGTTGTTGATCACCATCGCGGACAAGAAGATCCAAACGAGTTCACCCACTGACCTTCACCTCCTGTCGTTCCTGCCACCACGCCAGGCAGAGCAAGAGCGCGCCGAGCGTGAGGAAGCCACCGGGTGGGAGGATCATCACGATCCAGGGTTCGTAGGACGGGCCGAAGAGCGAGACGCCCAGGAAGCTCCCGCTGCCGAGGATCTCGCGCACGGCACCCAGCATCACCAGCGCAATGGCGAAGCCCGCGCCGGTGCCCAGCGCGTCGAGTAGCGCCCGCCCCGGCGGCCGCTTCGAGGCGAAGGCCTCCTGGCGACCGAGGATCATGCAGTTCACCACGATCAGCGCGATGAAGGCACCGAGGGCTTTGTGGATCTCGGGTACGACGGCCTGCAGCGTCAGGTCCGCCACCGTGACGAAGGTGGCGATGATCAGGATGTAGACGGAGATGCGGATCTCGCCCGGGATGAAGCGCTTGCACAGCGACACCAGAAGGCTCGACCCAACGAGCACGAACAGCGTCGCCAACGCCATCGCGAGGCTGTTTTCGACGTTGTTCGTCACCGCCAGCGCAGGACACAGGCCGAGCATCTGGATCAGCACCGGATTCTCGCGCCAGATGCCGCGCAGCAGATCCTCTTGCCCCGTCGTTTCTTTCACGGTGAAGCCTCTCTCACGGCAAAGCCTCCTCTCGCGCTGAAGCCTGCGAAAAATACGCCTCGATGGGCGCGCGCAATCGCGCGAGCGATTCGTTGATGATGCGCACGACGGCACGCGAGGAGATCGTGGCGCCGGTAATCGCGTCGATCTCACCGGGCGCGCCGGTGCTGCGTTTCACTGCCGCCAGCGGTGGCGTCGCCTGTTCGAACTGGCTGACGAAGGCGAGGTCCTTTTCGATCGCGTCACCGAGGCCGGGGGTTTCCTTGTTCTCGAGCACCTTCATGGCGAGCAGCTTGCCGCTCGTCGGATCGAACCCGTAGATCAGCGTGATGATGTCCTGGAACCCAGCCGCCCCGTCTTTGACCGCCACGCCCGTTGCATGCCCGTCCGCGTCGAAGCCGACGTAGATCTTCTTCGCCTCGCTTTCCGTTCCGGCGGGCACGGACGCTTCGATCGCACCGTCCGACGTCACGTAGAGGGTTTCGTAGCGGGCCGGATCGTTGAGCACTTCGCTCACGGCGAGTCGCAAGACCTCGGCCTTGTACCTTTCGATGGGTTCCTTCGTCACGCCGAAGACGAGGACGATCAGCAGTCCCGCGGCTGCACCGGCGGCGCCGAGACTCGAAATCATCTTGAACGATGACGTGTGCTCCGGGCTCGGGGGGAGCGTGCCGGCCTGGACGTTGCCTTCACTCACGGCTTGCTCTCCGCTTCCAGCGCACCGAAGGTTCGCGGCTGCGTGGCCCGGTTGATGAACGGAACGAGCGCGTTCATCAGCAGGATGGCGTACATCACGCCCTCGGAGAGTCCGCCCCAGAGGCGGATCGTGACCACGAGCAAGCCGATCCCCACGCCGAAGATCCAGCAACCCCGGTGGGTCACCGGAGACGTCACCATGTCGGTCGCCATGAAGACCGCGCCCAACATCAAACCGCCCGAAAACAGCGCGAACACGGGGCTCGGGTAGTGCGCGGAATCGATCGCGTAGAGGATGGCCGAGAACACCGCCACGGTGGCGAGGATGCTCGCCGGGATGCGCCATTCGAGATGCTTGCGTGCGGCCAGATAGGCGCCACAAACGAGGATGATCAACCCCGAGGTCTCACCGAGAGAACCGCTCGTGCTGCCGAGGATCAAGTCGAGGCTCGGCGTCGAGGTCTGTTCGAACTTCATCAAACCGAGAGGTGTGGCGCCGGAAAGCGCGTCCGGCACCTTCGGGCTCATCAGCGGGAATGCGAAGTTGTCTCCCTGTAGGGCCCACCAGTTCTTCGACGCTGCGGGCCACGTGGTGATCGCAACGGGGAAGGCGGCTTGCAGGAACGCGCGCCCAAGCAGCGCCGGGTTGAAGACGTTCTGCCCGAGCCCGCCATAGACGAGCTTGCCGAAGCCGATACCGAAGGCCCCACCCAGAAAGGCCATCCACAGTGGGATGCCGGGTGGCAAGGTGAGGCCGAGCAGTACGCCGGTGATGATCGCCGAGCCGTCGCGTAGCGATCGCGCGCCGCGATTGCCGAGCAGCGCTTCCGGTGCGAGCGCTCCCGCGACACTCGCCGCCAGCACGAGCAGCGCACTCGGGCCGAAGAAGTAGACCGCGCTCGCAACGACCGGAGCGAGGCTCGCAACGACCGACCACATGATCGTGGGTGTGTCGTCCGCGGCCTTGATGTGCGGTGAAGCAGTGACGATGCGATGCGAAGCATTCATGCGGCAGGCCGCCTTCGCAGCGCCGTCTTCGCCATCCCGAACAACTGGCTCAGCGGGATGTTCGAGGGACAGACGTAGGAACAACAACCGCAGAGCATGCAGTCCATCAGGTGGTGGTCGACCATCTCGTCCCAGCGCTCGCTCATCGCGAGGTTGCCGAGGCGCTGGGGGTTCAAGAAGACCGGGCAGGCTTCGAGGCAGTGACCACAGCGAATGCACGGGTAGTGTTCTTTCGGCGGTGCTTCGCTCTCGCTCAGTACGACCACGCCACTGGTCCCCTTGAGTACCGGCGTGTCGAGGTTCGCCACCGCGATGCCCATCATCGGCCCGCCGAAGATGATCTCACTCGCGTCGTCGGTGAGCCCGCCGCTTTCTGCGACCAGGTCTCGCAGTCGGGTGCCGACAGGCACGATCCAGTTGCCGGGTTTGCGCACGCCGTGTCCCGTCACCGTCACGATGCGTTCGACCAGGGGAAGGCCCGTTTCGAAGACTTCGGCCACGGTCGCAACCGAGCCCACGTTCTGCACCACCACGCCCACCTTGCCGGGAAGCCCGCCAGAAGGGACCTCGCGATCGAGTAGCGCCTTGATGAGCATCTTTTCCGCGCCCTGGGGATACTTCGCTTCGAGGGTGCGCACTTCGATGTCGAGATCCGCGGGAGCGGCCGACCGCATCACCTCGATCGCGTCGGGCTTGTTCTGTTCGATCCCCACGATCGCGCGCTCGATCCCCAGGCAGTGAAGCATGATGCGAATGCCGAGGTAGACGCGCTCGCTGTATTCGAGCATCACGCGGTGATCCGAGGTGAGATAGGGCTCGCACTCGCAGCCGTTCACCAGCAGGGTGTCGATCACCTGGTCGGGCGGAGGCGATAGCTTCACATGCGCGGGGAATGCGGCCCCGCCGAGCCCGACGACGCCGGCGTCCTGTACGGCTGCGACGGTCTGCTCGCGCGACAGCTCCTCCCAGTCAGGCACCAGGCGACGCCGCGGCATCTGCGCCGAATAGCGATCGACCTCGATCTGCACCGCGGTTTCGAAGTTTCCGTTTGGATGGGGCCAGGGGCCGATGGCACGGATGGTTCCCGACGCGGACGCGTGCACGGGGGAAGAGATGAAACCCTGCGCGGAGGCGATCATGTCCCCGCGTTCGACGTGGTCTCCGACGCGAACCATCAACTTCGCGGGCGCACCCGTGTGTTGCTGCAGCGGCAGGACCACTTCACTGGGGAAGGCCAGCCGGCGGATGGGGCTCGCGGCGGTGAGTTCCTTCGCATCGTCGGGATGTACGCCGCTGCGGAATGTCGGTTTCGCGGGCATCGTCGACTCAGTTGAAGCGCTCAGCGCGTTTGATGAGCTTGTCGAGATCTTTCTCGTTGGGATCGAGGGGAGTGCCGGGGTGGATGATCTCCGCAGGGCACGCCTCCGCGGCCATCACCAACTGCTTGAAGGTTCCCGCGCTCAGGTCCTTGATGTACGCCTGCTTGTCGTCGTTGTAGGCGAACATCTGCTTGTTCAGCTTGAGGCAGTCATCGCAGCTCGTGCACATCTCCGTGTCGATGTACGCCTCCATCGCGAGGTCGTCGTCTTCTTCGACTTCTTGCGCGGGTTCGGGGGCGGCTTCGACGGGTGCAGCAACGGCTGTGCTTTCGGGCGGAGGAGGTTCTCGTGTCGCGGCGGGCGGTTCGACCGGGGCAGCTACTGGTGTCGCAGCCGGTGGCGCTGCGGGCGCGCGCGCTGGCAAAGTGTCGGCTTGCTCGAGGATCTGCGCGATCGTCATGTCGCCGCCACTTCGCAGCAGTCCTTCGGCCATACGCCGCGCAATGAGTTGCGGGTACTGGGTCTGCAGCGTCGTTAGCTTGGCTTCGTATTCGGCGCGCAGGGCCTGGCTGCGGCTTTCGAACTCGGCTTCGGCGTCTTCGGCCGTCTTCTCCCTTGCCTTCGTGGAAAGCACGATCCCCGCCATCTCTCGCAACTCGTGCCAGAAGCCGAGGCGTTCCTCGGCGAGGGTCACGATCTCTTCCGCCACCGCCAGACGCCCGAGTTCTTCGCCGGCCGCCGGGGTGAAGTAGATGAAGGGAGACTTGTCTTCCCGTTCTTCTGCGGTGAGCGCCACGTACTCGTGGAACGGAATCCACTCCGAGTCCGAAGTGTCGTCGGGCATCGGGGTGAAGTGCTTCCGGAAGCGGGCTTCGTGCGCGGCCCAATCCGCCGTCGTGACGGGCAACGTCATCGCGCGCTCTTCACCGGCTTCGCGGTACCGCAGCTCGTAGGTCGGCCAGTCGTTTTCGAGTTCGGGGTTGCCTTCGAGGTCGACGCAATCCGCGAGGTCGGGTCCACCTTCGGGGTCGTAGACCAGGTGCGGGACCGCGCGGCTTTCGAGCGCGAGGCGCGCGGCGTCGGGCGCCTCGCTGTCACCGATCCCCCACTCCACCGGGCAGGGCGTGTTGAGGATGAAGATCGAGGGCCGCCGCGCACCCAGTCCCTTGAGAACACCGCCGAGCAGGTGTGACGGTGCGCCTTGCGACGTCTGCAGCACGAACGCCCCGCGATGGGCGATCGCGAGCAACGCAAGTTCCTTGCGCTTCTCTTCCTTGCCGTGTTGGTCGGGTCCGAAGGCGGCCATGTCGGACACCTGCCCGATGAAGCCACTGGTGCAGGCCTGCCCGCCGGTGTTCGAGTAGACCTGTGTGTCGACGACGACCACCCGAATCGGCTTGTTGCTCGCGAGTAGCCGCGACAGGTTCTGGAAGCCGATGTCCATCATTGCGCCGTCGCCGCCGACCGCGAACAGCGGCGGGCACAGGGCGAATTCTTCGTCGCTGAACTGCTCCCAGTCGAACTTGCTGAAGAAGGGTTCGTGCTCTTCGGCGTCGTACTCACCGGCGAGTTCGAGCCGTGCCCGGCGCACGTCGCGGAAGCCGTCCGCCATCTTGCGCATGTGGCCTTCGAAGATGCCGATGGCGAGGGAGGGTGCGTCCTGGAAGAGATGGTTCGCCCAGGGGAAGGGGTAGGGGTTGAAGGGATAGGTGGAACCCCAGACCGAGCTGCAACCGGTGGAATTCGCGAAGCCGGCGCGCGACCGCCCCTTGCCACTCGGCCCCTCGGTGTAGTGCCAGCGCAGGTCCTTCAGCCTGCCGGTCAGCGCCAACAGACGCCCGACCTCGCTGCCGTGCTCGCCGTCGACGTGTACGTCAACTCCGCTCTCACCGCTCTTTGCAATCGCGTCGAGGTCGGCGTCGGCTGCAACGAGGCTGCGCGCCTTCGCCTCGAGGTCGGTGATCAGTTGATCGAGTTCGCGAACGTGGGCTTCGACGCGCGGAATCAACAGCGCGTTCACGGCCGAGAGCACGAGATGGATGTCCGTCTTCTCGCCACAACCCATGCACGCGCCATCGCCACCGACGGTCGATTGGTAGTTGCGTTGCTTGAGAAGAAGCGAGGAAAGGACGCCGATCCCCTCTTCGAGGTCCGAGATGTTGACGTAGCGATCGTCGGTTTCGGGGAGCTTCTTCCAGAGCGCCCAGTTGTCGCGCAAGTGGTCCACGATTTCGTCGGTCTGCTGGACCGTGCGCAGCGCGTCGTCGGGGCACACCGCGACGCAGATGTCGCAGCCTTTGCAGGTGTCGGGGTTGATCGTGACCGAGAGCAGCCCTCCGCTGCCTTTCTTCTTTCGCTCCGGGAGATCGAAGAAGGGTGCGGTCTTGGCCAGCGGAAACTCCGCGAGAGCCGAATAGACCGGGCCCCACTCGGCGTCGAGTTCGGCGCGCCTTTCGGGGGTGGGGTCGAGTTTGCGGATCACGTTCTGGAACGCGAGCGACAGCACTTCGCCGATCCCGTTGAACGGAACGCCTGTGAGGATCTTGTGCGCTTCCTTGTCGATGTGCTTGACGATCTGCCCGAGGCGCTTCATCGGAAGGTCCGGGGTCTTCGTGTGTTCGATGGCGGCTTCGATGAGTTCGGTCGTGGTGTTGACGACACCGGGGATCGCCGTATCCGGGCACTGCGTCCAACACTTGCCACAGCCAGTGCAGTTTTCGGCGATGAACTCGGGCACCGAGAAGCGCACCATCGTCATGTCGCGCATGGCGCTCGTCGCCGCAGGCATCGCGCTGAGCGCGGTAAAGGGATCTGCGATTGGTTCTTCACCGGCCTTGTAGAGGGAGCCGACCTGTTCCCAGAAACGCCCCGGGTTGGCGATCCCGTCGCGCCAGCCGCGGCCATCGAGGATCTCGGGCATCACGGGCGGCGGTTCGGCTTCGTCCCGGCTCGTGGCTTCCATGCTGGTGTCGATCTGGTGCACTTCGCGATAGCCACGTTCGATGACTCGGAAGTTGTCTTCGACGACCTGTTCTCCGAGCTGGCCGAACTTCTTCTGGAGTTGCTGTCGGATCCCGCTGAAGAGATGCTCCTCGTCGAGACCCGCGGCTTCGACGAGGGGAGAGGTGCGAAAGAAGGCACCCATGAAGGCGGTGCCCTGCATGCGGAAGCGCAGTTCGGGGTTCGATGCTTCGCCGTGAGCAATCGCGAACCCATCGAGGGCGTAGATCGAGATGTTCTTCTCGCGAATCACCCGACGCGCTCTTTCGGGCACCTCGTTCCACACGTGCTCGTTGCTCTGGTCGCTCTGGATGATGAGGATGCCGCCCTCGTCCATCCCCTCGAGCGCGTCGTCGTGGTGGAAGACGTTGCCGTCGGGGGCGAGCACCGCGTTCACATGCTTGAGCTCGCAGTTGGTGCGGATCGGCTCGCTGGCGAAACTCGCGTAGAAGGTGGTGGGTTGTCCCTTCTTTTCCGACCCGTACTTGGGGTTGGCCTTGATGCAGAGTCCCAGCAATTCGCTGGCCGTGGTGGCCAGGTTCTTGCCCATCGTGATCGCACCCCAGCCGCCCACCGAGTGGATGCGAAGGTTGACGCCGCCGCTCGGGATGAGGTTGACGTCTTCGCCGCGTTCGAGGGAGAGTTCGGCGACGCCCGGATAGGCGGCCTTGATTCGTTCCTGCCAGATTTCGAGCTTCGGCAGCTCGGTGCCCCGGCGAATGAAGTCGATCCCCAGGTAGAAGTGGCGCCGTCCGCCGTCCTTGTCCTGCATGTTCTCGACGGCGGCGATCAGGTCGGCGGGTTGCAGGTCACGGCTCCCCATGCCGTAGGAACCCGAATAGAACTCGGGGATCTCCTTGGGCGCGCAGGCCGCAAGACCTTCGTGGGGAGGGTTCTTGCGCGCGCGGTGGTTTTCCATCCCCTTGGCCATGGCCGTGCGGATCTCGCGAAGCATCGGAAGATCGGAGGCGAGGGGTTGGTCGGTGCGCTCGAGTACCGTCACGGCCTTCTTGCCGCGCAGCAGCGTCGTCACGAGGTCGCTCGGGAAGGGGCGGAACATGGTCAGGTTCAGTGCCCCGACCTTCGTGCCTTTCGTCTCGCGCAGGTGATCGACGACGGCTTCGGCGTTTGCGACGAGCGAGCCCTGTCCCACGATCACGAGGTCGGCGTCGGCGAGGCGATAGCCGCTCGCCCGCGCGTACTGCCGCCCGGTCAGCGCCGCGTATTCCTCGAACGCACGATCGGCGATGCTCTGGATGTGGTCGAAGTAGAATGGCCGCTGGGCCGCAACGCCCTGGGCGTAGCTGTCCTGGTTCTGCACGACGCCGAGCATCGCGGGGTAGTCGTAGTCGAACAGCTCGGGGATGCGTCGTCGCGTGTCCCCGAAGATCATCTGTTGCGCTGGCGTGGGGGATTCGATCATGTCCGACGGATCGCCCAGGAACTCCCTGATCAACTCGCGCTCGGGGCGGCGGAACGACTCGATGGTGTGACTCGTGAGGAACCCGTCCTGGGCACACACGCCGGGGTTCAGCGAAAGCTCGGCGATGCGGTGCGCGATCAGGTTGAGGTCAGCGACCTCCTGCACGCTCTTTGCGAAGACCTGGAAGAAGCCCGTGTCGTCGATCGCGTGATAGTCGTCGTGCCCTGCGTGGACGTTCAGGGCGTGCTTGGTCATCGCGCGTGCGGCCACGTTGAGCACGTAGGTCAAGCGCTTGCCGACCGCCGCATAGAGCGACTCGTGCATGTACGCGATGCCCTGTCCGCTCGAGAAGTTGGCCGAGCGCAGCCCCGTCATGCTCAAACCGGCCATGACGCCTGCCGCGGCGTGTTCGCCTTCGGGTTCGAAGAAGATCAGGCTGCGACCGTTGACGTTGGTCTCGCCTGCGGCGACTGCGGCCGCCCAGCCTTCACCCATCTGCGTCGAAGGCGTGATGGGATAGGCGCCGGCCGCCTCGCTGGCCGCGGTTTCCGCACCGATCACCGCACCACTGCCATCGTCGGTGGTGAGGATCCCCGGGTACTTCACGTTGCTGGGCGCTTTTCGCTCGCTCATCTCGAACCTCGTTGGTCCCTTCAGCCTGTCGTCTGCGCGGTGTCTTCAGTCGCGGGTTCGGTGCGGTCCAGCAGCTGGACGTTGTCTACCCAGGCGATCGCACCGGTGGGGCAACGCTTCGTCGCGGCGGAGGAAGCGATTTCGTTCTTCGTATAGTCGATGACCGCGAGGCCGTTGACCATGTCGATCAGGCCTTCCTCGGCGTCGAGGGCACACTTGCCGCAGGTGTTGCATGCGACCTCGCACAACCCCTCGGCTTCGTCGCCTTCGAGTTCGCTGCGGCACTGCACGATCAAGTGCTGCTCGGCAGGCATGATCACGAATAGCTCTTTTGGACAAGCGTCGACGCAGTCACCACACGCCGTGCAGAGCACGGGGTCGACCCGTGGAAGACGCGCGGCGTTCATCGTGATCGCGTCGAAGTCACACGACGCTTCACAGTCGGCCAGGCCGAGGCATCCCCAGGTGCACCCCTTGCCACCGCCTGCCACCGTCGCCGCGGCCTTGCAGGTTTCGAAGCCGCGATATTCGGCGTTCTGCACGGCGACGTCGTTGCCGCCCGCGCACAACAGGCGCGCGACCCGCTCGTTTGCCTCGCCGGCGGCGACACCGAGCATCTCCGCGACGTCTTCCCTTTCTTCGGGCCCCATCACGGTGCAATCCGCCGGCTGGTGCTCGCCCTCGACCAGCGCCTCGGCGAACGCACGACAACCCGGTGTTCCGCAGGCGCCGCAGTTGGTGCCCGGAAGCAACTCGACGGTTGCATCGATCCTCGGATCTTCGAAGACGCGAAAGCGACCGTGCACCAGCGCGATCAGCGCACCGAAGATCAAGCACACCCCCGAAAGGATCAGGATCGATCGGATGATGGCGTCGAGTTCCATCCCGTGCGCCTCTAGCTCGCACCGCTCAGGTCGGTCTGCTCGAGGAGCCACGCCGAGAGCTTGTCCGCGGCGTCGCCCGGTGCTGTTGCGGCCGGGGCCTCGGCCGCCGGGGGGGCGCTTGCCGCTGAGGCAGAAGGCGCGCTCGGTTCAGCCGCTGCGGCCGGTGGCGCGGGTGCCTCGGTCTGGGTCACGGCCTCCGGGGGCGTCGCCAGGGCTTCGAGCTGTTCGAGGTCTTCGCGTTGCTGGAAACCGCTCGAAACGCCCAGGCGGCGCGGCTTTTCTTCGGGCAGGTGTGTGATCACCATGCGCTCGGCCAAGGTGCCACCCCCATCGGGATCGTGGCGGAAGCGTGCGGTGTCGTCTGGCATCAGGGCCACGACCCCCGGTCCGTCGTGGCGGCGAATCCACTCGAGTTCCCCGGCGTCCGCGGTCTGCATGACCATCACCTTGGGGCTGATCAATCGCACCAGTGGAGCCGGGGGCGCCTGGCCGTCGACGACCAGCACCAGGCGGAAGGAGCGATCGAGGAAGTCCAACAAGCCGCCAACCCGCAGGTCGCGGCCGTGCACACAGGCCACGATGCCAAGGCCGACCTTGCGTTCGGCCCGGCTCCAGGCTTCGAAGGGATGCCCTTCCAGAAGCTTCGCGTGCTCTTCCTCGCGGTAGCTTCCCTGCGAGACGAGTTCGACGATCCGGGTCGCTGCGAAGGCGCGGCCGATGTCCGCGAGTGCATGGCTGACGGCTGCGCGCAGGTCGCCCCCCTCTCCGACTTCGACGAGAAAGAGATTCTCGCGCCGCGCCAGCAGTTCGTTGCAGACGTCGAGTGCGCGCGCCACGACCTCACCGTGGTCGACGGCGTCGGGTTCGACCCGCGAGAAGACCTTCGCCATGCGCTCGGGATCGATGCGCCCGGCTGCAAACTCGCCGAACTCGGCCCGGGTTGCCTCGATCGAAGAGCCGTTGCGCTTGACGCGTGTGCTGATCATGAGCCGGATCTGTTCGCTCGTGTTCGAGAGCATCGAACGGAAGGACTGGATCGGCTCGGCCAGGGCATCGAGGGCCTGTGTCACTCGGGGATCAGACGGCATAGCGGTCGAACTCTGCGTTGAGTCGCTCGATGTTCTGGGCGGCGGTGTAGGTCGGTAGGTGGCGTGTGTCGTCATAGCGCGGTCGCGAGTCGTCGCGGTAGAAGACACCGAGGCGAACGTGTTCCGATTCTTCCGCGAGTTCGCGGGCGCGATCGAGATCTGACGGGTCGTGTTCCAGACGCCGCTTGTAGATCTTGTCGAGGGCCGCGACCGTGACCCCGTCGGGGTGCTGCAACATCTCGTGCAAGTCCGGGGTTCGTGCCTGCTCGGCGAAGAGCGGCGCCGTGAACTTGGGACAGCGCTGCAGGATGCGTACGAACGAGAAGCCCTGATGCTTGTACGCGGCCCGGATCGTGGCGAGCAGATGCGCCGGCACCCAGTCCGCGGTCTGCGCAACGAAGGACACGTTGGTGATGCCCAGCGTCGTGGCGATCGGGTTGAGGGCGGGCAAGTAGCTGCCCTTGGGCTGGGTGTTGGTCTTGTAGCCCTCTGGCGTCGTGGGTGAAGTTTGTGCCTTGGTGAGACCGTAGATCGCGTTGTCGAGCATCAGCACGGTCATGTCGATGTTGTATCGGGTCGCGTGCAGCCAGTGGCCGGCTCCGATCGAACAACAATCCCCATCGCCCATGACGGCGAAGACCTCGAGATCCGGTCGGCTCAACTTGATACCGGTGGCTACGGGCAACGCCCGCCCGTGAATCCCGTGGAAGCCATAGGTGTTGAGGTAGTGGGGGAAGCGGCTCGAGCAACCGATCCCCGAAACGAAGACCGTGCGCTCCGGCACGAGTTGTTCGTCGCGCATCAGGCGCTTTACGGCGTTGAGCACACCGTGGTCACCGCAGCCGCCGCACCAGCGCGGGACGACGTCGCCATAGTCGTCGAGGTCGAAGGTGCGCTCGTCGTCGAGCCCGCAGCCGAAGAAGGATTGAGCCTGATCGTTCATGATCGCGTGGCCTCCATTGCGTCGATACTCGACAGTTTGTTGCGGATCGCTTCGTGAATCTGCCCGGGCCGCAAGGGCTGGCCGGGGACGCGCGTCCAACAATCTACATCCACGAGGGTCTGCGCTCGCAGCAACCAGGCGAGCTGTCCGAGTCGCCGGTTCTCGGGGGTGATGTGGGGGGCATTCAAGTCGTCGCTGTAGTTGATCTCGACCGTCATTACATGGTCGAAGCGGTCGAAGATCTCGCGCAAGCCCGGTTGCAGGGGAGAGAGGAAGGTGATGTGGGTGGACGAAACCCGCTGACCATCCGCGCGTGCGCGATCCACGGCTTCTTCGATCGCGCCGCGGGTGCTGCCCCAACCCACGATCAAGAGCTGCCCCTCGTCGTCACCATGGATCGGCGGCGGTGACATGGTTTCGTGAAGCAGCGCGAGCTTGCGACTGCGCATTTCACAACCGAGCTGGTTGGTTTCGGGCCGGTAGTCGACCTTGCTGTCCTGATCGTGATTGAGCCCGGTGACCGTGTGCATGCCGCCGGGTTGCCCGGGCACGATGCGCTGGGAAAGCCCCGTTGCGGGGTCCCAGTCGTAGGGGCGTTCGTCGTTGCCCACCGCGCGGTGATTCGCAGGTGCCGCGTGCCAGCGTTCGTCTAGCGCGGGGCGGCGGAACTGCTGCTGCCCACTCGCGAGGTTGGCGTCGGACAGGACGATGACCACGCAGCGAAACGTCTTCGCGATGCGACGTGCCGTGACCATGGCGTGGAAGCATTCTTCGATCGTGGCGGGTGCCATGACGACGCGCGGTGCGTCCCCGGGCTGGGCGTAGAGCGCCGAGAGCAGGTCGCTCTGTTCGACCTTGGTGGGGAGCCCCGTACTGGGACCGCCCCGCTGGACATCGAGTACGACCAGCGGAATCTCGGTCATGATCGCCAGGCCAAGGAACTCGCACTTCAGCGCCATGCCGGGCCCGGAAGTCACCGTGAGGGCCACCTTGCCCGCATACGACGCGCCGATCGCGACCCCGGCCGCGGCGATTTCGTCTTCTGATTGATGAACCTTGCCGCCGTAGGTTTCGAAGACATCGCACAGGTAGTGCGACACCGACGTCGCCGGCGTGATGGGGTACATGGCACAGAACTCCATCCCCGCCGCCACGGCGCCCAACGCCGACGCCTGGTTGCCGTTCATCACCACCCGCGGCTCGTCGACTTCGACGCGGGGGATCTCGACGTTGAAGTCGAGGTTCTTCTGCCCCCAGTCGACGCCGAGCTGGAGCAGGTCCCAGTTGGCCTTGGAGACTTCCGGGGCCTTCTTCGCGAACTGCTGCCGGATCTGGTCGTGGATCTTGTCGAGGTCGAGGTCGTAGATCTGCGCCAGGATCCCGAGGGCGAACATGTTCTTGCCCTTGCGAGGGTCGTCGACCCGGCGCAGGCACTCTTCTTCCATCGGAACGGGGATGATCCGGTAGCCGCTGTCGGAGATTTCGTCCATGGCGGCCTTCCAGGCCAGGCGGATCTCTTCGTCGGCGTGATCCATCCAGCGCGACTCGATCAAGATGGTGCAGTCGTCCGCCAGTGCGTGGAGCCGATGTCGCGAGAGCAGGACCTGTTCGTTGAAGGCGATGACGAGGTTGGCTTCGTCACCCCAGTTCGTGACCTTCTCGCGCCCGAAGCGGATGAGGTTGCCGCTGGCTCCCGCGGGTGTGCGTGCCGGCGGCTCGATTTCGGCTGGGATGATTTCGACGGTCCACACGCCGTAGCTCATCTTGGCCGCCACCGAGGCGAAGATCTGGCCGCACTTCTGCGCGCCTTCGCCCGAATCGGACACGATCTCGAGAACGTGTTCGTTCGTGTGGATGGTGTTCTTGGCAACAGACTGAAGACCGACCGCCGACTCGCCGCGGACGTCAGAAGCGGGTAACGAGCTGCTCACTTGTCTGACTCCTGATGATCCATCCGGGCGCGGCCAGCTCCTGGCGGACGCGACCGTCGATTGGGGCCCCGCTCGGCGGAGCCTGGTGATGAGGTGTAGGCCTCAGCGCAGGTTGGCTGTCTCGCTTATCGCTATCGCGGTCCTCGGCCGAGGGAGGGATGCATCCCGTTCGCCGAACTCTTCCCCGGTCGGTTCTTCGATCGTCACGTCACCGTCCTTCCGTGTACCGATGCAAGCGTCGTACCAGTTATGGACCTCGTTGTCCGTTGTGTTCGGGGAGGCCGATCGTCGAAAACCGCGCTGCTTCTTCGCTCTCGTCGCGCGGCCACGATTGCGAGGAGAGGGCTGAAAACGGCCACTGAGACGCGATCTGAGGCTTCTGCGGTTTTCGGGTTTTGACGGCCGCGCCCGGCAGACTCTGGTTTCGGGAGCGCATCGGTGACACCCAGACGACTTGCAAAGAGCAGTGCCGGAAGGGCAGGTTGAACCACTGGGGCAACATGGCTCAGCTGGGTCGAGGAGTAGCAGTGAGCCCATCCGGCTGTGGCGCCCAGGAACCCGGCCGCTGCCGAGGGCGCCGGTACGCCGCGGCACGTCTCCACACCATGGTACGGAACATGCACCGATGGTTCGTAAGCACTGGGCGTTCGAGCCCTTCATGACGCGATGTGAAAGGGCAGGGAGGCACCACCTCGGAGGTAGAGCGATGGCGACCAGCCAAGATCGCGCACGGCAGGCGGGCGACAACACAGGGCAACCGGTGAAGCGGATCGAGGAAGACCACCGGACCATTCGAGATCATCTCGACAGCGTCGCGGCTGCGACCACGCGTACGGATCTACTGGCGGCTCTGGTCGTCTTACCGAAGACCCTACGCGAACACTTCGAGCAGGAAGAGCACGCCGAAGGTCTCTATGCCGACCTGTTGAGGCGCAAGCCGTCCGTGTCGTCCGAGTTGGACGCGCTGCGCCACGACCATCAGGTGATCCTCGAGGACCTCGATGTGCTGGTCGGCCGGCTCAAGGGGCATATCGACACTGCGGAAGCCGGTGACGAAATCGCCGAGCCCATCGTGAGGGGCGTCATGCGCTGTCTCGAAAAGCTCCGCACCCACGAGCGCAACGAATCCCGCATGATCGGCGACATCTACTACACGGACGAAGGCGGGTTCGGCTGAGCCGAGGGCTCACCTCGGACACTGGCGCGTCGATATAGGGCCGGATGTTGCCGCGCGTGGCGCAGTTCCGAGGGCACATCTTCCATCGCGCGATGTGGGGAATCCTCGGATCGGCCGATTTCTACATGGGCCTGCTGAACGCGACGTTGGGCCAGTTCGACGAAGCACTGAGCTCGTTCGATACAGCGATGAAACAAAGCGTGAGTCTGGGCGCCCGGGCGTGGCCGGCCGAAAACCATCTCGCACAAGCGCAGCTCTACGTGCGTCGGGGCGAGGCGGACGATTCCAGCCGGGCTTTCTCGCAGGCGGGCATGGCGTTCGAGCTCGCGAGCGAATTGGGTCAGGCCGGCGTGCTGACGCGCGCGGGATCGATGCTGGGTGAGATCGAGCTCTGAGCTTCGAGCTCGATCGTGTGATCGCGGCGGTCTACTGCGGGTATTGCCTCGCAACCTCACCGTCGAGCAGGTTCTTGAGCTGTTGGTAACCGAAGTTCATGAGTGGCTTGCCGTTGACGAAGAACTGCGGCGTCTTGCGCACGCCGAGGGTGCGGCCGTCTGCCAGGTCCTGTTCGATGATCTTCGCGAACATCGGGTCCTGCATGTCGCGGCGGGCCTTCTCCACGTCGACCCCGGCCCACGGCAGGAATTCCCAGATCTTCTCGGGCTGCGGATGGTGGTGACTCGCCCATTGGGGCTGGGTTTCGTACATCACCTGCAGCGCTTCCCAGTAGAGGCCTTGATGCCCGGCGGCTTCGAGGATCTTGACCGCGACGTCCGAGCCCTGGTGGAACGGGGCATAGCGGAGCACGAGGCGCACGCGGTCGGGGTGGGCTGCAAGCAGCGACTTCACGTAGGGCGCAAAGGCGCGACACGTTTCGCATGCGGGGTCGAAGAACTCGACGAGCACCACCTTGGCGTCGGCGGGACCGCTCCTGCGAGAGTGCGGCCGTTCGAGGGGCGAGTCGGCCGCCGTGGCCAGGGTTTCGATGCGATCGGCCTGCTGACTCGTATAGACGTAGGTCGCGAACCCAAAGGCGATCAACAGACTCGCCACGGCGAGCAATACGATGTGTTGCCGCTTCATGGCAACTGTCTCCTTTTCAAGAGCGAGAGCAGTCCGGTCACGCTCGCGAACACGAGAAGCGAGAGCATGGGGATGGATACGAAACCGAAGATCTCGACCTGCGCTTCCGAGCACGAAACGCCCTGACGGCAGGGCGCAGCACTTTCCGGAATGACACCGACCTGCAAGAGCAGATGGTAGAGAGCAACCGCGGCACCGATCGCCGCGAGCGGCCGTGCATAGCGCACCACCTGGGGGTCGAAGGGGAAGAGTCCGAACAACAAGATGATGGCGAGCGGAAACATGAAGATGCGCTGGACCCAACACAGCGAACACGGTGGCAGTTCCATGATTTCGCTGAAGAACAAGCTGCCGAGGGTGGCACCGGCCACCAGCAGCCAACAGACGAACAGGATCGTCCAGTCGGGGTCAGCGCTGTTATCGGCCTCGGTCATGGTCGGGGAGGCTACTCCACCCGCTGGAACCGGTGGACCCAGACGAGGTGCTCCTCGTCCCATTTCATACCCTTGTGCATCCTCATGATGAGCGAACGGTAGGACGCCAGGTCCCCGAAACCCTCGGCCGCTGCGTCGGCGTCCGTCATGTCTCTGAGCCGGTCGTGGGTGAGGGACGTGATCTCGAACCTCTCTCCCTCCAACTCGAACGTCTCGCCCGGGTAGCCGTAGACGCCGTCGCGGCGCTGTTCGGTCTTGTTGCCCTCGAGGACGGCGCGCACGAGTTTCGCGTTGCGCACGAGTCGGTCGAGGGTGCAGGTCTTCTCGGGGTAGTTCGTCATCGAGGGCCTTCGCGGTTGGGTGGCGGTGAGATCTCAATGAATCTCGTGTTCGTTGTCAATCGGGTCGTCCTCGCTCGACCGACAGGTGTCCGTGCAGCATCTGGACGATTTCGTCGGTCAAAGACGCGGTGTCGATGCCTTCGGGCGGGTGCAGGATGTATGTCGACTGCGATCGATGCGGCCCCTGGGGCGTCTTCTCCGCGGCGGCGAAGAGAGCGGGTCCCTGGGATGCACTGCTGCCGCAAGACGCTGCAGGTGCGGCGGGCGAGTCGTAGGGCGGGTTTCGTTACTTTCCCTCGCCAACGCCCTGCTGCAGGACTCGCTGCGGCACGGGTACCCCGTTCCTGAACGCCAACCGAGAGATCAAGCCCATGAGCACGACGAAGTTCATCCTGCCCGAATCGGACATTCCCGAAGCCTGGTACAACATCGCCGCCGACATGCCGAACCCGCCGCTGCCGCCGATCGGCCCCGACGGCAAGCCGCTCGGCCCCGAGGCTCTCGGCGCGATCTTTCCGCCGGCGTTGCTCGAACAGGAGATGAGCGGTGAGCGTTGGGTGCCGATCCCCGAACCGGTACGCGACATCTTGAAGCTCTGGCGCCCCGCGCCGCTCTTTCGCGCGCACCGGCTCGAAGCCGAGATCGGAACGCCCGCGCACATCTACTACAAGTACGAAGGCGTCAGCCCGGCGGGTTCGCACAAGCCCAACACCGCCGTTGCCCAGGCGTACTACAACAAGCAGGCGGGCATCACGCGTCTTTCGACCGAGACGGGTGCCGGGCAGTGGGGCTCGTCGCTCGCGCTGGCCGGGCAGATGTTCGGCATCGACGTGCGCGTCTACATGGTGAAGGTGAGCTACCACCAGAAGCCGTACCGACGCTCGATGATGCAGACCTGGGGTGCCGAAGTCTTCGCCAGTCCGTCCGACATGACCGAGGCCGGCAAGAAGGCGTTGGTCGACGACCCCGAGAACCCGGGCTCGCTCGGCCTCGCGATCTCTGAAGCCGTCGAAGAAGCGGCCGGTCGCGACGACACCAACTACGCGCTCGGTTCGGTGTTGAATCACGTACTGCTACATCAGACCGTGATCGGCCTCGAGTCGCAGAAGCAGATGGAGATGGCGGGCGAGGCGCCGGACATGATCTTTGCCTCGTGCGGTGGCGGCTCGAACTTCGGCGGTGTCGCCTTTCCGTTCCTCGGTGCGAAGCTGCGCGGCGAATCCAGCGCTTCGGACGTTCGGCTGGTCGCGGTAGAACCGGCTTCGTGCCCGACGCTCACCAAGGGCACCTACACCTGGGACTACGGTGACGTCGCGGGGCTCACGCCAATCGTCAAGATGCACACCCTGGGCCATGACTTCATGCCGCCGGGGATCCACGCCGGTGGCTTGCGCTACCACGGCGAATCACCGCTCGTCTCGCAGCTCTACGAAGAAGGCTTGATCGAAGCCGCTGCGGTGCCGCAGCTCGGAACCTTCGAAGCAGGCGTCACCTTCGCACGCTGCGAGGGCATCGTGCCCGCACCCGAATCGAGTCACTCGATCCGAGCCGTCATGGACGAAGCACTGCGCTGCAAGGAAACGGGCGAGTCGAAGGTCTTGCTCTTCAATCTCTCGGGACACGGACACTTCGACATGTCGGCCTACGACCGCTACCTGGCGGGCGATCTCGTCGACTACGAGTACCCGCAAGAAGCGATCGAAGAGGCGATGGAGAGGTTGCCGCAGGTGAAGCCGGACTTCGGCTGACCACGGGCCCGGCCCAGCCGGGCCCGAGTGACGCATCGCTCGATCACGCCGAAGTGGTTGGAGGAGCGCCGAGCGGGGCGGCTCGGTCGGCGTTCAGGCCAGCTGGCCGCCGTCGATCGTGATGGCGCTTCCCGTCATGTAGCCCGCCTCGTCGGAGGCGATGTAGGCGACGAGGGCGGCGATCTCTTCGGGCTGCCCGATCCTGGGCATCTGTGGAGCCACGCGTGCCATCAGGCCGACGTCGATGTCGTCGACGGGGAAGCCCGCCGCGGTCATCGGTGTGGCGACGCCTCCGGGACAGATGCAGTTGACGCGAACGTCGCGGCGCGAGTACTCCGACGCCAGCGACCGGGTCAGGCCGACGACGCCTGCTTTCGAAGCACAATAGGCTGCGTTGTAGGGAACACCTTGCAGGGCCGCGGCGGATGCGAGGTTCACGATCACACCACCGCCGTCGAGCAGCTGGGGGAGGGCGGCGCGGCACATATAGAAGGTGCCGGTCAGGTTGACCGCGACCGTGCGCACGAAGTCGTCGGGATCCTTCTCGAGGGTGTGCCCGGGCGACAGGATCCCCGCGATGTTCGCGAGCACGTCGATCCCGCCAAGTGCGTGGGTGGCTTCTTCGATGGCCGCCTCGCATGAAGTGAGATCGGCGACGTCCACGCGAACGCTCGTGGCCTTGCTACCGGCGCTCGAAATCGTGTCGGCCGTTGCCTTCGCAGCATCTGCGTCGATGTCCGCGCAACACACGGCTGCGCCTTCGTGCGCGAGTCGGATCGCGGTCGCGCGCCCGATCCCCGATGCGGCACCGGTGACGACCGCCTTGCGGCTTTCGAATCGCATTGCATTCGACAAAAGTGTTTCCTCCCCGCGTGGTGAGATGTTCCAGCGCTCAGCAGTTTCGTATCGGCGAGCGCTGGATCGCCAGCCAGGATTCCAACTGTACTCGTTCTGTGTCGGCTGCCCGACACACTGATCGCAACCGGACCGATGTCGACTGTGTTCGGTGGTGAGCACGGCTACCCGCATTGGCTGTGTTCATGACCCGTGTCGTTCGTGGGGCGTCGCCGCAAGGCCCGTGCTTCGACTGCGAACTGATCATTGCGTCAGACAGGACGGGGAGGCCTCGTGGCCAAGAAGAAGTAGGATTTTCTGCGGCAATCAGGGAGCAGAGGGCGGGCGAACTAATCTCCGCTCTCGTCGCTCGCTCCGCTCTTCTCGCGTTCCTGGCCGCGATTCGACCGCGCGATTGTGCGCAATCGTTCCTGATCGAGCAGCTCGGTCCTGCGCCCGGACAGACGCAGGATGCCGTCATCCTTGAGCGCCCCCATCGCGGCGTTCACGCTCTGTCGCGTCGACCCGATCAGCGTCGCGAGTTCGCCCTGCGAAATGCCGATGTCGATGATGCAGGTGTCGCCATTGGTGCGGCCGAAGTCTTCCGCGAGTTCGAGCAGCACTTTCGCAAGGCGGGAGCGAACGTCACCGAATACGAGGTTCTCGACGCGCGATTCGACGCGCTTCATCCGGTCACCCATCTGTCGGGTGATCTCGAGCGCGATCGGTGGGCGGCTCGAGATCCACTCGCGGAACAGGGTGAGCGGGACCCTCCAGACCGTGGAAGGTGCACGGGCGACGGCGAAACTCTCGCGCGGGTGATCACCGAAGCCCGGGAGTTCGCCGAATACTTCGCCCTCCGCGACGTACCCGAGCGTGACCTCGTCGCCGGTCGATGAGATTCGCAGGATGCGGATGCGCCCCTGTTCGAGGATGTAGATCGAGTGCGGGTCGGGGGTTGGCGCGAAGACCGTTTCCCCTGCCGAATAGGAGAGACGTGTGGCACGAGTGCGCAGTACTTCCCACTCGCCCGCGCCAAGCGCAGCCAGCCATGCGATCGATTCGAGACCTTCCACGATGGAACCATAGCCGACATGGGGCGTTTCCCGGTCATCCCCTCGATCGAGAGAAAGCGCGGCGCCCCCGGTCCGATCGGTACCTCGATCCGAGCGAGCGCCGAAGCGGCTCTGGGCGACTCGCAGCAGCGGACGAGAAGATGCAGCGACAGGTTCGAGACGAAAAGGCTCAGTTATCGACATCGGGGATGAACATGTCGCCGGCGCGATGTCGAACGTGTGGCCAGACCTCCCGTTCGAACTTTCGAAGGCCTTCCCAGCCGAAGTCGGGATCGATACCGCCGAGCAGCGGGAAGAGGATGAAGGTCGAGCAGTCGTCCATGGTGTTGATCATCTCGATGGCCTGCTCTGGCGGGAGCACCTGATAGGCGCCGCTCGTTCGAAGCATCTGTGGATCGACGCCGTCGGCAAAGGGGCCTGCGGCTCGGCCATAGGCTTCGATGGTCCAGTCGGAATAGGATTCGACGCAGTGGACGGCGTGCGGCAGCACCTTCGCCCAGGCCGCTTCGACATCGTCGGTGACATGGGTGTAGATGGGGCCGAGGGCGTGGAACTTCTCGCCCGGGTCGACCTTTCCCAACTTCAAGCGCTCTTCGCGATAGACGTCCCAGTTTTCACCACCCGGCGGAAAGAAGCCGTCGGCGATGTGCGCGGCGCGTCGCGCCACCGCAGGATGCGCGCCGCCGAGGAGCAGGGGAGGGGGTGTCTCGGGTTGCGGCGTGATCTTGACCTTGCGCCCTTTGTATTCGAACTCCTCACCCGTCCACGCGTTTCGCAGCACCTCGAAGACTTCGAGGTAGCGTTCCTTGCGGTCCTCGCGACGTGTTCCGAACATCTGGAACTCGTAGGGGCGGTAGCCGGCGCCGATCACGACCTGGAGGCGGCCGCCCGACAGGATCTGGATGACCGAAAGATCCTCGGCGAGTTTCACTGGTTCGTAGAGCGGTGCGAGCAAGACGTTCGGCCGCAGCTTGACGCGCTGCGTGCGCGCGGCGATCGCCGAGATCATGGGGAGTGGAGAGGGCAGGTAGCCGTCGTCGGCGGCGTGATGTTCGCCGGTGCTCACGACGTTGAACCCCAGGTCGTCGGCCCACTCTGCCATGTCGAGGGCCGAACGATACAGCTGTTCCCTGGGCGCACCGAAGCTCGGTGCACGCATGTCGAAGCTGATCACGAATTCCATCTGGTGCGCCTACTCGTTCTTCGCGTCCCAGCGCGAACGCAGCTCGGCACCTGTAGCGCGCGGCTGGACGTCTTCGAAGATTCGTTCGTAGCCAGTGCTGGCGATCAGCCATGCTCCGTCGATCTTCACGTACTCGTCGTGGTAGATCCCGGTTCCGTGCAACACCGTTCCGTTCGGGGCGGCGTCCGTGGGCAGCGCCGTGATGACGAAGTCTTCGAGGTACCAGACGCCCGTCGCGGTGGCTTCACTCGTGAGTTCGATCTCGGGGGTGTGGGCGTGGTGCATCGACTGGATCGCCGGGTTGCCCAGCCCATGGGGGTTACTCAAGAACTCGACGATCTTGTCGCGGCCTTCGAATGAAAACTTGCCGTCGCTGTAGACGCTCGTCGCTTCGGGAGCCAGAACGCTGCGCATCAAGTCCCAGTCCTTGGTGTCGACCGCACGCTGGTAGCGCGCCTTCAGCTGTTTGATCGCTTCGATCTCGACGAGCTTCTCGAGTGCGTCCATTCGGTCTACCTCCATGTGAACAACACGCGGTGAGCCCGCCGTGGTTGCATCCAAGCGGGTGGTAGCTCCGAGGGATTTCGGCGTCAACGACGTTGACATGGAGACGTTCGAAGGGCGACGATGACGGCCCCCATGCAACCGGCGGAGAGGATCGGCCCCCATGACGACGGAAAGCGAAGAGCAGGTGACGGAAGCGCGCGACGAGATGCGTGCTGCGTTCGATGAGCTGATCGGGGAACTCCAGGCTGCGCGAGATACGATCGACGATCCGAAGTACTTCCCGCCGGCACCGACCCGCCGCGTGCTCGCCGAGGGATATCGCTACCTCGCAGGCTTCGTCCACCACGGAATCGAGCGCGCCTATCACGAAGACCCGGACTTCCCCGCGTTTCGAAATGCGCTCTCGATCTTCAACAAGTCGACGATCGAAAACTCGGACGCGATCTACTTCTATTCGCCGATCGATGGTCGCAAGACGTATCGCGTCCATGGGCAGGTCGAGGACTTCCGCCACTGGCGAGGTGAAGCGCGAACCGGAAGTGGTCCGGCCGCACCGCAGTACTTGATCTTCGAAAGCGCGACCGGTCCGATGGCCGGCGATTCCGGCAACTTGCAGGAACTCATACCGGGCTATCGAACGGGCTTCGGGACGATCGATTCGTCCGACCTCATCGTCGAAGAGGACGGCCGCTTCGAACTGATCCTCTCGCCCGAAAAGCCCGCAGGCTACGAAGGCAACTTCATCTGCACGAAGAAGGGCCCGGCTCGAAAGGACCCGGAAGGAGGCGACCGCTACGCGGATTACATCAGCGGACGCCAACTCTTCTACGACTGGGAAAACGAAGAACCGATCGCGCTCTACATCGAGTGCCTCGACACGGCGGGTTCACATCCACCGGCTCTCACACCGGAGCGCAGTGCCGCGGCCTTGCGGCGCATGGGCGGGATCATTCGCGGGCAGATGCGCTTCTGGCTCGAGTTCTATGACGTGGTCTTGAACTGCAACGGCACCCACGAGCACGACGGGCGCCCCTACTTCATGCCCGTGAACGCCTACAACACGCCGAACGCCGCCTCGACGGATACGGGTGGTGGCATGAGCACGAACATCTACGCGGGCGGCATCTACGACCTCGAAGAGGACGAAGCCTTCTACATCGAAGCCACCTTCACCGGGACGCCGGTCTATACGAGCATGCATCTCGGCAACATGTGGGGTGAGTCGCCGGACTACGCCAATCATCAGAGCAGTCTGAACCTTCACCAGATGTACATGGGCGAAGACGGTGTTCAGCGCTGGGTGGTGGCGCACCGGGACCCGGGCGTCCAGAACTGGATCGACACGACGGGGCTTCCGCGCGGCTATCTTTCGCACCGCTGGGCGTATTCAGAGCTGCCTGACAAGGCCGATTGGCCGACCATCACGGGGCGCAAGATCCGCTTCGACGAAATCGCCGACATCTTTCCCGCCGACCAACCGCGCGTGAGCCCGGAAGAGCGTGCAGATGCGATCCGCATCCGGCAGCGACACGTGCAGAAGCGCTACCGCGTGTTCTAGCCCGCATTATTCATGAAGCCCTACTGCGAAGCCCGAAAGCACTGCCATTTCACGGCCTTCTCCCTTCGGCTTCCCCGACGCCATCTATCCCGCGGTCCTCGAGCACCCCGTGACGGGAAGGAAGATGCTCGACGTGGTCGAGCAGTTCCTCGACCGCGTGATCGAGCCGGAAGAGGCCGGGCTCACACCCGAGGCCGCGGACGAGCTGCTGCACCGCTTGATCGCCCACACGCGCCATCCACAGTTCCACTACTTCCACGAATGGGAACCCGGTGACATGATTCTCTGGGATAATCGGCGTGCGATGCACAGCACCACGGGCACGAAGCCTGGGGTGAGGCGCGTCATCAATCGCACGACGATCGAGGCAGACGTCACGCTCGTTCGTCAACTCGAGGCACCAGCCGTCTGCGCTCGAGCGTCGTCGAGGCGAAGAAAACGTCGAGCAGTCGAAAGTGACGAGGTTGAGCCATGGCAAGCGAAGAGAAGTCTCGAAAGTTCACCCATGAAGAGATGGATGAGATCATCGAGAAGTGTCGAGCGGTGGAAGACGCTGGCGAGCTGGGTTCCGAGCGTGTCTATTCACTGATCAAGCGATACTTCTCGCCGACCGTCGTCGGTCTCGAAAACCTGCCGGAGGAACCCACGCTCTTCGTGGGCAACCACTCGATGTTCGGTCTCGATGGTTGGATCTTGATGCCGACTCTGTACTACGAAACAGGGCGCTTCGTGCGGGCCATGGGGGACAACGCCTGGCTCGCGAACGCCACCATCGGCGACACCTTGATCAACAACGGGATGATCCTCGGGCACCCGAGGGCGTGCGCTGCGATGATGGAAGACGGTCACGATCTTCTCGTCTTTCCCGGTGGTGCGGCCGAAGCCAACAAGACCGCCGAGCAGAAGTACTCACTGCAATGGCGCGAGCGCTTCGGCTTCATTCGGCTCGCGGCCGAGCACGGCTACAACATCACCCCCTTTGGTCTCGTGGGGCCCGACGATTGCTACGACCATCTCTTCGAAGGTGACGAGCTTCTCGATTCCCCGCTCGGAAAGCTGCTGGGTTGGTTGGGTGTGGACACCGACGGAATCCGAGAGGACATCCTGCCCCCCATCCCGAGCGGAATGTTCTCGAGCCTGCTCCCGAAGCCACAGGCCTGCTATCTGGCCTTTGGAGAGCCGGTCGAGATGCCCAAACTCGGAGACGAAGAGATGTCCGAGTCGTTGCAGCGCTCTCTGCGAGAAGAGGTCGCGAAAAGGGTCGACGGTTTGATTCGCGACATGCTGCTGCTGCGGTCGCAGCGCAGGCAGGACGAAGGCTGGCTGCGGCGCTTGTTGACTCGCTGACCCGCAGCGCGACGATCCCGGCATCCACGCCGCCCCTGCATGCACGACTCGCGAAATGCTCGGCACGACCGCTGGCTTCGATATCCTTGGGGGTGAGACCAGGAGGAAGCAGTGATGCGAATCGGCATTCCCAAGGAAATCAAGGTCCAGGAGTACCGCGTGGGTGCACAGCCGGCGGGTGTGCGTCAGCTCGTTGCGGCGGGCCACGAAGTCCTGGTCCAGCAAGGTGCAGGGCTGGGAAGTGGTTTTCCCGACGCGGCCTATGTCGATGCCGGCGCATCGATCGTGAACGACGCTGCGGAGACCTGGTCCACCGACATGGTGATGAAGGTCAAGGAGCCGATCCCGTCGGAGTACGGGTACTTCCGGCCGGGCCTCATCCTCTATACCTACCTGCACCTGGCTGCCGAACCGGAGCTGACGAAGCGACTGCTCGAAGCCGGAGTTCGCGGACTGGCGTACGAGACGGTCACCGACGCCCTGGGTGGCCTGCCGCTGCTGCGACCCATGAGTGAGATCGCTGGTCGAATGACTGCACAGGTCGGTGCCTATTGCCTCGAGCGAGAGCACGGCGGCAAGGGGTTGCTGTTGAGCGGTGTGCCCGGGACGCGCAAGGGTAGGGTGACGATCATCGGTGGCGGCATCGTGGGAACCGCGGCTGCGCGCATGGCCATCGGGTACGGAGCCGAGGTGACGATCCTCGACGTGAGCGCAGGGCGGATGGGGTATCTGGAGGATGTGTTCGGCAGCGGGATCGAGACGCTGTACTCGAACGTCGACACGATCGCCGAAACGGTTCCCCGCGCAGACCTCCTGGTCGGGGCGGTCTTGATCCCAGGCGGCGCAGCACCCAAGCTCGTCGATGAAGACCTGATTCGCGAGATGGAGCCCGGCTCTGCGGTCGTCGACGTTGCCGTCGATCAGGGTGGCTGCATTTCGACCTGCCGCCCGACCACTCACGAAGACCCCACCTATGTGGTCGAGGATGTCGTTCACTATTGCGTGGCCAACATGCCCGGTGCAGTTCCGCGAACGAGCACCTATGCGTTGACGAACGTCACGATTCAACCCGCACTCGAAGTCGCGAACATGGGCGTCGAAGCCGCCGTTCGAGCTTCGCGGCATCTGGCCGCCGGGATCAACACCTGGGACGGCGCCTGCACGAACGGGGGCGTGGCTTCGGCGCACGGTCTCCAGCACGAAGTGCTGGAGAAGATCCTGTAGTGGCCGCGCACGTTCGGTTGTAGAGGAAACATGTTCGAGAAATCACGAGATCCGTTTGTTCGTGGGTTGGTGATCGTATGCGCCGTTCTTTTCGCGGTTTCGGCTGGTGCACGAGCTGACGAGAGCCGGCCCAACGTCGTACTGATGCTGAGTGACAACCTCGGCTTCGGTGAACTGGGCGTTTACGGTGGTGGAGTACTGCGAGGTGCGCCGACCCCCCGGCTCGACCAGTTGGCCGGCGAGGGGCTGCGCTTCACCAACTTCAACGTCGAAGTCGAATGCACGCCCTCTCGCTCGGCGCTCATGACGGGCCGCCATCCCGTTCGCTCCGGAACCTGGCGCGCCGCCAATGCCGGACTTCCGGGCGGACTCGCGCCATGGGAAGTCACGATCGCCGAGACGCTTTCGAAGGCCGGCTACGACACCGCGATGTTCGGCAAGTGGCACCTCGGGGATTCACCGGGCCGCTATCCAACCGACCAGGGCTTTGATCACTGGTGGGGCTTCCCATTCTCCACGGATGTGGCTTCGCATTCGGTTCAGGTGGGCTTCGATCCGAAGGTCGCCAAGATTCCCCACTTGATGGAAGGCGTTCGGGACGAACCGGTGCGTGAGGTCGAACCGTACACCGTCGACAATCGTCCGTTGATCGACGAACGCATTGCGGCGAAGTCCATCGCGTACATCCGCGAGCACGCGGGCAGCGAACGTCCCTTTTTTCTGTTCGTTTCCTGGTCGTTGGTTCATCATCCATACCTTCCGCATCCCGACTTCGACGGGCGCTCGGGCAATGGCGCGTTTGCGGATACGATGGTCGAGCACGACTACCGCACGGGGCAGGTGCTCGACGCACTCGAAGAAGCCGGCATCGCGGACGACACCCTCGTCATCTACGCAAGCGACAACGGCCCGGACTCCGCCCACTATCCCGTGGTGTCCAACAGCGGCCCCTATCGCGGCTACCTCGGGAGCGCGTTCGAAGGTTCGGTTCGTACTCCGCTGATCGTGAGGTGGCCGGGGAAGGTGGCGCCGGGTCGCACGACGAACGAGATCGTTGCAATGGTCGATCTCTTCCCCACGGTCGCGAATGCAGCGGGCGCCAGGGTTCCGGGGGATCGCGAGTTCGATGGCGTGGACCAGGGCCCGTTGCTGCGAGGTGAGGCCGAAGGCTCGCTGCGCGAAGGCATGCTGTTCTTCTCGGGGCGGACGCTACTGGCCGTGAAGTGGCGCCGCTTCAAGGTCTTCCTGACGGGTGACGACCCTGCGCCTCGAGACCGCGCCTGGCGCAGGCTCTGGGCCCCGATCATGTACAACGTCGAGCAGGATCCGCGCGAAGAGGTCGACATCACCCACCACAACCTCTGGTTGCTGCAGCCGGCGGTGCGGCAGATCTACGAATTCCTGTTCAGCGTGGAAAAGGAAGGCCTGATCCTCCCCGGTGGCAAGAAGCCAGAGCCGTCGGCACTGGAGATTCCCTTCCAGGGCAATGACGAGATCGAACGAAGCATGTCGGCGATCAAGTGGAAGGTCATCAAGCAGAAGGTGAGGGAGGCTCTTTCCTTCGGTAGGGAGGAGTGAGCCCAGCCGGCGCGTCCTTCACTTTCGTGGCTGCGCGTCGCCACCGGGCCGGATGACTTCGGGCTCCTGGCCGGGGCGCTTCGTGGTGCGGGTCGCAAGGTTGCCAGCGGCATCGTAGGCGTATTCGTCGCGGCGGAGTACATCACCGCGCTTGTATTCGGTGAAAACGACGACCCTTTGCTTCTCGTCGTAGATCACCTCGTAGTAGGTGTAGAACTGATAGACCTCTTCGTAGTTCTTTTCCTGGGCGATGTCGTGGACGAGGCCATCGGTGACGAAATCGTCCGAATAGTACGGCACGCCGGGTTCGATCTTCTCGGGGCGCGCATGTGCGGTGTCGGCGAGCGAACCGCTCACCAGTATGAACGACAACGAAACAACCAATGAACGAAACATGTCGGCTTTCCTGTCGAGGGCGCGGTGCGTGCGGACGGCACGCGGTAGCAGACGATAGCTTCGATCGACCGGCGTGCTGAAACGCGCACTTCCCCGGATTCAGTCGCTCTGTCGAAACCGCGAAGATCATCGCTACGATTGCGCCTCGGGCTCGTCGTCGGGTCCCAACATCGAGGATCGCACGATGACCAGCAGCAACGCCGAGCAGATCGAGTACTGGAACAGCAAGGCGGGGCAGACCTGGGTCGCGTCGCAGGCGGGGGTCGATCGGATGCTCGAGCCTCTCACGGCGCTGCTCCTCGAACGCGCAGACGCACAAGACGGTGAGCGCGTGCTCGACGTCGGTTGTGGCTGTGGCGACACCACGCTGCAGATCGCGCAAACGGGTGCCGCTGTCTGGGGGATCGACATTTCCGGGCCCATGCTCGCGCGCGCCGAGGAGCGCGCGAAGGAGCTCGGCCTCGACAATGTCGCCTTCAGTCAGACCGATGCGTCCACCCAGGCTCTCACCCCCGACCACGACCTGATCCTCAGCCGCTTCGGGGTGATGTTCTTCGCAGACCCCACGGAGGCGTTCCGCAACCTGCGCAGCGGGCTCTCGCCGCAGGGCCGCCTCTGCTTCCTCTGCTGGCAGCCCCCGCGAGCGAATCCATGGATGTCGATTTCTGGCGCGGCCATCATGCCGTTCTCGACCCCGCCCGAAACGCCACCCGATCCGCGTGCGCCGGGTCCCTTCGCCTTCGCGGACAAAGACTACGTGAGCCAGATTCTCGGCGATGCCGGCTTCAGCGAGATCGATGTTCGTTCGGTGACGGCCGATGTCCACATCGCCGACAACCTCGACGACGCCGTGGAGTCGCAGAGCCGCATCGGCCCGATGGCGCGCGCGCTCGCGGAACTCGAAGGTGAAAAGAGGGACGAGGCGATTGCGGCGGCGCGCGAAGCCCTGGCGGCACACGTCACCGACGACGGCCTCGACCTCGGCGCTGCTTGCTGGCTCGTCTACGCCCGCTGATCGCCAGCGCGAAAGGCGGTGCACACGAACAGGGTGTTTGCTGCAGCCCTGTTCGAAGCTCGCGCGCTGACCGTGACACGCCTGTCTGGGCTGTCACGGCTTCTTTCGCGATCCACAGAGCCGGCTGCGCAAATCGGTCCTGGTCATGACGAGTTTCCTTTCGTACTGGCAGGACATCAATCGCGGTGTGATGGTGCGCGACTTCGACCTGATCAAGGAGCGGAGCAACGATCTCGTTTCACTCGCCAAGGAGATCGAAACCGACGAAGCCCTCGAAGAGCACTTCGGTCTGGGCGGACCGAGTCAACGGCGCAAGTTCCGCGGTTTCCTCGAGGCCGTCACGAGCAACGCCAAGGCGATCGCTGGTGCGGCCGAAACCGAAGACATGACCCCGATCCTCGACTCATTCAACAGCATGTGGCTGGACGGGTGCGTGTCCTGCCACAACAAGTTCCGCCGCTGAGCCGGCGCGGGCTAGCTGGCAACCGCCTCGATCGCCTGGCGGATGCGGCGGTAGCGGGCTGCAGCGGCGACCAGGTCGCGCAGTAGCCAACCGAAGTCCAGTGCGAGAGCCAGGGCCGCGACTCGCCCCAGGGTCGGCCAGATCAGCGCGAGCAGCACCGCGACGCAAGCGGTCGCGTGCAAGCGGAATTGCCAGCGTGCGTCGCGATCGCTGATGACGTCGTTCATCTTCGGCACCAACCGCATTGCCGGAAGGTTCGAGAGCGTCATCCGCTGCAGGTGCAGGAAGACCAGGAACGGAACGATCTTCTGCAGCATGCCGATGATCACCGAGCACGCGACCCCGAACACCATGATGACGCCGAGCAGAATGGGCACCTGACTCTGCTCGAGGATCGGCGCGCGCAGGGGCGTGCTCATGGACGACCAGAGCAGAAGCGTGCCCACCACCAGGGCGCCGAGAGAAAGTCGCCAGAACGAGACCGTCGCGTCCGGACGTTTTCGTTTTCGCCGCGCAAGGATCCGCAGGGTCATGACGGCATAGGTGATCAGCGCGATCGCCAGGCACGTCACGATTGGCACCACGAGGTACGCGCTCCTCGAATGACTCAGCGCAACCAGCGAGAGAAAGACGACCAGGGGGACGCCGCGGGCGAGGCGTGAATCGAATTCGGGTGCGACATGGAACATCGGGATGACCTGGTAGCTGACACCCATGACGAGCAGCGGCATCCAGCCGAACAACCCCCACACCACGTGGATGTCGGTCCAACTCCGAAACGGAAGTTCGAATTCCGGCCAGGTGCGCCCGACCGCGAGGAAGACCCCCAATCCGACGGTCCCCAGCAGCGCCAATGCCGCCAGCCGGATGGTGAACACAGACACGCCACCACGGCGAATGCTCATCACGCGCCAGCTGAGTGCAGTGATGAAGGGCACGAAGGCGAGCGCGAGCAGTGCGATGGCGGCTTTGAAGAGCGCTGCGTCCGGTCGGATCAGCGCCCAGGTCAGCGCAACGACACCGGCGCAGAGTGCGACGTGAACCACCGGTGCGATCTGCCGGGTCCCGGGGATGGAGCGACCCGTGATGACCGGAATGACCTGAAAGAGCGAACCGATCATGACCATCGACATGAAGCCCAGGGTGAGCAGGTGTGTGGCCCCCAGGCTGCCCGCCGTCCAGCGCGACAACCAGGCGCTCGGGCCCTCGACCAACAGGAGCGCAGCCGCTGCAAGCCCGAATACGGGTGCGGTCAGGTGAAAGCGAAGCGGGATGGCCAGGGGGGGCATGTCATCGAACGACAGCCTGCTGATGTTCAACGGCAACCTCGCTTCGGCTCACCCTGCGCGGTGGAAGCCGGGCCACAATGCGCCTCGAGCGCCGGGTCGTCGGCGCGCCAGATCAAGATCTCGTAGCGGGTGTGAACGCCATCGCGCACGCGGTACGCAAAGCCCATTTCCGCGAGCGCTTCGTACAGTGGAAACGGCTCCCGTCGGTGGCGCATGCACAGGTACTCGCCCGGTGTGAGTTCGCTGACTGCGGCCATCGCAGCCCGAAAGGGTTCGGGGGCTTCGAGTTGGCTTACGTCCAGCACTCGCTCCCGCGTCATGGCGCGACCTTCTTCACGCGATCTGTGCCCACCGCACTATTCGCCGTCGGCGGTGACCGCCTGGATTTCGGCAATGATCGCCCCTGCATCGCTGAGCGCGCGATCGCACATCGGATAGAGCATCTGCTCTTCCTTCATGTTGTGCTGCTGGATCATCACCATCAACGTTTCGGAAAGGCCGAGGAATTCGGACTCATCTCGCGCTTCGACAGCCTTGGAGAGTTCCGAAAGCAGGTGCCGCATCTGCTCGTGCTCCATGCGCATGACGGAGGTGGGGCCTTCTGTAATGCCTGTTGCTGTTTCGAAGGAGGGGAAGAGGGTCGTCTCCTCCTGGGCGAAGTGAAGCGCCATCTCCGCTGCAAAGTCGGACCAGTCTGCACGCGCCTTGTCCCAGTCTTTGCTCGAAACGGCTTCTTCGGCCGCGGCCAGTCCCTCGTCACATTTGCGATGCAATGCGGTCATGAATTCGGCGATCGTTGTCATTCGACTTCAGCTCCCTCTGCTTCTGTTGCAGGTTCTATCGTGTTGGTGGCGACCCGATGACGCGTCTTGCGATCGTTTCCGCTTCGTCGTCCGCAACGATGAAGAACGCGGCTGCGGCGTGGTCGAAGATCGCGCGGTCTCCAGTGTGGTCTCTGTTGGACAGGCTTTCCGCATCCGCCGCGAAAGTGTGGGGCTCCAGAGTCTGGGCGTGGTGTAGCAGGGCTTCCTGTTGGGAGAGTGAGCGCCCGTCCGTCCAGGCGAGGTGACAGTCGCGCAGCCTGTCGAGCGAGGTGATCTCGCCTCCTCCACAGGCCAGGAGAGAAGCGTAGAGTGCGTCCGCGTCTCCGGCCGACTCGCGCTCGATCGTGCCGAGTTGCGCGGGCAGGGTAACGCCGAGATAGAGCCCTCGTACCGCGAGCAGGGCGGCGAGGATCGAGAGCGCCAGCGACGCGCTCCCCCCGAGGCGGAAGGGCGGCCAGGTATGGCGCCAGTAGGCGAGGGCGAGCATGCCGACCAGGATGCCCACGCTGGGCCAGTTGATGCGGAGCGCCATGTCCTGGAACGCGAGGTTGGTTTGGACCAGCAACAGCGCCGCGAAAGCTGCCGCGATGCCCAGCGAGCGGCGCACGACGAGATAGAACATCAACAGGCTGATGCCGTTGAACATGATGAAAGGAACGCGAACGCCCCGATTGCGCACCTGCGACTCGAAGAGCATCTCGAGTTCGTCCGAGTCGAAGGGGATGGCGGTCGAGAGCCAATACCGCAGTACGGCGCCGCCCACGAGGATCGCGAAGACCGCGGGAACCTCGAGGCCCGCGCGATCATGCCCGGCTGTGCTCGATGTCGTCACAGCCTGTTGATAGCGGATGCCTCTGCGGCTCGCGTGCCCGCAGTGGCGCGCAAGAGGCGAATGTATGGGACGGTCCCGCGATTACCCGACTATCCCGAGCCGACTTCGGATCGATTGCGCGTCACGTGATAGAGACGGCTCGTCATCTCGGTATGGGTCCAGCTGGCGACGCGTGCGTGGCTTTGTTCGAGCTCGTTGACCCAGAGGTCCTGCACGCTGCGGACCCGGGCTCCGATCAGGACGTTCAGGTTGTGCGCGAGTTGGTGGCCGAGGTGATCGTTTGTGGCGAGGAGTCGTTGCAGATCTTCACCGGGGAAACACACCACGACACCATCGGCGACGCAATACGCCGAATAGATGTAGCTGCGCGGCTCGACGAGGCACGACCAGCCAAACGCATCCGAAGCCGCCTTCTCCTCGACCGCGAACTCCTCGCGCACATCGAACTGCCGGACCGAGAGCGTCAACGTGAAGCGGCCACTCTGCGCGATGTATAGGGCGTCGGCCGCTTCGCCTCGTTTGAACAGACGTTCTCCCGCTTTGCAGCTTCGCCCGCCGGCTATTTCAGCTAGCCGGTCGAGATCGGACGGCTCGAGTCCGTGGAAGATGGCGGAGTTCTGGATCGCAGAGAGATCGATCATCATGCGTCCCCTTGTTGGCATGGCGGTTCGCGGCGGTCGCGCTCCTCTCACCACGACCATTGGAGGTCGCAGTAGAAGTGTGGAAACGGGCGCCTCGCCCCGCGCCGAAGACGCACGTCGAGGACCAATATACACCCGGGCAGCTCGCGCCCTGCGCAGAAAATCCGCAGGCGAATGAGGCTCGATGACACGGCCACGTGTCTGTGACGCAGCGCCTCGCCTACGCCTCGTCGTCGCTGTCGTCGCTGGAACTCGGAGCCGTGACGGTGGGGATGAGGATCTGGTGGCGTGCGGTCGAGTAGTTCAACACATCGGTCAGGGTGGACGTCGTTGCCCACGCACGCAGCACATCGTCCAGGTGGCTCCAGACGCCGTGTAGGGGGCATGGATGGGCTTCATCGCAGACATCCCAACCGAAGGCGCAGCGATTCTCATCAGGAAAGGCATCGACCGCGATCAAGATGTCGAGGAAGCTGATGTCGTCCGTGGAGCGTGCGAGGGAAAAGCCCCCACCTTGACCCTTCTGCGACACGAGGAGCCCAGCGAGCACGAGGCGGCGTAGGACCTTCGCGAGGTAGTGAGGGGGCACACCTGTTGCGCGTGACAGGTCGGTCGCGCGTACGGGCGTTCCGGCAGGCACGGTCGCAAGCCCGGCCATTGCACGGAGAGCGTACTCAGCGGTCTGGGAAATCAGCATCGCTACCTCGCGCTCGCCTGTCTGGGAGCGTGACGAGTGCCGAGTTGGACGGTCGCGTGGCATTTCGTCATAGGCAGATCACGCTCCAAATTCCTGCGCGGAAAAGGTTGACGCCGACTCGATCGAGTCGTATTTGTAGCATCAATCGATATTCAGATCCATTTATCCCTAGCCCTAGAATCAGACGGTTCAGGTTGCGGGCGCGATCGTTCGCAAGCAGCGGTAAGCGGTAAGTAAGCGGTAGGTAGACGACGGTGGCAACGATGCAGGCGATGGGATCAAAGAGTGGGAACCCGATGCGATCGAGCCATTCCGAAGACGGTTTCGTTTGGTTCGTCGGCGCCGGGCCGGGCGATCCGGAATTGCTCACTCGGCGAGGTTGGAGAGCCCTCCAGGACGCGGATGTGGTTCTCCACGATGCCCTGGTAGATCCAGCGCTGTTGGCGGACGTCTCAGCCCCCCTGATCAACGCGGGCAAGCGCTGTGGCAGGCACATGATGTCGCAAGAACAGATTTCCGCTGAACTGGTGGCGCTGGCGAGCAAAGGCAAGCGCGTCGTTCGGCTGAAGGGAGGCGACGCCAGCGTGCTCGGCCGGGTTGGCGAAGAAGCACTGGCCCTCACCGAAGCGGGCGTGCGCTTCGAGATCGTTCCCGGTGTTTCGAGCGTGACCGCAGTCCCGTCCACCGCGGGGATCCCCGTCACGCACCGCGGTCTGGCGGACTCCTTTCTCGTTGCGACCGCGCACCACCAGAAGGAAGGCACGGCTCTGTCGCTGCCCGACTACAACGCGACGACCACGGTGTTGGAGTTGCCCCGATTCCGTAGACACCTTCTTTAGGTCGTAGGTCCAGGCGTTTCCTGTTCCCACCCTTCTTGCATCCGCACCGACGAAGTCGGTGCGGAGCCTTCGTTGCGATGGTGCTGCAGCTCGAACTCCACCGGGCTCACGTAGCCCAGCGATGAATGCCGACGACGAACGTTGTAGAACGAATCGATGTAGTCGGCCACCAGAACGCGCGTGACACTGCGCGTGTGGAGCGGAAGTGGATAGAGTAGCTCCGTTTTGAGCGTTGCGAAGAAGCTCTCCGCCACCGCGTTGTCCCAGCAGTTCGCACGGCGACTCATGCTGCACGTGATGCCCGCTTCTGTAAGAGCCTTCCGGTAGTCGTGGCAAGCGTATTGACTGCCGCGATCCGAATGATGGATGGCATCGCGCGCGCCTGGACGCTGGCGGAGCGCATTGCCGAGCGCATCGAGCACCAAGTGACGGTCGATGCGCTCGCTCATCGCGTGCCCCACGACGCGCCTCGAAAACAGGTCGAGGATCACCGCGAGGTAGAGCCAGCCCTCGCTGGTGGCGAGATAGGTTATATCCGTCACCCACGCGGTATCAGGCGCGTCCACCTCGAAGTCGCGCATCAAGACGTTGACCGCGATCGGGAATGGGTGCCGAGAGTCCGTCGTCGTGCGATAGCGCCGCTTCCTTCGGCCCTCGAGCCCAAGCTCCCGCATCAAGCGAGCGACACGCTTACGCGCGACACGGTGACCGTTCTCATGAAGGTCGCGCACGACACGCGGGCTTCCGTACCGCTGGTGGCTCGCCTTGTGCGATGCCTTGATCTCGATCTTCAACCGCTCGTCGTAACGAACTCGCTTGCTGGGGCCACGCTCGCGCCAGGCGTAGTAACCGGACCGCGAAACCCGAAGGCAGCGGCACATCAGGGTGATCGGAAAGTTGGCCTTCTCCGCCTCGATGAAGCGGAATCTCACTTGCTCTCCTTTGCGAAGAAGGCCGTCGCTTTTTTTAGGATCTCCCGCTCCATCTGCAGCGTCTTGACCTGCTTGCGCAGTGCCGCGAGTTCTTCCCGCTCCGCGGTCGTCAGCGCGCCTGCAGGGCCTCCACCGGCGTCGGTCTCGGCCTGCTTCACCCAGCGCCGGACGGCCGTCTCGGGGAGACCCAGGTCCTTACAGATCAACCCGATGCTCTTGTCGCCCTTGCGAATGAGGTCAACGACCTCAGCCTTGTACTCCTTCGTGAACGATCGTCGCTTCCGCTTCTCCATGACACACTCCTACCGCACTTCCGTGCGATCTGGGGTGTCCACGAAACCGGGTCAACTCCATGTTGCTCTTGATGGCTCGCGGGACCGTGGACGCCTGGCAGCAGCAGCTGCTTTGTCGTGGTTATCCGCCCGAGCTTCCGGTGGCGCTGATCAGCAGGGGCTGCACGCCCGACGAGAAGTTGGTGGAAACCACGGTCGCCCATGCTGCCCGCGATCTCGAGCAGTCTTCACTCGAAACGCCCTTGATGGCCGTCGTGGGTTGGGTCGTCACCCTGCGGTCGCGGTTGCGCCCGTCACTCGAACCGATGTCACCGTGGTCCGCCGCGGTCCAGCCTGTCGCGCTTGCGCACCCCCAGGAACCCTCTCTTTCGATGCAATACCAGGATGCCCTCGGGCCTGTTGCTGCGAGTGGGGTTCTGGACGAAGCCAAGAGATCATTCATCAACACTCAAGGAAGGGGAAAGCCATGAGTCTTTCTAAGTCAGTCAGACCACATTCGTGGTGGACCAGGTCGGTCCAGGTTTGTTTAACGGCGGCGTTTGCGATTTCGATCGTCGGAATCGGTGGAACCGCAATGGCTGCGGACCACGATGCAGAGGGAACCCTCTGGAACGCGGTGATCGACGGTACGCCGAGCTTGAACGTGCGAACGCGGATCGAAATCGCGGACGCTGACGGCGCCGATCAATCCGAAGCGTATACGATGCGCACTCGCCTGGGTTACGGCACGAAGCCGTGGAACGGCGGCTCTGTGTTCATCGAAGCGGAAAACACCACTGCGGTCGCCACGACCCAGTACTTCAATGCCGTGGAGCCGGCGACGGGTCAGACGCCGATCGCCGACCCGACCAACACCGAGGTGAACCAGGCCTTCCTGAAGTACACCAACGAGGATCTCCTCAACTCCACGATCGTCGCCGGCCGGCAGCGTATCATTCTCGACGACGCCCGATTCGTCGGGAACGTGGGTTGGCGTCAGAATGAGCAGACCTACGATGCGGTCAAGGCTTCCAGCACGCTGGGTCTCGAGGATGTGAGCGTCGCGTATGTGTATGCCCGATACGTCCGCCGCATCTTCGGTGAGGACAACAACAGTGCGTTCGCGGCACAAGCCGATTGGAAGTCGAACGCGCACCTGTTCAACGCGTCGTACTCGGGGCTCGACTTCGCGAAGATCACGGCCTTTATCTACCTGTTGGACGTGCGGGACAATGCGGCAGGTTCGTCGGCCACGTACGGTTTCCGGGCCACGGGTGACCACGCGTTCGACGACACGTGGAAGGTGATCTACGAAGGCAGCTACGCGCATCAGACCGACCATGCCGACTACGTGAACGCCGGTGACAAGAGCTACGGCGCTAACTACGCGAGGGTCGAGGGCAAGGTGGCCCAGAGCGACTGGGGTACGCTCGGCGTGGGTTGGGAATTGCTGGGTAGTGACGACGGTGACCACGTGTTCACGACTCCGCTCGCAACCGCGCACAAATTCAACGGTTGGGCGGACGTGTTCCTGAACAACGGCGGCGCCACGGGGCTTCGCGACCTCTTCGTCTCCGTGTCGCCGAAGCTTCCCTGCAAGTTGAGCGGTACGTTCGTCTGGCACAACTTCAGGACGGATGACGGCAACGACAAGCTCGGCAACGAGTACGACATCATCGTGAAGCGTCCGATCAACGAGCACCTGAGCGTGTTGACCAAGGCGGCCATCTTCGAGGCGGACAGTGACTCCGCCCTGAACGATATCTGGCGCATCTGGATGCAGGCCGACTTCAAGTTCTAGGTCGGTAGGTAGCCAGGCAGTAAGCAGCAATTCCTAGAGAAGCACCAAAGAGGGGCCGGTGTGGTTCGAACAGAACCGCACCGGCCCTTTCTCTATGTGTGTAGCCCGTCAGCAGGAT
>JASMLK010000130.1 GCA_030748735.1 Myxococcota bacterium | reverse complement strand
CGACGGATATCACGCACTGCGGCTTCGGTGGATGGCTTTCGTTCCTTGCTCATGTTGAGACGCTCCTCGGGGTTCGAAACCCCATGAAGTGTCTCTTAACTCAGGCCGCTTGAAAGTCCGAATCCTGCTGACGGGCTACAGTACGGGTACCTGTTCGAGCAATACGGGATCACGTCGTCATCGTCGGGAGATTTCACGAACGTCCGGTCCTACTACTACTGGTCCGGTACGGAGTGGGCGCCCGATCCTTACTACGCGTGGGCCTTCAATTTCTACGACGGCGGCCAGTACGACGGCGGTAAGGCCAACCCCTTCTATGCATTCGCTGTGCGCGACGGCGATATTGCCGCGATTCCCGAGCCTTCGACCGCGTTGCTGTTCGGGGTCGGCCTGCTGGGCCTGGCTGGCCGGCGAAGGCTCTAAGCCTCCCCGACCGCGGCCCGACCCTGAAACGTACGCTTCGCCGATAGCCGGATCGCGGAACGGGCCGGAGGGGGCTCGCGGGGCTCGTGGCGGGGGGATCCGGCAGCGGCTCACTCGAAAAGACGCCGCCGGGGCAGCATCCCGCGCTGATTGCGGGGGGCCAGAAAGAAAGCGGGACGACGCGTGCTGCACGCGTCGGGGCTCCCTGGGAAGGAGATATCGGCTTTTTGTTGTTCGGGAGAAGCCAGCTGCCGATGAGTGGTGTGATGTCGAACGGGCGGCGGCGGGCATGAGGTCGCCGCCGGAGAGCCGGGAGCGTGGCTGGACGCGCCGCTGCAGGGCGGCGGTGACCGGAGCGCGCTCGGCGGCTTGAACGGATTCGTATCGGCAGCGTACCCTGGTGACGCGACGGTGCCTCACCCCGAGGGTTTCCGTCGCGCCTCGAGCCCTGGAGTGTCCGGTGGTGTCCCGTCCGCCCCGCGCGCCACACGTCCCGATGCTGCGCGTCTGCCGACCAGTCGTCGTTGCGGCTTGCCTCTTTCTGCTGCTCGGTTGGCGACAACCGGCCGGTGCGGAGCCCCCTCCAGGCTATTACGCGACGGTCGACACCTCGAACCCCACCGCCTTCGCGATCACGCTCCACGACGTGATCGACGACCACACCCGCTTCCCCTACACGAGCAGCGCCACGGATACGTGGGACATCCTCGAGTCGGCACAGGAAGACCCGAGCGATCCCACCGCCATCCTCGATGTCTATCGCAACGAGAGCTATCCGAAGCAGGGCGGCGGAAACATCTTCTACCAGCGCGAGCACATCTGGCCCAAGTCGTTCGGCATCCCGAACGACGGCTCGCACAACTACGCTTACACGGACGCCCACATGCTGCGTCTCGCCGACGGGTCGTACAACGGGTCGCGCGGGAACAGGCCGTTCGGCGGCTGCGACGCCACCTGCGTGATGCGCGAGACGGTGGCGAATGCCGGCCAGGGCGGCGGCAGCGACCCGTACCCCGGCGACGACAACTGGTATCGCAGTCCCGGTGGTCTCGGCGGCCTGCTGGGGCGATGGGAGGCCTGGAGCGGTCGCCGCGGAGACATCGCGCGCGCGATGCTCTACGCCGACATTCGTTACGAGGGGGGGCAGCACGGCGTCACGGGTTTCGCCGAGCCGGATTTGATCCTCACCGATGACGAAAGCCTGATCGACGCGTCGCATACGGGAGCCAACGAGCCGGTGGCCTACATGGGGCTCGTCTCGGTGCTCCTCGCCTGGCACGCCGAAGATCCGGTCGACGACTTCGAGCGCAACCGCAACGAAGTGGTCTTCTCGTACCAGGGCAACCGCAACCCCTTCGTCGACCATCCCGAATGGGTCGACCTCCTCTACGTGGCAGGCGCCTGTGTGGCCGATGCGGACTGCGACGACGGCGTGTTCTGCAACGGCAGCGAGATCTGCTCGCCCTCCGGAACCTGTCAGGCGGGCGCAGAGGCGTGCGCGGCGCCGCTCTCTTGCAGTGAGGTCGCGCAGATCTGTCTGCCGCCCGCCGGGGCCGGTGAGGTGTGGATCAACGAGATCCACTACGACAACGCATCTTCCGATACGGGCGAGTTCTTCGAGATCGCCGGCACGGCCGGGACGTCGCTGGCCGGTTGGTCGCTCGTCGGATACAACGGCTCGAACGGGTCGATCTACGCGACAGTGCCGCTGTCGGGCAGCCTGCCGATGCAAGATGGCTGCGGTGGCACGCTCGACTTCGCGATGACCGGGATGCAGAACGGCTCGCCCGACGGCCTCGCGCTCGTGAATGCCGGCGGGGAACTCGTCGAGTTCATCTCCTACGAGGGCGCATTCGCGGCCACGGTCGGCCCGGCCGCAGGCGAGACGTCGCTGGACATCGCCGTGAGCGAGACGGGTTCGACGCCGATCGGGCATTCGCTCCAGCTCGAGGGCGCCGGGCACCTGCGGCTGGACTTCAGCTGGGCGGCGCCTGCCGGGGCCACGCGGGGGCTGCCCAACGGCGGACAGAGCTTCGGCGAGTGCGCGGCGACACCGGTCCCGGCGATCTCCTCCGAGATCGGACGGTCGCTGCTGGCCCTGGCGCTACTCGCGTGCGCGTGGCTTTCGCTGCTGACGCGCAGGGCCGGCGCCAAACCGCGGCAGGCGGCCTGAAGGCGCCACTCACCCGGCCACCAGGCAATTGCCTTCGGCACTGGTCGAAGGTCGCTGCGGCTGACCCGAACTTCCCCCGTCCCGGGTCGCGACCCATTTCCGACGTTTCTTGGGTGGCCCGCGGGTTGCCTCGACGCCGGAATGGCCTCGGTCGGACGCTGCCGTCGCCGGCCTCGAGCCCCCGGTTTCCCCTTCCTATCTGAACCACTTATGAGAGCCCCTGCCGGTCGGTGGCCGGAGGATTCGACAAGCTCTCTTGACGTGGGAAAAATCCCCACCTATAGTGAGATCGTGGGCTTGGTTCCCACTCATGAGCGCATGACGCGCCGTGAAACCCAGGAACAACAAAATCATGTGGATTCGAAACCTCTTTGTTTCGCTGCTCGTGTGGGCTCTGGTCGCCGGCCCCGCGTTGGCCCAGGTCACTGGACCCATTACACCCATCGGCCCCGTTTGCGTCGATACGACCCCGAGCGTCGATGTTCGGCGTTCCCTGTTCGTTACCGAGCTCGACGTGGTGCAACAGGCAATTTCCCTCGAGGACGTGATGTCGAAGTTGGCTTCCGACTCGGCCGATCCGGCAATGAGCCCAAAACGGCTCTGGAAACAGTGGTGGGACACCCAGAACGAAGCCGAATCGGGCATCGGCCTTGGAAGCAACTGCGACGACGTCGTCAACAGCCAGGGAGAGCCCGCGATCAACGGCTTTCCCATCCAGTGCCCTCGTAACGAGGGCGACGAGGTCGACGCGAATCCGTTCATACCGGGCGAACCGAGTTTCTACGAGCCCCTCGCCCTGGTGAACCGCTTCGACCTTGCGCCGCGCGATGGCGCGAACTGCGGCGAGTACCGCATCATCTTCGCACGCCACTCGGGTGTTACTGAGGGCTTCAATCGCAACCTCGTGATCTTCGAGGCGGTCCTTCCAAACCCCAATCCCAACTGCGGGCTCGAGGGTTGCCGGATGGTTGCCCGTTTCTGGCAGGGTCTGTCCCGCACCACGGATCCCGCGATTCGCGCTGAAGCCCTGCGCCGGTTCTACCTGGAGGGTTTCCCGAGCCGCGGCATACCGCCGGTGATACACGCCAAACACTTCGGGCCGGGCAGCGGCCAGATTCGCACCAACCAGTTCATGAGCGGTGACCACAACCAGCTGTGGCAGCTCCGCGAGTTCAAGCTGTCCCAGCTATGCGACGCTGAAACGGGCTCGTGCAGTCTCCAGTTCGTCCCGGTGACGGTCAAGGGTAACCCCTTCGGCGAGTTGTTCGATGCGTCGATCGGCGGCGAGCCGCGCACACGGCAATTCCAGCGTCACTACCTTACCCAGGTCGAGAACCTGTCTGCGGCCGATCTCAACGAGTTCTTCGCCGCGGCTCCCGACCGGTTCAATGCCGGTCAGAGCAATTCCCAGCAGGGCGAAAACAATTACCCGGCCCACCTGGAAGAAGACCCGCGCTTCCAGCGAACGCTGACGGAACGTCTCCGTTTCCTCGGGATACGGCTCGACCCGGAGCACCTGGCCCGGCGCTCCCTGGCCCTTTCCTGTGCGGGTTGCCACCAGCTCAGCAATGGCGCTCCGAACAACGATCTCGGAGGGCTCACCTGGCGTCCGTCGCTGGGGTTCGTGCATGTGAGTGAGCAGCAGACCGACGTCATCGACGGAAACGAACACTTCCGCATCTCGCCGGCACTGGAAGAGGTCTTCCTTCCGCACCGCGCCGAGATCTTCGAGCGTTATCTCGACAAAGTGTCCTGCTCCGATTGCCGGTCGATCGTGCTCGAGTCCGACGCTTCGGGCGGTATGTTGCCGATTCCCGTGGAGGTCGAAGCCGGTTTCACGCTGGACGACGTGACCGAAAAGGTACGTGCCCTCGATGCCGAGCTGAAGGCGGGCGATTCGGGTGACACGATTGGAGGCAAGCGGCGGGTTCACTAGCCCGCAGCGCGCAAGCGATCAGCACGACCATCAGCGCGAGGCGCGTCGCAGCGTTCGCGGAAGGCACTGCGGGGACGCCCGGACGCACGTCGACGACCCGAACGCCGCGTTTGGCGAGGCGGACGCGCATGCCGGAGAGCACGGCCGAGAGCGCCGACCTGGTCGAGTCTCACCCGTTGCGAACGAACCCGGGGAGAGGGCGGCGATGGACGCCACGCGGCGGCGGGCTTGTGGGCCGTCTTCTGGCTTTCGCGCCTATCGGCCGCTCTCTCCAAATCAGGTCAGCTCACATCAACGAACGTCAGCACCAACCTCCCCGAAGAGATACTGCTGGAACAGGCCCAGCTCCAGGAAGCTGCAGACGCCATCACCGTTCATGTCCGTGTCCGTAGCCGTCGTGCTGCCGAACTCGAGCTGAAGGATGGCCAGGTCCCCGAAGTTGACGACCCCATCGTTGTTGAAGTCGGCGTCACAGAGGTTCCCGTGCCCGTCTTCATCGGTATCGCGCTGGCTACTGCCACTCGCATCCAGTGAGGTCGGACCGTTGGCGACGAAGCGACAGTTGTCGCACTCGTCCCCCAGCCCGTCGCCGTCACCGTCGAGCTGCTCCGCATTCGCGGTCAGCGGACAATTGTCGACGTCGCCACAGAACCCATCCTGATCCACGTCGTTCTGCGGATCGAAGGGGCACGGGTCGAGCAATCCGAAGACCCCGTCGCCATCGGCATCGAGCTCGGCGGCGAGCGTCTGGGTGAGCAGATCGCTCGCCACCTGGGCCCCGTCGCCGTTGCCGACCAGGGTGTTCGCGAGGATGTCGATGACATCCACCAACGCCGGGTCCGACTCCACCTGCATCACACCCAGAGCGTCGTTGACCTGCGAATTGCCCGTGAGCACGATCGTCGAGACCACCTGACCGTCCAGCACGACCGCAACGATGGCCAGGCCGGAGACCAGCGGCTGCACGGTATCTCCGCGCATCGACCAGCTGATGCCAACGGTATCCGGACTCACGAGACCGGTGACCGGATCGACCTCGGCGACGATTTCCGGCACGAAGATCCCGGTCGCGTTCCCCAACTCATTGAAGAAGTAGAGAGAGATGCGGTCCACCAGGTTCACGTCCGTCGCCTGAATCGGGTCGCTGAAGCCGTGGTTGGCGAACAGATCCAGGGGAACGCCCCCAAGACCGAACTCGAACCTGGCCTCGAGAGCCCTCGAGGCGTTCACGAACTCGAGCGGCCCACTGATGGGTCCCGAAGTACCCAGGTAGTTGGCGTGCGGGAGCCCGCTGTCTGCCAGGATCGAGGCCGGTCCACCGGGCACGTTCTGCGTCCGCAGGATCGTGGCGGCGATGTTGGCCTGCACCATGGCGTTCGTCGCTGCAGTGATCGCAGCAGCGTCGCCCGCTTCGAGGGCTTGCAGCAGAGCCGTTGCAGCGGCCAGCTGTGCCGGATGTCCGACGATGACGACCTGGTCGGGTGCAACCAGGCTGTCGCCGAACAGCAGCCACCGATCGACCTCGCCCTCTCCGAGTCCGGGCGTCTCCAGCACCGCGTAGACGAGGCCATCGACGATCCCCGCTTCATCGGCATCCGAGAGCTCGAAGACGAGATCGACCTCCGTCTGGCTTGCGATTCCGTCGATCACTCGAGGGCGAATCCGAGGCCGGTAGATGTCTCGGGTCGCCGCCACGGACATCGGAGCGAAGGGCATCACATCGACGAGGCGAAGGGTGACTCCCTCCGACACCAGGGCGGACTCATTCGGCGTCAGTGCGGCCCCGAAATCGACGTTGAAGGCGCCGCGGTCGATTGCCGGGAAGATGAGCTCGGCCGAGAAGACACCACCCGCCACTGAGGTATTGATGAACGCGGGCGGCTCGACGAAGGTCAGGTCCGTACCGATGAACTGAGCCAGGGTTTGCGGGGCCAGCGGGGGCGACTCGTCTTCGAAGACGACGATGATGCCGGTCCCCCAGTCGACGTTCGGATCTCCGAACAGGGTGGCGTTGGTAACCTCGACTCCATTGACCGTCAGCGAGACCGTGCTGAACGGTGGTCGGACCGCTTGCAGCACGGACGCGTCACGGAGCGACCAGCTCAGGTCTACCCTGTCCTGATCCACGAGACCCGTGATCGGATCGATTCGTGCGCTCGCGACCGGCAAGAAGCTGGCCGTCTCCACGCCGTTCGAGTCTCGAAGCGTCAGGGCGATCCCCGACACCTCGACCGCCTCGGCCCCCGTGAGTTCCGCGGGGAAGCCCGTGTTTCCGAGGAGACCAAGGGGCACCTCGGTCACGCTGAAGTCGAGCCGCTGACTGCCGAGCGCCGAAGCGTTCGACACGAACGGAATGGTTTCGAGGGTCGCCGCCTGAGCGGCGAGCACCGCCTGCAGGTCCGCTGCGGTGCCTTCGAAGGTGGCCGGAACGGGGATCCCCAGGGCGACGGGGCAGCCCTCGAGCGGGCAGTTGACGAGTACGGGCGCCGACCTGGCGACCTCGAAGGCTCCGGCTCCGTCCTGGAAGACCACTTCCGCGCGCACCCGCAGGCCCGCCTCGTCGACGGTCAGGTCCAGCACCGGTCCGTTCGGGACGAACTCGTCGCCGAAGAGCGGCGTGCCGATCCGAACGATGGGTTCGAAGACGCCCGATCCGGGGTCCAACTCGACCGTCCATCGGAAGGCGACGGTGTTCGGAGCGATTCCGCCGTCCGCATCGGTGAAGTCGAAGGTCGCCGTCAGCGTACCACCGACCTCACCCGCCTCGGGTGCCACCAGGAGGGAACCTTCGGCAAGGCTGTTGGCCGTGGCAGCAGCGCCCGCGACGCCGGGGGTCAGCTCGATCACCATATCGTCGAAGATCAGCCGTTCCACGTTCCTCACGAGGTCCCGACCGTCGGGGCCGTACGGACCGACTCCCCCCATGTACGTCGGCAGAGCAATCTGGACAGCGAACGGCTTTCGCTAAGAGACGGTTTTCAGTTTCAGTCTAGGCCGCTTTGCCGGCCAGGTACTCCCTCTTTCGTCGTTGCATCGTTCGTCGCTTGATCTTCGCACGCTCGCTG
>JASMLK010000129.1 GCA_030748735.1 Myxococcota bacterium | reverse complement strand
GTTCCGCAGCTTCGAAACGACGATCACCACCAGCGCATTCACGGCCAGCGCCAGGATGCCCACGTGAACGCCATGGATACGGGAGACATCGGCAAAGGTGAGGCCCACACTGAGGCTCGTTCCGACCACGAGCCCAATCAGCGTGGCATCCCCCCGCTGCCCCCTCCAATGGAGGGCCAGCATGAAGGCGGGAACGCATTGCAGCAGGAGTTCCATCTTCAGCTCGATCAGGCGCCAGAGTGACAGGTCTTCGAGAAAGGCGACGGGAATCATTGCGATCAGCAAGATCGCCGCCATCCGCTTGCCCCGCTCGGCGCCCTGCTCGACCCCATCCGACTTGCCCAGCAGATCGCGCGCCATCATCGAGCCGAGCGAAAGCAGGCACGAGTCGGCCGTCGACATGATGGCCGCCAGCGCACCGACGAAGACCACCACGGCACCGAGCCGACCGGCGCCGCCGCCGTCTGCCCAGCTGGCGAGCAGTAGCGGCAGGACCTCGTCGTTGGCGCGGCCCGCGATGTCGCCGAGGATCGGAATCGCCGCGACGCCGATCAGGGTCACCACCATCGTGGTGACCAGCGGCATGAAGCTCATCAGGGTGAAGGAGTTCGCGAGGCTGCGTCCGCTCTTGGCGGCGAAGATCCGCTGGATCGCCTGGGGATAGACCACACTCCCGAGGCCGAGCAACGCGATCGTGCTGAACCAACCCGCGCAGGTCTTCGCGTCGGGAGTCGCGACCGCTTCGGGACGAAGTTCCGAAACCGCGAGCGTGACCGCCTCCATGCCACCCGCACCGCGCAGGATCCAGGCGAGGAGCGCGCCGAGGCCGATGAACATCAAGACGCCCTGCACACCGTCGGTCCAGGCCACTGCGCGCATGCCGCCGCGGGTTTCGTAGAACAGAATGAACGCCGCGAGCCCCGCCACCCCGACCGGGTACGGCACGGCGCCATCGGTCACGACACTCGCGACGTGCCCCATGGCCTTGAGTTGCGCGAGCAGGAAGTTCGCAAGCGCGATCGACATCAGGATGGAAACCGCGAGCACCAGGGCACGGCGCATGCCGGGCGTCTCGTGGGCAAAGCGATGCCGCACCCAATCGCCAGGCGTCACGAAGTGATGGCGAATCGCAAGCGGGCGGAGCTTCGGCGCGAGCACGTGGAAGACCACGATGATCGACATCATGAAGCCCGTCGACATGATGAACGAGAAGCCGCTCGAGAACGCGCGACCGGGATACGCGAGCAGTGAATTGCCGCTGTAGGCCGTCGCGTAGAGCGTGAGGAAGAGAACCAGCGTGCCGAGTTCGCGACCGGCCAGGAAGTGGTCGCCTTCGGAATGGTCCTTGCGGCGATAGCGCGCGTATTCCGCGATGCCGGTCAGCGCCGCGATGTAGACGACGAGCGCAACGGTGCCGAGTTCGCCGAACGTCACGCCCTGCTCCCCGATCGGTGTGAACGCTGCTTTGAATCGTTCGTCATCAGGACATCGGCTCGTCTTCGCTCCTGGGCAGTTCGAGCGGCACGGGGTCGGAGACTTCGGTGAGTTGCCACGCGATGGCGTTCAGGATCGCGACACCGACGTAGCAGCCGATGGCGACCGCCACCCAATCGGGCAAACCGAACGCGACGTCCAGGGCACCTCCGGTATCGCGATACCACGGCACCGATGCGAGGTAGAGCAGAGCGATCGCAGCGAGCAGCAGGCGGCGCAGCGATCGCGCGCGCTGCTCGCCGAGCAGCGCAACGAGCGGCGGGCGTTCGCGCCTGGCGTCGTCAGCAGACGGGTCCGAAGAGGTCGATTCGCTCACGCGCGCAGGTGTAGCACTCTCGCGCTTCCGGCTCTCTAGACCGGACGATCTAGGGCTGGCGGTTCAATGCGGCCTGGAGTCGCTCACCCGGCACCCGCGGCTTCGCGGGCCTGGCCGGCTCGGCGGTCTCGAGTCCAGCCCGTGCGACCGCGTAGCGCAGCGCGCGGCGCGACATCCCGAGCATGCGCGCAGTGCCATCGAGGTCGCCTTCGCTGCGCTGTAACGCCGCCGCGATGCGCTCGCGCTCCGACGCGAGGTCCGCGCCCTCGCGTTGGTCGAACTCGCCTGACAGCGGTTCCATCCCACAGGGCTTGGCGTGACGGCGAATCGACTCGGGCAGATCCTCGCAGCCAACGCGCTCGCGGCGTCCCATCAGACAGGCGTACTCGACGGCGTTTTGCAGTTCGCGCACGTTGCCCGGCCACGGGTAGGCCCGCAGCCAGTCGAGGGCTTCGCGATCGATCGACAGAGGCGCGCTCGGCTCGCTCGATTCGCCTTCCCCTGTCGATTCCGTCGCGTCGGCAAAGTGCTCGGCGAAACGCTCGAACAAAGGCTCGATGTCCTCGACGCGCTCGCGCAGACACGGGACGGACAAGGAGAGCACCGCCACCCGGTCGTAGAGCGCGCGGCGCAGCCGCCCCGCCGCGACCGGCTGAGCCAGCGGCACACTCGAGCTGACGATGACCCGCACATCGGCGCAGCGCGTCCCCCAGCGGTCCCCGACCGGTCGGAATTCTCCCGTGGTCAGGAACTCTTGAAGCTTCGGCTGCACGACCGCTGGCAGATCCGCGAGGTTTTCGAGCAACAGCGTGCCCCGGTGAGCGGTCTGCACGAGCCCTTCGCGGTCGCGCTCCGCGCGCGACTCGGCGCCGCGCCTCACACCGAACAATTCGCCTTCGATCGAGGCTTCGTCGTGCGCCGCGCAGTCGACGCGCACGAAGGGCATGTCGCGACGCGGAGAAAGCTCGTGGACGAGCTTTGCGATCGCTCGCTTGCCACAGCCGGGTTCGCCCTCCAGGGTGAGCGGCGACTCGCTCTGTGCGGCTCTTGCGGCACGTTCGAGCAAGCCGCGCATGGCGGGGCCACGTGCCACGATCGCCTCGAAGGCTTCGTCCCGGTCGAGCCGTGCCGCCACCCGGACCTGGGGACCGAAAGTCGATTCATCGGGAGCGACGCGAAGGCCGCCTGCGCCCGCTTGCGAAGGCGACGCATCGAGCGAAGCGCGTTCCAGCGCGTCGCTCGCGTCGTCGCTCGTTTCGCGCTTCGTCTCGTCGGTCGTCGCGTTGCGATCAACGCGCTGATTCGAAGCAGCGCGTTCGCGCAGCGGCATCGACTCGTCCTGCGTCACCGCAGTCACCCCCCGACTTCGCATCGTGAAGCACACGCAAGCGCATGTCAATCGCGGGAACCGCTCGATCTCACTTACGAGAAGCAAGCGGGAAACCGGGGCAATGCCCCATTGCATTCGGAGGCGACTTCATGCAGGAGCGTCGAAGGCATCGCGCGGCAAGACGGCTTCAGTGCATCACTCGAGCGGTTCGACACAAGCCGGCTCGTCGAAGCGCGGGTTGTTGACCTTCGTGCTGACCGGGATCGCTTCGAGCCAATCGTCGGGACACGGCACCATGAGGTCCGCAACGTCAGCCGCCTCCTGCGTTTCGGGGTCGAGCCAACGCGCATAGTCGCCTGGGCCGATGATGACGGGCATGCGATCGTGAATCGGCTTCAGCGTGCCGTTGGCGTCCGTGGTGAGGATCGCAGTCGATTCGATGACCTCACCGCCCTCGCCCTTCCAGAGTTCGTGCAGCCCCGCCATGGCGAAGAGCGGGCGGTCGCGCATGCGCAACAAGTACGGCTGCTTCGGCCCGCCCTGCTGCGCCTGCCATTCGTAGAAGCCCGTCGTCGGGATCAGACAGCGGCCCTTTGCCATCGCGCTGCGGAAGGTCGGCTTTTCGGCGGCCGTCTCACTGCGCGCGTTGATCGGGGCGCGGGCCTTCTTCGGATCCTTCGACCACCTGGCGATCAAGCCCCAACGAAGCTGCGCGCATTCGCGCCGGCCGGCTTCGTCACAGCGCACCACCGCGATGTCCTGGCTGGGCGCAATGTTGAAGCGGGGTTCCAACTCGGCGACGTCCCCGAGGTCGAAGTCTGCCGCCAGGGCTTCGCTCGAACTGTTCAAGGTGAAGCGACCACACATGGCGAGTAGACTACCGCGCCCCCGGAACCTTTTCGCACGAACCCATCCACCCGAACCCCACGCCCGGCGCGTCCCCGCTTCAGGAGCAGCAGTCCATGTCGAACGATTCCGAAGGTTCCGCCCTGCCCGCTGACGACGACGCGAGTTCGATCCCCTCGCTGGTCATCCGCAGTGGGATCGGCGGGGTATTGATGGGGCTTGCGAACCTCGTTCCCGGCATCAGCGGAGGCACGATGCTGCTCGCGGCGGGGGTCTACCCGAACTTCATCTCCGCGATCGCCGAGGTCTCGACGGCGAAGTTCAAGCCGCGCTCGATCGTGCTACTGGGGACCATCGTGATCGCGGCAGCGCTGGCCATCCTGCTGCTCGCCGGCTTGATGCGCAGTCTCGTGATCGAGCAGCGCTGGATCATGTACAGCCTGTTCATCGGGCTCACCCTCGGTGGGCTTCCACTGGTCTGGCGCCTTGTGGCCCCCGCGACGCCCGCGGTGTTTGCCGGAGCGGCGGGGTCGTTTCTCTTCATGGTGGCGATGCAGTTGGGGCTCGGCACCGGGGCGTCCAGCGGTGAAGCGAGCCAGCTCTTCCTGTTCCTTTCCGGGCTGGCCGGTGCTTCGGCGATGATTCTCCCCGGCGTGAGCGGCGGCTACCTGTTACTGCTCCTCGGGCAGTACGAAACGATCCTCGGCGCGGTCGACACCTTGAAGGAAGGACTCCTCGGGCAGGACTTCGGCCTCATCCTCGAAGCCGCAACACTCGTGATCCCGGTGGGCATCGGCGTGGTCGTCGGCATCGTGGGCGTCTCGAATCTGTTGCGCTGGCTCCTCGACCGCTACGCAAAGGCCACCCTCGGCGCGCTGCTGGGCTTGCTGCTCGGTGCTGTCGTGGGACTCTGGCCCTTTCAGCAGCCGGTCGAACCGGAGATCGGCTCCACGATCAAGGGACGGGTCGTCACCGCCGAAAGTCTGCCCGAGATCGAGCCGAAGGACTGGCCACTCGAGATCTTCGATCCCAGCGGTGGGCAGGTCGGCGGCGCACTCGCGCTGGTACTCGGCGGTCTCGGCGTGACGCTTGCGATCGCGCGCTACGGCGAACGGAGCCAGCGCCCCGAAGAGGGATAACGTCGGCTGGCTTGCGACAGACCGAGGCCCTAAATTCCGCCGCCTTTCGTGCGGCCTGCGCCCCCAACGGAGAAGCTGTGTCCCAGATCGATTCCATGCCCGTCGTGGGCGACGACCCGCGACATCGGTTCTACGAACTCACCGTCTTCGACGTGATTCGCGAAACCGCGGATGCCAACTCGTTCATCTTCGAGATCCCGAACGAACTGGAAGAACTGTTCCGCTACAAGGCCGGACAGTTCTTCACCTTCGAGATCCCGTGGCAGGACTTCCACGTGCGCCGGTGTTACTCGCTTTCGAGTTCGCCGGCCTGGGGCGACCGCCCGAAGGTGACGGTGAAGCGCGTCGAAGACGGCCGTGTGTCGAACTGGATGTGCGACAACCTGCGCCAGGGGAGTCGCATCCAGGCCATGCCGCCGGGTGGCCACTTCATCCTGCACCACGCCGCCGAACGCACGAATCCGATCACGCTGTTCGGCGGCGGCAGCGGCATCACGCCGGTGATCTCGATCCTGAAGCAGGCGCTGCGCGAAACCGATCGCCACGTGAAGCTCGTCTACGCCAATCGCGACCGGGCCTCGGTGATCTTCCGTGCCGAACTCGAAGCCATCGCGGGCCAGTTCGGTGACCGCTTCGAGTTGATCTCCCATCTCGACGACGAGCGCGGCGTGATGACGAAGGCCGACATCGCAAAGCACATCGAAGGCCGACTCGATTCGGACTTCTATGTCTGTGGCCCCACCCCTTTCATGGACGCCATCGAAGAGGTGCTACCGAACCGCCCTCTCGAAGACGGAGAGATCTACGTCGAACGCTTCGTCTCTGCTGTCGACCCCGACCGGCGTCCCGCCGAAGAGGCACCGGCCGACACGAGCGGTGCCGCGGCACAGGTCACGATCCACCTCGACGGCCAGACCCACCAGATCTCCTGCGAAGCCGGCGAACCGATCCTGAAGGCCGCCGTCCGCGCAGGCGTCGACGTGCCCTTTTCGTGCCAGGACGGTTACTGCGGTTGCTGCATGGCGAAGCTGCGCGACGGCGAGGTCAACATGCCCAAACACGAGGCGCTGACCAGGCGCGAGCTCGCCGGGGGTTGGGTACTCGCCTGCCAGGCGCGCCCCACCACGCCGAGTTGCACGCTCGAGTTCGAAGACTAGGTTACGCGCAATGCCGACCGACTCCCGCTTCGAGCGTGCCATCGCCGCGATCGATCGCGCGAATGCCGAAGACCCGAACGAAATCGAGGTCCGGGGTGAGGTGCGCTCCAAGGAACTCGCTCACGCCGACCTCGCGAGCGAATGGATCGAAATCCTCTGTAACCCCCCGACTGAAGCCCTGCGGCTTGCGGCACGCGCGCACCATCTGCGTCGCTGGTCGCTACCGCGCAGCGACTACCCGGAAGGTCGCAAGGGATACCTCGTCTGGCGCCAGGCCTTGAAGCAGCGCCATGCAGACGAAGCCAGCGAGATCCTGCGATCGTGCGGCTACGACGAGAAGACGATCGCGAGGGTCGCCGCGATCATCGTACGCAAGAACCTCGCCGGCGACCCCGAAGCGCAGGCCCTCGAAGATGTTGCGTGCCTGATCTTCTTCGAAACCCAACTCGACGACATTGCGGCGCGACTCGATCCCGACAAGCTGCGAGACGTCGCGCTCAAGAGCCTGCGCCTGATGTCGCCCGAGGGGCGCCAGCGAGTGCTTTCGCTGCCGATCGCGCAAGCCTACCTTGCCGTCTTGCGCGAACTCGTCGACGAACTGGCCGAGTCGCGCGGTCGGGCCGACTGACGCCTCCCTGCGCACCCCGCGCGAACCGGAGAACCCCGATGGCGGAGAAGATCAAGAAGACCGACGACGAATGGCGCGAAGAACTTTCGCGTGACGAATACGAAGTGTGTCGACTGAAAGGCACCGAAGCCCCCTTCACCGGCGAGTACGTGGGCAACAAGGCGACGGGCACGTACCTGTGCCGCTGCTGCGAAGCCGAACTCTTCTCCTCCGAAACCAAGTACGATTCCCATTCGGGTTGGCCGAGTTTCCGGCAACCCGTCGAGGGCGAGCGCGTCGAGGAGATCAACGACACGAGCCACGGGATGGTTCGCACCGAAGTCACGTGCAGCCGCTGCGACGCGCACCTCGGCCATGTCTTCCCCGACGGCCCGAATCCGACCGGCCTGCGCTATTGCATCAATTCCGTTTCGCTGAAGTTCCGCCCCGAAGAAACGGACCCGGAGTCCTGATGTCCGACGCCCAATCGCCTCCCATCCTGCTGGGTTCCCTGCTGCCAGACGTCGATGTCTGGTCGGACCGCGTCGCGGTCGCCCTCGGGCAGAACCCGAGCGCGTTCACCGGCCCGGGCACCAACACCTACCTCGTCGGCACCGGCCCGCGGCGCATCCTGCTCGACGCGGGCGACGGCCGCGAGGAATACCTTCCGGTTCTCGAACAGGCGATGGAGCGCGTCGGGTGCGAGGGCATCGACGAGATCGTGCTGACCCACGGCCACCCCGACCACATCGGGGGTGTCGAGAGCGTGATGAAGCGCTTCGGCGAAGTGCTGGTCCACAAGCGGCCGTGGCCCGACACGGACGTCGTCTACCCGTTCGAGATTTCACCGATCGACGACGGGTCGGTGATCAAGGCCGAGGGCGCGACGCTTCGCGCGATCTACACGCCGGGCCATTGCCCCGACCACCTGTGCTTCATCCTCGAAGAAGAACAGGCGGCCTTTTCGGGAGACAACGTCCTCGGCATCGGCACCACGGTGATCCCCGCCGAAAGCGGGAGCCTGCTCGAATACATGGATTCGCTGGCGCGCCTCGAAGGCGAAGAGCCCACGCGGATCTACCCTGCGCACGGCCCCTGCATCCAGGACGGCCGTGCCAAGGTGGGCGAATACATCGAACACCGCCTCGAGCGCGAGCGGCAGATCCTCGACGCCCTCGGCGGCGAAACGCGAGAGTTGATCGACATCGTTCGCGCCGTTTATGTCGGCTACCCGGAAGCCCTCTACCCCGCGGCAGGGCAGTCGGTGACTTCACACCTCGTCAAGCTCGAAGAAGAAGGCCGGGTGTCGTGCGAGGGCCATTCGGTCGAAGGTGGAGGCGTACTCGAAGCGCTCTGGAAGCGCAGCTGAGGCAGGGACGCTTCAGCCGCGAAGCTTCACCACAGCGTCGCCCCACGAAACACTTTCGCCAATCAAGTCGCGGTATTCGTTGAGCTGGCGCGCGCGCTTCAGGCCGACGGCACCGGTGAGCTTGCCTTCGCGTCCGAAGAGCACGAGGCAGCGCCCCTCTTCGAGTGAGCCGAGACCGACTTCCATCTCGTCGCCGTCGCGCACTTCGCCCGCGATCTGGATGCGCAGCACCGCTTCAGCGGTTGGCGTGATCCTCACCAAAGCCCGAAATGATTTCCACCAGCCGATCGAGTCCATCGGTCAGGCAAGCGGGGCCGGGTTGCAGGATGATTTCGGCGGGCACTTCGACGAGCCGGCGTTCGCGCAGTGCTTCGACCGACCCCATCGTCTCGCGGGCGTAGACCGAAGCGGCATCGAGCACCTTGCCGCACCAGGACGCGAGCATGATCTGCGGGTCGGCGGCCTCGACCTCGGCTTCGTCGACGATCACGCCCATGATCTCGCGCAGGCTTCGCTGATTGAAGATCAACACCTGCAGGTTCTCGACGATGAGTTCGCGTGCGAGATCCGCCTGGATGTCGGAGAAGCCGATCGCCAGATCTGGATCCAGGGCCTTGATCTTCGACACGCTGCCACCCACGAAGGCGGACACGATTTGATAGGCCCTCGCCCGCGCCGCCGCCAAGGAGCCCCGCACCCGCCGCGCACCAGAGACAGATCCGAGAACACACGATATTCCACAGAGTTGTGGAGATAGTTGCGAGTCAATTCAACTTCCCTGGCGAAAGACCGAATCGATAGGAGGGCCGGAATCCCGGGATCCGCGCAAATAGGACTTGTTTGGTCCGATTTCTCGCGGTATCGCTTGACCGGTCCTCCCGCGCAGCAAACTATCCTCGCCGACGGCTCGCGCCCTCTTCCGCGCCCCCGCGCTCGATCGCCCGCGACACACACCCAACACCCAATACACGACACGCGAGAAGCACTCATGGCCAACGAAGCGTCTCCACCCTCATCCAAGTCCGCATCCAAGGTCTCGAGCCCACTCGACTGGGCCACCCCGGCCGCAGGCGATGACACCGAAGCGGGAGGCACCGAATCGGTCGTCAGCCTGACGCCCGCTGCCCAGGAAGAAGTGAAGCGGCTGATCGAAGCCGAGGGGCAGCCGGGCTTGCGTCTCGGGATCAAGGGCGGCGGCTGCTCGGGTCTCTCCTATCACCTCGAATTCACCGCCGAACAGGAAGGCGACACCGTCATCCCCTTCGACGGCTTCAACGTCTTCCTCGATCGCAAGAGCACGATCTACTTGAGCGGCATCACCCTCGACTTCCAGAGTGGTCTCGAAGGTCGCGGCTTCGTGTTCCACAACCCCCAGGCGTCCAACACCTGCGGTTGCGGCGAGAGCTTCTCGATCTGAAGTTTCCCGTTCGACCGCAGCAACCGGTGGCAGGCAACGCGCACCGCGTTCCCCTGCCCGTATGGCCGTCATGAGTTTTCCCATCGACATCCTCGAACGAGCCCAGGCCGCACGCGAGCACGGTTGGTTCGCAAAGCTCGATCCGAGCGATGCCAACGCCGAGGGATTCGTGCGACCGGGCGCGATCCTCGCTCGCGGCAAGGACGCGGCGCGCTTCCTTCACGGGCAGGTCACCAACGAGGTCGAAGCCCTAGAACCGGGTGAAGGCAACTTTTCGGCGCGCGTCACGCTGCAGGGACAGCTGCTTCACTTCTTTTCGCTTCACCGACTTCCTTCGGATGTCGGGTCGGGCGATCCCGACGAAGCAGAAGTCCAGACCTTCCTGCTGCTCGTCGAACGGGACCAGGTCGAAGCCCTGATCTCGGCCTTCGACGCCTATCTCTTCTCGGACGACGTGAACTTCCGCGACGTTTCCGAAGACTACGCGTGGTCGACGCTTCAGGGCGTGAGCGCGGACGCGGTACTGCAAAGCGCGAACATCGAGGTCGGCGAATCACCGCTTCGCCCCTATGCATGTCGGGTGCTCGAAAGCCCCGGTGACGGTTCGCTCCACACGCTCTTGATCTCACGCTCACTTGCTGGAGACCCGGGGTTCCTGCTCGCCACACCGAACAGCGCGAACGATGCGCTTCACGCCCAGCTCGAAACCGCCGCCCGCGACGCGGACTTCGAAACCCTTGCCGCCGACACGCGATCGCAAGTCGCCGAGATCCTTCGCATCGAAGCCGGCCAGGTGCGCGTCGGCGTCGACACGCGCGATCGAAAATCCATCCTGCCCGAAACGGGTCTCGAGCAACAGGCCGTGAGCTACACGAAGGGCTGCTATCTCGGACAGGAAGTCATCGCGCGCGTACGCACCTACGGCGCCCTTCCCTACGGGCTTCGCGGCCTCGTCTTCGACAGCGCTCCGCAAGGCGACTGGTCCTCGCAAGCGCGCATGCTCGAACGTCTTCCCGACATCGGCGGCGGACTGCGCGTGCCGGGAGAGAAGAAGGCCGTTGGCCAGATCGTGTCGCGCACGATTTCACCGGTGCTCGGGTATCCCGTCGCCTACGCGTATCTCGACAAAGGGCATCGCACGCCCGGCCAGACCCTCGACCTCGAACTCGAGGGCGGCAACGTCACGGCGCGCGTCACCCTGCTCCCGTTCTACAGCGCGCCCGACCGCGACGAGCGGGTGGCCTTCCTCTACGACCGCGCCGTTCGCGTGTTCGCGCAGGGCCGCGAGGAAGAAGCCCTCGGCATCCTCGAAGAGGCGCTCGGGTTGGATCCCGGCTTTTCGGACGGCTACGAAGCCGTCGGCGTCATTCTCGGCCGCTCGGAACGTTTTCACGAAGCCATCGACATCTTCAAACGTCTCGAAGAGCTCGCCCCGACCGAGCCCATGGTGAACACGAACCTGTCGCTCTACTACATGAAGATCGGCGACAAGACGACGGCGGAGAACCACGCCGCGAAAGCCATGCAGAAGAGTCTCGCCCTCGGGACGGGCAACGAGTTGGCGGACGACGAAATCGACGCCCAGTTGCGCGAACAGGAGCGCACGGACGCCACACGCAAGCAGAAGATGTTTGGGCAGGTCCTCGAAATCGATCCCGACGACCCGGTGGCGCTCTTCGGGATGGGCAATGCCCTGGCGACCCTCGAACACTTCGACGAAGCCGAAAGCCACTACGCTCGCGCGGCCGCCGCCGACGCGAACAACTCGGCGGTCTACCTCGCCCACGGCAAGACCCTCGAAGAACTCGGACGCCCAAACGACGCCGAGCGCGTCTATCGAGCGGGCATGGAAGTCGCCTCGCGCAAGGGTGACCTGATGCCGCTGAAAGAAATGGAACACCGCGCATTGCTGCTATCGGCGACGCGCTCGGACACGACCCGCGAAACCGCGCCCCCCGGGTCCCCCAATCGGGATGATCGATCACCAGAGGGAGAAGGCACGTGACAGTGATGAATCGTGTGAAGCAGATATTCGGTAGCGATGCGGAAACCGGTGGTGAGCCGTCGGAAGCGACACCCGCGCTCGAGGTCACGATGTCCGACCCGGGCCCCGACACCGACACCTGCAAGATCACCCTGAACCGCGATCTCGCCCCCGGTCGAACCGAGTTCTTCGAGACCCACGCCGAAGCCGCGAACGCGCCGGTCGCCCAGCGCGTGATGCGCGTGGCAGGCGTCCACTCGGTGATCTTGAAGGACAACGTCATGATCGTGGCCAAGCACATGGGTGCCGACTGGCCGAACCTGCTCGGCCCGATCGAAGAAGCGATTCGCGCGGTGCTCGACGCCGATGAAGAACCTTCGCCAGTCGACGCCATCGCGGCCGCGGCTGCCGGGAGCGGCCCGGAAGAAGAGCTGCGCGCACGCGTGCAGGACATCATCGACAACGAGATCAATCCCTCGGTTGCCGGCCATGGGGGTTACATCTCGCTACTCGACGTAAAGGGGACGCGCGTCTTCCTTCACATGGGTGGCGGATGCCAGGGCTGCGGCATGGCGGCGCAGACCTTGAAGCACGGCGTCGAAGTCGCGCTGCGGCGACAGATCCCCGAGATCAGCGAAGTCCTCGACACGACGGATCACGCCTCGGGATCGAATCCCTACTACCAGTCGGGCTTCTGAAGCAGCAGCGAGCGCCAGAATCCGCGCCCTTGACGCCGGGCACGACCGGCTGCGAAGCTCGTGTGATGACTTCGCCGAGCGCCGAAGCGCGCGACCTCTACGACGCCCATCGCCCCACTTCCTGACCGGGCCCATGGGCGCCTCGCGCCAACCGCCCACACGATTGGAGTGCTGGTGAACTTCGGCGCCATCTTCCCGACTCCCGAAATCGGAACCGACCCTGCCGCGATTCGCGACTGGGCACAGGCGGCCGAAGGCCTCGGCTACAGCCACATCCTGTTGTACGACCACGTCCTCGGAGCCGAACACGAAGGCCGCGATCCGAAGTTCATGGGGCCCTATACGGAAAAGGACCCCTACCACGAAGTCTTCGTCACGATGGGTTTTCTCGCTGCGGTCACGGAGACCATCGGCCTTTCGACCGGCGTGCTCGTGCTGCCGCAACGACAGACCGCGCTGGTGGCGAAGCAGGCGGCGGAGGTCGACATCCTCTCTCAGGGTCGCCTGCGTCTCGGTGTCGGAACGGGCTGGAACTACATCGAATACGAGAGCCTGGGCGAAGCGTGGGATGACCGCGGAAAGCGCTTCGACGAACAGGTGGACCTGTTGCGCAAACTCTGGCGCGAACCGGTGCTCGACTACACCGGCGAACATCACCGGATCGATCGCGCGGGCATCCTGCCGAAGCCCCGCCCCGACCTCCCGATCTGGTTCGGCGGTTTCAACGACGTCGCGATGCGTCGCGCGGCAAAGAAGGGTGACGGGTTCATCTACGGAACGAAGCCCGAGCGCGTGACCGAGCAGTTCGAGCGCATGGGGGAACTGCTCGAAGCTGAAGGGCGAGACCCGACCGGCTTTGGCGCCGACGCGAGCATCGACTTCAGCCAGGGTGAAGCGTCCTGGGTTCGCAACGTCGAGGTGTGGCGGGACATTGGCGGCACGCATCTTTCACTACGCGCGATGGACACCGCCGCAGTCTACGTCGGCGAGAAACACGTGGGATACAGCGGAACGCAGAGCTACATCGATGCGCTCGAGACCTTCATGAAGGCGGTCGCCTGACAGGTGACGGCCGACGACACTGCGCAGCGCTTCGATGCGAACGAGAAGAACGTTCTCGTCTACACCGGCTGCGCCCATGCGCTGACCCACTACACGGAGCTCGCCTACCCGACGCTGGCGGTGGTGTACGCCGTCGAAGTCGGCCTCCCCCTCGAAGAGGTTCTGGGCTGGAGCCTGCTCGGCTACATGCTGCTGGGCTTCGGCGCCCTGCCCGCCGGCTACCTCGCGGATCACTTCGGTTGCAGACGCCTCGTTTCGGGTGGACTCCTGCTTTCGGGCCTGGCCTTCATTCTGGCGGGCTGGGCGGCGCCCGGCTGGCCCATCGTGGCGTGTCTCGCGTTGGCCGGGCTGGGCGCGAGCACCTATCACCCGGCCGGGATGAGCCTGATCTCACGCGCGGTCCGCGCCCGCGGCACGGCGCTTGGAATCAACGGCATCTACGGCAACGTCGGCATCGCCCTCGGCCCCATGGTGACGGGCTTGCTCGCCACGCAGCTGGGGAGCCGTGCGACCTTCATCATCACGGGCGCGGCGATCCTCGCCGTCGCCCTTGCAACCGGTCTGCTGAACTTCGATGAACCGGTGCGCAGTGAAGAAACGCAGCTCGCGCACGACGCGCATCGCTCCCCGCGTTGGCGCTTCGCTTGTTTCGCACTGCTCTGCGCCGCGGCCCTGTTCGGCGGTTTCAACTACCGCGCCAACTCGGTTGTGCAACCGGGCCTGTTCGCCGAACGCATCGACTTCCTTCACTACGGCCTCGCGACATCCTTCGCGATCAGCTTCGGAATCGTGGGCCAGTACATCGGTGGAAGGTTGGCCGATCGCTTCCCCCTCGCACCGGCCTACTTCCTATTCCATCTGGGAAGTCTGCCCGCGGTGCTCCTGATTCCGATCGCGTTCGACACACCACTGCTGGTCGCAGCCGCGTTCTTCGCGTTCTTCTCTCTCGGCATGCAACCACTCGAGAACAGCCTGTACGCGCAGCTCACACCGGAGCGTTGGCGTGCAACCGCCTATGGTCTCAAGTTCACCATGACGTTCGGCGTCGGAGCGAGCGCAGTCGCCATGGTCGAATGGGTGAAACCCGGCGGTGGGTTCGTGGGTGTCTACCACGTCGTCGCTTTCGTGGTGGGGGGCATCCTGGCGGCCACGCTCGGACTCGCCATCCTGCTGCGCGGGCGCATGTCGACACCGCTGCCGGCGCCTGTGGCGCGTGCGCGCGGAAACAACTAGCTAGACTTTCGACGATTGCCGACAAGCAGCGCCATCTGGACTTGATCCCATCGGCGGACAAGGCCCGCCGCGATAGCCTGCGATAACCCGCGACTGCGGTAAGCCCCGAGAGAAGTGCGATCGAAAGCGGCGCGAGCGCACCGACCTGCGCGGCGAGGCCGAACTGCGGGAAGAGATACACCCCGTGCTCGACGACGTTGTCCCCATAGGCGCCGACCAGGACCCGATGGCCGTCGATGGCGACTGATTGGCCGAACCATTGATGATCGCCACCGTCCGAAGCGGTCAGCTTGTCGTGCTCGACCCAGTTCTGCCCATCGAAGTGAAAGACATAGGCCGCACCGGCGTTGTCGCCCTGCTCTTCTTCGTGACGCGCACCCACTACGATCGTTGCATCGTCGACGGAAACCGAATCGCCGAAGAGATCCTCGGCTGCAGCGTCCGCTGGCGTGAGTTTGGTTTCTTCGACCCAGCTCGAACCGTTGTAGCGGAAAACGTGAGCGGCTCCGGCGTTGAAGCCGTTCTCGGAATCGATCGGCGAGCCCACGACCGCGACATCGCCTGAAATCGCTACGGCGTTCGAAAGCGTGCCAGTCGTAGTCAAGACCTGTTCTTCCACCCACTGCACGCCGTTGAATCGAAAGACATGGGCCTCGCCGGTCTGCGTTCCGACGAGGATCGTATTGCCGGAGACCGAAGGCGACTTGCCGAAGCTTCCACCCAACCCCGGATTGCTCGGGATGAGCTTCTGCTCTTGCTGCCAGGTGGTTCCGTTGTAGCGGAATACGTAGACCGAGCCCGCGTCGGTGTCGCCGTCGTCGTCCCAGTACGCACCAACGACGACGACGTCGCCGGAGATTGCCACCCCAAAACCAAAGTAGTCGGCGAAACTCGGATCGGGGTTCAGGATCTTCTGCTCCTCCACCCAACTCGTGCCGCTGTACCGGAATATATAGGCGGCGCCGACATCGGCGGTTCCACCATCGTCGACGCGATCGGCCCCGACCACGGCGACGTCGCCGTCGAGGGCAACGGAACGACCGAAGTAATCGATGGCCGTGTAGTCCGAAGCAAAGAGCTTGGTTTCCTCGACCCACTCACCCCAGTTACCCGTCGAAGCCCGGAACAGATACGCGGCACCCGCAGCGGTAGCCATCTGGTTGTCGCCGTACGCTCCAACGAGTGCGCGTTGGCCATCGAGGGACACATCGAATCCGAAGTTGTCATCGATGTTCATCAACGGCGAAGTGAACTTCAGCTCGGCAAGAAGATGACTGCACGCATCCCCAACACCGTCCCCGTTGGTGTCGGTCTGGCTCGGGTTCGGGTGATCGATGCAGTTGTCGCTCGAATCAACGACACCGTCGCCATCGGTGTCTGTGATGCCGATGACGGTGAACGACGCGGCGCTAACCGTCACGCTGTCCGGCAGGAAGCCGTCGAAGAAGCCATCTGAGGTGTAGAAGAAGGCACCCCCGTCGTACACGCCCCCCCAGTCGGCCTGCAACGTGACCGTGCCCACGAGTGCCGGGACACCGTCGCCTGTCTTGGACAGCAAGGAGAACCATCCGTGCTCGATGCTGGCGCGAGCGGGAATGGTCGACAAACCGGGCACCGGTGCCATTCGGCCATTCGTCCCGAATTTCACCTTGTAACCACCCGGTGGCGTGTAGTGCCACGCCCAATCGACCACCCAATTACGCACACCGGCCCAGTCATTGAAGGGGTAGGCTCCGAGCGCAGCGTCGGCGTCGCCCGAGAGCGACCAGTTCATTCTCGTGTAAGTCTGCCCGGGCGTGGACGTCAGGATGACTTCGAACTGGATCGTGTCGCCTTCGTTGATGGTCGAAGTTCCCGTAGACGAGGTCAGGAAGACGGAGTCGAGGCTCGCAGCCGGGGCCTGGCCGGAAAACAACAGCGCGAGAGCAGCCATCAAGGCGCCGAGCGAAACCGCACAGCGAGAACTGCGAACAAACACCACGAGACCTCCGAACACATCAGAACGGACGCAATCATCATACACGCTGTGGTGACTGGGTGGGCGTTGAATTCAACTGATCTTTTCGTCATCTGCGGGCAACCGACGGCGCCTCCGTCTTCGACCAACTGGATTCACATCCAGTTGATGCTGTGTCACGCGAGCATGTTCTTGAATGCTCTCGACAGAGTGAGCCGCAACGCTTGACAGGTTTTCGCGGGCGAATCGAAGGGCCTTGCCGCTGCGATTGAAAGCGATGACACGAGGGGCGGAACACGCGTGTGTCGTGAGTTCGGCGTCGTGGTGAATCGAAACGCAATCGCGACAAGAAAGCACGGCACGCGCCATTCACCGAAGCCGAAAACCCCGCCGCTACAATGCCTTCGTGCGACACCCCACGGTCCCGGTTGGGGTAGCAAGGACAATGTCCTCTCTCGAAGGTCTTTCCAACGATCAGCCATTGATCGATACACGCAAGCTCGTGCGGCGCGAGCGCGGGTTCGAAGTCGAACTACCGAGGCATCTCGCTGAAGTGGATTCACGACGGCTGTATCTCGGCCGGGCGTGCCCTTCGATGTTCGACTACTGCGTGAAGGTGCTGGGTTTCTCGGAGTGCGTCGCGTACAAGCGGATCGCGGTTGCACGGGCTGGGCGGCGGTTTCCCGGCTTGTTGGATGCGGTGCAGCAGGGAGAGGTCCATCTCACGGGTGCGAGTTTGATCGCTCCGCATCTCGCGGATGGTGAGTTGGAGCCCTGGTTGGCGATGGCGCGCGGTGCGACCGCACGCGAGATCAAGCAGCGGATCGCGGAGCAAAAGCCGCGGGAGGCAGGCCCGAACTTCGTCCGAAAGCTTGTGGTGAAGCCTCCGGCCACGCCGGCCAGCCAGAGCCGCGTTGTTCGTTCGAAAGCGGAAACAGAAACGGCCGTACCTCTCCAGGTGAAGACGAACCCGAGGCCCACGAACGACTCGGCACCTGCGGCCGCCCGCGCTCCACACCCCGAACCCCTCGGCGAATCTCGCTACTCCGTGCGTTTCGTTGCGGACGCGGACGTGCATGCCCAACTGGAAGAGCTCCGGGACCTGCTCCGCCACACGATCCCCGACGGAGATGTCGGGAAGATCCTCGCGAAGGCGATCACTGAGTTGCTCGAGCGGGTGAAGAAGCAGAAGGTCGGGAGCTGCGCCAGGCCACGCGCGCCGCGCGCTTCATCGACCAAGACGCCTTCTCGCCACATCCCCGCCGAAATCCGTCGCACCATCTGGGAACGCGACGCAGGACGCTGCGCCTACGTATCGCGCGATGGCACCCGATGCGGAGAAACAGGGCGAATCGAGTTCCACCACCAGGTCCCATGGGCCCGCTGTCACGAACACGCAGTCGACAACATCGCGCTGCGCTGTCGCGCCCATAACCACTACGAAGCCGAGCTGGCGTTCGGTGCCGAGAAGATGAACCAGTGGCGGCCGGGTAGCGGGTGATTCGCTCTTTCGACTGGGTTCGAATCCAGTTCAAGAACGGAGCCCCGGGCGCGATTCGAACGCGGCCCCCCGGTTTCGAAGACTCGGAACGGGCTTCCTCTCGGAACCGGCGCTTGCGGCCTGGGGTAGAGTCACTCGCTCACCAGCATGGGGAGCACTTCGATGAAGCAGCGACGCCTCGGCCGCACCGGTCTCGTGGTTTCGGAGATCGGCATGGGGACCATGACCTTTGGCAGCATGGCCGACGAGCAGGCGAGTCATGCGATCATGGATCGCGCGATCGACGCCGGGATCAACTTCTTCGACGCCGCCGAGATGTACCCGGTCCCGCCCAACCCGAAGTGGGCGGGCAAGACCGAAGAAATCGTGGGCAAGTGGATGGCCGGGCGATCGCGCGATTCGATCATCCTGGCGAGCAAGGTGACGGGCTCGGGTGGCGGTTGGCCTATAGCCCGCTGGCCGGCGGTGTGCTCTCGGGCAAGTACCAGGGCGGCGCCTGGCCCGAACCCGCGCGCTTTTCGACCTATCGCAAGGACCCCGTGCGAGGTGAAACGATGACGAAGCGCTTCGTCAACGAGAAGACCCTCGGCACCGTCGACGCGTTGTCCGAGCTCGCAAAGGAATGCGATCTCCCGATGGCCGCCTTCGCGATCGCCTGGACGCTTTCGCGCGACTTCCTCGGCTCGACGCTGGTGGGCGCGACCACGGTCGAGCAACTCGACGAATCGCTGAAGGCCGCCGAAGAGGAACTGCCGGCCGATGTGCTCGCGCGCTGCGACGAGATCACCAGGCGAATCATGTACCCGATGGGTTGATCCCATGAACGATGCAGCGCTCGTCCTCTGCGGGGGCTTTTCCAAGCGGATGGGCGAAGACAAAGCCCATCTGCCGTTCGGCGCAGCGACCCTGATCGAACACATCGTCGCCACGGTGTCGGGCTGTGTCGACGAGGTCTGGCTCGTTGCGCGAGAGGGACAGGCGATCCCCGCCAACGAACGGCTCGGGCTTCCGGTCGCGCGTGACCCCGCTTCGGGAGAAGGACCGCTGGCGGGGCTGGCCGCCGGCCTTGCGGCGGTCCGCGCCAGTCAGGCTTTCGTCGTTTCGTGCGACGCCCCGCTCGTCGTGCCTGCCCTGATCGAGGGGTTGCTCGCCATCGCACGCAGAGGTGCGGGCGCGATCCCGCATGTCGGCGGCCACTACATGACCACGTGCGCGGTCTACGGCAAGACGCTGCTGCCCGAAATCGAACGGCTGCTCGCCAGCCAGGAACGCAGGCCCCGCGTGCTCGCCGAGCAGCCGGGTGTCGCGGTCGTAGACGAAGAGACCGTGCGCCGCTACGACCCCGACCTTCGAAGCTTCATCGACTGCAATACGCGCGAGCGGTACCTCGAAGCACTCGAACTCGCCGGACTCAGCGGTTCGGGAACCTGACGCGGTTGTCTTTTGGTCGGGAGTCGGTCAGCATACACACCGACGCCCCCCGCGATCCCAATGCTTCCAGACGCGACCTCCTCGCGGCTACGAATCCATTGGACGGATACGAAATCTCGTGCTTACGCGGACAGGTCCCACACGATGAGTCGACCTATTCGGTGTTCTGACCCGACCGGCGTGGCCGGGCGAGACCCGCGAGGCGGGTGCTGGGCGATGCGCCGCCTGCTCGCACTCGTCGTCGCCTCGGCGGCGCTATCGCTACCGCCATCGGCCGCCCACGCGCAGAACCCGCCGAAGATGGGCCCCTACCTCGGCATCGCCCTCGACCTGGTGGACGAGTCCTTCGACGACTACAGCGGCGACCCCGACTTCGATCCGGGCGTCGGGTTCCTGCTGACCGCCGGCTATCGCTTCCATCCCAACATCGCCTTCGAAGGCACGGTGTCGTTCATCGACCACATCGACTCTGATGACTCAGACGACTTCGACGCCACCCTCAACATCACGGTCCTGTCGTTCAACGGCAACCTCAAGGGCTACCTCACCACCCTGCGCTTCCAGCCCTACGTCCTGATCGGCATGGGCGTGACACGCTTCCAATTCGATCAGGACGGTGACAAGGACAAGGACGCCGGCGTGAGCGCCCAGTTCGGCGGCGGCTTCGACTGGTACGTGACGCCTCGCATCTCCCTCGGTTTCTCGGGGGCCTACGTCGTGACGACGGGGAAGATCGAAGACCTCGACCACTCGACCTTTGGACTCGGGGCCCAGTACCGTTTCTGAGCCACACGGTCGGACCGCCCCCGAGGCGTCCGACGGTAGGCGGCGTTATCCTCGGCTTTCCATGATCGGCGGCGAAGCTCGATGACCACCCTTCAAGTGTTACTCGAACTCCAGGCACAGCACGGCTACCTGCCGGAAGCCGAACTCGAACGCGTCTGCGAAGAAGGGCGCGTGCCGCGGGCCCAGGTCGAGGCGCTGGTCTCCTTCTACCCGCACCTGCGCAGGCAGCCGCCTCCCGCCCATCGCGTCGCGGCCTGTCGCGACCTCGCTTGTGGGCTGCGCGGCGGCGACGCAGTGCGCGCCCGACTTGCGGCCCTGTGCGAAGCGCGCACCGACACCGAATACGAACCCGTGTCGTGCCTCGGGCGCTGTGACGGGGCTCCGGCTTGTACCCTCGACGGCATACCGATGACGATCGACGAAGCATGCGATCGCATCGAGAACGGCGACTTCGACTCTTCAGCGACCGCCGACGCGACAGCCGAAGAACCGCGCTGGCAGACCGACCCGTACGCCACGCCCGCCCACCACTACGGCCAGCTCCGCAGCGTGCTCGCCAGTGGGGATCGACGAAAGGCGATCGAGCAACTCGACGCGTCGGGTCTTCGCGGGATGGGCGGCGCGGGCTTTCCCACCGGCCGCAAGTGGGCGCTGGTCGCGGAGCAACCCGACTCGCCCCGCTACGTGATCTGCAACGCGGACGAGAGCGAACCCGGCACCTTCAAGGACCGCGAGATCCTGCGCAGCCTTCCCCATCTCATGCTCGAAGGCATGGTGTTGGCAGGTCACGCAATCGACAGCGCGAAGGGTTGGATCTACATCCGGCACGAGTACGAACCGGAACTCGGGTGCCTGCAGCGCGCCCTCGCCGCCGCGCGCGAAGCCGGCGCACTGGGCGAGAACATCTTCGGCAGTGGCTTCGACTTCGACATCGAGGTCTTCGTTTCACCCGGTGGGTACGTGCTCGGGGAAGAGACGGCGTTGCTCGAAGTATTGGAGGGACGCCGCGGAGAACCGCGCAACAAGCCCCCCTACCCCGGTGTGGTCGGACTCCACGGCAAGCCCACGTTGATGAACAACGTCGAGAGCTTTGCCCACGTGCCGCGCATCGTCGAAACCGGGCGTCTCGACCACAAGTTCTTTTCGATCAGCGGTGACGTGGAAGAGCCCGGCGTGCACGAACTACCCGTGGGCGCGACGTTTCGCGAACTGCTCGAACGTGCAGGCGGCATCGTCGACGGCGCGAACCTGCTGGCCTTCCTCCCCGGTGGCGCGAGCACGGGCTTCCTTTCGGCCGAGCACATCGACGTTCCGATGACCTTCGAAGCGCTGCGTGACGCGGGCAGCGCGCTGGGGTCCGGCGCTGTTCTGGTCCTGCGTGAAGGACGCGACCTGCTCGAAGCCTCGGCCAACCTCACGGCCTTCTTTCGCAACGAATCCTGCGGCAAGTGCGTGCCCTGCCGCATTGGCTGCGAACACGCGGTCAAAGCGATCGAGGACGGCCGCCCCGAGGCGCTGGCGGAACTCGCTCCGCTGCGCGACGTGATGGTCGACACCTCGATCTGTGGTCTCGGACAGGCCGCCCTCACCCCGGTGATGAGTGTGCTCGATGGCTTTCCGGAAGCCGAACGCGGAGGAAGCGGAGCCCGCGCGAAAGAAGAGGACGGAGGCGGCGCGTCATGAGCGAAGTCACGCTCACGATCGACGGCGTGGCGGTGAGCGTGGAAGAAGGCACCTCACTGTTCGACGCGGCCCAGAAGGTGGGCGCCGAAGTCCCCGTGCTCTGCCACGACCCGCGCCTGCGGCCGGTCGGGGTGTGTAGGATGTGCGTCGTCGAGGTCGAGGGCGAACGCACCCTCGCCGCTTCATGCGTGCGCACGGCCGAAGCCGACATGGTCGTTCACACGACCAGCGAGCGGGTCACCCACAGTCGACGTGGGCTCACGCAGCTGCTCTCGAGCGAACAGCCCGAGGAATCGGCGCGCGAAGCCACCACGGGAGACGATGCGCTCCTGGCGCTCGCCCGCGAACTCGATGTCGACGGCGAGCGCCATCCATCGGGCGCGCGCCCGCGCGACGATTCATCCGCCGTTATCGCCGTCGACCACCAGGCCTGCATCCTGTGCGACCGCTGCATCCGCGCGTGCAACGAAGTGCAGCACAACGACGTCCTCGGCCGTACGGGCAAGGGCTTCGAGACCCGCATCGCATTCGACTTCGACCAACCAATGGGCGAGTCGACCTGCGTGAGTTGTGGCGAGTGCGCCGCGGTCTGCCCCACAGGTGCGCTCGTCGACAAGGGTGTCGGTGAGGCGCCGCGACCGCGCGCGGAACTCGAAGCGGTCGATTCGGTCTGTCCGTATTGCGGTGTGGGGTGTGCGATTCGCTATCACCGCGACACGGCAAACAACCGGATCAGCTTCGCCGAAGGGCGTGACAGCTTCGCCAGCGAATCACGCCTGTGCGTGAAGGGGCGCTACGGCTACGACTACGCGACACATGCCCAACGCCTCACGAAGCCGCTGATCCGCGTCGACTATCCCAAGCACGGGCTGTCGAGCGAAGTGCGAAGTTCCGACCGCCGTCATCGCAAACCCGGAGGCCTGGTCGACCTCGAGCAGGTCCTCCCCGCCTTCCGCGAGGCGAGCTGGGACGAAGCACTCGACCTGGTGGCGGCGCGCCTGTTGGAGATCAAGAGCGAGTCGGGTTCCGGCGCGCTCGCCGGCTTCGGTTCTGCCAAGTGCAGCAACGAGGAGGCCTACCTCTTCCAGAAGCTCGTGCGCGCGGTCTTCGGCACCAACAACGTCGACCACTGCACGCGCCTGTGTCACGCGTCTTCGGTGAGCGCGTTGCTCCAGATGATCGGCTCGGGCGCGGTGACGACGACCTTTGGCGACATCGCGAATTCCGACTTCGCCATCGTGACTGGCAGTAATACCACCGCGAACCACCCCGTCGCCGCGACCTTCTTCAAGCAGGCCGCCGCCCGCGGTGCAAAGCTCCTGGTCGTCAATCCGATCCACATCCCCCTGGCCGACCACGCCTGGCGCTTCTGTCAGATTCGCCCGGGAAGCGACGTCGCCTTCTACAACGGCATGATGCACGTGGTGATCGCCGAGGGACTCGTCGACCGCGACTACGTCGAGGCCCACACGACCGACTTCGAACGCGTCTCCGAAACCGTCGAGCGCTACACGCCTGAAGTGGTTTCCGCGATCTGCGGGATTGCTGCCGAAACGATTCGCGAAGTGGCGATCGAGTACGGACGCGCGCAGGCCGCCATCACCTTCTGGGGCATGGGGATGAGCCAGCACGTGCACGGCACCGACAACTGCCGCTGCATCATCTCGCTGTGCTTGATGACGGGCAACATCGGGCGTCCGGGGACCGGACTGCATCCGCTGCGCGGACAGAACAACGTACAGGGCGCGAGTGACGCCGGGCTCATCCCGATGAGTTATCCCGACTATCAACCGGTGATCAACGACGATGCGCGGCAGCGCTTCGAAGCCGCCTGGGGCGCCGAGCTCGACCCGGCCACTGGGCTCACGACCACCGAGATCATTTCTGCCGCACGCGACGGCGACATCCGCGGCATGTACATCCTGGGCGAGAACCCCTTCCTGAGCGATCCGAACATCAACAAGGTGCGCGAAGGGCTGGGCAACCTCGACTTCCTGGTCGTGCAGGACATCTTCTTCACCGAAACGGCCGAGTTTGCGGATGTGATCCTGCCGGCAACCTCGGCCCTCGAGAAGAGTGGCACCTTCACCAACACCGATCGCCGGGTGCAACTCGGTCGCCCCGTGCTCACGCCGCCCGGCGAAGCACGCCTCGACTGGCAGATCATCTGCGACATCGCGAAGCGCATGGGCTACGACGCGATGCAGTACGAAAGCGCCGACGACGTCTTCGACGAATTCGTGTCGCTCTCACGCAACTACCGCGGGCTCGCCCACGACAAGCTCGGGCTGACCGGCAAGCTCTATCCATGCCCCGACCCGGACCATTCGGATGGCACCGTGGTGATGTTCGGTGGCGGCTTCCCAACCGCAGACGGTCGTGCGCGTTTCGTCCCGGCCGACCACACGGGCGCCGACGAGCTACCGGATGACGAGTACCCATTGATCCTCGTCACCGGCCGCATTCTCGAGCACTGGCACACGGGTGTCATGACGCGTCGATCCAAGGCGCTTTCCACGATCGAGCCGGAGGCCTTTGCGTCGCTGCATCGCCGCGATGCGGAGCCGCGCGGGATCGTGAGCGGAGACTGGATCGAAGTGCGCTCGCGCCGCGGAAAGATCCGCCTCGAGGCGCGTGTCGAGGATCGCACCCAGCCCGGCTCGATCTTCATCCCCTTCCACTTCCGCGAAGCGGCGGCGAACATCCTCACCACCGACAAGCTCGACCCGGACGGCAAGATCCCCGAGTTCAAGTTCTGTGCGGTTTCGGTGGATCGCATGTCGGACGACGCCGGCTGATCCGAGCGCGCCTTCCCCGCTCACGAGCTCGCACCCTGCCCGGACGGCAGACGTTTTTGTTAGAGTCGCCGCCCTTGGAGGAATGAGCATGGCTCTGCAGACGACTCGCGTCGAAATTCCGCTTTCGGGCGGCGGCACCATGGGAGGCTACATGGCGCGCCCCGAAGGCGACGAAACGCTCCCCGGCGTGATCGTCTACATGGAGATCTTCGGCATCAACGCGCACATCCGCGACATCACCGAGCGCATCGCGAGCGAAGGCTATGTCGCAGTGGCCCCCGACTACTTCCACCGCACGGGCCCCGGCATCGAACTCGACTACGACGACGACGGCATGGCCGAGGGCATGACGCACCTCGGTCAGCTCGACGCCGACCAGATGATCAGCGATGCGGGCGACACGATCGCATTCCTGCGCGCGCAGTCGGGCGTGAAGGGCGAGAGCATCGGCGCCATGGGCTTTTGCATCGGCGGGCACATGACCTTCCTCACCGCCTGCGAGACCGACGTCAAGGCGTCGGCAGCATACTACGGCGGTGGCATCGCGGCGCCGCAGGGCCCGGGTGGCAAGGAGTCGACGGTCTCGCGCGCGGGCAAGGCCAGTGGCAAGATCGTCTGCTACTTCGGCGGCCTCGACACGATGATCCCCGAAGACCAGGTGACCGCAGTGCGCGAGGCGTTGGCAGCCGCCAGCAGCGATCACGAAGTCGTCGTCTATCCGGAAGCCGACCATGGCTTCAATTGCGATCGGCGCGACTCGTTCAACCCGGACGCCGCGAAGGACGCGTGGGGGCGCACCGTCAGGTTCTTCGGCGACAACCTCTAGCCCGGATTATAAACCGCCGGCTCGGGATCAGCCCCGCTTGGGTCGCCCACGGCGACGCGTCGGAGCGGCACTTCGCAGTTCTGCGGCGTGCTCCTGGAGTTTGCGGATTTCGTCGCGGCGAAGCGGCCGCGCTTCGCCCGTAGCGAGCCGGCCCAGCCGCAGCGGCCCCATGCGCACGCGCACGAGCTTCTTGACCGGGTGCTTGAGGTGCTGCATCGAGCGACGGATCTGTCGCTTGCGCCCCTCGCGCAGCGTCAGATGGAAGATGGTCACGTCGCTCACCGGGTCGTAGCGACTGCCCGACACTTCGCATGGGTTCGTACGGCCGTCTTCGAGACGAAGACCGCGCTGCAAGCGCTCGAAGGCTTTGGGCGAGACCTCACCGCGCGCGGTCACGCGATATTCCCGCTCGTTGCCGAGAGACGGGTGCAGCAGGAGTTGGGTGATCGCGCCGTCGTTGGTCAGCAGCACGAGCCCCGAGGTCGCCAGATCGAGACGTCCCACGGGATAGACGCGCGGGCCACGCGGCGGCATCAGGGAGAGGATGGTCGGGCGCCCTTCCGGGTCCGACACCGACGTGATCACCCCTTCGGGCTTGTTCACGATCCAATAGGTCGGCTTCTCGCTACCGAGTCGTTCGCCATCGAAGAGGATCGCGTCCGTGGCGGGGTCGGCGCGATCGCCGAGCGTCGCGACCTTACCGTTGATCGTGACGCGGCCCTGCTCGATCAGGGTTTCGCACGCACGGCGCGAGCCGAAACCCGCGGCCGCGAGAAGCTTCTGCAGCTTGACGTCCGCCCGGCCGGGGGGCGCCTCTACCCGCGGCTTGGGTTCAGGCGCAGGCCGCGCCGACGCGGCGCCTACGCGGCGCTTCGAACGGCGGCGATGTCGCGGAGTCGCGGATCGCGATGAGCTGCTCTTCTTTCGTGCGGCCATCGATCATGCGCGCTCGGCGGCGTCGTCATCGTCGACCACGGCGCTTTCACCCTCATCATCGACGACGACAGCACCTTCGGACTCGAAGTCCTGGGGGATCTCGATACGCCTGCGCGGTTCTTCCTCGGCTTCTTCGTCTTCATCGTCCGCGACTTCGGCGGCTGTGTCGTCGGCCTCGGTCCCCATCCCGGCGTCGATCGCGACACCCCCGACCATGATTTCGGGTTCGCCGGTTTCCTGCTCGGCTGCATCATCGTCCACTTCGCCGAAATCCTCGATCGGCACCGAAACTTCGCGAACCAGCTCTCCACCGATGTCGATGGGCTCGGGGGTCCCCTCCGGCGCTTCTTCTGCCGCAGCGCCGACCGCCACGGCTTCACCGGCTTCGGCGCCCTCATCCGAGTCAGCCGTCTCGGTCGCCGCCTCTTCGCCTTCGACGAGTTCCGAAACCGGCGTCGCGCCGGCCGAGTCGGGCGCTTCGATGCCCTGCTCGCGGGCGAGGTCTTCGAGTTCGCGCAACGCCGGGAGGTTCTTCAGCGAGTCGAGACCGAAGATCTCGAGAAACCGCCGCGTCGTGGCGTAGAGCATCGGGCGTCCGGGGACGTCCTTGTGCCCGGCCAACTTCACGAGCCCCCGATCGAGCAGCCCCTTCAGCACGGCACCCGCGTCGACACCGCGCACGTACTCGATTTCGGCACGCGTTGCGGGCTGCTTGTAGGCCACGATGGCGAGGGTCTCGAGGGACGCCGACGAAAGCCGCAGCGGTCGCTGCTTCTGCAGCTTCTGGAGATAGCCCGAGAACTCGGCGCGCGTACGCACCTGGTAGCCGCCCCCGACTTCCCAGATCTCGAAGGCGTGCTCGTTCTTCACGTACTTCTCGTTCAACTCCTTGATGAGTTCGCGAACGAGCGCCGCGTTGCATTCGGGAACGACGCGCCCGATCCGCGCCGCGGTGAGCGGTTCGGGCGAGGCGAGCACCAGCGCTTCGATGACCTTCAACTGCTCGGATCGTTCCATGACTATGGCCTCACATGAGTTCCGTGATGCGATCGCTCCAGGCGATCTCGCTCGCATGATGCGTCGCACGCAGTCGAATGGCTCCGTCGGGAGCGCCCTCCGTGTCGACACCCTGGTAGATCGAAAGCGCGTGCAGACGCGTCAGCTCGAGAATCGCGAGAAAGGTGGCGATCAAAACCGTGCGATTCGGTTTGCCACCACCCGCGCCGAACAGCTGGTGGAACTCGATCGACTCGCGCCCTTCGACGACGTTCATCACCCAACTCATCTGGTCGCGAACCGTGACCTCTTCGCTTTCGACGACGTGGACGCCCTCGCCGTCTTCTTCGTCCTTCGCGCCGGACAGCACCAGCCTGAAGGCCTCGATGAGTTCGAACAGCCCGACTTCGATCTCGCGCTCGGCTTCGGACGGGGGCTCCGGCTCCATGCCCTTTGCGGGATAGACGTCGCGCCCAAGCCAGCGGCGCTTACTGAGGGCCTCGGCGACTTCCTTGTAGCGCTGGTATTCGAGCAACCGCGCGACGAGTTCGGCCCGCGGATCGATTTCGTCGCCTTCCTCTTCTTCTTCGGACGGCGGAAGCAGCATGCGGCTCTTGATCTGCGCGAGCGTGGCGGCCATCACGAGGTACTCGGCGGCCACGTCGAGATCGAGGCTCCGCATGATCTCGAGGTAGTCGAGGTACTGGGCCGCGATGTCCGCGATCGGGATGTCGGTGATGTCGACTTCGTTCTGCTTGATGAGGTGCAGAAGCAGGTCGAGCGGCCCCTCGAAGACCGGGAGCTTCACGCCGTAGCCCTGGCTCGACGACGCGTGCGCGAGATCGCCGGCCGAACCCGAACCCGTCGAATCGGACCCTTCTGAGAAGCTCATATCGAATCTCGCGTGGACGCCACCCAGAGCAGCCTTGCCCATCTGTGGCCTGGCATGCGACCGCGGCCCGGCGATTTGCGCGCTGCGCAACGGCGGTCTGGGTTGGTCTCGATTGGTCCGAGTCGGCTCGGGTGAGCGGACCGTGGCCGAAATTCTCGGCGTGGATTGCGGGGGGGACGTGCCCCGGCAGTATGGGGAATCGCCCTGCACGGTTCAATGCGCCACACCGGATACGACACCCAGACGCCCGTCATCGCTACTCTGCACGCGTGGGGAGACGCCGATCAAGCCGAGTCAAACGCCCAGCGCGCGGGCGGCGCGGAAGTCGGCGCACGACGCACGGGCTCACCCGTGCAGGACGCCGCGCCCGCCGCTTCATACGCAAACCTCGCTTCGTGAGGACCCGACGCATGCTGCGTTCGCGCCGCTTCGCGCGTCTGCGACGCCGTTTCGTCGGCTCGCGGCGCGGGGCGCGTTCACGGCGCTCTACGGGCTTGCGGCGCTTCACGAGTGTCGCCGGTGCCCTCGCCATCGCGGCGGCCATCGCCCTGCTCTCGCCGGGCTGCACGACACCCCCACGCAACCCCGACAACCTGTGTTCTGTATTCACCCAACGCCACGCCTGGTACCACTCGACCCGCAAGGTCGAAGAACGCTGGGGCGTAGACCAGGCCACGCTGATGGCCGCCATGTTCCAGGAGTCGAGCTTCCGCGCCAGCGCAAGACCGGCACGCAAGCGCTTGTTCGGCGTGATCCCGTGGACGAGACCGTCGAGCGCGTACGGTTACGCGCAGGCACTCGACTCGACGTGGGATGTGTATCGCCGAGACATGCGAAAACCGCGCGCCCAGCGCGACCGTTTTCCCGACGCCGCCGATTTCATGGGTTGGTACTTCGACCGGATCTCGAAGCGAGCCAACATCGGAAAGCGTGACGCGGCCGCGCTGTACCTCGCGTACCACGAAGGAGCTGGCGGGTATTCGCGCGGGACGCACAGGAACAAGCGGTGGCTGCTGAATGCGGCCGACCGGGTGGCAAAGCGGACGGCTCGTTATCGGGCGCAGCTGGCGGGGTGTCGAGAGCGGTTGGACAAGCAGAAGCGGTTCTGGTTCTTCTGAGGCGGAGGGGCGTTCGCCGGAGCCAACGTCGTGTTCGAATCACGTCCCCACCACCAACTCGCTTCAAAGCGAATTGTCCTTACCTTCGCCGAGGACTTCAAGGCTGTTCTATCGCTTGCGTGCGCGACCGCGGCGCGCGATCTCGCGCGCCAGGGCCATCGCCTCTTCGCGATTCGCCACTTCGCCGTCGAGATACGCCGCGCGCACCCGCGCGAGCGCATCACCCAGCAGCGGTCCTTCGAAGCCCGCGGCCGACAGGTCCCGGCCGGTGATAGGCAGGCGTCGTTCCCGGTCTTCGGCGGCCCAGCGTATGACGCGGCGTCGTAGCGGCGCGGAGCAGGATGCGTAGAAGGCGAAGAGTTGGTCTTCGTCGAGCGTCGAGAGGACCCGGTCGGCTGCGCCGCGGCCGCGGGTTCCTTCGAGGGACTTCGTTGCGCGGCGGAGGGTGCGGTCGAAGTTCACGATTCGTTCCGCGACCTCTCCGCGTACCGACAGTCGCTGCACGCTGCGCTTGCGAAGTGCTGGACCGAGTGGGCGAAGCCAGACACATAGGCCGCTCACCCAGGGGCGATGATTGCGTGGGCGCCAGGGGGGATCGGCCAGGGCCTGGCCGAGACGTCGAAGCGGTGCGCGCGCTTCGCGGCGAAGTTCGAGCCCGGGTTCGAGGGCGCCGAGGACGTGCCAGTCGTCGAGGCGCTTGAGGGCGGCTGCAGGGTCTACACCCTTCGCGGTTTCTGCGAAGAGCTTTTCGAACTCGCGCCGCAGACGGTCGCCGCTCACGCCGCCAAAGGCACCATCGCGAATGGCATCGCGCAACTGCGTCCGTGTGGTGCGTGCCAGTTTGAATTCGAGTCGTGCCGCGAAACGGGCCGCGCGCAAAGCGCGGGTCGGATCATCGTGGAAGCTGCGCGGGTGCAACACACGCAAGGTTCTGGCTTCGAGGTCCGCGCAGCCTTCGACCAGATCGATGACGCTGTCCGCAATCGACTCTTCACCGTCGGCCTCGGTGGATATCAGCGGGACCGCGAGCGCATTTACGGTGAAGTCGCGGCGCAGGAGATCCTGCTCCAGCGTTCCCACTTCGACCTTCGGAAGCGCGCCCATGCCCTCGTAGTGCTCGTTGCGCAACGCTGCGACATCGACACGTAGGTCGTCGACCACGAAAGAAAGCGTGAAGAAGCGGGCGTTCTCACGCAGAGGGGCGTCCGCTCCCACGACACTTCGCGCGAGCTTCTGCAAGACGCCCATCGGTTGATCGCCCGCCCCTGCGACCAGCAGGTCGATGTCCGTGACGGAACGGCCGAGCAGTGCATCGCGCACCGGTCCGCCTACCCAATACAAGGTGACGTTCGCATCGTCCGCCGCCTCGGTGAGAAGCGCCACCGCTTCGCGCTGCGCATCCGGAAGGAGCGCCGTGATGTCCGTTGCCAGGCCTGCGCTCACGACCGACTTCCGCGTGCCCCACGCCGCGGAGCTCCGCTTCCACCACCACGTCCACCGCGTGGATGATGTCGCTCGACGGTGTCCTGCAGGCGGCCGTTACTGACATGGGTATAGATCTCGGTCGTCGAGAGATCTGCGTGCCCCAGCATCATCTGGATCGAACGGAGGTCGGCACCGCCCTCGAGCAGGTCGGTCGCGAATGCGTGTCTCAGCACGTGGGGAGAAACGCGGTCGCGCGGGATGCCGGCGCGGAGCGCCAGCTTGCGGATCAGCGTGAAGAAGTTCTGTCGCGTCATCGGACCACCACGCCGCGTCAGGAAGAGCGCGCGCGTGCGGTCCGGCTGTCGCCCGAGCAGCGCCTCACGTCCCTCATCGAGATACGTCCCCACCGCGTCGAGTGCCACCTCACCGAGCGGCACGATCCGCTCGTGGCCACCCTTGCCGAGCACGCGCAAGAAACCCGAACGACGATCGAGTCCGTCGAGCGGCAACCCGACGAGTTCGCTTACGCGAAGACCACCGCCGTAGAGCACTTCGAGCATGGCGCGATCGCGCAGTGCCATCGGCCCGTCGTCACCGCACGCCCGAATCAACGCCTGGCTTTCTTCAGGCGTCAGGACCCTGGGCAACGCGCGTACGGATCGCGGACTCTCGATCCCGATGCTGGGATCGTGCTCCAATACGCCCTCCGCACACAGAAAGCGCAGCAGACGGCGCAATGCAACCAGACCGCGCGCGCGACTCGACGCCGCGAGACCATCGCGTTCGAGCCGTTTCACGAACGCATTGACGTGGCTGCGATCGATAGACTTCGTCGGGGTGCCTCCTGCAAGGTCGGCGAAACGGGCGAGATCGCGCGCGTAGGCCGCCACGGTATTCGGCGCGAGGCCCTGTTCGAGCCGGGCGTAGCTCAAGAAGGCATCGACGGCCGCACCGACCGATTCCGTCGCTTCACCCGCATGCGGCTTCGCCGCTCGCCTAGCCAACGGCGACCTCTTCGTCGGGGTCGGCGGCACAGCGGAGTTCGCGCTCGAGGGACGCGAGCGCTTCGCTGCCGGTGATCTTCTTGAGCCGGTCATCCTTGATGTAGAAGGTGTCCTTCACCTGGTCGAGCACGGTCCCCACCTTCGAGATGTAGATGCTGCAACCGTGCCGCGCGATCACACTGGTGAGGTCGTAGAGCAGCCCGCGCCGGTCGTCCGAGGTGACATCGACGAGGGTGTAGAACTCCGACTCTTCGTTGGTGATGAGTACCTTCGGTGCGAACTTCCGGATCGGGGCCTTCTTGCGCAGGGGGCGGCGGTCCGTGAGCAGGTCGGCGGCGCTCTTGTCGCCGTGCAGGACATCTCCGAGCGCGTTCTCGACCGTGCGCCAGGCGAGTTCGCGTTCGTCACGCCCCCCATCCGGGGTCGCCACGCGGTAGATCTCGAGCGCAAAGCCGGCACTCGACGTGTACACGTGAGAACCCAGGATGTCGAAGCGGCATGCGGTCAACACGCCCGCGACTTCCGAGTACAAGCCCGGCACATCCTGCACGCACAATACGAACTCGGTGAACCCGCCCCGCATCTCGCGGTAGGACGTTGCGAGGGGCTCGCCTCCGGAGTGACGAATCACCACCTTCGCGTGTCGCGCGATCTGCCGCGGCGTATGAGCGATGAAGTAGCGCCGCGGCATGACGTCGAAGTAGCCGTCGATCCGCTCGTCAGAGAACCCGAGGTTTTTGAGTTCGCTGCGGGCGCCCGAGCGGCGCGCCTCGACCCGCCCCTCGATCAACTCCATGGCCTTCTCGAGCCGCCCACTGCTCGGCCCCGACTCGAGGAGCTCGGCCGTGCGATCGAAGAGTTCGGCCAGCAGATGCCCCTTCCACTCGGTCCAGGCTTCGACCGACGAAGCTCGCATGTCCGCGAAGGTGAGCAGATAGAGCGCACGCAGGTTGCGGCGATCTCCACAGATCTGGGCGAAGTCGAGAATCACCTTGGGGTCGGAAAGATCGCGGCTCTGGGCGAGATGTGACATCAAGAGGTGGTGCTGCACGAGAAACAGTACGCGTTCGGTGCGCTCGGGATCCAGTCCAAGCCGCTCGACGCAGGCCCTCGCCCGTGGGATACCCTTGTTCGAATGATCGCCCCCGAACCCCTTGCCGATGTCGTGCAGCAGGCAGCCGAGATAGAGCGCTTCGTGATCCACCACGTCGTGCATCAATTCGGTGAGCTTCGGCAGCGCCTTCTCGTACTTGCCGCGAGACAGTCGCCGCAGCTCTTCGACGAGAAAGATCGAATGAATGTCGACCGTGTAGGTGTGATAGATCACGTGCTGCCAACGACAGACAATGTGTTCCCATTCGGGCAGGAAGGCCGCGAGCAGCCCCTCCTCGTTCATCGTCACGAGTGAGCGCATGACCCGGTTTTCGCCGCTCAGAATCGAAAGGAAGGCCTCGCGCGACTCCGGAGCCGCGCGGAAGTCGTCGTCGACGAGGTCGAGGTTTTCGCGAATCATGCGGCGCGCCATGCGCGAGAGCGGCGCTTCGTAGGTCTGCGCAACACTGAAGACCGTGAACAGGCGCACCGGGTTCGCTCGCAGGTGCTGCACGTGCGGGATCTCGACGTGCCCGTCGACGACGCGGAACCCATCGACTTCGGCCGTCACGACGCGTTCGACACCGGAGTCCTTGGTCACCCGCGCCCGACACTGCTCCATCACGAGTTCGGAGAAGTTCTCGATGTTGCGCACGTGCCGGTAGTAGTCGCGCATGAAGCGTTCGACCGACAGTTCCGGCCCCGAGCCGTGCAGCGTGCCGTAGCCCAGCGCCTCGGCGATCCGCTCCTGCTGTTCGAAACTGATCTGGTCGTTGTAACGACCCGTTTCGATGTGCAGCGCGTTGCGCACGCGCCACAGGAAGTTCAGTGCGGCGCGGTAGTCCTCCATTTCCGATTCGGTGAGCAGCCCGAAATGGAGGAAGTCCTCGAGGTCTCGCGACGTCGGCTGCGCGGCACGAGCCACCCAGAAGGCTGCGTGATAGTCACGCAGGCCGCCGACGCCCTCCTTGATGTTCGGTTGCAACAGGAACGCACTCTCGCCATAGCGGGCATGGCGCTCTTCCACCACGCGAACCTGCTCTTCGATGAACTCGGCCACGTCCGGCAGGAGTTCTCGCCGGATGGTGTCGCTGAACTCGTGGAAGAACTCGCCGTCGCCGCACAGAAAGCGCGCGTTGAGCACCGCCGTGCGGACCGTGTTGTCCTCGCGACCGAGGTCTACGGTCTGCGACGGCGTACGCGTCGCACATCCGACCTGCAAGCCGGCGTCCCACATCCAGTACTGCAGCCGCTCGGCGATGGCCGCGACGTAGGGCGTGAGTTCGCCCTCGTATACGACGAGCAGGTCCACGTCGGAATGGACGTTCATCTCGCGGCGCGCGTAGCCACCGACCGCGACCACACAGACACCGGTTTCGAGTTCGCCCCCATCGGCCAGCAGGCTTTCTTCGGCGAGTTGGAAGAGCCGCCGCACGAGCCGGTCGGTGAGATCCGAATGCATGTGGATCACGTCGATCCCGCTCGCCTCTTCGTAGTGAAGGCTGGTCAGGTACTCGCGGACCGCCGCGATGTACTGCTTCACACGGGAAGGCAGTGCGCGTTCGGGTTCCGGACCACACAGGCGTAGTTCGGGCAGGATCTGCTCGACGTCCGGTGCCGCACTCATTGGGCGGCCCCGCTCGAAGCGATCTGCCGGCCGCGCTGTCGATAGTCCGTGAGTCCCTGCGCGATGTGATCCGCCATGCTCCGCAGATAGCTCTCACTGCGCAGCAGGCGCGCGTCGTACTTGTTGGTCAGAAAGCCGCTTTCGAGCAGGATCGCGGGCATGCTCGAAAGGAAGAGCACATAGAACGGCCCCTTCTTCACGCCGAGGTCGGGGACGCTCTTGTACTTCTTGCGCAGCCCGGGGAGCAGCTGGCCGTGCACAGCATTGGCGAGCGCAACCGAGTGCTCCGAATTTTCGTGCACGTGGAGCTTCGCCATCGCGCGCTGGAGCGAATCGACTTCGCTTCGGGACACGCCGTTTTCGCGGGCGGCGACGTCGAGGCTGTGCCGCTCGTGGTTTTCGTCGAGAGAGTAGATCTCGATCCCGCGCGTAGCGCGCCGCGTCGACGCGTTGGCGTGGACCGAAACGAAGAGATCTCCCTTCGCGGCTTCGGCCATCACGGTGCGCTCTTCGAGACTCAGGTAGCGATCGTCTTTGCGCGTGTAGACGACATCGAAGCCCTGCTTCTCGAGTCGTTGGCCGATCATCTTCGAGAGGCGGAGGTTCACGTTCTTCTCGCGCAGGCCCCCCACGCCGATCGCACCCGGGTCCTTGCCGCCGTGTCCCGGGTCGATCACCACGGTCTGGATCCGACGCAGCGGAATAGAGAGACGGCCGTTGGGCGTCCTTTGCGTCCGGCTCTCCCCGATCCCCACGTCGCTGCGCTTTCGATCGCCGTAGACATCGATCACGACGCGGTGCGGTGAACGCAACACCAGCAAGCGGTGCCGCGCGTAGCGTTCGAGGTCGATCACCAGGCGACTCGTGGTGAGCGTGTTCTGCCCGAGTCGCACGCCGCGCAGCAGACCATCCCCGATCGGAATGCCCTCTTCGAAGTCGCGCCCCACCCAGATCTTCGGCAGATCGAGGTAGAGCCGGTCCGGCCGTCCCGCCTTGCGATTCGCGGTGAGTCGCTTGACGTCGATCTCGCCGACCGGGCGCGTCATCTCGACGACGACCCGCGTGTAGTCGTCGTGCGACCAGGTGCGCACGTCTGCGACATCCCCCAGCCCCGCCGGTCGCTTCACCGCCAGCAGCATGGGGAGGAACAACACGAGCACGAGCGCCCGCCGGGCCGTCGATGATCTCGCAAACGCCCCGATCACGTCCCTCCCCTCCCCGAAAGCTGCGCGTGCAGGCGTCCCAACAGGACGAGTGCGTCTATGGGCGCGGTCGCATTGGGGTCGACCTCGCGCAAGGCGTCGAGCACGGCTTCTTCTTCGGGGGGTCGGGGGTCGGGTGGTAGATCGGGAGCGGGGCTCGCGAGGGCAAGCGTGAGTTGGTCGGGGGGACCTTCGTCGTGCACCGCAGGGTTGTCGCTGGAATCAGAGGTGGCTCGCCGCGCGAGACGCGGTGCGCCTTCCGGGTCGAGTTCATCCCCTTCGAGGTTCGCGAGGATCTGCTTCGCGCGTTCGATCACCGAACCGGGCAGGCCCGCGAGTTGCGCGACCGCGATCCCGTACGAGCGACTCGCGCCGCCCGTCACCAGGCGACGCAGGAAGACGACTTCGTCCTTCCACTCGCGCGCTTCGAAGTGCCCGTTGCGAACGCGGCTGCGGGTGCGCGCGAGATCGGTGAGTTCGTGGTAGTGCGTTGCGAATAGTGTGCGGGCATGAAGCCCAGGCGTGTCGTGCAGATGCTCGAGTACCGCCCACGCGATCGAAAGCCCGTCGAAGGTGCTGGTCCCGCGGCCGATCTCGTCGAGGATCAAGAGACTCGCGCGAGTTGCCCCGCGCAGGATCTCGGCGGTCTCCCGCATCTCGACCATGAAGGTCGACTCGCCGCGCGCAAGGCGATCCGAAGCGCCCACGCGCGTGAAGATGCGATCGACGATGCCGATCGACGCGCTTTCCGCCGGCACCCAGCTGCCGGTCTGCGCCATCAAGACGACGAGCGCGACCTGTCGCAGATAGGTGCTCTTACCCGACATGTTCGGGCCGGTGAGCAGGAGGATCTGCGCGTCTTCCGGGTCGAGGCTGGTGTCGTTCGGCACGAACCCCGCATCACCCGAAGCCGCGAGAAAGGCTTCGACGACCGGGTGACGCCCCGCGCTGATCTCGATCGTCTCGCCGTCGTGTACTTCGGGACGAACCCAGGCTTCGCGGCGTGCGACTTCGGCCAACGATGCAATCGCGTCGATGTTCGCCACGGCGTCTGCGGCGACGCGGATCTCGCTCGCATGGGCGACGATTTCCTGGCGCACGGCTTCGAGGATCTCGCGCTCGAGTGCAGCCGCGCGCTCGTTGGCGCCCATCACCCGCCCCTGCACTTCCGCGAGTTCTTCGGTGGTGAAGCGTTCGACGTTGGCCAGGGTCTGCTTGCGCGTGTAGTCGTCGGGCACCTTGTCGAGCTGTGCCTTCGACACCTCGAGCGAATAGCCGTGCACCGGGTGGAACTTCACCCTGAGGTTCGCGATGCCCGTGCGCTCGCGCTCGCTGGCTTCGAGGCCGGCGATCCACTCGCGCCCCTTGCCCGCGCTCTCGCGCAGCGCGTCGAGTTCGGGGCGATGGCCTTCGCGGATGTATCCCGTTTCGTTGGCCCCGCGCGAACCGCGCGCAACCACCGGCGGTTCGTCGATCAGCGCGTCCCAGAGCAGGCTCGTCACTTCGGGGAGCGCCGTCGGAGGCGTCAGCTCTGCGGGCAGGGCCTGGCCGGGCGCGAGGTCGTGGGCGCCGCCCAGGCTCTCGGTCACCTGCGGCAGGGCATCGAGAGAGCTACGCAAGACGCCCAGATCACGCGGCGTCGCGGTGGGACGGATCGCCTTGGTGAGGATGCGTTCGAGGTCACGCACGGGGGCGAGGGCTTCGCGCAAGGACGCCCGCAAGCGGTCGTGCTCGGCGAGATACGCAACACCCTCCTGGCGCGCACGAATGGCGCCCGGGTCGAGCAGCGGATAGCGAAGCCAATGTGCGACACGACGCGCCCCGAGCGGCGTCGCGCTCGCATCGAGACGTTCGAGCAGGGTCCCACTGCGGCCACGGTCTTCGTTGTTCTCGAACAGTTCGAGATGCGTGCGCGTCGCCTCGTCGAGCACCATGGTGTCGCCGAGGTGGTAGTTGCGAAGCCGCGGCGCGTGTTCGAGGGCCGAAGGCTGATTCGTGCCGAGGTATTGGACCAGCGCGGCGGCCGCACAGGCATCGGGCGCAGCCGGGTCCTGCGACATGCCTTCCGGAAGCACCGGCACGAGCGTGGGGTCGAAGGTGGTGGCCGGCACCTGTGTCAGCACCGTCGCGGGGAGCCCGACTTCGACCATCGCGGCCAGCGCTTCTCGCGTTTCGCTGTCACAGAGGATTTCACGCGGAGAAACGCGGCGCAGCTCACTGGTGACGAGTTCGGGAATCGCCTCGCCCTTCGACGCTTCGACGCGCGTGGCGCGGAAGTCGCCGGTGGAGGCGTCTAGAATCGCGAGGCCCACGGGTTCGCCGGCCGCGCGCATCGCCACCGACATCACCGAGACCTCGCGCCGGGCGTCGAGCCCACTCGGATCGCCCACGAGCCCCGGCGTCACGACCTCGACTACCGCGCGCTTCACCAGGCGCTTGCCGCCCGACTCCTTCGGATCTTCCACCTGCTCGCAGATCGCCACCCGGTGGCCGAGTTCGGCGAGGCGCTTGATGTAGCCGTCCGCCGCGTGCACGGGAAAGCCACACATCGGCACCGGGTCGGTCTTGTCCTTGTCGCGACTGGTGAGCGTGATGTCGATCAGCGGCGCCACGAGCACGGCGTCGTCGAGGAACAACTCGTAGAAGTCGCCCATGCGATAACACAGGATCGCGTCGGGATGATCGGCCTTGATCGCCAGGTACTGGCGCATCATCGGCGTGTCGCGTGCGGACGTCGCCTTCACCCTCCGCCTCCGAGTTCGCCGCCTTCCACTTCGCCAGCTTTCGGACTGCGATCGAGCAGGTCGAGCAACCCTTCGTAGGCGGAGCGCGTGTCTTCTTCGCGACCCGCTGCGATCAACGCGCGCCCAAGCACCACGCGCACTTCGACGTTGCGTGGTTCGCGATCGAGCAGGCGCTTCAACTCGACCACCGCAAGATCGACGTCGCCGCGGCTCAGCAGATAGCGAGCCAACGCGAGGGTCGCGCCGCGATCGCCCGGGTCCTGTTCGATCAGGTTTCGCAGGTAGCTTTCGTAGTCGCGGGCCTGATCGGTCGCGGCGAAGGTGGCCTCGACGCGTGGGTAGACGTCGAGGGCGAGCTTGCGATCGAGGGCCGGCACCTTGGCCCAGGCGGCCAGTGCGGCCTTGTCCTTGCCGCGGTCGGCCTCGATCTGCCCGAGCAGCAGATAGGCGGGCGCACATTCCTTGTCGCGGCGCAGCGCGGTCTTGGCCGCCTTTCGAGCCGTCCCCGCCCGCCCCTGCTCGCGCTCGTGCTCACCGAACGACACCCACAACGCCGCCTCGGTCGACTTGTTGCGGGTTTCGATCCGCGCGAGTCGCTTTTCGAGCGCAATCGCACGCGGGTAGTCCTGTAGATCGGCGTGCAGTTCCACCAACGCGCGCAAGGCCGTCGTGTCCCGCGCGTCGTGGGCCAACACTTCTTCGTAGCTCGCGACCGCGCGCCGCAAGAAACCGCCCGCGTGGAAGTCCTGGGCGAGTTCGATCAGCACCGTCTGGCGGTCCGCCGGCGAAAGGTCGTTTCGCAGCAGCAGGTTCTGGTGCAGGCGAATCGCGCGACCGATCTCGCCGCGACCTCGATACAAGCGGCACAGTGCTACGTAGGCGTCGACCGCGTCGGAGTCGATTTGCAGCGCCTCGGTGAGCGCGCGCTCCGTCGTTTCATCGTCTTGCGCGAGGTGGGCGAACAAGGCCTCGTGCAACAACGCATCGAAGTTGTCCCCCGATGCCGAACGCTTGTATCCGCCACTCCTCCGCGCCCAGGCCGGCCACCGTAGTCGCCCCACGGTTCAACCCTCCTGCGGGCTGGCGGGTTGGACCGCCCCGACGTCGCTTCCGAGGTCGACCGTGTCACCCGTCGCGAGCGGCAGGTTCCGCAGATGGTGAACCTCGGCTTCGAGGTCGGCGATCGCCTTGCGATAGCGACGCCTGAGCAACCCCGCCTTGATGAGCAGCAGCGAAGAGAGCAACCCCGCGAGCAATGCGCCCCCCACGAAAGTCACCACCAACACGAGCCAGAGGGACGCGCCCTCGATGGTCGTGAGCAACAGATCGATGTCGACGCGGCTGTCGTTCTGGTCCGGGAACAAGCGGACCACGACGATCAGCGCGATGACGATGGCCGCGAGGACGACGCGGCGCAGCATGAGCATGACTTCAGGCCACCTCGGTGGGCCGAGCCGGCACTCGGCCGGGTTGGCCCGGGTTTCACGCGGGGTACGGGGCCCTACGTGATTCGACTCTCAGGCTTGCAGCGTTTCGGTGTAACGAACTCCCGCCCTGATCAGACGGAAGGCGTGCTCTCCGACCCCTCGCCCTGCGAAGCCGGCGCTTCTGCGGGTGACTGATCGACCATTTCCTTGAGTTCCTTGCCCACCTTGAAGAAGGGCGTTCGCTTGGCGCTGATGTGCACGGGCTCGCCCGTCTTCGGGTTCCGCCCCTCACGCGCCTCGCGCATCTTCACCTGAAAACTTCCGAAACCGCGAATCTCGATGCGGTCGCCCTCCTTCAGCGAATCGATCATCGAATCGAAGATCGTGTTGACCACGACCTCCGTGTCCTTCTTCGAGATGTGGGGCGTGCGTTTGGCTACTTCCTCGATCAGTCCACTCTTCGTCATCGTGCTCTCCGGTCAAGGTTTTGCGTGGGCATGGTCTCGGGCGCTTTCGCGCGTCGCCCGGGTGGTGCAACGAACTGCCCGGCCCGGGGGCGGCATGCCGCCCCCGAACCCGACACGATCTGGAACTACTCTTCTCCGCCTTCGCCGCTGGCCTTGGCAGCCATCTTCTCCTTGAGGAGATCGCCAAAGGTGGTGGTCTGACTCTGGGCTTCCTGCTCCGCGACCTTCTTGAGGGCGGCGCGTTCGGCCTTGTCCGTCACGGCTCGGATCGACAGAGAGATCTTCTGCTCGACCGGGTCGACCTTGGTCACCAACGCGGTGACGTCCTGGCCGGCCGTGAACTGCTCTTCGGGGTTCTCGACGCGCTCTGCGGCGAGTTCCGAGCTGTACACCAGCCCGTCGATGCCGTGGTCGAGCTTCACGAACACACCGAACTCGGTGATGTTCGTGATGGGGCCCGTGACCTCGGAGCCGATCGGGTACTGCTTCTGGATGTCGTCCCAGGGGTTGGGCTGCAGCTGCTTGATGCCGAGGGAAAACTTCTCGTTTTCCTTGTCGATCTTGAGCACGACCGCTTCGACTTCATCGCCCTTTTCGAACCTGTCGCTAGGGTGCTTGATCTGCTCCGTCCAGCTGATGTCCGAGATGTGGACGAGCCCGTCGATGCCCTCTTCGAGACCGACGAAGATGCCGAAGTTCGTGATGTTGCGAACTTCGCCCTTGACCTTGGAGCCCACGGGGTACGAGGTCTCCATCACGGTCCACGGGTTCTGTTCGATCTGCTTCATGCCGAGCGAGATCTTGCGATCGCGTTCGTTCACGTCGAGCACGACGGCTTCGATGTCGTCGCCCACGGCCACGATCTTCGACGGGTGCTTGACGCGCTTCGTCCACGACATCTCGGAGACGTGCACCAGACCTTCGATGCCGGCTTCGAGTTCGATGAAGGCGCCGTAGTCCGTCAGGCTCACGACCTCGCCCTTGAGGCGCGTGCCGATCGGGTAGCGCATGGCGGCGTCGATCCACGGGTCGGGCTGGATCTGCTTGAGACCCAGCGAAACGCGCTCCGCTTCGGGGTCGAACTTCAAGACCTTGACCTTGATCTCATCGCCCACCTTGAACAGCTCGCTCGGGTGGTTGATGCGGCCCCACGACATGTCGGTGATGTGGAGCAAGCCGTCGATGCCACCGAGATCGATGAAGGCACCGTAGTCGGTCAGGTTCTTGATCACGCCGTCGACGATCTGGCTTGCGGCCAACGTCTCGAGCGTGTCGCGGCGCAGCTTCTTGCGCTCGGTTTCGAGCAGTGCGCGGCGCGAGAGCACGATGTTGCCCCGGCGCTTGTTGAACTTGATGATCTTGAAGTCCGAGCGCGTGCCGAGCATGCCTTCGAGGTTGCGTACCGGGCGAAGGTCGACCTGCGAACCGGGCAAGAATGCCTTCACACCGATGTCGACCGAAAGACCACCCTTCACGCGGGCGATGATCGTGCCCTCGACGGCGCGGTCTTCGTCGTACGCCTGGCTGATCTGGTCCCAGACCTTGAGGCGTTCGGCCTTCTCCTTCGAAAGGACGATGCGGCCATCGTCGTCTTCTGCGTTCTCGACGAGGACATCCACGGTGTCGCCGACCGTGACCGTGATGGTCCCGTCGTCTTCCATGAATTCCCAGGCCGCGACAAGGCCTTCCGATTTGAAGCCGATGTCGACCTGGACGTATTCGTTGTCGATCGAAAGGACCGTACCCTGGGCGACTTCGCCCTCCTTGGGTGCGTTCGGTCCCTGGCTGAAGAGCTCAGCGAAGCTTTGTTCACTTGCAGTGCTGGTATCGTTGCTCACGTTGATTTGTTTGATCCGCCCCCGGCTCCACCGTTGGAGTGGGGATGGTCCTTTGCCACCGGATTTCCGCCGTCCGGCTCGGGTTGGACGTCCGCCGCACCGGGTTCCAACCTGGAGAGCCCATCGCGCGCAGACATAAGGAATCGTTCGACTTTCTGGAGGTCCCCCTCTTCGATCGCCCGGGCGAGTTCACTGAGCGACCGACCGAAGGCTTCGAGGGGGGCGGCCAAAGCCTTTCGGTTGGCGCGTAGGATATCGCCCCATAACTCCCCGTCACTCCTGGAGATGCGGGTAAAATCACGAAATCCGCTGCCGACCATCTCCCCGGCACCGAGGGGAGCTACCCCCAGGGCACTCGCGAAGGCGAAAGCGATCGCGTGGGGGGCGTGGCTGATCCAGGCGGCGTGGAGGTCGTGATCCTCGGGCCTGCGCTCGAGCACGAAGGAGCCGAGCGCCGTCCAGAAGCGGGTCATGCGGGCCGTGGCGGCCGGATCGGTGTCCGGCAGGGGCGTCACGACACAGCAGGCGCCCTGGAAGAGGTCTGCACGGGCGTTCTCGACACCCTTCAGATGGCTGCCGGCCATCGGATGCGAACCCACGAAGGACATGCCGTCCGGCAGCAACCCGGGCAGCGTCTCGACGACCGGCGCTTTCACGCTGCCGACGTCGGTCACGATCGCATTCGGGGCGAAGTCGCTCGCCACCTCGCGAAGCACCCCCGCCATGCTCGAGACCGGGGTCGCGATGACGACACAGTCGGCGCCGCGCGAGACGCTGGCCACGTCACCGGCTTCGTCCACGATTCCGTTTTCGAGCGCGAAGTCGAGGGGGCCGCGCCGGCGCCCCGCGCCCACGATCGTACGGGCCAGCCCTCGCTCTCGCGCCGCCATGGCGACCGAGCCACCGAGCAACCCGAGGCCGAGAATCGTGAGCCGCTCGAACGGCGGGTCGGCGTCCGCTTCTTGCGCAGTCACGCCCCAACCCCGACATCGCGCAGCGCCTTCACCAGGCGCTCGTTTTCCTCGGGAAGCCCGACGGTGATGCGCACGTGCTCGGGCAGACCGAAGCCCGCCATCGGGCGAACGATGACCCCCTGCTTCAACAGATCATCGAAGACGTTCGCCCCGATCTTCGCAAGCACGAAGTTGGTGTCCGTGGGTTCGACCGCGATACCCATGCTCTCGAGTTCGCGGGTCAGGTAGTCGATGCCGTTGGCGTTGATTTCGAGGGTCCGACGGATGTGTTCTTCGTCGTCGATGGCGGCGACGGCGGCGGCTTCGGCCAGGCGATTCACGTTGAAGGGGTGACGCGCACGCTCCATGAAGCCGACGAGCTCGGGCGAGCCGATGCCGTAGCCGATCCGCAGCCCCGCGAGGCCCAGGTACTTCGAAAAGGTGCGCAACACCAGCGTCGCGGGCCGCTTCGCGAGCCACCCCACGCTGTCGGGGAAGTCGCTTCTACGGGCGAATTCGAAGTAGGCCTCGTCGACGGCGAGCACGACGTCTTCGGGCAGCGCTTCGACGAACGCGTCGAACCCGGCCGCGCCAATGCTGCCGCCGGTCGGATTGTTGGGATTGCAGACGAACACCACCTTCGTGCGCTCGGTGATCGCTTCGCGCATCGCATCGAGGTCATGCCCGAAGTCGTCGCGCAGGGGCACCTGCACGACCTTCCCGCCCATCCCCTGCACCACGATCGGGTACATGGCGAACGAAGGCCAGGGCATCACGACCTCGTCGCCGGGAGCGAGGAAGGTCTTCACGATCAATTCGAGGATCTCGTCTGCGCCGCAACCGAAGACGAGTTGGTCTTCGTCGACACCGAGGCGCCCTGCGAGCTTCGCGCGCAATTCGAAGCACGCGCCGTCCGGGTAGCGGTTCACGGCTTCGATCTCTGCACGCACCGCTTCGATCGCCTTGGGCGAAGGGCCGAGCGGGTTTTCGTTCGAAGCGAGTTTGATCGAGGAATCGATCCCGAGCTCGCGCTCGAGTTCTTCCATGGGCTTGCCCGGCTGGTAGGGGGCGAGGTCGCGGATATGTGGGTTTACGAGTTCTTCGATGGTCGACATGGTGTGGCTCTTTCCTGCCTCGAGCGCGCCGCTTGCGCGCATCTACGCGTCTTCTTCGACGCTCTTCGTGATGGGACTCGGAATGGGTTGGGCCCTTGGATAGGACCCGAGGATCTTGTGGGAATGGGCGAGCGTTGCGGCCTCCTGCAACGCCGCCTTCACGTGTTCCTCTTCCAGGTGCCCTTCCATGTCGACGAAGAACAGGTACTCCCAGGGCTTGCTCTTTACCGGTCGCGATTGGATCGCAGTCAAGTTGACGTCGTGCTTCGCAAACGACTCGAGCAGGCGGTAGAGCGCACCACTCTGGTTCTTGCGGGCGGTGAACACGACGGAAGTGAGGTCGTTGCCGCTCGCCGAGGGTGTTTCGCGCCCGATCACGAGGAAGCGCGTGGTGTTGCCGCGCTGGTCCTCGATGCCGCTTTCCACCAATTGGAGCCCATAGGCGTCTGCGGCGATCTCGCTGCCGATCGCGGCGAGGCTCGGGTCTTCGCTCGCCATCCGGGCGGCCTGTGCTGTGCTCGTGGTTTCGACGATCTCGACATCGGGAAGTCGCCGCCGCAGCCAACCACGACACTGCGCGAGCGGTTGCCACATAGAAGCGACCTTCTCGACATCTTCGAGCCCGTCGCGACTGCGGAGCAGGTTCTGCGAGATCTCGAGCATGAGTTCGCCGCAGATCGTGACGTCGGCATCGACCAGGTTGTCGTAGCTCTCGGTCACCGCACCTTCGGTCGTATTCTCGACCGGAACCACGCCGAAGTGTGTTTCGCCGCGTGCGGTTTTGAGAAACACCTCGCCCAGGTTTTGACTCGGCTGCAGGTCGACCTGCGCGCCGAACTGCCGCAGTGCTGCGAGATGGCTGAACGTCCCCTCCG